>CAVRCT010000006.1:0-150464 GCA_963719645.1 uncultured Gammaproteobacteria bacterium
CCTTTCTTAAGCGCTCAGGATGACAGCTCTTTCTTAAGCGCTCAGGATGACAGCCCTTTCTTAAGCACTCAGGATGACAGCCCTTTCTTAAGCACTCACAATAACAACCTTTTGATTACGACGAGTCGTTAAAAAGATGAATACAAAATAACACTCTTATGCTAAGACAATTAAACAAAAAAGATATCCCCGACCTGCTCGTCATCGAACAAGCCACTCAAGAAGCGCCATGGATTGAGACAACGTTCACCCAATGTTTCGCAGCAGGTTATAATGTATGGGGACTCGAGCATCAACAAAAAATCATCGCGTTTATCGTCATGTCTTCTACCAGTCTTGGAGAAAACCATATTTTAAATTTAGGTGTGTTACCTATGTTGCAACGACAAGGCCTAGGGACAACCTTATTAATGTTCGCATTGCAAGAAGCAAAAAATCGCAATCCAGCAAGCATCATGTACTTAGAAGTTCGTCGTTCCAATGTCAAAGCCATCAAGCTTTATCATAAATTAGGATTTGTCCAAATCAGTGAGCGCAAAGGTTATTATCCAAGCAAAAAGGGTCGTGAAGATGCGTTGGTCTTAGCCAAAGATTTAGGCGTTGAGCGTTCTCTTTAAACCCAGTAGAATACCTCGCTAAACACTAAACAAACTGAGTGCTCCAGCTCCCGAAAAAAGAGGGGGTAAGCATGGAATAAGAATTTTTTTATACAAATCCCCCTTGTTCCCAATGGCACTAGCTTAAGAACGTCGTCCCGGAATTTACTGGCGCTTAATGAGCGCTTTTTGCGAATTTAGCGCCAGTTAATGTCCGGGATCCATTTTGCTTAAAGCATATAAGTTAAAAGCAAGAGGGCGATAAATTGAAGATGGATCCCGGACATTAAGTAGCTCTAAACGAGCAAAAGGCGCTCGTTAAGAGCTACTAAATTCCGGGACGACAGTTCTTAAGCTAGTGCCATTGCCCCTTGTTCCCCCTTTTTCAAAGTGGGAGACCTTCTGAACAGCTCTGTGTTTTAACAGTGAAAGCTGCTTAGAAGGTCTCCCACTTTGAAAAAGGGGGAACAAGGGGGATTTGTATAAAAAAATTAAATTTTTCTCTGTAGATACTTATAAGAATCTTATGACTGAACTCCACCCACAATTATCAAAACGACGTACGTTTGCCATTATTTCGCATCCAGATGCCGGTAAAACAACACTCACCGAAAAATTATTATTATTCGGTGGCGCTATCCAATTAGCGGGCACCGTGAAAGGACGAAAAGCCTCGCGGCATGCCACTTCCGATTGGATGGAATTAGAAAAACAACGCGGTATTTCCGTCACAACCTCCGTCATGCAATTCCCCTACAAATCACACATCATGAATTTGTTGGATACCCCCGGACACGCTGATTTCTCAGAAGATACTTATCGTACATTAACAGCAGTCGATTCAGCACTCATGGTCATTGATGCAGCGAAAGGCGTTGAAGAGCGTACCATTAAATTATTGGATGTGTGCCGTTTGCGTCATACCCCGATTATTACTTTCATCAATAAAATGGATAGAGACAGTCGTGATGCCATTGACTTGCTGGATGAAATTGAAACCATCTTAAAAATTCGTTGCGCACCGATTACTTGGCCCATTGGCATGGGACGTGATTTCAAAGGCGTTTACCATTTGTATGAAGATGCGATTTATCTTTATGAGCCCGGCAAAAATGACATTCAGCAAGCGGGCAAGAAAATTCTCGGTATACACAATCCCGAATTGGATGCATTGTTAGGGGATACAGCAGCTGAATTGCGCATGAATGTTGAATTAGTCAAAGGCGCAAGTCACGAATTTAACCAAGCAGAATTTTTAGCCGGTCAATTGACGCCCGTTTTTTTTGGCTCAGCTTTGAATAATTTTGGTGTGCGTGAATTGCTGGATGCATTTGCTGAGTATGCACCCGCACCGGAATCTCGCGACACACACACTCGAAAAGTATTGCCCACTGAAGCACCCTTCTCAGGTTTTGTTTTTAAAATCCAAGCGAATATGGATCCTTCGCATCGTGATCGCATTGCTTTTTTACGCGTGTGTTCCGGTCATTACACCCAAGGAATGAAGATGTATCAAGTGGGTATTGAGCGCGAAGTCAAAATCAGTCAAGCGCTGACGTTTATGGCGTCCGATCGAGAGCATGTGAGTGAAGCATGGCCGGGCGACATTATTGGTTTATATAATCACGGTACCATTCAAATCGGTGATACATTTACGGAAGGTGAAAAATTAAAATTTACTGGCATCCCTTATTTTGCGCCAGAATTATTTCGCTTAGTGCGTTTGAAAGATCCTTTGAAATTGAAAGCTCTGCAAAAAGGGTTGAAGCAATTATGCGAAGAAGGTGCCACGCAGTTATTTCGACCGTTGAATAGCAATCATTTAATTTTAGGTGCGGTCGGAATGCTGCAATTTGACGTAGTAGCGTATCGATTAAAACATGAATACAATGTCGATTGTGTTTATGAGTCTGTTTCGGTTGCCACTGCCCGTTGGATTTACAGCCGCGATGCAAAAAAATTAGAAGATTTTAAAAATAAAGCATTTGATCAGTTGGCACTGGATGGTAGTGATAATTTAACTTATTTAGCACCGACGCGCGTCAATTTAAATCTGATGATGGAGCGTTGGCCTGAGATCGAATTTAAAACCACGCGGGAGCATTAACCGTGATTGAAGTAACATCTGTCTTACTCCGCATTAAAGATTTGTCCAAACGCTTAGAAGAAATTCGGAGGTATCTTTGACGTTGATACCAAAGCCGAACGTCTACAAGAAGTACAGCGTGAATTAGAAGATCCTGCCATTTGGAATAATCCTGAAAAAGCCCAAAATTTAGGTCGAGAACGTGTTCAATTAGAGCAAGTTGTGCAATCCATCAATGCGATTGGCAACACGTTGCAAGATGCGACAGAATTATTCGAGTTGGCTGCCAACGAAAACGATGAAGACTCGGCGGCATATATTATTAAAGAATTAGATCAAGCGACCCAAAAAATCGAACAACTCGAATTTCAACGGATGTTTTCGGGTGAAATGGATGCTAACTCTGCTTATATGGATGTTCAATCGGGTTCAGGCGGCACAGAGGCGCAAGATTGGGCAAATATCTTGTTGCGGATGTATTTGCGTTGGGGTGAGCGTCATGGTTTTCACGCGGAATTAATCGAAGCGTCTGCAGGCGATGTGGCAGGTATTAAAAGTGCGACCATCAAATTTACCGGATCGTATGCGTATGGTTGGTTGCGGACGGAAACCGGTGTGCATCGCTTAGTGCGGAAATCACCGTTTGATGCGAATCATAAACGCCACACCTCGTTTGCCTCCGTGTTTGTGTCACCTGAAATTGATGACAGTATTGAGGTGGATATCAATCCAGCGGATTTGCGCGTTGATACCTATCGCGCGAGTGGTGCAGGCGGTCAGCACGTTAACCGAACGGATTCAGCGATTCGGATTACGCACATTCCTACCAACACGGTGGTGCAGTGTCAGTCAGACCGTTCGCAACATAAAAACCGGGCAACCGCGATGAGTCAATTGCGCGCGAAACTCTATGAACTCGAATTACGTAATCGACAGGCAAAACAGCAAGAATTGGAAGCGGGTAAATTAGAAATTACCTGGGGCAGTCAAATTCGTTCCTATGTGTTAGATATGTCACGCATTAAGGATTTGCGCACGGGTGTTGAAATATCGAATACACAAGCAGTGTTAGACGGCGATTTGGATAAATTTATTGAAGCCAGTCTCTTGAGTGGGCTTTAAGGAAATTGCTTTTTATATAAATCCCCCTTGTTCCCCCTTTTTCAAAGTGGGAGACCTGCTAAGCAGCTTTCACTGTTAAGACACGGAGCTGCTTAGTAGGTCTCCCACTTTGAAAAAGGGGGAACAAGGGGGATTTATATAAAATAATTCAGATAAATTTTTCTCAGTCTTAGTCAATAACACAGAGTGGAAGATAGGAATAAGCCGCTTTTTATGGTTAAATAACGAAAAAGTGAGAGAGGAAGCCATGTCACAGTCAGAACAAACCACGTTGGATACGAATGAACTCATCGCTCAACGACGGGCGAAATTAGCGGATTTGCGTGCTGCGGGTAATGCGTATCCCAATACGTTTCGCCGCGATGCGTATGCCGCGAAATTGCATGAGAAATATCAGGCAAAAACAGAACCGGAATTAGAGGCTGAGCCGATTGAAGTGAACGTGGCGGGTCGGATTATGACGCGGCGTTTAATGGGCAAAGCTAGCTTTGTGCATTTGCAAGATATGACGGGCAAAATTCAATTGTACATTCGACAAGATGAAATTTCTGCAGAGCAATATGATGCATTTTTGCAATGGGACATTGGCGATATCATTGGCGTCACGGGTAAATTATTTAAAACCAAAACGGGTGAATTATCGGTTCGGACAAAACAGATTGAATTGTTGACGAAATCATTGCATCCACTGCCCGATAAATACCATGGTTTGACCGATCAAGAATTGCGTTATCGTCAGCGTTATTTGGATTTATTGATGAATGATGAAACGCGCAAAACGTTTTTAATTCGTTCTCAAATCGTGGATGGCATTCGCCAATTTTTAAAAGACCGTGATTTTCTGGAAGTCGAAACGCCGATGATGCAAGTGTTGCCGGGTGGCGCCGCAGCGAAACCATTTGTGACGCATCATAATGTATTAGACATGCCGCTTTTTTTGCGAATTGCGCCTGAGCTTTATTTGAAGCGATTAGTGGTGGGTGGTTTTGAGCGCGTGTTTGAAATCAACCGTAATTTTAGAAATGAAGGATTGTCGACGCGTCATAATCCTGAATTTACCATGTTAGAGTTTTACCAAGCGTATGCCGATTATCATGATTTAATGAATTTGACTGAAGAATTGCTGCGCTATCTGGCCAACCATACATTAAATACAACGACGCTGACCTATCAAGATTACACCTTTGATTTTTCCCAGCCGTTTGTGCGGATGACATTGTTTAATGCGATTTTGCATTTTAATCCCAGCTTAACGGCAGCCGATATTAATGAGTTAGCCGCTGCGCAAAAGACGGCGCACAAGTTAGACATTCCGCTGCATGAGAATTACGGCTTAGGCAAAATTCAGGTAGAAATTTTTGAGAAGACAGTCGAACAGAAATTAATTCAACCGACTTTTATTACCGAGTATCCGGCTGAGGTGTCACCCTTGGCGCGTTTAAATGACGCGAATCCTTTTATCACGGACCGATTTGAAATGTTTATTGGCGGTCGTGAAATTGCGAATGGATTTTCTGAGTTAAATGATGCGGATGATCAAGCAGAACGTTTTCGTAAACAAGTTGAAGATAAAGAAGCGGGTGATGAAGAAGCGATGCCGTTATGATCAAGATTACATTACCGCATTAGAATATGGATTGCCGCCGACGGCGGGTGAGGGGATTGGTATTGATCGACTGGTGATGTTATTTACGAATTCGCCGTCAATCCGGGATGTGATTTTATTTCCGCATATGCGACCTGTTAATAAATAATTTTTTCTTAAACAAATAACAATGAAAAGCAAAAAAGTTAAAGTAGGTTTTACGTTAATCGAATTACTGATCACCCTTGCAATTATCGTAATCACTAGTCTATTTGTTCTACCGCAAATAATGCTTTTTTGGCAAAGAGCCGTTGCAACATCCATTGAAAATGAATTACAGCGCACGATTGATTTTGCCCGTATCAATGCATTGAGCTCGGGTGAAACAACTCGGTTGTGTGCCAGTCGTGATGGAAAAACGTGTTCTACTGGTTGGCAAACGCGTTTTATTTTATTGGCTGGAAAAAAAGTGTTGTACACATCACCGCGTTTCTCTGCACAAGGGGTAATGCATTGGCGGAGTTTTCCGCACAATTCACCGTTTCTTGATTTTTCAGCGGAGCCTGGATTTATCTGGCAAAACGGAATGTTTTGGTATTGTGTCAATCGACAGGTTAATCCACTGTGGGCATTGGCAGTGAATAAAGTGGGGGGTGTGAAAACGTTGTTGTCCGATTCGGCTGGACAGATTTTTGATGCGAAAAGTAAGAGGGTGTTATGTGACTGAGCCGCGACCGTCAGGGAGCGTCACCTGCCATGAATTGACTTTATGCGAAAATAGAATCGTCGGTGATCGCTCCCTGACGGTCATATCTTTATACATAACTTTAATGACTGCTGCTTAGAATGTCTTCCCCGCAAGGCTGACGGATCGACAAAAATTCCACCCATGCGTCGTCCTGAAAAATCTTACGCCCAAATCTTTTGACCGCAGTTATCGCAGTAGCGCGTAAGATTTATTCAGGATCCACGAACGAAGAACTGATTCTGGAATTTATATGGATCGATGATACTCAAGTGGATCCTGAATAAATATTCCGTGCGAGTACCGTCGCTACGGTTAAAATACGTTGACGTCATATTTTTCAGGACGACGCATGGGTGGAATTTGCGTCGATCCGTCAGGAACAAGGGGGATTTGTATAAAAAGCAATATTCCGAAGACACGCGCCTCAAGCAAACTCATTTAACACCCGTTGTATTTTCTGCGCCACCATCTCCCAAGAAAATAATGTCACGCGTTTCAATCCGCTCTGAACCAGTGTATGACGTAACGCAGCATCTTCAATTAATTTCGTGATCCCTGTTGCAATCGCCTCTGTGCTGAGAGGATCCACTAACAATGCTGCTTCACCCGCCACCTCTGGCAAGGATGTTGTATTGGAGGTTAAAACAGGCGTGCCACACGCCATTGCTTCAATCACGGGTAAACCAAATCCTTCGTAGAGCGACGGAAAAACCAGCGCCGTTGCGCCACGATAAAATTCTTGTAATGTCTCATCGTCTAACACATTACAAAATAACACACGCTGCTCTAAGCGATTTTTTAAAATGTACTCAGCAAGATTTTTTGTTTTTGTCCCGGTTAAAATCAAGCGAAAATCATGCGGGATACGTGCTTGCAGAAACGCCTGAATCAAACGCTCAATATTTTTGTGCGGTTTCGTATTGCCAACGTGTAATAAATACGGGAAACCGGGCGCATAGTGTTTGCCAGCAGGCGTCAATTGATCACTCACACCATTACTAACAACGACCACACGCTCCTCAGGAATATTTGCCCACTGCACAATCGTTTTTTTCGAGTAGTCAGAAACCGTAATGATTTTATGCGCACGTTGCACAGCAGGTTTAATCAAGCATCGATAATAAGCTTGCTTTAACCATTTTGCATTGCCCGGAAAGGTTAAATGAATTAAATCATGAACCGTAAGCACATAAGGAAGAGAAGAACACAGTACCGGATTAAAGCCAGGCGTATAAAAGACACGATATTTTTTTTTAGCGTGTTGTAAGGCGCGCATTTGCCAAAAAATATTTGGCAAACTTAATGGTCTAGGTCCCTGCGTAAAAACATCGGTATGGTGCAGACGCGATAACACTTCTCTGGAAAATCGCCCAATACCATTAGACCCTGACCAGCGGCCATCGGCGAGAATAAAGGGGTTATTGCCAGCATTGATTTCCATGGTTCGATTCCAAGGATGTTTTTTAAACGTTTAATTTCAGCGTGATTTCCGCTAACCGTTTTCCTATCGCAAAACACAGTCGTTGTTCTTCATCACTCACGGAATTTTTGCCATCTGCACCCGTGACATGGGTTGCGCCATAGGGTGTTCCGCCGGATCGCGTGGTATTTAAATCCGCTTCGGTGTAGGGAATGCCCATTACGATAAAGCCCAAGTGGAATAAAGGTATCATCATGCTCATCAAGGTGGTTTCTTGTCCGCCGTGCAAACTGGCGCTTGCGCTAAAAACAGTAGCAGGTTTATTCACCGTGTTGCCTGATAACCACACGGTGCTCAGGGTATCAATAAAATGTTTCATCGGCGCTGCCATATTGCCAAAACGAGTTGGACTGCCGAGTGCTAATCCATCGCATTCTTTTATATCGTCTATGGTAGCGTAGGGTGCGCCACTGTCTGGAATTTGCGGTTCAGTCGCTTCAGTGTTAGGAGACACAGAGGGCACTGTACGTAGACGTGCCGAAGCCCCATCAACGGATTCAATTCCGCGTGCAATATAGTGAGCCATTTGTTTGACGGCACCATAACGACTGTAATAAAGCACCAGCAGGGTTACTGATTTTTTCACATTTCACCTCGATTAATTCGTTCCATGACCGCATCTAACCACGCATCGGGAAGTAACCGACGTAACCAGGCAAAGAGATGCGCGGAATAAGTGACGTAATAATGCGCTTTTGGTTTTTGACTCTCAAGCGCTTTGATTAATTCTTTGACCACGGCCTCAGGGCCTTGGGTGAAACGTCGTTCACTCGCCGACACGGTAAAAAAATGTTTTTCCATTTTATCGTACACTGCGCGGTGTTCGCTGGGTTTTTTGGCTAAGTGGTCTTGATAATGATTCAGGGCTTTTTTGCGTAAATCGCTGCGAATGGGTCCGGGTACAATTGCTGAAACAAAAATGGGGGTGTTATGTAATTCTTGTCGTAGTGTATTGGTGAATCCTTCTAATGCAAATTTCGATGCATTGTAAGCGCCGCGATAAGGCATGGCGACGAGCCCTAAAATAGATGTATTTTGAATAATCCGGCCGTGGCCTTGTTTGCGCATGATGGGAATAACGGCATTGGTTAATTCCATCGGGCCAAATACATTGGTTTCAAATTGTTTGCGCATGGCATCGCGGGAGAGGTCTTCAACGGCGCCGGCTTGGGCGTAACCGGCATTATTAAACAAGGCATCCAAGGTGCCGCCGGTTTGATTTAATATGGCGGTTAAGGCTGTTTGGATGGATTTGGAATCGTTGATATCCAATTGGAGGCTTTCGAGCCCCATTGCTTTTAATTTTTCAACATCGGCAACGGTGCGGGTTGTGGCAAAGACCCGGTAGTTGCGTTGTTTTAAGAAAGTCGCGGCGGCGAGTCCGATGCCGCTTGAGCAACCGGTGATTAAAATGGTTTTGGTCATGAGTGTTCCTGGGCTTCAATTCACTAAGGCGACCATCGTACTGCAATCAGAAAGAGCTGTCATCCGGAGCGGTGAAATCAGGGGTGTTGCCTTTGCCAATTCCTTGCTAAAATACCCTCTTTTTGAGAGTCACTATGCCAATCTACGAATATCAATGTACAGCGTGCGGTCATCAACTCGAAGCATTTCAAAAAATGTCAGAGGATGCGTTAAAAAATTGCCCAGAATGCCATCAAGAGACGTTGCAAAAACTCATCTCAGCGGCGGGTTTTCAATTAAAAGGCACCGGTTGGTATGCCACGGATTTTCGCAACAAGGGTAAGCCAGAGGCGGCTAAATCCACGGGTTCAGATTCCACTGAAACAAAGACCCCAGCAACAAAGACTACAGACACAAAGACACCAGAAACAAAGACCACAGCGACATCTTCTTCCAGTAAAGACACATCCTCAGGGAGTTCTACGACATGATGAGTTTTCTGCAACGGTATTTTATTTCAGGATTATTAGTCTGGCTGCCTATTTGGATCACTATCCTGGCGATTGGATTCTTGGTTCAATTATTAGATAAAGTATTGGTGCTGATTCCGAAAGAATATCAACCCGATGCTTTAATTGGTTTTCATGTCCCAGGTATCGGTGTTCTGATTATTTTAGCCGTTATTTTATTCACGGGATTTATTGTCGCTAATTTTTTGGGTCGTCGATTGGTGGCAGTGTGGGATGCATTGATTGGGCATATCCCCTTAGTGAGCACCATTTACATGGGTGTGAAGCAAGTGTTACAAACCTTGTTGTTACCCGGGGGAGAGCGGGCATTTCACAAAGTTTTTTTAGTCGAATACCCGCGTGAAGGTGTCTGGACAGTGGCTTTTCAAACGGGTAGTCCTTCGAGTGTTATTAGCCAACAGTTAAAAGAAACAGATATAGTCAGTTTATATGTGCCCACTACACCGAATCCGACCTCGGGATTTTTGTTAATGGTCGCAAGAGAAAAAGTGATTGAGTTAAATATGAGTGTCGAACAAGCATTAAAATTTGTTATTTCGTTAGGGGTGGTTCAGCCGGGAATTAGCGGTAAAAACAACAAACATTAAAGTAAAGGTTATCATCATGCGTAGTCATTATTGCGGACAAGTTACAACAGCGTTATTAGATCAAGACATTTTTTTGGCGGGATGGATTCATCGTCGTCGAGATCATGGCGGTGTTATTTTTTTAGATTTACGGGATAGAGAAGGCCTCGTGCAAGTGGTGGTCGCACCGACGAATAAAGAAGTCTTTCGCATTGCTGAATCACTGCGCAATGAATTTGTCGTGCGGGTGCATGGCCGTGTGCGTCATCGTCCTGATGGCACGGTGAATCGTGACTTAGCAACGGGTGAAGTGGAAGTGGAAGCATTAGAGCTGACGATTTTAAATCGCGCTGAGCCGACACCGTTTCCCATTGATGAATACCATGAAGTGGGTGAAGAGATTCGCTTAAAGTATCGCTATTTGGATTTACGCCGTCCGGAAATGCTGCAACGGATGATCTTTCGTGCCTCCATCACGCGTTATTTGCGCCGTTATTTAGATGAGCAAGGATTTTTAGATATTGAAACACCTTTCTTAACCAAAGCAACACCGGAAGGTGCGCGCGATTATTTGGTGCCGAGTCGTACCAAACCCGGTTCATTTTTTGCGTTACCGCAATCACCGCAACAATTTAAGCAATTATTAATGATGGCGGGCATGGATCGGTATTATCAAATTGTTCGTTGTTTTCGGGATGAAGATTTAAGAGCGGATCGTCAACCGGAATTCACTCAGCTGGATATTGAAACATCTTTTTTAACCGAAGAAGAAATTCAAACGATCATGGAAGAAATGATTCGCGGTATGTTTAAAGAATTATTAGATGTGCAATTACCGAATCCGTTCCCACGCATGAGTTATGCTGAAGCGATGTCACGATTTGGTTCTGATAAACCGGATTTACGCATTCCGTTAGAATTAATTGATATGAATGATTTAATGCGTGAGGTGGAGTTTAAAGTGTTTTCCGGGCCTGCGAATGATCCGCATGGTCGTGTTGCCGCATTGTGTGTTCCCGGCGGCGCTGATTTAAGTCGCAAAGAAATTGATGATTATACGCAATACGTCAGTATTTTTGGCGCGAAAGGGTTGGCTTACATTAAATTCAATGCGGATGGATTGCAGTCACCGATTTTAAAATTTATTCCAGAAGCAACCGTCAAAGCGATTATTGAGCGTACCAAAGCCAAAGTCGGCGATATTATTTTCTTTGGTTCGGATAAGAAAGAAGTGGTCAATGAATCATTAGGGGCGTTGCGATTGAAGGTAGGGCACGATCGTGGTTTTGTTGAATCGGGTTGGCGTGCATTGTGGGTGGTGGATTTCCCCATGTTTGAAAAAGGTGAAGGCCGTTTATCTGCGTGTCATCATCCGTTCACCGCACCGAAAATCAATGACGTCAGTGAACTTAACAATGATCCGATTAACATTTTAGCGCGCGCGTATGACATGGTTTTAAACGGCAGTGAAATTGGCGGTGGCTCGGTGCGGATCAATTCGCCTGAGATGCAAATGGCGGTGTTTCGTGCATTAAATATTTCCGAAGCAGACGCGCAACAAAAATTTGGTCACTTGCTCACTGCCTTAAAATTTGGCTGTCCTCCGCACGGTGGTATTGCATTTGGTGTCGATCGCTTGGCCATGTTGATGACCGGTTCCAGTTCCATTCGTGAAGTGATTGCATTTCCAAAAACACAAACGGCAACGTGTCCATTAACGGATGCACCGGCTCCCGTGGATCCTAAGCAATTAATTGAGTTAGGGATACGGATTCGCAAAGAAGTGACAGAAGAAAAGAAAGTAACGACAGAAGAAAAATGATCAGGGTTGGAGACAGACATGGCAGGTCATAGTAAATGGGCGAATATTCGGCATCGCAAAGCCAAGCAAGATGCTGTGAAAGGGAAGCTGTATACCAAGTTAATTCGAGAAATCACTGTCTCAGCAAAAATCAGTGGCGGTGATCCGGATGCGAATCCACGGTTGCGCGCGGCATTAGATAAAGCGTTTACCTCGAACATGTCAAAAGATGTGATTGATCGTGCTATCAAACGAGGTGCTGTTGGTTTAGAAGGCAATGATGTGGAAGAAGTGCGGTATGAAGGATATGGGCCGGGTGGCGTCGCTGTGATAGTGGATTGCATGACGAATAATCGCAATCGCACGGTGGGTGAGGTGCGTCATGCGTTTTCAAAGTGCGGCGGTAATTTAGGAACAGATGGTTCTGTTTCTTATTTATTTAACAAAAAAGGCCAAATGACGTTTGCGCCGGGTGTGGATGAAGAACGCATCATGGAAATTGCGCTGGAGCACAATGCAGATGATGTAATTGTCAATGATGATAAAAGCATTGAAGTGATTACGTCCGCAGAAAATTTTCAGGTGGTGAAAAAGGCGATTGAGACGGCAGGCTTTAAGCCGGAGCAAGCAGAAATTACCATGCTAGCGGCTACCAGTGCACCGATCACAGATCTTGAGATGGCTGAAAAATTGATGAAGTTAACGGACATGTTAGAAGAATTAGATGACACGCAGGAAGTGTATTCGAATGCGGATATTCCGGAGGAAGTGTTGATTCAGTTGGAGTGAGTGCTCCAACTCCCGAAAAAAGAGGGGTAAGCGTTGAGTAAGAATTTCTTTTTTTTGTACAAATCCCCCTCGTTCCCCCTTTTTCAAAGGGGGAGACCTTCTAAACAGTTTCGCGTTTAGTCGAGAGGTTGCTTAGTAGGTCTCCCCCTTTGAAAAAGGGGGAACAAGGGGGATTTGTATAAAAAAATTAAATTGTTCTCTGTTGACAGCCCTTTCTTAAGCGCGCCTTGCAATGTTTTTAAAAAAGGATTTTAAATACACATGAGCATTATCATAGGCGTTGACCCAGGTTCTCGCTATACGGGCTACGGCATCATTCGGTGCGAAGGCAATCAAAGTCACTATATTGATAGCGGTTGTGTGACACTGGTGCCTTATTCTGCGGCTGAACGGTTGCAAAAAATATTTACCGAATTGCGCGCCATTGTTGAATTGCATCAGCCTGACGAAGCGGCGATTGAGCAAATTTTTATGCATGATAACCCACGATCTGCATTAAAACTGGGTCAGGCGCGTGGAGCGGCGATTGTGGCGTTAGGGGTGTCGGTTGCAGAATACTCTGCTCGGCAAGTGAAACAATCAGTCGTGGGATATGGTGCAGCGGATAAATCACAAGTGCAGCACATGGTGAAAAAGTTATTGAATATTTCTGCATCGCTGCAAGCGGATGCAGCCGATGCATTGGCAATTGCATTGTGTCATGCGCATTCGCGATTTTGTGTCGCTAAGTTAGGGAATGATGTTCGTTCGCGAGGCCGTAAAAAGAAATCGAGCTGGCGGGATTATGTGCCTTAGAAAAGAAGAGAGGGTAGAGAGCTAAGAAAGTATTGTTTAGAACGCCTTCCCCGGAGGGCATAGGCGTCAAGCTAAGGAAATTCTGCTTAGTTGTAGGGTGGCACGGCGCCCTTTGCCGTAATCCACCTTATCAAATTGCTGCAGCTTGGTGGATTACGACGCAAAAGGCGCGTCGTGCCACCCTACATTTTCCTTAGCTTGACGCCTATGCCCTCCAGAGAAGGCGTTCTAATCGAATTGTAAATCAAAAAGGAACCAACCCATGATCGGATTATTACGCGGTAACATGTTAGAAAAACAACCACCGCAACTTTTGCTCGAGGTCAACGGTGTCGGTTATGAAATTGATGCGCCGATGAGTACTTTTTACCGCTTGCCCGAGGTCGGCCAGCCTGTCACGTTATTCACCCATTTTGTCGTACGGGAAGATGCGCATCATCTCTATGGTTTTTTCACCCGCGAAGAGCGCGCATTATTTCGCACACTCTTAAAAGTCAACGGGGTGGGCCCGCGATTAGGGTTAACCATTCTTTCGAGCGTAGAACCGGAAGAGTTTGTGCGTTGTGTCGTAAATAACGATGCTGCCAGTTTGATTCGCCTACCCGGCGTTGGAAAAAAAACCGCAGAACGCTTAATCATTGAAATGCGTGACAAAGTCGCCGCGTGGCAGCAGCAATCACCCGTTGAATTAAATTTATTGGCGGTCGGTAAAGAAAATAATGGCCGCAATCAAACTGTGCAAGATGCGATATCTGCATTAATTTCGCTGGGCTATAAACCCCAAGAAGCCAGTCGCGCAGTATCAAAAGTCGATGATGGTGCATTAAGCAGTGAAGAAATAATTCGTCGTGCATTAAGGGAGATGGTCGTATGACAGAGGAAAGAATGATTTCAGCGCAACTGAAAGATGCCGATCCACTGGATCGTGCCATTCGGCCAAAAATGCTCGCAGATTATATTGGCCAGCAAAGTGTTCACGAACAAATGGAAATTTTCATCGAAGCAGCGCGCAGCCGTCATGAGGCATTAGATCATGTCTTGATTTTTGGCCCACCGGGTTTAGGCAAAACAACGCTTGCGAATATTATTGCGCATGAAATGGGTGTGAATTTACGCCAAACGTCTGGGCCCGTGTTAGAAAGACCTGGCGATGTCGCCGCGCTCTTAACCAATCTACAAGAGCGCGATGTCTTGTTTATCGATGAAATACACCGCTTAAGTCCAGTCGTTGAAGAAGTGCTTTATCCAGCAATGGAAGATTATCAATTAGATATTATGATTGGCGAAGGCCCCGCTGCGCGCTCGATTAAATTAGATTTGCCGCCGTTCACGCTGATTGGCGCGACGACGCGAGCCGGTTTGTTAACTTCGCCGTTGCGGGATCGATTCGGCATTGTTCAACGCTTAGAGTTTTATCAAGTGGAAGAATTGGCTCAAATTGTCACGCGCTCAGCCGCTATTTTGGGGATTACCATTGATCCACGCGGTGCAGAAGAAGTCGCTCGTCGTTCACGCGGCACGCCGCGAATTGCCAATCGATTATTGCGTCGGGTGCGTGATTATGCGCAAGTGAAAGGCGATGGCCGTATTATTGAAGAAATTGTGAAACGGGCACTGGATTTATTAGATGTGGATGAGCAAGGATTTGATATGATGGACCGTAAATTATTATTAGCCTTGATTGATCGATACAGTGGCGGCCCGGTGGGGGTGGATAGTTTGGCGGCCTCGATCAGTGAAGAACGTGGCACGATTGAAGATGTGATTGAGCCTTATCTCATTCAACAAGGATTTATGATGCGCACCCCGCGCGGCCGAATTGCGACCAAACAGGCGTATTTGCATTTTGGGTTAAAAGTGCCGGATAAAGTAGTCATCCAGCAAAAGAATTTAAATTTATTTGAAGAGTTTGAGTAAACGGATAAACTTGTTAGTAATTTTACATTAATTAAGAACTGGAGAGAAAATCATGAATGTGGATTCCTCAATGTTGACGTACTTTATGAATGCAGGCATTTTCGTCAAGCTTGTCATGGTGTTGCTGCTCGGTGCGTCGATTATTTCGTGGTCATACATCTTGCAACGTTATTTTTATTTAAAAGACATTCGCGCTGAAACCACTCGTTTCGAAGATATTTTTTGGTCGGGCGGTGATATTGCGAAATTGTATTCGGACACGTTGCAACGCCGAACGGATTTAGTTGGTATCGAAGCGATTTTCCAAGCGGGATTTCGTGAGTATTTACGGTTACGCAAACAAGCCGGTGCGACAGCAGACACGATGTTGGCGAGTGCTCGTCGCGCAATGAATGTGGTGCAAATGCGTGAGCAAGATAAATTAGAAATGCAATTGCCTTTGTTAGCGACAGTGGGTTCAACCAGTCCTTTCGTCGGTATTTTTGGTACCGTGTGCGGTATTATGTTGACCTTTCGCACGTTAGCGCATGTGCAGCAAGCCACCATCTCAATGGTTGCACCGGGTATTGCGGAAGCATTGATTGCAACCGCCATGGGGTTGTTTGCGGCGATTCCTGCGGTGGTTGCATACAATCGATTTACGACAGACATTAATCGCTTGTTGAATCGCTTTGATGTGTTCCAAGAAGAATTTACCAATATTTTAGTGAGACAAGCGACTGTTCAGTCTGCTGAAACGGTGGAGCCATAATCCTATGCATATTCTTAATCAAAGACGCTCGCGACGTCCGATGGCAGAAATTAATTTGGTGCCATTTATTGACGTTATGTTGGTATTGTTAGTGATTTTTATGATTACCACGCCGCTCCTGACGCAAGGGGTAAAAATTGATTTGCCGCAGACGGAAGCTAAAGCCATTCCACCCGATCAAAAAGAACCATTGATTGTGACAGTGGATGCGCAAGGAAATTATTTTCTCAATGTCGCAGACAAACCGAATCAACCGATTACAGCGCGGGTGTTAAGTAATTTAGTCTCAACGCGGTTATCCGCAGAAGCGAGTGCAGCAGAGCAACGTCCGGTGTTGGTGCGCGGTGATAAGAGCGCGAATTATGGCAAAATTGTTGAAGCGATGTCGTTATTGCAACAAGCCGGTGCGAAAAGTGTTGGCTTGATTACCCAGCCGTCAGGCATTGAAGCGCCAGCGGGTTAATATGATGTGGGCAAAAGAACTGCGTGAACGTCGATTTTTTTATCTCTCTCTTGCGTTGCATGGATTCATTTTTGCAGCCTTGGTATTGAGTATTACGTTGCAAAGCAGTATGCCAGTGCTCGAAAATTCAGATCAGCGTTCTCAAATCATTAATGCAATGGTCATTGATGCGGCACCGATGCAACCGCATAAAATTATTCCTGCGAAACCCAAACCGACTCCTATCGTGCAACCCAAACAAGTTGAACCTAAGCCGGTGCCGATGAAACCAAACCCCGTCATCCTGAAAAAACAGGCGATTGCGATTTTGCCGAAGAAAGAAAAACCTGTCGAACAAAATAAAATAGCGGAACAGTTATTAAAAGATATTGCGAAGCAAAAACAGCAGCAAAAGAAAGTTAAGCAAAAAAGCATAGAGAAAGAATTTCAAAAAGAATTAAAAGAGCTGGATGCGAAATCGCTGCAACAGCAAATGTTACAAGCGCAGAAACAATTAGACGGCGCGCGTCATCAAGCGATGCGCGGTATCGTCGATAAATATAAGGCAATGATCTTGCAAGCCATCGGCCAGAATTGGTTAGTGCCGAGCACGGTCGATAAGAGTTTGTCAGCGGAGTTATTAATTCGCTTAGCACCTGGCGGGACGGTGTTGGATGTGCAAGTGATTAAAAGCAGTGGTGATGTAAGTTTAGATCAATCGGCAGAAGCTGCTGTTTTTAAAGCGTCACCGTTGCCTGTGCCGACTAAGTCAGATGAGTTTGATGCGTTTAGACAATTTGTCTTAAAGGTTAAGCCGGAAAATATTTTGAATTCGGGGTGAGATACGAATGACAAGTTTTTACGTTCTCCGAGTGCTTCGACCATAAGAATGACTGTTGCTGTTTATACAAATCCCCCACAAGGGTGGAAGGAACTCACGGATGAAGTCATGTTGAATTACGCAACAATGCCCTTTGGAAGAGGGGGAACAAGGGCTGACGGATCGACGCAAATTCCACCCATGCGTCGTCCTGAAAAATATGACGTCAACCTATTTTAACCGTAGCAAGGGTACTCGCACGGAATATTTATTCAGGATCCACTTGAGTATCATCGATCCATATAAATTCAGGAATGAGTTCTTCGTTCGTGGATCCTGAATAAATCTTACGCGCTACTGCGACAACTGCGGTCAAATAATTTGGGCGTAAGATTTTTCAGAACGACACATGGGTGGAATTTGCGTCGATCCGTCAGGAGCAAGGGGAATTTGTATAAAAAAAATTTCTTCACATGAGTGTCGTAGCCCGGATTGTATCCTATAGGATACAATCCAGGGTGCTGTTTCAATGCTATACTATAGAAAATTACCGAAGCGCTTTTATAATTCTTAACATCTAATTCAATAATTCTTTTTACGCTCTGCCACATGAAGAATACTTATGTCTGACTCTAGAATAGATCACAAAGAGGATCGCCCACCCCCTTCTTATTCAACTATTTGGATAGGACCGCCCACAACTGAGCGAGATAAATCGCCTGGTCATGACACAGTGGGCATCAGCGCGATGGCGCGCGTCAATCGCTATAATCCCTTGTTTTTCTATTGCTTAGAAGCCTATCAAGCAGCGTTTGAAGAAAAATTTAAAGGACTGCCCGTCACGGTACGTTCGTTAGAAAAACTTTGCCGACAATACTCGACACCCGAAAGCTCGCCCGCAATAAGAGAGGCAGTTGAGCACTTGTCCTCAATGATGACAAACCTATTAGATAAAGAACGCAATACCGTTCGTGATCGAGCAACGATTAAAGGACATGCTGCAGAAGTTGTTCTCGCAATCGAGGGTGGCTATTTTGCCGACACAAATGTTGCACCCCTTCCCGATGTAGAGGATGTGCGCTTACCGCATTTTAAAAGCTATCAATTTCCTGTGTTTAAAGAAAATTATTTGACCGCACAAAAATCTCTGTTTGGTAGTTTTGATATTTGGTTATTGTATGCGCCTAGGCAGGATGCAACACCGCTTGCCATCGCGAAAAATTTTTATTTACTCTGGAAAGAAGCAGAACATGAATGGCAAAAATCAAAATACTCTGAAAAGTATAAAATGGCCATTCACCGCGCAGAGTTAGAAAGCATAATGTTTGTTTTCTCAGTTGCTTTGTTGCCACCCGATTTGTCAAAACTCGAAAACGCTTGGGTGAGTTCATACGATCATGCGAATGCGCAAGCCATCATGCCGCTGCTAGGTTTGATAAAAAAATATTATGGCAGTCACTTCCATCGACCACTCTTATTTGATTGCATTACCCAGAATAATAAAGACGCATTTTGTAAAGCACTCGATGCAGGTGCAGATATGAATCAACCTCATGATGATACCTTCTCAGAGATCAAACAAGAAACGCCTCTACATTATGCTTGCCGCATGAATCGATCTGAGTTTGTTGTTATTTTATTAAAAAGAGACGCCAACACACAGTTGAAAGCGAAATACCCCCGTTACAACGATGTATCACTGACCGCAGAAGAGTTAGACAAAGAAGAAAATGGTTCAAGGCACGCCGTTCTATTTCAGATGATCAAACTAAAAAGTATTCTAGCACCGGATGCAAAAGATAATTTTTTTGAAGATGAAAAATTATTTATTCAGCATTTTTTCAAATCCGATGAAATAAGTGAGGACAATGCAAAAAAGTTACTGAATTTTTTGATCAAAATAGCAGAGCATGGCTCGCCACTATTAACAGCCTTTGTCAGAATTTTAAAGCGCAATCTATCATTGACAAAATTGCTTTTTACCACAAATTTCTTTGCGGCGTTAAGAAAATTAAATGATTCTGACTTGCAAGAGCAAATCCGAAATGCATTAGCCGTCTCGACCAGCATCAGTGAAATGCCTGAGCGCGTAAAAGACAAAAAGGTTGTTTTATTAGCGGACGCTGTCCGTGAATTAGATAATGAAACAATTGCATGTCAATATTATCATGAAGAAAAAATTGACTTGACCGATAGTCTTCCACTTTGGAGAGCTATTTTTTTAAAACGTAGTTTCAAATTGGCTTTATTAATTGCACAAGATGAAAAAAACTTCATGCGCATAGGAATTTATTCAGACGACTATTATATGAATCTTTTAACTTGCGCAGTGCAAGCAAATCAACTCGAGTTAGTGCGTATCATGCTAGAAAAACAAACATTCGATGTTGATATTCTTGCAGAAGCCTATGAGAAAACAGACAACTTTGCAATGAGTAAACTGCTGACCATTGTGTATATCCGCGATTTATTGCAATTAAATCATGACAAATCAACCATGCCAAACAGACTATTTAGATTAGAAGAATCTTATCCGGCTGGTTACTTTGATGGCATCGATCAAAAACAATGTGAAGCATTGATCGAAGCAGTTGAAAAAGAAGATTTAAATACTTTACAAACGCTGCAATTGCAATTCAACAATAACAATTTATCTACTCTTTGTCTGGCTGCGATAGATCAACTGATTAGATACAAGGGTGGTTCGCTAGAACAACACGCCCCAGATGCGAAGCAAAAAAAATAGGTATTTGATAAAAACATAACAATTCAAACGGATTAAAACAAAAACTCTACAATCAAGTCATTATTTGAATCGTAAAAAATACAGTTGATTAGCAATCTGCAAAAAATATGCTAGGCTTAAATCAAGTGCTCAAGGAAGAAAACAATGCTTATTGGTTTCTATATTGCAATCATCATTATTGCCGGATTAATTTTCGGCTTTGTCTATTCGACTGTTCGGATGTATCAAGTGAATCAATTGTTTGACAAAACCCAGGATAGATTAGAGAAAGAAATTGCGAAACAAGTCTATCTGCAAACACAATTTGATGAATTACAAAATAAACTCTCAAATAATATCTTAACCGATTCGTTAACCAATTTACCGAGCCGCAAAATTTTTGAAGATCGCTTAAAAGTGACGTTGGGGCAGAGCGAGCGTTATCAATTAACGTGCGGCGTCATGTTTCTGGATTTGGATGGTTTTAAAATTATTAATGATGCATTAGGGTATGACATCGGTGATGCGTTATTAAAAGAAGTGGCGGATCGGTTGCTAGGTTGTATTCGGCAAGTGGATACGTTGAGTCGTTTTTCGGGTGATGAGTTTGTTTTTATTTTTCCGCAATTGGCAAAAGCCGAAACGGCAGCGTATATTGCGCAACGCATTTTGGAAGCGGTTGCGCAACCGTTTCAAGTGCAAGGGAATGATTTGTATATTACCGCCAGTATTGGTATTGCGATTTATCCGGTGGATGGGGTTGATACAAAGATGTTACTTAAGAATGCAGACAGTGCATTGCATCAGGCAAAAATTCACGGTCACAATAGTTATCAGTTTTATCGAGAAGAAATGCATTCTGTCAGTCGCCGTGAATTAATTTTATCGTCCAATTTACGCAGTCAATCGATTTACCAGGATTTCTCGATTTATTATCAACCGCAGGTGAATATCAAAACTAAAACGATTACCAGTATGGTTGCGTTGTTGCGTTGGAAGCATCCTGATTTTGGTATTATTCATCTCGATGAATTTATTAAAATGGCGGAAAATTCCGGCAAAATGATTGCTATTACCGAATGGATGATTCGAACCATCGCTGACCATTTAAACGTGTGGAAGACCAGTGGGTTTTTGCCACCGGCGGTGTCGATTCCTGTTTCTCTGAAGCAATTAGAGGATCCGCATTTTATTCACAAAGTGTCACACTTGATGCAAGAGATAGCGTTGGAGCCTGAAAAAGTTATTTTTGAAATTTCAGAAACATCGTTGTCGATCAAGATCGAACAAATTGAAAAAATGCTTCACATGATGAAACATTTAGGCGTGCGGATTTTAATTGATAATTTTGGCGCAGGGCATTTATCGCTGCAACATTTGCGCCGTTTGCCTGTCGATTTTTTCAAATTGGATAAATCGCTGATTCAAGATA
The DNA here is from genome assembly GCA_963719645.1 of uncultured Gammaproteobacteria bacterium. Taxonomy (GTDB): domain Bacteria; phylum Pseudomonadota; class Gammaproteobacteria; order DSM-16500; family DSM-16500; genus CAVRCT01. The sequence goes on from CAVRCT010000006.1 coordinate 21,590, forward strand.
TCACGATCAATAAAGACAGTGAGTCGATTGTGAAAATGATTGTGGCGTTGGCGAAGAGTTTAAATATTAGCTTGATTGCACAAGGTGTTGAAAGCATGAAACAAGAGGAATTGTTGCAATCGTTAGGCTGCTTTATCGTGCAGGGTGAAATTTTCGGCAGCCCAGCATTAGCCAGTGAATTTGCGAATCGATTGATTGATGGGTTTTATGAAAAAGTGTAGAGGGTATCGGTATTCAGGATAGAGAAAAAATTTAATTATTTTTATACAAATCCCCTTGTTTCCCTCTTGGAAAAGCGTTATTGCTTAATTCTCTGTGAGTCGTATCAGCATGCTTTTATAAAGATATCTACACAAACCACTCATGTGTCGTCCCGCGCGGCTTTTAGCGCGGGATCCAGCGCCTTAGCAGAGGCTGCTTGAAGGCACTGGATCCCGCGCTAAAAGCCGCGCGGGACGACACAACGGAGGCTTGTATAGATACCTGCAAGCAAAAACGTGTTTTATGTTCGCACCTCAAATGAATCACTACGCTATGCTATAATTATTCCATGAGCGACTCAAAACGTGAAACAAAACGTGAAACAAAACAAATAGAATCAAAAAATTATCTTTCTGCGCGCTTAAAATTGAAAGAGGATGCTTATCCGCGTCCGCCTGACATAAAAGAAGATATTCAAGGATATGAAACGTTTATTCAGCAACTGTATGAAAATCAGAAACCAGGCTATATCTTCAATGACGATTTCAAAAAACAAATTAAACTGTTATGTCAGCAATTGGAAAAATGTGCAGAAGAACACAAAATTGAAGCGGTGCTCCTTTCAAATATTACAGCATTCCCCAATCGGTTGTTTGAATTGATAACAACAAATCCTCACACAGTGCCTTTTGTCGATATCAAAAAAGAATTAGAAAAGTATGTTTATTTACTGCAAAAAAAACCACTCGTCAGCAAAGAAAATATCTTAAAAAAACTGCGAGAACAAGATAAAGATATTCTCCCAACGGATGAAGAACTCAATCAACAATTCGCCGCTGAAAGAGCAGAGGCTGCAGCGTATGAGTTATTGAAGAAAGGCACTCTTAATATGGTCACCCCTCACCTAGCGCTTTGTGATTGGGGTGTCGTAGGTCACCTACAAGATGCCAATGAAAAACTCACGGGCGGCAATACTTACCAAGATGTGCTATGCACGCTTCGCACGAAATTTTTTGAAAAAGTAATTGATGATCATGTTGAAGCGAATAAAGTAGAACTCGATCGATTGAACATGGTGGTTCATGTTCGTAATGTGGTATATCATTTTGCGACACAAGAGCGCTATCATCTGCGTAGCGAAATGTATAACAAGGATCGATATGAATCTTCGACGTTACTCACCAAAGCTATACTGGAACAAGCCAATGAGAATTTTCTAAATTATTATGATTTACAACTCATGGCTGACACATTTGTCACGCATTTTCAAAAAACTTTTTGGGAAAAATACAAACAGGCAAAACAACCCGAAGCTGCAGCAGAATGGCTGCCATTCTATTCCACGGTTAACACGTGTATCGACGCTATTTTTAAAGCCTGGGAATTCGATATTCCAGTGAATGAGATGTATGAATATAAAGAAGAGGAGCTGGCTGAGAACAAATCTGCTGAGACAAAAGCAAGCGAACCGACTTTCATTAAGCCTAACGGTTTTTTCAGGTTATTATCTCCTGCGCTTATCAAGCAACATTTTTTGAAATATTGCCAAACGACCAACCGTTATCTCGAAGCAACCGACTGGATAGAGGACAAGAGTGTATTTGGCGAATCGAGTGATGTTAGAATCGTGCATCCCCGATCTGCTAAATTGTCCAGACTTGCTTGGATAAAAAGAACAACTACCATTGATGCACCACCCGGCTTTGCGCCTCCCGAGCCAATCATTGAGGCGGTTCCCTTCGCGCAATTAACCACCGCAGAACAAATGCGTTATTTTCTTTATTCAATGGTTCGATTTGGTTTTCCAGATCGATTTCAATTATTAAATCCTTCTCCCCAATTATTTGATGTATTGAAAGAGCAAAAAGATTTTGCTGAACTCGCCAAGGCATTGGCAGTTGACGGACAGTGGAGTCATCATCGCGGATTGTTAACAGAGATTTTGCAAGATCGGCCAAAAGACTTTGTCGCCATGTTAGAACATTTCGATCTAGCCATTCGACTAAAAATATTGGATTTAGTCGGCATCCGTTTTCGTTGGTTGCATCCACGCGATGAATTATATAAACCACTTCATGAATTAATCGCATCTACACCTTGGCTGCAACGCCATTTTCAAACACAACAAGAGCAATTCATGCGAGCTTGTCATGAACATCCAGACGATAAAATTGATCTTGAAAAAATTCCTATTCGTTATTCTGTTTTGTTAAAAATGGCTGAGAAACCAACGCCGAATGATCAATGGGTTTTAAAAGTCTATTTGCAGCAATATTATCCAGACGCCTATCAAAAAATAGCAAACGAAGAAAATCCTGATTATGCCAAGGCATTTTTAAATGCTGATCGGCAAGAGATTACAGGTTTAAACAGTTCTGAGAAATATATTCTGCGGTGGGTGCAGGAAGGTGACTTGAAAAAATTGAAAGAAATGAAAGTAACCACGAAAGAGATCCTTTCAAACAACTATAATTGTAAATGGATGCATCTTTGTCAACAACAAGAAATAATGAATTATTTCTATCAAACTGAATTTCGCAGCATCGTGGAAGTTCAAGGCAGCACATTTGGAGTGCCGCTGCTGTATTGGGCGGTTCTTTTCAATCAACCTAAACAAGTTGAAATGTTGCTAGAAGATTCTGAGTTGAATATAAATAAATATTGCTCTGGTGGTAATGGTACATCTCCTTTGTGCATTGCTAGCAGCATGGGATTAAGAAACTCGGTAAAAAAATTATTTGAATTTAAATCAATAAACGTTAATGTAGCTAGGAATGACAGAGTAACTGCGCTTTACGGAGCAGCATACAATGGTTATTTGGATATAGTGCGCCTGTTGCTTGCGTATGGAGCATCTGTTGATGCCCGTAACAGTACCGGAGCAACTGCGCTTTACGTCGCAGCAGAAAATGGTTATTTGGATATGGCGCGTCTATTGCTTGCGCATGGGGCATCAGTAGATGCCTTTAACAATCAGGGAGCAACTGCGCTTTCCATCGCAGCACAAAATGGTTATTTGGATATGGCGCGTCTATTGATTGAACATGGGGCATCAGTAGATGCCTTTAACAATAAGGGAGCAACTGTGCTGCACATCGCAGCACACAATGGTCATTTGGAGGTGGTGCGCCTATTGCTTGTGCATAGAGCGCGCGTTGACGCCCTTGTCAATACGGGAGAAACGGCGCTTTACTACGCTGCAAGAAACGGTCATTTGGAAGTCGTTAAGTTGTTACTCTCAGTTGGTGCAAATGCCACTTTGCATTTTGATCATTACAACGAAATATCGGATCCACGTATCAGACAATTGCTTTTCGCTGCAAAAGCGAAACAGACAAAGTTGTTGCTGGAAGAACGCCCACTGGGTGAGTACAGGTTCATCTATCCAACAAATGCTAAGGAAATGGGCTGGATAGAGGATAAAAAAGGCGAAGTGATTTTCTTTGAAAATCTGCCAGCCGATGCAAAATTAAACTATTTTATTGATTCAATCGTGCAAACAGATTTCGCCGATCCTTTTCATTTACTTCCTTTACCCTTTACTCTGTTTGATGCATTGAAAGATGAAAAAGATTACATTCAACTTGCCAACGCATTGCAAACCGAAAATCAATGGGACAAACATATCTCATCACTGTCAGCCATTTTGCGTGAACGCCCAAATCATTTTATGCGGATATTAGTAACGGTTGGCGAAATAAATGCGGTTAAAATAATAGAACTTTTACAAATTGATTTTGCTTGGTTGCATCCCAAGCATGCAATGTATCAGTTAGTTCGTCATTTGCTAGAGCAAGTCCGTGATAATGATGTAAAGTTCGCAGCCAATATGGTAACGCATCTGCAACAAGTGGAAACGCTGCTGACGGAATTTCAAAAAAGACACAACCTTGATCCAATGCAGCTCCCCGTTTCTTATTCTAATTTAATTTTTATTGCAAAAGAGGCTAAACCCGCGGATCAACCTATCTTTAAAATGTATCTAAAACAATATTATCCTGTGGAATATCGCAAAGAGACAGCGGAAAAAACGCCGGATTATGCCGCTGTTTTTTTGAGAGTGAATGAAGAATTATTTATAGGGATGGATGAGCAGGCAACAGTTCTGCGTCTTCATATTATAAATGGCAGGATGGATGCTGTGCAAAGTATGTCAATTAAAGATATATTCTCTCTCATTAACTACATGCATCTCACTCAACAAACGGACATGCTAAATTATTTTTATCAAAAGGCAGTTGCAGATGTCTCCCGTCCCTTCGGCGCTCCCAGTCTTTATTGGATGGTTGTTTTTAATCAGCAAGAAAAAGAAAATAAAGAAGTGGCACGATTACTTTCTAGCGGCAATCTGGATGTCAGTGCAGTATGTGACGATAAAGAAACACCATTACATCGAGCAGCTGCTTTTGGACTGACGCATTGGGCAAAAAGATTATGTGAATTTAAATCAATAAAGATTGATGCTGCTGCTTTTCAACAAAGAACCCCGCTTTTGTATGCGGCGGGGGGTGGGCGTTTGGATATGGTGCGCCTATTGATTGAGCATGGCGCATCCGTCAATACTGCTCGCGACGATGGAACAACTCCGCTTTATCTGGCAGCAGCGCTCGGTTATTTGGATATGGTACGTTTGTTGATTATACAGGGCGCATCCGTTAAGGCTGTTCGTCAGGACGGGGCGACGCCGTTTTTCGCCGCGATAGAAAGCGGCCATTTAGATATTGCGCATCTGTTGCTTTTGCACGGTGCATCGATAGATGCCGTTGCTACAAAGGGCGTATCGCCACTTCAATATGCTATCGAGCGAAACCAGCTTACCGCGGCGCGCTTTTTACTCGCTCATGGTGCAAATGCGAATAGTAGCGTGCTTTCTGGTAATACCACGCTACTCCATAAAGCTGCAAAGTTGGGTTATGAGGACGCAGTGATGCTATTACTGGAGTATAAAGCAGAGATCAATGCCAGGCTCCCAAATGGTGCAACGCCACTTGTGACCGCGGCAAAGAGTGGACATCTCACTGTGGTAAAAAGATTACTTGATGCGGGCGCCAATCCAACGTTGATGGTTGAGAATAAAAGTCCTTATAAAGTAACCCAGGATCCGCAAATTAAAAAATTATTACTCGCGGCAGAAGTTAAATGTCAATTAGATAAAGCTAAAAATATGCCAGGCGTCTTTTTTTCTACGCTGGTTCATGACGTCGGAAAATTACAACGTTATCTTGAAGGCAATATGTCATTTGCCGAATTCAAAAAAATTAAATCGGAGCTCAAGAAAACGTTAAAATCAGAACCTTGGCAAGATTACTATAAAGAAGCAGAATCACTTCCGGAAATCAAAGAAGCAAAGACCGCGTCCTTTAAAGCGGCTGGACCATAGTAAAGTGTCGTAGTCCTGTAGGTTGGGTTTCGCTGGCACGCCAGCGAAACCCAACCTACAGGACTCCGTCATTGCGAGCCCCGCAGGGGCGCGGCAATCCAGTTTTTTGCTTTATATTTCTGCAAAATTTTTGCAAATTCAAAAACTGGGTTGCATCAAAGCAAAAAACGCTCCTCGCAAAGACGGAGTTTCTAAGCAAAATTTCCTTAGCTTGACGCCTATGGGGTAAGGGGGGGATAAAAACATCAGTTCTCATTCAATGTTTCCCTTTTTTTTGGGAGCTGAAGGCGGTGGCAGCCTCTCAACAACAGTGCATGTAAACGCTTTGAAAAATCATCAACAATCTAGCGTCAATACCTAACTTATGGTATATAAGCTCACATATCTTTTAGCTTAAGCTCCCAGGAGAAATGAATGATGCGAAAACTCATCGCGTGGGCATTTATTTGCTTTACTTTAGTATTACCCCATACCTCTTTTGCCATGTTGAGTATGGAATTAACCCAAGGTGTTGCGGGTGCGGTACCGATTGCGATTGCGCCGTTTGTTCTGAATGGCAGCATGCCCTCTCAAGATGTATCAGCGATTATCGGCAATGATTTACAAAACAGCGGCCGGTTCAAGGTTTATACGGGCAACTCTGTCAGTGCCAATCAGCCAATGAGTTATTACCGCGGTCTAGGCGCAGATGATGTTGTCATGGGGCAAGTGCGAGAGGTGAGCCCTGGCCGGTATGAAGTGAGCTTCCAATTAAAAGATACGTATCGTGGTAAGGGTGAGGCAGACGGTCATGCACCTTTAATAACCCGCAAATACGTGATTTCGGATCGCGAATTGCGCTCTGTGTCACATCACATCAGTGATTTAATTTATGAGCAAATCACGGGTGTACGAGGTATTTTTTCAACCCGCTTAGCCTATGTCGTGGTCCAACGTTCATTGAATGGATCGACGCACTATATTTTAGAAGTGGCCGATGAAGATGGTTATAATCCGAAACCACTCTTAAATTCAACAGACCCTATCATGTCACCCGCTTGGTCACCAAATGGGAGGCAAATTGCTTATGTTTCCTTTGAAAATAAGCATGCTTCTATCTATGTGCAAGATGTTGCAACCGGCGGACGACGTTTGATCAGCGATTTTCGCGGCATTAATGGCGCACCGGCGTGGTCTCCGGATGGACGCAAATTGGCAATAGTGCTCTCAAAAGATGGTTCGCCCAATATCTATGTGATGGAGGTAGGGAGCCGACATTTGACCCAAGTGACACGTGATTGGTCGATCAATACAGAACCCGCTTGGTCACCCAATGGCAAATTAATTCTATTTACTTCCAATCGCGGCGGTGCGCCACAAATTTATCAAAAGAATTTAGCGACTGGCGCTGTATCGCGTGTTTCCTACGATGGGGATTATAATGCCAGGGCATCGTTTACACCGGATGGCAATCATATTGTGATGATCAACCAAGAATCGAGCTTATTTAATATTGGTATGTTAGATTTGGATTCGGGCCGCTTTAAGGTATTAACGAATTCAACTCATACAGATAATCAATCACCTAGTGTAGCGCCGAACGGTAGTATGATACTATATGGCACAATTTATTCGGATCGCAGTGTATTAGCAATGGTAGCGAGCGATGGCAGTGTAGAAGTGCGGTTACCCGCGCGAAATGGTGAAGTGCAAGATCCTGCATGGTCACCTTATTTATCGTAATCATTTTAACAGGGAGCAATATCCATGAAATTAAAAAAATTAGCACACATCATGTTACTGAGCGGCAGCATTTTATTATTGGGCGCTTGCTCGACCACAGGACATGGCAATAATGGCGATGGCACAACCGCTATGAATGATCAGTCAGGCGCAATGTCGTCGGGCGCAGGTCAGGATGGCAGTTATGGTGACAATGGCGGCCGTGGTTCACATCAATTAGCGTCAAAACGCACTTATTACTTTGATTTTGATAAAAGCGATATCCGCGCAGAAGATAAGCCTGCAATCTTAGCGAATGCTGATTACTTAGTGGCTCATCCTAATGTCAAAATTATTATGGAAGGTCATACCGATCCCCGCGGCAGCCGTGAATATAACGTCGCATTAGGTGAGCATCGTGCAAACTCCGTGTATGAAGTCTTAAAATCACGCGGTGTGAATCCCGATCAAGTCCGTGTTGTGAGCTATGGTGCAGAGCGATTAGCACTGCCAGGACATGATGAGCATGATTATCAATTAGACCGTCGTGCCATTATTGTTCTTGCGCAGAAATAATTTATGGCCACTATCACTTTATTAAAACGTTTGATCATCGTAGCCGTCTTAACGACCGCTACGATGACTGCTTTTGCAGATGACGCGCCTGTTTTTGATGCGGATAATTATCCTCCGCAATTTGATGGACAAGCGGATTCTAGTTCTAGTCCGAGTAGTAATGCGGATGCCGAGGCGCAAGCGCCTTCACAAGTGCAAACCTATGCAGCCCCTTCTGCCGCGTCGAGCACACCAAGTGCTGCCGCGAATGTTCCCTCTTCAAGCAATTTAAGCAGCGAACAACGCATGGCGCGTGTTGAGCAACAAATTGCGAATATGCAAAGTTCCAATCCGTCCAGCCAAGTGGATACGTTGCATAAAGAAATTCAAACATTACGGGGTCAAGTCGATAGTTTGACTCATCAATTACAACAAGTGCAAACCCAGCAAAAATCTTTTTATGCCGATTTAGATAAACGCATTAACAAGCAGCAAGCCGCTCCGATGTTAGCTGATAATACTGCGTCAACGGATTCGTCAGATGAGTCGGATGCCGTGGTGAAGCAGCCGCCTGTTCCGAAGAAAAAAATTCTCGCAAAAGCAAAAACGACAACACTTGCGGCAGATCAAGCGGATACCACAACCGATAATGCGAGCACCGCCACCGATAGCACGACAGCTGCCGCGGCAGCAGTTGCAGCACACCCTGTGAGTAAACCCGTCGCGCAACCGAATGTCGCTGAAGAACAGCAAGTTTATCAAACGGCTTATGATTTAATTAAAGCGAAGAAATATGATCAAGCAGTGTCTGCATTGAAAAATATGTTAAACAAATATCCTTCTGGCCAATTTGCAGCAAATGCACATTATTGGTTGGGTGAGTTATATGGATTGCAGAACAAGAATGATCAATCCGCTGTGGAATTTGCGAATGTTGTAAAAAATTATCCTGACAGTCCAAAAGTATCTGATGCACAATTGAAGTTAGGTTTAATCTATGCAGCTCAATTTAAATGGGTTGATGCGAAATCAGCATTCAAAAAAGTTATTAATCATTATCCCGGTACGGCTTCTGCTCGTTTAGCGTCTGAGCAATTAAAACAAATTAAGTTAGCAGGTCATTGATTTGAGTCGATTGCGTCTAACCGAAATTTTCTTTTCGTTACAAGGTGAAACAAGAACAGTGGGATTACCCACTGTTTTTGTGCGTTTGACGGGCTGTCCATTGCGTTGCGGTTATTGCGATACGGCGTATGCCTTTCAAGGCGGTCAATTGCATGAGATGGATGCTATTTTGCAACAAGTCGCCCAATATAAAGCGAAATACGTGACGGTGACAGGCGGCGAGCCGCTGGCGCAACCGGCTTGCTTGGAATTGCTGACTTACTTATGTGATGCGGGTTATGAGGTTTCATTGGAAACCAGTGGTGCTTTAGATGTTTCCCAGGTGGACCCACGCGTTGTCAAAGTGGTCGATATTAAAACCCCAGGCTCCGGTGAAGTGGCAAAAAATTTATTCTCTAATCTGGATTATTTATCGCCCCATGATCAGCTTAAATTTGTCATTTGCCATCGAGCAGATTATGACTGGTCAAAAGATATCATGCAGCAGCATCGTTTAACGGAGCGCTGCCAAGTCTTATTTTCCCCAAGTTTTGCAGAGCAGCCTGCCGGTGAGTTAGCCGATTGGATTTTACAAGATCAGCTGTTTGTTCGCTTACAAATTCAGCTCCATAAATTTTTATGGGGAGATGTACAAGGCCGTTGATATTTTTATGAAACCCTGTATCATTGGCGCCTCAAGTAATCCACGAACTATCCAAGATGGTTCATCCCTTAAAGGGTCGTTAGCTCAGCCGGTAGAGCAGCAGGCTTTTAACCTGTTGGTCCTGCGTTCGAATCGCAGACGACCCACCAAATTCCTTGTTAAATCAAAAACACATACAGCGCATGAAAACTAATTTATATTGGTTCCTTACTTTATTATCTGAAAACGGTGTCATGCCAGCATGATACCGAGTTTTAAGTTTTAACCCTAAATTCTGAGTTGACAATTATAGCAAACTTATCCAAACTTACTACACTTATAGATAAGATAGGGTAAGGTTCATATAAATGGATAGAGCAAAAAATCCTTTTTCCCCGGGAGCGGGTACTCCTCCTCCAGAATTGGCTGGTCGTTCCGTCATATTAGAAGATGCAATGGTTGCGTTAAGCCGTGTCAAAAATGGACGCGCAGAAAAAAGCATGATACTGGTGGGTTTAAGAGGGGTTGGGAAAACTGTCTTACTGAGTGAAATTCAAAAATTAGCGGAAATGGAGGGATATAATGTTACTTTTATTGAAGCCCATGAAAGTCGACAGAAAAAAACGCTGCCAGAATTATTAATTCCTCATTTGCGACGAATTCTTTTTGAACTCAATCGTGGAGAGTCAGTGAGTGAGAAAGCCAGAAAAGCATTACGTGTATTTAAAAGTTTTATCAGTGCGCTGAAAATAAAAGCGGGAGATTTAGAATTTTCAATCGATATTGATGCAGAAACAGGAGAAGCAGATAGTGGCGACTTGGAAGTCGATCTTGCGAGCTTGTTTGTCGCTATTGGAGAAGCGGCAAAAGACCGAACAACTGCTGTTGCTATCATCATTGATGAGCTGCAATATTTAGATGAAAAAGAGTTGAGTGCTATGATTATGGCAGTCCACCGTGTTTCTCAAAAGTCATTGCCTTTAATACTCATTGGCGCAGGGTTACCGCAGATCATAGGAAAAGCTGGAAATTCTAAATCTTATGCAGAACGTTTGTTTAATTATCCAGAAATAGGTGCTCTGACAAAAGAAGATGCGAGGACTGCTCTTCAAGCACCCGTCAAAGAGTTGGGTGTTAGTTTTTCTTCGGGTGCGATCGATGAAATATTTAAAATGACGAAAGGTTATCCTTACTTCTTGCAAGAATGGGGATACCATGCTTGGAATATAGCATCGAGTGATTCTTCAGTTATCACCGTTGGAGATGCAAAGAAAGCCAGCGAACTTTCTATTACTAATCTTGATAAGAATTTTTTTAGAGTTCGTTTCGATCGCCTTACGCCAAGGGAGCGTAAGTATGTGCGCGCATTAGCAGATTTAGGTGGTAAATCGCAAAGATCAGGCGATATTGCAAATAAACTTGGAAAGGCAGTTGAGCAAGTGGCTCCTCTACGAGCTCAATTAATTAATAAAGGCATGATATATAGTCCTGCGCACGGGGATATTGCATTTACTGTGCCACTTTTTGAAGAATTTCTTATCCGTCAAATTCCAATTTTTTCTGCGAAAGATACCTATTAGGCCGCGAGTACATGAGCAGGCTCTCAACAAACTCCTTTAAGATGTTTGAACATTTCGCATCTCTATCTCTACAACAAGAACATTTTCCTGAAATTCAAGGACTTGAATTTACCTTTATCAGCCATATATTTGTATAATAATATTAATAACCGGGGTATTTCCATGCGCATCGATAAGTTAACGGCTAAATTCCAAAGTGCATTATCCGATGCGCAATCTTTAGCGTTGGGACGCGATCATGCTTTCATTGAGCCGTTGCATTTGATGAAAGTGTTGCTCGATCAAGAGGGCGGAAGCATTCGGCCTATTTTGGTGAAAGCCAATATCAACATAACCACTCTCCGTTCAGCATTAGACGCTGCCATCAATCGATTGCCGCAAGTGGAAGGAACAGGCGGTGAAGTGCATGTCTCAAACGAATTAAATCGAATATTAAATGTCACCGATAAATTAGCGCAAAAACGCAAAGACCAATATATTTCAAGTGAATTATTTTTATTGGCGGCGGTAGAAGATTCCGGTTCGTTAGGTGAGTTATTGCGTAAAGCAGGCGCGACACCTGATGCGATTAGCAAAGCCATTGATGAAGAGCGAGGAGGTCAATCCGTGCAAGATCCAAATGCAGAAGAACAACGACGTGCCTTGGAGAAATATACGATTGACTTAACCGCCCGTGCAGAACAAGGAAAATTAGATCCCGTTATTGGCCGCGATGCAGAAATCCGTCGCACCATCCAAGTGTTATTACGCCGTACGAAAAATAATCCCGTGTTAATTGGTGAACCCGGCGTGGGTAAAACAGCCATCGTCGAAGGACTTGCGCAACGCATCGTGAATGGCGAAGTACCTGAAGGATTGCGCGATAAACGATTACTGGCATTGGATTTAGGCGCATTAATCGCAGGCGCAAAATTCCGCGGTGAATTTGAAGAACGCTTGAAAGCCGTGTTAAATGATTTAGCCAAACAAGAAGGCCAAATTATTTTATTTATTGATGAAATCCATACGATGGTGGGAGCAGGCAAAGCAGAAGGTGCCATGGATGCGGGCAATATGTTAAAGCCTGCCTTAGCACGCGGCGAATTGCATTGTGTGGGCGCAACGACGCTCGATGAATACCGTAAATACATCGAAAAAGATGCTGCACTAGAGCGCCGCTTTCAACGTATTTTAGTCGAAGAGCCAACGGTGCCTGACACCATCGCCATTTTGCGAGGATTGAAAGAGCGCTATGAATTGCATCATGGAGTAGAAATTACAGATTCCGCGATCGTGGCAGCGGCAACGTTATCACACCGTTATATTTCCGATCGCCAATTACCCGATAAAGCCATTGATTTAATCGATGAAGCAGCCAGTAACATTCGGATGGAAATTGATTCTAAGCCAGAACAATTAGAAACATTAGATCGCAAAGTCATCCAATTAAAAATTGAACGCGAAGCATTAAAAAAAGAAACCGATGACGCCTCCAAAAAACGGCTGGAAAAATTAGAAAAAGAATTAGCCCGTTTAGAAAAAGAATCCAATCAATTAGAAGAAATTTGGCAGAATGAAAAATCAGCGCTGCACGGCACTCAGACCATCAAGAGTGAATTAGAGCGAGTCCGTCAAGAATTTGAAACAGCAAGACGCGCCAGTAATTTGTCACGCATGGCAGAATTGCAATATGGGATAATTCCCGAGTTAGAAAAAAAACTCAATGCTGCCACCGTCGCTGAAAAACAAGAAACCCAGTTATTACGCAGCAACGTCACAGAAGATGAAATTGCAGAAGTTGTTTCAAAATGGACGCATATTCCCGTCTCTAAAATGTTGGAAAGCGAAAAAGAAAAATTGCTCCACATGGAAACAGTCCTGCAAAAACGCATCATCGGTCAGAGCCAAGCCGTGACGGCGGTATGTAATGCGATTCGTCGCTCTCGTGCCGGTTTAGCCGATCCGAATCGTCCCATCGGATCATTTTTATTTTTAGGGCCGACGGGTGTGGGTAAAACAGAATTATGCAAAGCATTAGCCCAATTTTTATTTGATACCGAAGAAGCAGTCATTCGTATTGATATGTCAGAATTCATGGAAAAGCATTCAGTGGCCAGGTTAGTCGGTGCGCCACCCGGATATGTAGGTTATGAAGAAGGTGGTTATTTAACCGAGTTAGTTCGTCGCAAACCCTATTCGGTTATTTTGTTAGATGAAATGGAAAAAGCGCATCACGATGTTTTTAATATTTTATTACAAGTCTTAGATGATGGACGATTAACCGATAGCCATGGTCGAACCGTTGATTTTCGCAACACGATTATCGTGATGACATCGAATTTAGGCTCAGAGCTCATCCAAGATATTTCTAAACACGGTGATTATTTCGAAATGAAGCGTGCCGTATTAAATGTCGTCGGCCAACATTTTCGTCCCGAATTTTTAAATCGGATTGATGAAATGGTTGTGTTTCATCCCTTGGACCAAGAGCAAATTAAATCGATATCCACTATCCAAGTTCAACGCTTACGTCAACGGTTGATAGAGCGTGATTTAGGGCTCGAAATCACCCCTGAAGCGATGGATTATTTAGCAGCAACAGGTTATGATCCCGTGTATGGAGCCCGTCCATTAAAACGCGCCATTCAACAACATATTGAAAATCCATTGGCACAAGAAATTTTATCTGGAAAGTTTTTGCCAGGAGATACTATCCAAGTTACATTTGCAAAAAATCAGTTACAGTTTACGAAGGCGGCGGCAACGGTATGATGCGTTTTTTTTAAATAAGGAATACTGTCATGTATAAACATATTTTATTTGCAACAGATTTAACGGAAGACACGGATTATATCCTCGACAAAGTCAGAGGGATGCGCGGCTATACCGGTGCAAGGCTCAGTATTATTCATGTCGTGGAACCATTACCAGGTTACAGTTATGCGTATCTGGGGATTGAAGACATCGAAGGCCAATTAATTGAAGAAGCAAAAACATCACTGACAAAATTAGCTGGGCAATTGTCGATTGATGCAAAAGATCAATGGATCGAAGTGGGTCCTACAAAATCAAAAATTTTAGATGTTGCGCAAGATGTTGGCGCCGATTTAATTATTTGCGGCAGTCATGGGCGTCACGGTCTTTCGTTGTTATTAGGTTCAACGGCGAATGCGATTTTACACGGTGCAAAATGCGATGTATTAACAGTGCGTTTGCCAGGATAATGATGAATATGTAGGTAACAATGGAATACAAAGATTATTATAAAATCTTAGGTGTCGCACGCGATGCGAAAGAAGATGACATTAAACGATCGTATCGCAAACTCGCGCGTAAATACCATCCTGATGTCAGCAAAGAAGAAAATGCGGAAGAGCATTTTAAAGAAGTTCAAGAAGCGTATGAAGTTCTGAAAGATTCTAAAAAACGTGAAGCGTACAATCAGTTAGGCAGCAACTGGAAGAGTGGGCAAGAGTTTCGACCACCGCCAGGTTGGCAATCGCAAGCTGGTTTTGGCGGCGGTCATGGATCATTTGACGAAGATGAGCTGGGTAGTTTCAGCGATTTTTTTTCGTCAATTTTTGGCCGTAGCGGTGGCGGTGCACACCACGCGCGTCAAGGTGGATTCAGTCGTCGCGGCAGTGATGAACACGCCAGAATTGAGATTAGCCTAGAAGATGCCTATCACGGTGCTGCCAAAACCATTTATTTGCAAGAGTCTGGACGCGGTAATGCACACGATTCAACCCGTACATTAAAAGTCACTATTCCAAAAGGTGTTGTCTCCGGTCAGCAATTGCGTTTAGCGCATCAAGGTTCTCCCGGGATGGGCAAAGGGCAATCGGGTGATTTGTATTTAGAAATTCATATTCAACCGCATCGCCAGTTTTCGCTGCAAGAACAAGATGTGTATTTGACGTTACCGATTACACCGTGGGAAGCGGCGTTAGGTGCAAAAGTGATGGTACCCACATTGGGCGGATTGGTTGAAATGAAAATTGCGCCTAATTCACAAGCGGGACAAAAATTACGGTTAAAAGGCCGCGGTTTGCCGAAAAAATCGGGCAGTGGTGATCAATATCTTTTGTTGCAAATTGTCACACCACCAGCGCACACGGAAGCGCAACGTGCATTGTATGAGAAAATGGCGCAAGAAATGCCGTTTGATCCTAGGAAGAATTAAGTAAGAGGTGTTTATGGCAGGGAAGCAATCTGAATCAAACAAGCAATTTGTTCCTGATGAGCTCAGTGAATTAAGTTCAATAGAAATTTGTACCATTTGTCAGGTGGAACCGATTTTTATTCAAGAATTAGTGGCCTATGGCACGGTTGAGCCACGAGGAATTTCGCTAGAGACATGGGTTTTTAATTCAGAACATTTAAAAGTGGTTCATACGGCGGCACGATTGCATCATGATTTAGAAATTAATCATCCTGGGATTGCGTTGGCGATTGATCTGATGCAAGAAATAGAAGATCTGCGTCAGCAAGTTGAGCGATTGGAAAAATTTCTAAAAGTGTGAAGTCATTGTAAGAGTTTGTCGTATGGATCGTCCTAACCCTTTTCGGATGTAAGCATCGAATCAGAACTTATTTTTTTATACAAATCCCCTTTGTTCCTGACGGATCGACGCAAATGCCACCCATGCGTCGTCCTGAAAAATCTTACGCCCAAATTATTTGACCGCAGTTACCGCAGTAGCGCGTAAGATTTATTCAGGATCCACGAACGGAGAGCTCATTCCTGAATTTATATAAATCGAGGATACTCAAGTGGATCCTGAATAAATATTCCGTGCGAGTGCCCTCGCTACGGTTAAAATACGTTGACGTCATATTTTTCAGGACGACGCATGGGTGGCATTTGCGTCGATCCGTCAGGAACAAGGGGGGATTTGTATAAAACAATTAAATTTTTAGCTTGAGAGAAGCACCATTACTAATCGCCTGACATTCCCACACGGCTAAACCGATCTCAAGCACAGCTTCGGACGTTACGAGTCCGCTTTGAGTAGCAAGAAACTCAGTTGCGTATTGACTCAATAGATCAACAGAGAAATGAGTATCTAACTGATCAACCATTCTTACCATCATTTCAGGCGGCAAATAGTGACATAACGTTTTTCGCAATTTTTCTACACACATTTTTTCCTGTGCCGCATCATGGCGCTTAGCAAGTAACGTGTTGATGAACCTTAATCTGTTCTCATCACCCGACTCCATCATGATCATCACACTGACATATAATCCTTTTAAAAGCGGCGAATTTGCTTGCCGCATTGTGATAGCGTCTAAAAATTTAATAACGGCTTCCTGTTCGTCTTTTTCAATACTATTCATCTCGATATAAGCTCTGAGAATTTTAAAATAAAATTTCGCATGCGTGTCTTCAAATAATTCTTTTGCAGGCTTTGCATCAAAATAAGCAAATAAGTCTCTGATAAAAACTTGTCTTGCAGCAGCAGGCTCAAGATGAATCGCATGTGCGATTTGAGTAGGCCGCCACAAGGTATCAAATGAGTGTGGACTGGTTCGTTTCGCTTCAAAAAAAGCAGGCTGGCTTGATGGACTTCCTAATTGACTGGGTGCATTTTGCAAAACACGTGATGCGACATGTGATAAAGCAAATGGCATTCTGAACTCTGAAGAAGAGTTGGATGCGTCGCCTTTTGCATCTGCTTTTGAATTTCCTTGTGAGCTTGTCTCTAAACTTGTTTTTAAACGCATCTTTACAGAAGCAGTTGTTAGCGATGATTTTGAGAATTGTTCTTTGAGCAGTCGGGTAAAAGAAATTAGATCATCAATAGAGCCACCATAAGATACAGCATTGAAAAGTAATTTAAAGAGCTTTAAGCAGCTAAATTTTAAACTATTTGAAATCGATGGCTCTTGAAAAAGTGTGGCCACAGTAAGCACTTCGTTTAATTCGTTGCTATATTTTTTACTAAAATCACGATACTTAATATTTATTATCACAATAAATTCTTCTATTGCCTCAGCATAAAATTTTGGATTATCATATTCTCCTGCCTTTACGCCAGGTTCCGAAAGTAAATCAAAGAGATAATTAGCTTTATGGAATGAGTCAATAATATTCTGAGCAAATCCCTTGGGATTATCTCGATCGGGCATATATTTGAAAAGTTCTAAAAAAAGGAATTCTAGGAAATCTTTTACCAGCAATTTAAATTCATTAAAGAGTGGATGGTTAACCCAATGAACCGAAGCTAAATAAGAAAAATAGAGGTCATGAATTCTTTTTCTTGTCGTACATATTTCAGAATTTAATAGTTTAATAACTCTTTCCAACATTTGCCCGAATGCAAGCCAGTGTTGATATTCTGTGACGGATGAAGTGGCGGTGTTCCCAAGCTCTAATGATCCTTCTGTTATTAAAAATAAATCAACTAACGTTAGCAAACTGACATTTGCACCACGGAAATCGACCCGCGTTTGATTGATCCAGCGATGCATTTCTTTCGGTGCTGGTACATCTTTATATTCTGGCTTAAGTTTTAAATATTTTATAGCAATTTCATCACGTTTTGTGGTGGATAAATCGTACTGAAAAGAAAAAGTCTGCGGCGGCTTTGCAAAATCTACTTCCAATTCCAGTAAAAAATCAGCCACGTTATCTTCTGGTGAAAATTTTGCTTGAACATGATGAAAAGGCATTATTTCTGTAGTGGGGTGCAAATCTCTTACAGTTCTAAACTTTAAACCGGAATGCTGATATTGTTGTGTGATCCAGAGCCTGGACGTAGTCTGCACGATAGGGAGCTCTTTAGTGAAGCAGAAGTGGAAACAATCCGTCACAGGTTCAAAAACACAGAAAGGTGCCAATCCTTCTTTTTTTCTCTCCCCTGATTCTTTTCCAGAATTGTATTGGGTGATAGGTAATGGCGTATTCAAATAGCCCATCACAATTCTTGAGAGAGGAGGGGATGGAATAAAAGACACGATTACATCTGTAAAAGCTTTTGTCTCAACTTCGTGTTGATCGATAAACTGATTTTTAAAGTGTTTTGTATTTTTTCGTTGGGTCATTTGCACTTGGCTCATGGGTAGATAAAGAGCGACAAGAATAACAAAATTATGCTTAAGGAATTATTAAGCCTATAGTTGAAAATTAAGACAAACACATCAAAATGCCTTAAAAATGAGTAAAGTAGCCCGGGTGCAACTCGATGTTCTTAATTTTTAAGCAGCTTTAAAACCCCGGGTTGTATCCATATTATTACCCACAAATATTTTCTGCTTGCCCGCGAGCAATCATAAACAATTTTTTATAAAAATCCCCCTCAATCCCCCTTTTCCAAAGGGGGAAGTGTACTAAGCAGCATCGTGATTCGTTTTTGAGAGAGGAGCTGCTTAAGAAGGTCTCCCCTTTGGAAAAGGGGGAACAAGGGGCAATGGCACTAGCTTAAGAACTGTCATCCCGGAATTTACTGGCGCTTAATGAGCGCTTTTTGCGAATTTAGCGCCAGTTAATGTCCGGGATCCATTTTGCTTAAAGCACATGAGTTAAAAAGCAAGAGGGAGGAAATTGAAGATGGATCCCGGACATTAAGTAGCTCTAAACGAGCAAAAGCGCTCGTTAAGAGCTACTAAATTCCGGGATGACAGTTCTTAAGCTAGTGCCATTGGGAACAAGAGGGATTTGTATAAAACAATTAAATTTTGAGCCTGAGAGAAGCACCCTTACCAATCGCCTGACATTCCCACACGGCTAAACCGATCTCGAGCACAGCTTCGGACGTTGCGAGACCGCTTTGAGTAGCAAGAAACTCTGTTGCGTATTGACTTAATAGGTCGACAGTGCAATCAGTATCTAACTGATCAACCATTCTTACCATCATTTCAGGCGGCAAATAGCGACATAATTTTTTTCGCAAGTTTTCCACACACATTTTTTCCTGTGTCGCATCATGGCGCTTAGCAAGTAATGTGTTGATGAACCTTAATCTGTTCTCATCACCCGATTCCATCATAATCATCACACTGACATATAATCCTTTTAAAAGCGGCGAATTTGCTTGGCGCATTGTGATAGCGTCTAAAAATTTAATAACCGCTTCTTGTTCCTCTTTTTCAATACTATTCATCTCGATATAAGCTCTGAGAATTTTAAAATAAAATTTCGCATGCGTATCTTCAAATAATTCTTTTGCAGGCTTTGCATCAAAATAAGCAAATAAGTCTCTGATAAAAACTTGTCTTGCAGCAGCAGGCTCACGATAAATCGTATTTGCAATTAGAATAGGACTCGACAATGTATCGAATGAGCGTGAGTTGGTTCGTTTCGCGTCGAAGAAAGCTGTTTGATTAGGCGTGCTCTGAAAAATACGTGATGCGACATCTGATAAAGTAGATGGCGCACTGAACGTTGAAGAAGAGCAGGATGCATCGGATTTTGCATCTGCTTTTGAATCGCCTGGTGAGCTTTTCTCTAAATCCGCTTTCAAACGCTTCTTGACAGAGGCAGTTGTTAGCGACGATTTTGAAAATCGCGCATTAATCTTTTGAGCAAAAGAAGTTGCTTCTTTCTCAAAAGAGCTATCAAGTTTTACTGAGGCAAGTAATTGAAGGAGTTTCAAACAGATATTTCTATATTCTAAATTATTTGCGAGCGTTTGCTCTTGAAAAAGTCTCGCCATCGCGCGCACTTCTTTTGGTTTATCGAGATATCTCCTACCCTCTGTCAGATACTCAATGAGTTTTTCTAGTTCAGCGGCATAAAATTTTTGATGATCATTCTTTCCAGCTCTTGCGCCAGGCTCTAAAAGCAAATCGATGAAATGCAAATAATCCCATGGCGACTCAAAAATTCGGCTTGCAAAAAGGCTATTCGTCTTACTTCTGAAAAGTATTAAAAAACATTCGTTCAATAAATTATTTACAAGCAACCTAAATTGATCAAAGAGTGGATTTTCAACCCAATGAACTGACGCTAAATAAGAAAAATAAAGTCGATGAGTAAAAATGATCAGCGATGACCTTTTTGGATGAGAAAACTCAAAGATGATTTCCAGCATCTCTCCAAATGCCAGCCAATGTTGATATTCTTTGACGGATGCAGTTGCAGTTTCTCGCGATGCTTTTTCTTGTAAAAATAAATGAATTAACCTTGGTAAACTGACACATGCACCACGAAACGTTATGGGAGGTTGATTGAGCCAGACTTGTATTGCTTTCAATGCTGGAATATTTTCATTGCGTGGCAATAGCACTCCATTGCCTGGAGCAATAACTGCGCGTTTTGGAATGGCAGATAAATCACACTGAAGCGAAAAAGTCTGTATGGGTTCGTCTTCAACATCGACTTCCAGTAAAAAGTTAACTGCTTTATCTTCTGGCGCAAATTTTGCTGGAACAGTAAAGCTCATCATTTCATGTTGGACAAAATTTCTCTGGGATGTAAACTTCAAACCGGAACAAGGATATTGTTGCCCGACTCTGAGTGTGGTCTTAGTAGGTGAATTTTGGCCTGTCATCAATTGATCAAACCAAGCCAAGATATCATCAGAATGAAATCTCTGAGGTCGACTAGAATAACCTTTTGATGGAAGGGTAAGCAAATTTGCCACTTTCTCGTCCCGATTGAAAGCACTGGAGCCTATTCTATTTTCCAGCATGCAAGGTTCACCCTCTAGCATTCGAGCAAGTCTTTCACGCGTTTCTACATCTCCTACTTCTTGCAAAAATGATTTTGGTGCATTCTCGATCGCCAGCTTGAGATCGGTAGGAAGCTTCTTGCTGGGTTGCCTATTTTGGAGAATTTGTATCAATGCTGTTTTGCCAGCCTGTTTCGCTGTTTTTTCAAGTTGATTTCGATAGGTAATCACTTCTTGTTTGGAAAAGACAGTGCCAGGATTGAGAAATATATCACATCGTGGTTGGAATGGATTTTCTAAAATTGCGGCAAAAATTTCTTCGACGACTGAAATAGGTGATGTTTTGCTTTCTGCAACTATTCTAGTTGATTTAGAAGACGGTTTATCACCTTGTTTTATTTCAAAGACGCAATTGTAATTTTTTTTCGTTTTACTGTATGCAAAAATAGACAAGTCGGGCATCTTGTAGTCTCTGGCTGCTTTATCCAAAAGAGCTTGTTCATATAGCGAGAATATTTTTGATTCCGGTAAAAAAATGCGTGTAACGACTTCTTGATGAATGTAAGGGTGTGTTTTTAAAGTCACACTGAAATCAAACTGATCCATTTTGGGATTGTAAACACAGCAGACTGACAATCCTGCTTGTTCATTATCCATTAACTCTTTTCGAGAAGCGTATCTGTTTACAGGCAATAATGGATCCAAATATTTCACTACGATGTTTGTGAGAGAGGAAATGGGGATAAAAAGTGCGACTTCAGTTGTACAAGCTGCCATATAAGCTTTTTGATCAGCTTCTTCATGATCTATAAATTGATTCTCAAAGTATTTCTTATTGTTTCGTTGGGTCATCTTGCTCTGAGCTCACTTGCAAATTAAATAGTACCAGAATAATGAGATAAGCTTAAGAAAGTATTAAATACAACAACGCCCAGAAAGCACGGGAGGAGAGGGAGCTCACGGATAAAGTTCTTTGGGAGCGCTTAAGAAAGGGCTTGTCATCCTGAGTGCTTTTCGCTCCGAAGGATCCCCCGCAAATTTCTGAGGCTCAGCAAAAGATTTTTCTAAGCAGTTCTCTACTATATAGGGAGATCCTTCGGAGCGAAAAGCACTCAGGATGACAGCCCTTTCTTTTGCGGGAGCTGCTTAAGACAAGGGCTTCCCCCTTTGAAAAAGGGGGATTGAGGGGGATTTGTAAAAAAATTAAATTTTATAAAAATCCCTCCTGACCTCCCTTTTTCAAAGGGAGAGACTTCTCGAAGCAGATAACTGCTATAAAATTTTCAAGACAGTTGCTTCGGAGCGAAAAGCACTCAGGATGACAAGCCCTTTCTTAAGCTCAGCCTTATAGTTTCCGCAACCATTCCAAATAAACCTGCTCATCAGGCAATTGCCCACTGCGTTGCGCTTCCCACAACACTTGTCCTAAACATTCCAACATCGCATGCTCTGCCGCATGTGGATCTTGCCATTTTTGACATAATTGGCGGTGAATTTCAGTAATGCCTGTCGGTCGATTTGTTGCAATTTGTTCGCGAATCGAAAGATGCAAACTTAAATGCAAAAAAGGATTTGTGCCCGAAAAATCATCGTGAGAAATATTTTCGGACGCCGCAAAAAAATCCTGATATTCCGGATGCAGTAAAATAAGATCGATAACTTGTGCTTCTAATGGCTCAACGGGTAATTTTTCTAAATGTTTGCGCCATGCGGTAAAAAAAACATTGCGTAATTGATCACGCTCATCTGCCTTCATGTGTCACCTATGGTTTTAGCGGGATATTCGCAAAGATCCTTGATCAGACATTCCGGGCAATGCGGTTTGCGCGCCGTGCAAACATAACGGCCATGCAAAATCAGCCAATGATGCGCATCATGCAAAAATTCGGTTGGAATAATTTTCATTAATTGTTGTTCAATTGCTAACGGTGTTTTGCCTTTTGCTAATCCAATGCGCTGTGCGACGCGAAAAATATGCGTATCCACGGCAATGGTCGGTTCGCCAAAATACGTATTTAAAATGACATTTGCTGTTTTGCGCCCAACCCCGGATAATTTTTCTAAAGAAGCGCGGTCGCTTGGAACAGTTGAATCAAATTGCTCGATGAGCATGTGACAAGTTTCAATAATATTTTTGGCTTTGCTATTGTATAAGCCAATTGTTTTAATATAATTTTTTAAATTATGTAAACCAAGATGCACTATTTTTTCAGGCGTGTTTGCAATCTTGAATAAATTAACGGTCGCTTTATTCACCGAGGTATCCGTTGCTTGTGCGGATAAAATCACAGCGATCAATAATTCAAACGGACTGTGATAAATTAATTCCGTGGTCGGATGAGGATTGTGTTTACGAAAACGGAGAAAAATTTCTTTGATTTTTTGGGGTGTCATACAAGTGCCTGCGATCAGTGACGCCTTGTTAGAAGATCGACAAGACGTCTCTGTGACTATCACAAAATAAGCATTATTTAGTTGGGGATCCTTGCGGTGCAGGTGCTCCTTGCAGCACAGACGTTCCTTGTGTCATCGGATTCGCCATCATCGGCTGAGGTGTTGGGCCGGTCGAGTTAGTTGGGACAGGTTGTATTGCTTGGGTCGGTGGGCCAGGTTGAGCAGCTTGCGGTGCAGTCGCTTGCATCGGTTGATTAGGCAAAGTGGCTGTTGGCATTTGCGGAGGAGCCGATGTGGGCACGACGGTTGCAGGAAGCGTTGTGGTCGGCATGGCAGTTGTCGGTTGTGCAGGCGGCGGTGTCACCAACGCATTGGTCGTATTCGCAGGCTGGATTTTATCGACTGGCAGTGCATCGGCTGCAGGCGGTGGCGTCATTTCTTCTTTTGCAACAGTATCGGCAGCGATTGCATTGACTGTGGCACAACTTAGCAGGAAGCCAAGTAATAATCCTGTACAATTTAAATTAAAGCGCATAGTTTCATTCCTCACTTTTATAAAAATAAACGTATGTTGCATACAATACATCAGAGCGATTAGGATGCCAAATGATAAACGTATTGACATAAATGACGCCAAGATTTTTCAGTCTTGTTGCATTGAAAATGAAGCTATTTTGCTAAGGCTTCGACATGATGACAGACGGCGTCTCCCAATGTTTGATTCAAATAGCCGCCTTCTAGCAACGAGATGACTTTACCGCCACACGTTCTTGCTGCGAATGCGAGCACTTCATGAGTCATTTCCGTAAAGTCTTGATGGCTTAATTGCAATTCGCCTAATGGATCACCTGCCCGAGAATCAAATCCAGCCGAAATAATAATAAGATCGGGCGTGAAATTTTTTTCAATGTGCTGCAATCCTTGCTGAAAGGCTTTTCGATACATCGCAGCGGATGTGCCAGCGGCTAAAGGAATATTCAGTGTTGTTCCAGTGCCTGCATCACTGCCAATTTCAGTTTGTGCGCCCGTGCCAGGATAAAACGGGAATTCATGCAATGAAAAATAAAAAACACTGTCGTCGTCATAAAAAATATCTTGCGTCCCATTGCCATGGTGCACATCCCAGTCGATGATTAAAATATTTTTTACGCCATGATGAGCTTGTGCATACCGTGCTGCAATCGCGGCATTGTTAAATAAACAAAATCCCATTGCTTCTGCATGCGTTGCGTGATGACCAGGTGGTCTGATTAAGGCAAATGCATTATCTAATTGATTTGCAAAAATGGCATCAATTGCATTGAACGTCGAACCCGCTGCCAGACGCGCAATATCATAGGATGCTTTTGAGATCACGGTGTCGGGATCCAGCATCACAAAGCGCTCGTCTGTTGGCGTCAGTGTTTTAATTCGATTGAGCAGGGCTGGCGTGTGGCAACGCAGAATATCTTCTTCGTCGGCCATGCGCGGTGGAATTTTTTGTAATGATTCCCAGAGAGAAGGGTGAGTTTGCAGACTCTGTAAAATAGCGGTCAATCGCTGCGGACATTCAGGACTGTCTGCTGTTTGATGTTCCAAAAACCGAGGATCGTATATGAGTGCTGTGCGCATAGTCGTTCCAGTTGGTGGGCGATACTGGGATCGAACCAGTGACCCCTACCGTGTGAAGGTAGTGCTCTCCCGCTGAGCTAATCGCCCGGATTTGCAATTCTATTTGGCCTTTTAGAAGAGGTCAACTATACTTTCACGTTTAGCAAATAATAAGTGAGAAGAGAGATATGTCAGTCATTACTCGTTTTGCACCTAGCCCAACCGGATATTTACACGTAGGGGGCGCGCGGACTGCGCTTTATTGTTGGTTATATGCCCGCAAAACGCAGGGGACATTTATTTTGCGAATTGAAGATACGGATTTAGAGCGCTCTTCGCAAGAATCGGTGCAAGCCATTTTGGATGGAATGACATGGTTGGGTTTAGACTATGATCAAGGTCCGTTTTATCAAACGCAGCGCTTTGATCGGTATCGTGACATGGTGCAGCAATTGTTGGCGGAAGATAAAGCGTATCGTTGTTATTGTTCCAAAGAACGGTTAGAAAAATTGCGCGAAGAGCAAATGACAAAGAAAGAAAAACCTCGTTACGATGGTTTTTGTCGTCATCATGCTAACCAACAAGACGGCAGTTTTGTGATTCGTTTTAAAAATCCAGAAAGCGGCGTGGTTGAATTTGATGATTTAATTCGCGGCAAATTGGTATTTAGTAATTCAGAATTAGATGACTTGATTATTGCGCGCAGTGATGGCACGCCGACGTATAATTTTACCGTGGTGATTGATGACTGGGACATGAAAGTTACGCACGTGATTCGCGGTGATGATCATATTAACAATACGCCACGGCAAATTAATATTTTGCGTGCCTTGGGTGCAACACCGCCTCTTTATGCACATGTGCCAATGATTTTAGGCAGTGACGGTAAACGCTTGTCGAAGCGGCATGGTGCAGTGAGTGTGATGCAATATCGTGAAGAAGGTTTTTTACCGGATGCATTATTAAATTATTTAGTGCGATTAGGTTGGTCGCATGGCGATCAAGAAATTTTTTCGCGACAGGAGATGATTGAGTATTTTGAAATTCATGATATTAACAATTCGCCTGCTGCATTTAATGTCGAAAAATTATTGTGGTTGAATCAGCATTATATTAAAACCAGTGATCCTGCAGAGGTCGCAAACGAATTAGCGTGGCATATGCAGCAACTTGGAATTGACTACAGTCAAGGTCCTACATTAAAAGAGTTAGTGGTTGCGCAAGCTGAGCGGGCAAATACCTTGCGTGAAATGGCTGAAAAAAGCCGTTATTTTTATACGCAAGATGTTGTGTTTAATGCCGAGGCTGTTGCCAAAAATTTAACGGCAGATGTCAAGCCTGCGCTCAGTGCTTTTGCAGCGGGTTTGGCGGCACTGTCGGATTGGCATAAAGAAGCGATTCATCAAGTGATTGTTACAACAGCAGAGCAGTTGGGTTTAAAGCTTGGCAAAATTGCGCAGCCTGTGCGAGTGGCTGTGACAGGGGATACGGTTTCTCCACCAATTGATATTACATTGCAATTGTTAGGACGAGAGAGAACCTTAGTGAGATTGCAGGATGCATTACATTTAATTCAGTAGGTGACTTGTAATGAGTGCAGGTAGAAAAGTTTCATATATTTATGAAGATAAAAAGTTTCACAATTTATGGATAAAATATTTTGATAAACCGTTAATGGGTAAGAGTGAGTACGAGCGTGATTTTGCTGTGGCTGCGAAGGAGGGAGACGATGCGCGGGGGAAATTTTTGCGCGAAGTGAGAGAAAAAGTCAGAAATTATCTTGGGTTTCAGCATTTCTTAGCTGCCACGTCTAAACGCAATGACAAGGCGGCGATTTGGAATCTTATTTCAAGTGATTGTAAGAAATATAATATCTCTGAAGTGAGTGAGGATGAAAGGTTATATGAGGTACCATTGCCTTTTGTAGGTGAGGGTATTGATCTCGAAATGACGCGTTTAGGCGATGGGCCAGATTCACCTGTTTCATCTGCTTCTTCTGCTTCGTCTACTTCGCCTGCTTCATCCGTTTCGTCAAATGAAGCAAAGAGTTCCGAAAAACCAACGGAATCCTCTTGCTTGCCTTGCTGTTCTTGGTTGAGTAATAAGAAATAGGCTTAAGTAAGGAATGTTTTTAAAATTTTTTTAAAATGCTTTTAATCTGAGCCGCGACCGTCAGGGAGCGATCACTGAGCCATAACCGATCAACGGAGATTTTTTTCCGAGTATACCTAACTTCATGGCAGGTGACGCTCCCTGACGGTCGCGGCTCAGAAAAATCGGGCTAAATATCGAATAAGAACTTCTTCTTTTTATACAAATCCCCCTTGTTCCCCCTTTTTCAAAGTGGGAGACCTTCTAAGCAGCTTTCACCGTTAAAGCACAGAGCTGTTTAGAGGGTCTCCCACTTTGAAAAAGGGGGAACAAGGGGGATTTGTATAAAAAATTAAATTTTTTAAGGTTGTCATCCTGAGCGCTTTTCGCTCCGAAGGATCCCCCGCAAATCTCTGAAGCTAGCTAAAGAATTTCCTAAAGCATCTCCCCGGTGCCCCATCAGAAATCCTCCGAAGCAAAAAGCGCCCAGAACGACAGCTTTTTCTTAAGCCAACACCACCAGAGCAACGTATAAATCAGCAAACCAAGCTCCCTGCCTCACCTTTTATCAAAGTCATCCATCCCAAGAAATTTTTTCCGTTTTTTGATTGACAAACCCCTCCCTGCTGCCTAGAATCGCGTCTCTATTGTGACGGGTTGATTGACGTTGCAATAAGCAGCGGGGCTATAGCTCAGCTGGGAGAGCGCTTGCATGGCATGCAAGAGGTCGCCGGTTCGATCCCGGCTAGCTCCACCAATGCAACGCATTGAAATCCCAGTTTACCTGCTCGCAGTCCGACAGAAAATCCTATCTGTCCCCATCGTCTAGAGGCCTAGGACATCGCCCTTTCACGGCGGTAACACGAGTTCGAATCTCGTTGGGGACGCCAATTAAATCAAGAGGTTAGATTGGCGTCGACAGGGCGCATTAATTTAGTCAACTTTTAATTAAAAAACGGGCTCTTGGCTCTTTCCCACTTTAGGTGGCACTTCGCCTATGAGCACAGCACTCTAACTCGTAATCTATAATTTTCAAAGTTCCGAAAACCATAAGCCCTACGTTGTATCCTAACTATTCAAATCATCTATTTTTTTGAGGAACATGAATTGTTAGTTTTAATTGATAAATGTGGTTGTCCAGGATTCAGGATTATAAAAGGCTCAACACCCTATTTGGTTATAGGAATAGTTCGCTTTAAAGACTTTGCAGAAGCAGAAAAAGCGAGTAACGCAATTAATGAACTTAAAAAAACGTTGAATATGAGTCCTCAGTTTAAATTCAGCAAAACTAATTTTAAAATAAAGGAAATTTTTTTTGATGCTATATGTCACTTTGATTTTGAGATACGAGCATTGATCGCAGACAAAGCTGGAATTAATGTTCCAGATCTTAGAAATAATACAGCCTCATTTTATCGGTATTTGATAGCCACGCTTCTCCAAAATAATAACGATATCTTATTGGGTGCCTCAGTAAAAATTAATAAAAATATTGATAGAAATTTCCGACAAACTTTAACAAAACATCTACATGAGCAAAGCGAAAAGCATTTAATTAAAAAGTTCACATTTAGTGACTCAAAAAGTGATTCACTTATTCAACTAGTTGATATGATTACTGGAGCTATCTCAAAAAACTATATGGATGACAGCATACATTCGCATCAATTATTTAATAAATTAGTGGCAAACAATAAAATAAAAAGTATATGGAAATTAAGAGAGTCGTCTTAACGTTCTACACTAGAGAATTCTAATGAAGCATACCATCCGGTATCGGTTCGAACGAAAAGACTTTGTAACCGCAGTGTAAGTGCGGAAGAGCTTTCCGTCAAGATAATTGAGAAAGCCATTGGAGTCCGGCCTGACAAATAGACTTACATAATTTTCTCTTTACATGTCAACTCAGAAAATTGAAAATCTCGCTTAAGACTTAGCTCGGGTGTAATCCCATGCGCGTCAAGCTAAGGAAAATGTAGGGTGGATTAGACGCGCCTTTTGCGTCGTAATCCACCAAGCTGCAGCAATTTGATAAGGTGGATTACGACGCAAAAGGCGCGTCTAATCCACCCTACAACTTGTGGGTAACGATATGGTATTCATTTGACCCCAGTCGTTTTAAATTCAACGAGGCGAACAAGTCGATAGTGCCATGACGTTTTCGCGTAACACAGGTTTCACCTCTTTTGCGATATCAGCGACTCTATTGGGTTTTGGGTGTTTAGATGTTGCAAAAAACTGATGGATATTGGTCTTCGATGAATCATCGAATTCGGCAATATCAACACATACACAGGCAGACCATGGACCAGCTAGACTGAGGCTTAGATAATCTCTCTCACAAGTTTATAATGGATTAGGCTCACGCTTTTAAAAACTTAATAAAAAAGGAAATATAATGCCGGTGCAGCCTCATGAAACAAAACAAAAACGGTGGTTGAGACGCCGTTAATGCTTTTAAAATTAAGGGTCAAATTCATCACCAGAAAGGATACTTTTATCTTATATTCAATAAAATATGAAAACTACCCCGGCTTGATATTGCGCAATAAGTATACTACAATGTCCCAATCAGTTAAATCAAGGTCAATCATATGGGCAACAAAAAAATGTTATTCGAGACAGCAACGCCCGATGCGAAATATATTCCTACGTTGAAAGAAAAGATTGCGGCTCGAATTATTCAGAGTAAATGGAAAAAAATTTTATATGGCGATCAACCTTTAAAAGTCGTTAGAGTCGGCAAAGTTCTTGAAGCGGAAAGACCTGATTTAATGGATTTTCTTAACAACGAGCATGAAGCTAAGCCGGTAAAAACAACTGATGAAAAAAAAACAACTCCAACATCTAAAAAACCAATTTCAAAATCATTAAATTTACCATTAAGAAAAAAGTTATTAACCGCCATTAACAGCGGTAATTGGCAAGATACCATTTTTGATCATAGACACTTATCACAACTAACACTTTCGCTCTATATTGAAAATAAAATAACAAGACAGCAGTGCTCAACTATTCTGGATCGATTCAAAAAACTTGAAGAATCAAAGCACATTCAAACTTATCATATCTTAGATGCGGATGGTAATCTCACTGCAGAAGCGACTGAATTACTTATTCCAGTTTTAAATCGTAATCCATTACTTTTTCCGTTGTTAAAAGATGAATCGTTACAGGTTTTCATTTCTGCTGTAAAAAAACTCCCAAAATCAGAACAAATTTTTTATAGATCAGAAATTGGTACCTTAGTTCCCGAGATAAAAGATGGTGAAAGAAGCAAATCAATTAATTCAACGCTTGAATCATTAGGTGCATTACACGTTGACCGTAGACCAAAAACTGCTTCTATCGTTCATTTATCGATAGGCGTAACGGATGCATTAAATGCAGCACGCTTTGGAAAGCAGCATATTCCTGTTTGCTGCAGACTGGGATCAATTCCAATGAAACAAGTTGAAAAAGATCGGAATCGTAATAGATGGCCTCGTGACATTGCTTATCCAGGAACTGTTTCTGATACTATTAAAGGAAGATTAATACATGCTGCACCCGCATCTTATATTGCTGATGCTGCGCATAATGATCATCATGCTAACGTTTTATCAAGTTTACCATTGGAAATCAGAAATGCTTTATTACAATTAATTAATGTGACACGAGCCTCCTTCACCGATTTGCTAACCCCTGCTAAACAACCTTTTACAGAATTAGATTTAACCTCAAAAGAAATTTGGGAATGGATTGCATGTGATTTTCGTTATTTTATCGAAAATCGATTTTTAAATTTAATTTCTGCAGATTCATTTTCTATATCAAACGAAAAAGAAATCACAGAATTATTTTGCAAATTTTTCAATTACGGAAGTGGCACAGATCCTTTTGCAAAAGGAGGCTATTTACTCAGAACAAATAACGTTGAAGTAAAGGATAATAATATTGCTCACATTCCTATTGCTCCTGAACCTACCCCTGTTGGAATAGCTGTATTTTTAAATATGATCGAAGATAAAGAAGCATGGTTGAAAATTGGAATTAATCCTGATTATTTATTAGAGCCTTACAAGCATTTTTATCAACTCATTAAAGATAATTATAAGCAGATAATTGTTCCAGGTAGAATAGCTCCCACTGTTTTCAATTGCTTTTTATTAATCGCTTTTGAACAATTTAATGCTGTAAAAAAATTTCTAAACATAGCCGGGGAAGTACATGAGATGTTGCGTAACAATAAAGTAGAAATTGTTACAATTAAATTCAAGAAAAACGATAGTACAAAAGAAACCATGTTGCTACGTCAAAATAGAATCTATCTAAAAGTCGGGAAGGTAGTATATTCTTCCTTTGCAGAAATAGTAAATTTAGCTAGAATTGCCCTAAATAGAGATATCGCTGATGCTATTCCATTTCATCCAAGTATTGAAGAAGATTATCACGCACTTCATAAAAATTATATTTTCAAAAAGGTACATATAGACAATAAAAATATATTCACTGAAGGCATTTCCTTTAAACAAGCTAAATTAAAATGAGTCATTGCGACTGAGGTCAAGTATTCATTTGACATTTGTTTCTGTGAATCAAATGTCAAATGAATACTTGACCCCGGTCGTTCCTGTGATTGATGTTTGCCATCCCGAGTGCTTAAGAAAGAGCTTGTTATCCTCTATTATTATAAGCAATTGCATTATCACCTGACAGACCCATTTGCCGTAAGCGTTCATTGAGATCTTTATATTGGGTTTTAGAATAATGTTTTGGAGGATCAGGTAATTCTTTTAAAAGACGATCAATATTCTTAACAATTTCGTCAAACGTAAATTTCGGTGTATCTCTATTATCTTGAGGATGATCTTTGAAGAACTTCCCAGCTCTATCACGAGGCAAGCAAAGCTTATGAGCTAATTGCTCCAATTTGGTTATAAAATCAAAGTTTGCATGTAAGTAATTAAAACAAAGTTTTTCGTCTTTCTGATCAAACCCAAATACTCTATTACAGCACAAGCGCGCTATTTTACCCCCTGAAATAAAATCTTCTTGTTTTAATTTTTTGTATTCAGGTTTAAATACTTTTAGGTTATATAAAAATAACTCGAGATTAATCACCGCGTCACTAGTGCTTAGCACATGACGTGGAACTTGACAAAGCAATTTCCAATTTTCATCCGTTGGCTCAATACCATTCTGGTTCATTGAGTTTCCAATACCATGAAGTGTTGTATGATAGGAATTGGCAAGATGCCCAATAGCTAAACGACCTTCATCACTTAGACCGCTTCTATTAGTCAAATTATGTAAACGATATAGGTCCTTAAAAGTGAGTTCTTTTACCGATCGATCTTTAAGCTCTGTTTGAAACTGAATAAAGTCTTGCATCCAAGGCTCATAGGCGTATTTGGCTATATGTTTACGGTAATGCGGCTTATTATTATCATACTGAGTAGTAACGTTTGCTAAATCTAAATTAAATTCTGCAAATAGCGTTCCAACATCTTGTTTTGTTTCTTTCGCATCTGATTTAGTATCAGTTGTCGCAGTATTTTTTTGCACTTCTCCTGCTCTCATACTGTTACTCATCTGTTTGAACCTCATAAATAGACATAATAAAAGTTAGCATAATAAGATTAAGAAAGTCTTAAATTGGGGATTTGTCAGAACGTCCATTCAGTGTAAACGCATCTAAATACCAGCCAGAATGAGGCTTAGATAGTCTCTATCCATCAGCAAGTCATGGGGTCACACAAATATATCAAGGGTAGGGGTCAAGTACTGAGGGATCCCCATAAATCTAGGTAATAACATTGTTCTGAAAAATTTTACAACTGCTTAGAACGCCTTCCCCGCAGGGGGAAGGTGGCCGACAGGCCGGATGGGGGGATAAAAAACAATACTCCAAAATATTTTGTCATATTTTCTTAACATTATTTAAAACTTCGATATTCCAATAGTGAAAAATTTTATATTCCCCCCATCCGGCCTGTGCATCGACTTTGAATTTGACGCATGCCAGAAAATATTGGTTCAGAGATGTGCATGGGAAAATGCGGTGGTAATGCTTGGGTGACTTGGCTAATAACACTTTCCATGGTATCGCATACTTCGTTAATAAGTTCTTGCATCATCGTTGTTGAAAATTGGCATTTGTCAGTCATCGTCAGCCAGTGACGCAGTTGAATAGTATTCCATAAATAATGACGATTTTTACCTTGCAATGACATGGCCATTTTTAATTCTAGCCATGCTATTTGTTTTTTAGCGGTTAAAGGATAAGCTGAAATCACATCGTATAAAGGGGTAAGTTGATACCGGCCTTGAGATTCAATTTTAAGACTAAAATTTTTCGCATGGCCATCAATAGCACCTAGCATCCAAAATAAAAATACAGATTTTATAAATTTTTTCCGATCATTGCTCGCTTCTTGCGATCCCTGCAAAATGCTCATAATGTCTTGCATACCAGGGCCTCCGTCCGATTCATATTTTAAACCAGGCGGTATGCTTAATGCTTGACATAAATCTTCTTGCGGTAAGCGCATTAACCAACGCCCATCATCTGCCCAGCGTCTATCAAATCTTTCTACAACTAATGTTTTCACGTCATCAAATTGAATAATTTGCGTTTGATTAACGGGTAAGTTAAAAGCAGATAAAATTTGTAGACAAAGCCATTCATTTTCGACACTGTCAGATAAGTCGATGCCTGAATGTTTTATTTTTCCAATTGGTAATTTAATAATATGACTTGTGGGCGTGATACCTTGAGGTAAATACCATTTATTGTGATGCCACAAAAGAGCTGTTTTTTCTTGGGCGCCAGCAATAGAGATGCGAAAATCAAAATCTCTATCCATACCGAGCGGCGCTGTCTGATAGTTTTTTAAAAGCGTTGCAATCGTTTGATTATCGATTGGATTGCCATGAATTTTTTTGACATGGCTTGTTGTTGGTTGGGTTAATACTTGTAATGCACCCACGCAATCTCCTCCAATAAATGAAAGTAAATCAAAACATTTTTTTGAGGGTGCATTAAAGCGACTTTGAATGCGTTCACGAATTAATTCGCTATCCGGTAATAGATTATCAAAGTAGCAATCAACGACATAACCTTTATAAGATATTTCTGTGAGCGGCATGGACAAACTGATTGGACGGCTATTCTTCCAATTTAGCCAGTCATGATCATACGTAAATATAAGCTGACCGGTAGACTCGTGAATTAACTTACCGACAGAAATTCCATTCATGTAAACATATAAATCTTGATATTGTTTTTTTCGCGCCATTTACCAGCTTTCTCCCTTTTTAACACTACTATTTTTTTTGGGTCTGATAATTATTTCAAGATCGAGTGCTGCTAATAGGCGAAATAGTGTCTCAAGTCGCGTACCGGGTGCACCTTGTTCTATGCTGGATATAGTCGTTTGATCAAGCTTGAAAGGAGCGCCTGCTTCATGTTGGCTAAATTTTTTTGCTTTGCGCTGCCGCTTCAGGGCGATACCGAGCGATTTTGGTGAAAAGACTATTTGATCCATAGGGTATCCTTTTTTCTAGAAGGTAATTATCTTATTTTATAGCTGTACAGCAATAAAGTCAATATATGGCTCTACAACTATAAATAATTATTATGGCGGTAAAGCTATAATGTTGGGTTTCGTGGCGCTGCTTCAAACATGCTGGGAGATATCCAGGTTTGCTTTTAATAAAATGTATGAAAATAAGCGAAACATCACGGTCAGGCCTCAATGATATCTAGCTTTGTGCATAATTCCCACCCATTGCGAATTAATAAACTCCTCTAAAACAAACAGTTAACTAATTTGAGTAGCTCTCATCGCAAGCTTTTTTTGCGAAAAGTGCTATGTTTAAAGAGAGTCGAAAATTTATTTTTTCGATAAATACAACATGCGTTGGTGAACTGACAAAACTGAGGAAACTGACAAATGCTGGCTAGAATTCAAGATGAAATGAAAGTCAGTGATGCTTTCAAAATACTTTTGAAAAGATATATCAACTCAACAAACGGCAAAGTCTCAGCTGATACGGTTGGATCATTGGCGCGCGGTATTTGTTTTTCCTATGAAACATTGTTAGTAAAAGATATTCAAAAAGGCTTATCAAGCGCAGCAGAAGAAAGCAAAAAATTGAATGGCTCTTTACTGCCAGGAGATAAAGAATTCTTCGATCTTCTCAATCAAAAAATAAATGGCATTATAGCGAATCCTCACGTTAATCATGGCAATGTGATTACTAAGCTGATTGACTATTGTCACACAAATTCATTAGGATTCGAAACAAGTGGATATTCATTTATTAAGGAAGCGAGAAAGGGTCTTTGTAGTGGATTTTGTGAATTGGTTTCATATGGAATCTTTCTAGAGGGTGTCAGTGATAAGATAATGTCTTGCGATGATTGGGCGTGGATAAATGAAGTATGCGCTTTGTTAGATACTTGGGATCCTGATAAAAATGAAATTAATGGTGAAAAAAGGGATTTTACTGAAAAAGAAAAACAAGACATCGAACGATTAATGCAACATCTGGTATTTTTACATAACGTACAAACCGTGATGCCATCGGTAGGTTACGGTGAAACAAGTCAACTGATAGCTGATACTCGACAAAGGCAATTTAATAATTTTTTTAGAATAGGTGGTGAATTTAGCAAAGAAGGTATTCAGTCTATTTTGAACGCCTTGGTTCAAGCTGAAATTCCTCAGGCAGAAAACAAAAATGAGCCTAGATTCTTTCACATTAAAATTAATTGCTTTAAACCTTTGTTGCATGAAATAAGCATCATAAAGAGAAATAATGAAATTATTTATTATGATCCTGAAAATGTGTCTGGTCCTATTAAAATAAAAGATACGCGGGATTTAAGTGATTTACTGTTTCGATCGTATAAATGTGCAGTTGACGATTTACCTTTGCTCAGTCTACGTGTTTTTGGTTTAGGCAAGCGTCCTGACTTTCCTCAAGAGAGTGAAATTTGGCGCACAAAAGAAGTCGAGCATAAATCGACTTCAATGATAAACTTGGAAAAGAAAAAAGATCCAGCCACTGTTTATCCTCCTCACATGATAACACTATTAAAAAGAAGTGAATCTGAAACAGCTCTCAATACGCCATTACATATTGCTGCATTATCTGGCAGCATCGCATCAGTTCAGTATTATCTCCAGCGGGGAGTCAATGTTAATGCGCTAAATAAACAGGTTAGTCAAAGCTTTCAATCGCCATTAAGTGTTGCAGTGACGAACAATTATCCCGATGTGGTTGAAATGCTGCTTTATGCGAAAGCAGACGTCACGCCTGAAGTATTTATCTCGGCCGTTTTGAGAAATAATCTCGACATTGTTAAGTTATTGAGTGCTAGAAATAAAGATATTGTCAATGCAAAAGATGAAGAGGATCGTTATCCCATTTTATGCGCTATTGCAAATGGCAGTGTGGAAATGACAAAATTATTATTAGAAGCAAATGCGCAAATTAATACGTTATATCCAATCAAATTGGCTATTTTAGCAGGGCATGTCGATATTTTAAGAGAGCTATTAATCCATCAAAATATGTCCCAGGAAAATGCCAACAAAATATTTGAGTATGCTTTTGACCTGCTTAGTCAGAAGAAAGTTGACATCCGAATGTTTGAAACAATTTTTAAATATGCGATGCCTAACATTAATCATTTCAATCAACATGGATTCACTGCGCTTCATTACGCGTGTAATTTTGGTGACGAGGTATTGGTGAAGTTGTTGCTTGAGAGTGGAGCAAATTATTCAATCCCTTCAGTCAATCAGAATCAACTTCCATTGCATCTTGCGGCGCGGAAAAGCAATACGTTAATTACCGAATCTCTGTTAATGCTAGATGCTAAGATGGCAACCACCAAAGATACAGATGGCTATACTCCCTTACATTATGCGGTAGATAATGGACAAATTGAAACTGTCAAAAAATTACTAGCGCTGGATATTTATAAAAATGCGACTTACCTTCCCGATTCAACGACGAATTGCTTAACACCTATTCAAGTTGCTATTCAGAGGGGAACCTCAGCCATTCTTGAACTATTACTGAATTATCAAATACCGGATAAGCATTCTGTGCAGGACATTTTTAATTTTGCGTTGGCAGTTAGGAATGAGAATGATCTTGATCTGGCTGTTTTCGACGTTATTATTAGATGTACTCAACTTAGTCGTGATGAAGTCGCTGAATTAATTAAGGCTGCTCAAATTGATGATGATGTCGAGCTAAACGCATTTTTTGCAGATAATGTTAGCCCGACTGCGATGTCGCATCCAGAGCCTGCATCAACTATTAACGATAGCAACCGATTATTTAGTCATTCAGTGGCCGAAAGTAAACAGCCATCGCAATTGACAGGTCAACGTAGCGCCTCGGCTGAGATGAAAATTAAGCGTTAATGATACTTAACTCCGTCATTGCGAGGAGCGTTCTTTGTGACGAAGCAATCCAGTTTTTAAGTCGTCACCCATTCAAAACTGGATTGCTTCGTCACAAAGAACGTTCCTCGCAATGACGGAGTAGCGAACATTAGCTACTCCTATTCTAACTATTTACCGATTTACCAGATAGCAGTGCACCGACGTTTACTTCAGCATGCTTACATAGGTATCTACACAAGTTTCATCTTTTAAATTATGAAAATTGCTTTTTATACAAATCCCCCTTGATCCCAATGGCGCTAGCTTAAGAACGTCGTCCCGGAATTTACTGGCGCTTAATGAGCGCTTTTTGCGAATTTAGCGCCAGTTAATGTCCGGGATCCATTTTGCTTAAAGCATATAAGTTAAAAGCAAGAGGGCGATAAATTGAAGATGGATCCCGGACATTAAGTAGCTCTAAACGAGCAAAAGGCGCTCGTTAAGAGCTACTAAATTCCGGGACGACAGTTCTTAAGCTAGTGCCATTGCCCCTTGATCCCCCTTTTTCAAAGGGGAAAACCTGCTAAGCATCCTCTGTCTTAGAAACCTGCTAAGCATCCTCTGTCTAAATAGTTGGATTCATGCTGCTTAGAAAGTTTCCCCCTTTGAAAAAGGGGGGATCAAGGGGGATTTGTATAAAATAGTTTATATAAATTCTTCCCTGTCTTTTTTAAAAGAAAGAGATAAATAAGGATTACTTGTGTAGATACCGGAGGTGCTTTTATTCCAGCTTAAAACATGCTGGCACGACACCGAATGGAAGCCGTACTGACATCGAGTTTTAACTCGACATTTCGAAGACAGATAGGTATATATACATGATTATTAGAGATATTTGTATAATCTTTGCGGAATGATTTGCTCCACACACGACTAAAATTTTATGGATTCATTAAGGCTGCATTAAGGTTAGCTATCGTAAAATAGAGGCCCATTGATAATTGACCGATGTGACCTATGCCATGCGATCTTAAAGAAGCTAAACAAGATATCCACATTCCAGATGAATTTTATCGCTTAGCAGATTCAAGTCGACCTGACACGACTACCACGCCAACAGGCAACATGGCACTTCAGCAGTTAATTGCAGGCAAGCCCGATTATTGGGTGCGCTTAAGCTCGCAAATATTGCAACCGCAAGAACTCATTCTAACGGATTACCGTGCTTTCAATTGGTCATGTGATAAACGTGATCAAGTGATAGAAAAATTATTAAATTTAATCGCCAAAGGTTTTTCTATCTATATTTGGCAAGCCGGTCACGTGGTTGCATTAACGGAAGCTAATTTAGCAGACATGCTAAAAAGTCAATTAGTGAGAAATGCCATCGAACCAGAAGACGAACAAGTCATTGCTGATATCGCTGTGAGTGAACAGAATCTGGCACAAAAAAACATTCAATTTTTAAATGATTATTGGATTGATGTATTGCTGAGTCCTGATCCAAACAGCGTACAGCGCGTGATTGATACGTCCGATTTATGTGAATTCAGTCACGACAATAAGAAATTCTTCAAGGCACTTGTTTCTCTGCAAAAAAGTTTACCTCGCGTCAATAGAATCATTGTAAATATAGAGTCCCGTAATACACTTCGCTTGAATAATTGGATGGCAGGGTATCTAACAATTTGCTTTCCTCAATTGCCAAGAGAGGATAGAAATAATGCCACAACAATAAGGATTCTTGGAGAGAAAGAAGGTGAAACAGATATAGAAATATTTAAAAAAAATAATATCACTGCTTTAGTTCTATCAGGAAGTTTCACCCAAAAATTTATTGAGCATCATACTGGGTCATTATACGCTTGCTCTTCACTTCGCGAGATAATGTTCAATAATTTTTTCATGGAGGAACATTCCTTTGAATCACTGCGTGATTGTATAAAAAAGATGGAAAGTGTCAAGATAGCACACTCAAACATTGACCTATTTTCTTTCTTAACGACTTTCTTGAAAAAGCTAACTGTAGTCCATTCGGTTGTAAAACTAACAACATTGAGGGGTTCCCATTCGCTCAGCCTAGAAGATTTATATATACAGCGCGCGATCATATTAGTCGATGATCTTTGCAAGTTGATAGAAGCTGTGCCGCGATTGAAAACATTACAACTAGCACAATTGAATAAATTAGATGTGAGAAAAGGCGATGCACTATTTAACGCACTCATTCGTTTAACAGAATTAGAAGAATTACAGCTTGATTTTACCCATCTCAATATTG
Organism: uncultured Gammaproteobacteria bacterium; assembly: GCA_963719645.1. GTDB lineage: Bacteria > Pseudomonadota > Gammaproteobacteria > DSM-16500 > DSM-16500 > CAVRCT01. The sequence goes on from CAVRCT010000006.1 coordinate 61,091, forward strand.
ATATGGAAACAATGCATGCATTGCTTTTGGCCTTACCAAGGATCAAAAAAGTTAAACTATACTTTATTCCGAAAAATTTTTCTGCTTCTGGTATATTACAAAACATAGCAGCACACTTGCAGCATGTTGAATTTGATATTGATTTTTTTAGAGCATCTGATGATGCGGCTGAGAGTAATGTTGTAATACAAAATAAAAAGTTAAGCCAGATTGTTCATTTGAGTAAACTAACGCTCAATAATGTTGATTTGGGATCAATAGCAAGTCAAGTGCCAGGTCTCAAGGAATTGACTGTGACAAAGAGTTTACCCACTTGGCAGAATTTACAACCAAACAGCTTTTTAACGCTTAAAAGTTTATCTGCCGCTAAGTGTAGAAATATCAACTCGCTACTTGTTCTTTTAAAAGCTGCGCCAACATTAGAAAATTTACATTATGTAAGTGACTATATCGTTTCACCTAAGATTGAATTTCCAATCAATGAAACGAATGAATTTCCCCGTTTAAAGTATTTATTCATAGATAAAAGCGCGAGCGAGCGGGAAGTCACTGCACTCTTAGTGTTAGCAAAAAATCTTAAATTTTTACATTTAAATAAGAATTACTTTACTGTTAAGGAAGAATCCACTTTTCTGGATTCAATATCCTTACAACAATTAGAAACACTCTGTATGAGTGAAATGATAGTTTCTGCAGAATTTTGTTGCAAACTGATTAAGTCAGCGCCGGGTTTGAAGCATATTGTTATTTCGGATTCTGAAATAACTAAAATCAATAATATCGATGCATTTTATGCTGAATTAGAAAAAATTGCGCCTCATGCAAAAATTTATTTTTCTAATAACAAGATAGAGATTCAATTCAACCATAAGGAAGAAAAAAATTCTCATCCAATTCCTCTGATGGATCCAGTACATTCAGTTGATGATTATTTACGAAATAGGAGTAGCCCTGCAAACAATCCTGACTATCAATTTACTTATCAAGGTCAAAATAAAACCCTTAATCAAGGCATGGTCATTGAAAAATTATCGCAATATCTGACAATTAAGAAAAAGAAGCTCGAGCTTATCCCTCAAATTCAAGACGGTATTTGTAAAGATTTGTCTCTTCTCGCCATTGAAAAAGAAAAAGCAAAACCGGGCGCCTGGAATAGCTGTTTGCAGTTGATGCAAGCATGGGATGGGCAGCAAGCGATTTCGGCTGAATTGGAAACTCTATTTGAAGATATTTTAAAGATCCATGCACGGACTATTCCGCTTGAAGATATTTTTAAAATCCTTACGCAGATTATTCCGCGGCTCTATTATCTCGGCGATCAAGTCATGACTTTTCTGGCTACGATAGAGGAAGATGCGACACAACTCACTCATCGATGCATAGTAAATCCTTGGCACAGTATCAGTGTTTGGTTTGATCGAGAAAAAAATAACTGGCGACTCTATGATCCTAATTTTGCTGATGGTGTTAGAGTCATTCAACGTGATGCGTTGGCTGAAACACTAAAAAATTCACTTGGCACTCTTATCTCTGTCGTAGGAGGTGCGCCGTCTGTGCAACTTAAAAATAGAATTCATCATCTCAATAACTTTTTGCAACAAGGCGGTTTGTTAGCGTTGCTGCAAGAAAAAGATAAACAATCGTTGCTTGCTGAAATAAAACAATCTGAATCTTATCCAAGTTTCCCCACTCAGGTAAATGTTTTTCCAGACGATGCATTGCAAGGATTATTTTTTCGTGACACTCAAAATAGACCCGTTTGGATTCGAGCAATCCATGATGAACTGATACGCCCATTGGCGACAAAATTGCTTTTAGCCTATATTGCTAAAAACCCCGAGCAAGCACAGCAAAAATTGCTCTCAGATTTAGCCAATGTCTCAGAAAAAATGCGTAAAGACACTTTACTGTTTCTTGATAATTTGCCTAGTCACGCAAGCGAAACACTTGAAAGCAAACACCTTGGTACGCAATCTGTCTTTCAACACCGTCTCCGCAAAGCAAACTATAAAAAATTATTGGCAACGTGGGAGACAGAGAAATCGCAAGCGGTAGATGTCAATAAATATTGCCAAGAACACTTAGCATATGATCCTCGTGTTAAAAAACAACTGATTGAATTGAGCGGCAGCGACGCATTGCAAGGAATGCGTTTTGCATTAGAAGAGCAAGCGAAAAAATCAGGCAGACCGGTGATTTATATTCATTCCGCGAAAGAACTTGCCTGCTTGGGTAAGTTTATTCAAAAAAATGCAGATGGTACAGGTACGCTACGTCCTGGGCCAGGCGGAAGATTTTTTAATTTTATTCTTGAAAATATGGCCAGCGATCCCATTATTTTGCTAAATTTTGCAAATTTCTCCGCAGAAGACATTGCACAATTTGAATCAATAGTAGGGACTCAGCCCAGTGTGGATAACATAGCGCTCCCACCGCGCACCACGCTGATTGGCTTGACGAACAGCAAAGATCCGAACTGCTATCGAGGTGAAGATTTTACCTCGCAATTTGACCGGGTCGAAGCCTGTTCTTTGCCAGTGATGTTGCTACGAGCAGCCATTCCTACGCTTCCTTTTATGAATTCAGAGGAGAGGAAAGAGAATTGTTCCGGCAAACACTTTGTTGTACATACCTTCCATTCGGGATTTTGGCAAGAAATTCTGCGTGGTCAGTGGACATTGGATAAAAAACATATTATCTATCAATTAGGAATATTACCCACCTCGTTTGATGACATTGATGTGATCGAAATTCATAATGGGTTGTGGCACGATGCAGAGTTCATGCGTTTTTGGCAGGAAGCGTATTTTCGGGGTGACATTCCAGCACGCGTTATACTCAAAAAAGTCGAAGGATATGATTGGGAAGCGCTGAAGAAATATGTTGTCATCGATCACTCAACGAAACCATTGCCTTATCAAACGCCGATACTGAATTCAGAAAAGTTAAATCATTTTTTCCAGCACACAATCCATAACCGACGATCAAATGAACTTGAATACGATGTGGGTTTTATTAGACATGCTGCAAAAAAAGGAATGAAACGTTTAAGTGTTTATGTGACACATGAGATGAAGCCAGATCAATGGGCACAACTTTTACTCGAGTGCCAAGCGCATCAAGTCACACTCTTTCCTCGCTTTGCTCCGGGTGTATCATTTGAGCTATTACATTTCAAACAAAAGAACAGAGTGCCTATCGTTTGGCGTCGAGAGTTGCAGGCGCACACCCATGTCATTCAAAGTGACCAGCGGGATGTGACCGTTGCAGAATTAAATCGTAACGGTGAGTATATTGTCATTGATGCCAGCGAATGCAATGCAGATGAATTGTTAATGGGTTTGCATGGCGAGTTACAAGAAGATAAGCGTGGCGAACAAACCTTTGCGTTTAGCGAAAAAACGGGGATTTTGCTGGATTGTTCACGCAAGGCAACCCCTATAATTTTAGTAGGCACATTTGGGCCTGAAGTCAGTGCGCGATTGTCTGCTTATTTATTGCAACGAGAACAGTGGGCACCGTTTCCATTCGTGATTGTCAGTGAGGATACGAGCCATTTGCGGTATGTGAAGCACACATATATTCACACGGTAAGTACGCAAGAAAAAGCCGCCCACTTAGATGAAAAAATTCCTTATCCAGCGGATAAATTAGCAACGCATTCTCTCAGTCAATTACGTGCCTACCAACAATGCCATCTAGCCGGTGTCGCGGATCCATGGCAAGGGATGGAACATTTGCAGATTGCAGAACAAAAAAATCAATCGGCAACTTTATTAGATACCAAAACAAGTCATGAAGAAGCGATCTCTTTCATGGAGCAGCGGGTGAAAGCGGTCAATGCCATGTTGGATCATCGGCCCTTTGTGTATCTGGCAGGATTAACAGGCGTTGGCAAAACGACATTTATCAAAAAGAATTATAAAAAATTAGGCGTCGCGTTGTATGAAAATGATGATGATCCGGCCACCTTGCAGCGTTTTATCGATGACAAAACACCGGGTCGTAAAATGTTATTTCTCGATGAAGAAGGTTTGACTGGCAAATTGCGCAGTGAATTAGAAAGTTTAATGCAAGAAAAGTCAGGTATTTTGCTAAAAGATGAGAAAGGCACGCGCTTTTGTGAATTGTCTGCGGAGCATAAAATTATTTTTGCCAGCAATCCGCAAAGTTATGGTGGTGAAAGAAAATTAGCGCATTTTTTCAAACAGCATGGCGGCTCAGTGATTTTTGAACCGTTATCTCCTGCCGTCATTTATGAAGATATTTTAAAACCCATCATGGCAGGCACGGTGTTAAATAAACAAATGGAGGCCATTAGCGAACTATTTTTAGCGGTGTATGCTTATCTTGTTTCTGTCTCAACAACACGCATATTAATTTCACCGCGCGAATTAGAAGAAATGGCATTAGAGACAAAATCACGTGTTGAACGGGATAGTCATGCGGATCCGCTTCAGGTTGCGCGTCATTATGCGTTCGAAATTGCGAAGGACTTACCGCCACCGAATTTACGTGAAGCATTTAAAAAGCGATTTGAACCACCGTTGTTGCCTGTTAAAAAATCTTTTGCCTTATCAAAAAATTATTTGTTGACGGTATCTAGGCAGCCCATTCACGCACAACTCGGTGATGTATTGGCTTTGCGCGAAGAGCGAGTGAGCAACAAACGTTTGAATGAGGAACAAAAATACGGTGGCTTAGGCGGCATTATTCTTGAAGGCGGTTCAGGCAATCGCACGTTGGTGTTAGAAACTCTGCGAACATCAGGCTATCAGCAAATCAAACAAGATGATCATACTATTCCAAACAAGCCATTCGTGATGATACCTGCCAGTATGCCGCTTAAAGAAAAAACGGCGTTGCTCATGAAGGCATTTCATCTCGGTGCAGTGATTGTGATGAAAAACATGAGCAGTGCTTCGTTAATGGAACGTCTGATGAATGCGTTGCTCATGCGTTATACGCTAGCGATGAAACGCCCTGATTGTCCAGGCGCGACGGTCATAGCGATTCAAGATTCGCCGAAGAAAGCAGGGCGTCGTGCTGCCAGTACGGCATTATCAAGACGGCTTGTCAGGCGAGAAGTGCCGGATTATACGGATGAGGAAGTTGGGGAAATTTTAAAATTTCATCGCGTGTGTGAAGGTGAAATTCCCTTATTAGTTGATTCATTCAAGGAGCAGAGCGAGTATGCGAATGCTAATCATCTATCGCCTGCACCGACGATGCGTGATTTATTAAGGATTGCGCCACAAGAGAAATTGATTGATGCAAATGAGGTAAAATTAGAAGAGAAAAAGCCGTCGCGGCCTAATCTAAGAGATGAAAAAAACACGCCAGCCGTTGTGCTTAGCTTGCATCATGTAGACACTGATATAAAACCGGCGGAAAAAATGCGCTTGCCGATGGAAATAAGTTTGGTGCCAAAAATTCCGCGACTTGATCGGCGTGCAGATGAAGAAATTGTTTTCAATCTTACAAAATATCAGCGAACATTACGAAAAGAAGTGAATTCTTGTTGGCCTTATTTTTTCAAAGATCGAAAGCGGATTAAAATACGGTTTATTGATGCGATATTAACGAATAATAATTCGCCCGAGATGACGTTAAAACTTTCCTTAGCGTCTGCAGAAGCTGAATTTAAAAAGAATACCAAAACGTATCGACAAATTACGGCAGGATTTTTTAGCACGCGGATGCAGACGTTAATCACTCAAATTGATGCGGAATCGTCGCTGGCTAAGAAAGTTAAGAAAAAGTGATACTTTATGAAATTGACTGAAATGCTATGAATGACTTAAAATTTGCATCACTAATAAGAGTTTTTTAATGAGGAGTTTATATGTTTGATAGTCGTCCGAGTGAGTTGGAAATAAAAACAGAGGAAGATGCAGAGGCAAAACCTAAAAGAATTCCTAGTCGCTTTAAATTTTCAGTCGAGGATATTCAACGTTCTGGGAATTTAAGACCCACGGTTTACGGTGCGGTGTCTAGCAGCTATAAGGTTGATCTTTACACAGTACGAAGCTTGAGAAGGGAGATGGAGAATGCAAAAAAGCCTCGTAAAAATAATCTTCAATTGTTGAGTGAAGAAAAAAATACATCTGCAGAAGTAAACGTGACAAACCCGAAAAACAGGCCAAGAAAATCTGTCCACTTTGCAATTTTGCAGCCTCGTTCCGAAAAATTTGTAAAAGATGTTGATAAAGATGGAATACTTCTTTCATTAATCAAAAAAATCAGAGCAGCAGGTATCTCTAAAAAGCATTCAGATTATAATGCAGGAATATTCGAACTGTGTGAAAAAATGGGGAAAGAGCATCATAAACAATATCTTGAGTTATTAAACCTGTTATCTACTGAAATTGAACAAGGAAGACGTAGCAACGCTAACCTAGCCGATGCTAAATTGAGTGCCCCATCGAGCGCTGAGTTATCTAAGTCCGCTGCAGGGAGTCAACAATCTGCATTTCGTCCTAAGGTAATGTGTGCTGGCGAATCAACTTATGCAAATTTACTTCCTGCACTGAATGTTTCGCAGCCTAGAAAAGGAAAAATTGAAGCCGTTGTTTTTTCGCCGTCTACGCAGTCCACTTATCATGATTATAATCCATATGCTGCTTTATATTCGCCAAACACTGATTCACAAACGGCGACACTACCAATCAAGTCTGGTACTTACACAACGAGAACGTTTGGGGCTTCTTAGTAATGTTGCATAGCGAGCAGCTCTCAATCTGAGCCGCGACCGTCAGGGAGCGATCGCCGACGATTCTTTTTTCGCAGGCAGTAATTCATGGTATGTGACGCTCCCTGACGGTCGCGGCTCAGTATTTTGCGCGTTTTCAGTCAGCAACGTCACTACCCCAGCAACACACGCTAATGCCGCTAAAAAGATTAAATAAAAAGAAGGCGCAGTGAATGACCCCGTCATTTGACTAAGCCAGTTCATCAACATCGGCGCCGTACCACCAAAAAAAGTTGCGGCAATGTTCAACGTAAGACTCAAACCACTGAAACGAACTTCAGTAGGAAAGCTGTCAGCAAGAATCGATGCAAAAGGCCCTAATATCATACCAAGCAAAATAGAAATGAATCCTTGCACAATAAATTGCGCGAAAACATCTTGATTTAAAATAATGTTAAAAAATGGATATAATACTAAAACAAAAAGCACACAACCTGCTGTCAGAATTATTTTTTTATTCAGGTAGTCGGCTAAAAAACCAAAAACCAAAATGGCTGCACAATAGGTAAATGTCACGACTAAATTTAAATACATCACTTGGTTTGCGGTCATTTTATGCGTGCTTAACGCAAAGCTGCCAAAATACAATAAATTAATATAGACCAACGTATTGCATAAAATAGAAATTGCTAACATGGTCAGCAACGGCTTGAAATGCTTTTTGCATAACAAGATCATCGGCGCTCGCTTGATCAAACCGCGCTGCTTGATGGTTTCAAATTGGGTAGATTCAAAAATATGTTTTCGTAATAAGTAACCCAGAATACCTAACGGTGCCCCTAATAAAAAAGGAATCCGCCAGCCCCAGTGCAGCATATTTTCATAACCGACCCAATGCAAGGTCAATGCATAAACCAACGCACCCGCAAAACAACCGATCCCCGTGCCAAATATACCCATGCTGGCAACTAATGATGAGTGTTTTTGTGTTTTTTGTTCTGCCAATAATGCCAAACTGCCAGGATATTCCCCGCTGGTGGCAAACCCTTGGATTAACCGGCAAATCACTAAAATATAAGTTGAGAAAGTGGAACCGACTGGCACAAGTCCCATTGCAGTGGTTGCAACCGTCATTGAGAAGATAGTGATGAGCAATGTTTTTTTTCGGCCTAACGTATCCCCTAAATGACCAAAAAAAATAGCGCCAAGCGGTCGCATAATAAAACCCGATGCGAAAATGGCAAATGTTGCCATCAGGGCAACGAAATGACTTTTGCCATTAAAAAAAATTTCTGCGAGGATCGGTGCTAAACAGGCAAACAAAATAAAATCGTACCACTCGAACAACGATCCAATCGTACACAAAAAAACTTGTTTACGGATCGCTGTCGTCATTACCCAATCCAATGGCGCGCGCCAGCCAATGTTTGCAACAGCGATTGCGCAGGCCCCATTAATTTTTCAGCCAATGATTTTTTCAGGTGATACTGAACTTCATACACGTCAGCGGTTTCACTCATTTTTAATAAGTAATCATCGCTGGTGCCCAATTCATCAATTAATTTTAACGTCAAAGCATGGGCGCCCGGCCAATATTCACCTGTCGCGACTTTTTCCAAATCAATTTGTTGACGGTATTGATGAATTAAATCTTTAAATAAGTGATGGATTTCTTCAATTTCTTCACGCGCTTTGGCACGCCCTTCATCGGTGTTGTGACCGAACATGGTAATGGTGCGCTTATACGCACCCGCAGTGAGCTGTTCAAAATCAATATGTTTCTCTTTCAGCAAACGATTAAAATTGGGTAATTGTAAAACCACACCAATCGAACCAATGATAGCAAAAGGTGCCGCAATGATTTTATTGGCAACGCAAGCCATCATATAGCCACCACTGGCAGCCACTTTATCGACGACAACCGTCAATGGAATGCCTTGTTGGCGGAAACGAATGAGTTGCGATGCGGCTAAGCCATAACCATGCACCATGCCACCGGGACTTTCCAAGCACACCAACACTTCATCTTCTTTTTTAGCAATCCCTAAGATAGCGGAGACTTCTTCACGTAATGCAGTGACTGCGGATGCTTTGATGTCACCATTGAACTGAATAACAAAGACGTTTTTTTGCGGCGCTGATTGCGATTTTTTTTGCTTCGCTAGTTTTTGTTGTGTTTTGCAAAATTGTTTAAACGCGGCTTTCGGTAATAATTCTGCTAACAAATCGTGTTTCGTCGCAGCAAATTTTTTATTGAGATTTTTTAGTGTGAGCCGACCATTTAATTTTTCTTTGCCACGGCTAAAAATGGCTAAGATACCAATCAGTAACATAAAAATAATAAGTACAGTAATGATGGCTTTTGCCGTAAAAAGCAGTAATACCGAGAGTGCATCTAGCATAGTTATTTACCTGTTTGTGGTTTAATGAGGATCATCGGTTGTACGCGCTGCGTGCCGTAATTGACTTGGATAGAGTCTGTTCTAATCTCATCGTGATGAGGAACTTGTTTAAATAATATGGCAGGCGTTAATGTAAATTCGCGTTGTTTGCGTTTAAACAACCAACTGTAAGTGCGCGGCACAAATTCGACTGAGCCTACCCATAAGCGTTCAGAACTATTTTGGATGATCAAATGAGAATCCCAGAGACGAAATGCAATTAAACTTTTGTTGTTCATTTGTTTAATTAAAACTAAGACGGGATTTTTGTCTAAATATAAGGGTGAGACCAGCGGTAAATGTTCTGTGCTGTCAATATCGCTCAGTCGATGTAACACACTTGCGACATTGGGTTGCGGTGGAATGCGCCAACCATTTTGCAGCAGATAATTTTTGATCTCATTCAAATCCCCTAGCCATTGGACATTTAATATTTGTCCCGAAATGCCAAAGCGATTGACGCGATACAGTGGTAAATGATCCCCTTGTCGATTCCACCAGTTATTTAATGAAATAGATTGAGTTGGCCATCCTAGCTGGGTGTAATTTGTTTTTAATTGCGAGAAATGTTTTGTCACGGCGAGGGTGTAGGTCGCGCTGAGTGTCAGAAGAATCGTTAAAATGATGCCGGTTGGATGCAAAGGTTTTTCGCTCTTGCGATTATACGAAAGCGATACCAGCATCAGAATGGTTGCGCCTAGCAGCCAGCCCGCAACGATATCTGTAAACCAATGTACACCGAAATAGAGTCGGGATAAGCTTACTGCCGCAATTAACACCAACGCCGCGTAATAAAACAGCTTCCGCGCACGAATTTTCATGGCTTTGATTAAGAGCAGGGTGATACCAAAATAATAGGTGACAGCCAATGTTGTGTGGCCACTGGGAAAAGAATATTCTTCTGTATTGTGCAGAATTCCCCACGGTCGAGGGGAGTGACTCAAGCATTTCAAGCCAACAATGCCAGCGACAGCGAGTACACCTAATGCGAGAACATGCCATGCGGTACGCCATCGTTTGGCGTAAGCTAACCAAGCAAATAAGGTGACAGAGAGGGGTAATAACACTGTTTTTTCACCTAAAAATGCAATGGCTAACATGATCGTGTCGCCTGTCGGCGTGCGCAGACTGCGGAATAAATAAAAACAAATATTATTGATGTCGATATTTTCCGATCCTTCCATGACCACGGTAAAAAATAAATAAGCTAACAAGCCACAGGTGATTAGGAAATAAAATGCGAGCGTTAATTGGCCATGCGTGCGTTTTGCATCATAGTGTTGCAGACCTGAGGTGATGAGTGAGAAATATTTTGAGTGATGCAACTTACGCCACGTGTTGGTTAACAAGCGGTCTATTTGTTTGCGAATCAATTTGAAAAATTTGGTCAGCAACCAAAAACACAATGCCAGGAGCAGGGTAGTCATTAATAGCGAGAGGATGACATGCAGTGCAACATCCGGCGGCAGTTCGAGCGATGCGGCTCCCAATAAAATACCAGGCAGCATATAAAGAGGTGCCCAACCAATGGCAGATAATACGTTGGCGACGGTGAAGCTAAACGGTGACATGTTTAACATGCCTGCAACTAACGGAATTAATGCGCGCACTGGTCCGACAAAACGGCCAATGAAAACACTCAGCCAACCATGTTTACGAAAAAATCGTTCGCCACTCTCTAATAAATAAGGATGTGCTTTGAATGGCCAGAGAAAGGGCAGACGTTCGTTGAACATGCGGCCTAGCCAATAACTAATACCATCGCCTGCGATGGCGCCTATCATTGCCCAAAAAATGGTATACCAGAGCGGAATAATTCCCATGCCTGCGAGCGTGCCGATCGCTGTCATCATCACAGTGCCTGGAATCACCGTCCCGATGATCGCGATGGATTCTGCTGCAGCAATTCCAAACGTAATTAAACCGGAATACTCAGGATTTGAATTTAGCCACTGCAATACCGGATTTAATTTGTCCATCATAAACTGTCTAGAGCTCTTCAGAAAAATATTCTGAATTATAGCGCTCCGATGGCTGTTAGATCGAGATTTATTTTTCTGAAAAAGAGGGGGTATACATTGAATAAGAATTTGTTTTTTTATACAAATCCCCCTTGTTCCTGACGGATCGACGCAAATTCCACTCATGCGTCGTCCTGAAAAATATGACGTCAACGTATTTTAACCGTAGCGAGGGTACTCACACGGAATATTTATTCAGGATCCACTTGAGTATCCTCGATCCCTATAAATTCAGGAATGAGCTCTTCGTTCGTGGATCCTGAATAAATCTTACGCGCTACTGCGATAACTGCGGTCAAATAATTTGGGCGTAAGATTTTTCAGGACGACACAGCGGAGGAGTACCTAAGCCCTGCAGGCTGACGGATCGACGCAAATTCCACTCATGCGTCGTCCTGAAAAATATGACGTCAACGTATTTTAACCGTAGTGAGGGTACTCGCACGGAATATTTATTCAGGATCCACTTGAGTATCCTCGATCCCTATAAATTCAGGAATGAGCTCTTCGTTCGTGGATCCTGAATAAATCTTACGCGCTACTGCGATAACTGCGGTCAAATGACTTGGGCGTAAGATTTTTCAGGACGACACAGCGGAGGAGTACCTAAGCCCTGCAGGCTGACGGATCGACGCAAATTCCACCCATGCGTCGTCCTGAAAAATATGACGTCAACGTATTTTAACCGTAGCGAGGGTACTCACACGGAATATTTATTCAGGATCCACTTAGTATCATCGACCCCTATAAATTCAGGAATGAGCTCTTCGTTCGTGGATCCTGAATAAATCTTACGCGCTACTGCGATAACTGCGGTCAAATAATTTGGGCGTAAGATTTTTCAGGACGACACAGCGGAGGAGTACCTAAGCCCTGCGGGCTGATGGGCGTAAGATTTTTCAGGACGACACAGCGGAGGAATACCTAAGGCCTGCGGGCTGACGGATTGACGCAAATTCCACCCATGCGTCGTCCTGAAAAATATGACGTCAACGTATTTTAACCGTAGTGAGGGTACTCGCACGGAATATTTATTCAGGATCCACTTGAGTATCCTCGATCCCTATAAATTCAGGAATGAGCTCTTCGTTCGTGGATCCTGAATAAATCTTACGCGCTACTGCGATAACTGCGGTCAAATGACTTGGGCGTAAGATTTTTCAGGACGACACAGCGGAGGAGTACCTAAGCCCTGCGGGCTGATGGGCGTAAGATTTTTCAGGACGACACAGCGGAGGAGTACCTAAGCCCTGCAGGCTGACGGATCGACGCAAATTCCACCCATGCGTCGTCCTGAAAAATATGACGTCAACGTATTTTAACCGTAGCGAGGGTACTCACACGGAATATTTATTCAGGATCCACTTAGTATCATCGATCCCTATAAATTCAGGAATGAGCTCTTCGTTCGTGGATCCTGAATAAATCTTACGCGCTACTGCGATAACTGCGGTCAAATAATTTGGGCGTAAGATTTTTCAGGACGACGCATGAGTGGAATTTGCGTCGATCCGTCAGGAACAAGGGGGATTTGTATAAAAAAAATAAATTCTCATTCGACGCTCACCCGAAAGCGGATGAGCGTTTGTGCTATTTGACTTCTTCACCCATCGCTTGACGATCCGCATGATAGGATGAGCGAACTAACGGCCCACTGGCAACATTTTTAAAACCGATAGAATCAGCATAATCCGCCAATTCTTTAAATTGTTGCGGGGTGATGTAACGAACAACCGGCATATGAAATTTGCTGGGTTGGAGATATTGACCTAATGTGAGCATATCCACATCATGAGCACGCAAATCACGTAATGTTTGTTTGATTTCATCATCTGTTTCACCTAACCCGAGCATCAAACCAGATTTGGTAGGGGTATGCGGAAAACGTTGTTTAAATTGTTTGAGCAATTGTAACGAATGCAAATAATCCGATCCGGGTCGCGCTTGTTTATATAAGCGGGGCACCGTTTCAATATTGTGATTAAAAACATCTGGCAAGGCATTGCCGGTTTCAGTCAGTGCCACTTCAAGACGGCCGCGATAATCAGGCACCAATGTTTCAATTTTGATCGTCGGATTCTGGGCGCGAATGGCATGTAAGCAAGCGGTAAAGTGACTTGCGCCACCGTCTTTTAAATCATCACGATCAACCGATGTAATGACGACGTAACGCAACTTCATTTGAGCGATAGTATTGGCAAGATTAATCGGCTCATTGGGATCGAGCGGGTCTGGTTTGCCGTGCGCCACATCACAAAAACTGCAACGTCGGGTGCATTTATCACCCATGATCATAAACGTTGCGGTGCCGTGACTAAAGCATTCCGATAAATTGGGACACGAGGCTTCTTCACACACGGTGACTAATTTATTCTGACGCAAAATTTGTTTCAGATTCGCAACGGATGGATCCGTCGCTAACCGAATGCGGATCCAGTCCGGTTTGCGCAATGGATCGTGAGTAGGTTCAATTTTAACGGGAATTCGCGCAAGTTTTTCTTTGCCGCGTTGTTTATTATTCGGGTTATTGGCTTGTTGCATAAGGCATTCCAGATTGAATAAGCGTGTCATTATATCCTAAATTTGCAATTAAATAATGAGTCAATTGCATTTCAACGGTCTTCATTTCAATAGCAGATTGAAAATCTTTGATTTGAGTCATTTCTAAGGAGGCGAAACCGCAAGGATTAATGCGACGGAACGGTTCCAAATCCATAGCGACATTCAATGCCAATCCATGATAAGACGAGCCGCGGCGGATACGTAAACCGATCGAGCAAATTTTTTTATCTTGGGTGTAGACCCCGGGCGCATCGGCTTTGGCATACGCTGTGATCGCATAGTCATTTAATAATTGAATGATTGAGTTTTCGAGGAGTGACACCATTTGCCGGACATTTAATTTTTTTCGTTTTAAATCCACTAAGGGATAGAGAACTAATTGGCCGGGACCATGATAAGTCACTTGACCACCCCGATCGACTGGAATGACAGGTATATTCCCCGGGTTTAGAATATGTTCCGGTTTGCCATTTTGTCCTTGGGTAAAAACAGGCGGGTGTTCTAACGTCCAAATTTCATCTGGGGTCGTCTCATCGCGTTGGTTGGTCAGCGTTTGCATCGCTCGCCAGCAAGATAAATAATCTTGCTGGCTGAGCTTTCGAATGATGACTGTGTTGGTATTCATAATGCCATAAGGACTAATGGATCAGCGCTCAATTCGCGGTATATATCATCCAACTGTTCTTTGCTTTCTGCATGCACGGTGATGGATAACGCGAGGTATTTGCCATCTTTGCTGGGACGACTGCGAATGGCTGTTTCGCGTAATTCCGCCACGTGTTTGCGGATGATGGTTAAAACCGCTAATTCAAATTCATCGGAGGCCACGCCAAATATTTTGATGACGAAGTCGCAAGGAAATTGTAAAAGAGGTTCGTTGGTTTCTGTCATAACTAACCGTTATTCACTTTTTCATTTGATTTCGAAAAAACCTTGTTGAAACTGTAACGAAATGAATCGGTCATTCTGCGCCATAAACCGCCTTTGGGATCATTGTCCATTGCCACTAAGGGCTCTGCTACCAAAAGTTGGCCATTCAATGTGACATTCAATGCGCCATAGGGTTGGCCTTTCACAATCGGTGCTTTCACCGGCTCATTGATGACAAGACTGGCTTGAATATTTTTGTATTGTCCAGCAGGCATGGTGACGTAGAGATCTTTTAGTAAGCCAAGTTTGACTTGTTTATTTTGACCTTTCCAAACGCGTACTTCAGTTAAGGCAGTCGCTGCATTATATAATTTATGTGTTTCGTAAAAGCGGAATCCATAGGTTAACAGGCGGATGGAATCTTCGGTGCGAGCTGAATCACTGGGCGCGCCCATCACCACGCTGATTAATCGGGTACCGTCTTTGACGGCGGAGGAGACTAGGCAATAACCTGCTTCATCCGTATGTCCTGTTTTTAAGCCATCGGCGTATTGAAAACGCCATAACAACCGATTGCGATTAGGTTGGCGGATATTGTTATAGACAAACCATTTTTCGGAATATAAGCGGTAATCTTCGGGAAAATTTTTGATAATGGCTTGTGCTAATAACGCTAAATCGTGTGCGGTTGAATAATGTTGTGGATTGGGTAACCCATTGCTGTCAACAAAATGGCTATCTTTCATGCCGATTAATTTCGCTTGTTCATTCATCAAGCCGGTGAATGCTTCTTCGGTGCCGCCCAAATGTTCTGCCATGGCCACACTGGCATCATTTCCGGATGCCACCACAATGCCTTGCAATAAATCATGTACCGAGACATCGGAATTCACTTTTACAAACATACGCGAACCGCCAGTACGCCAGGCTTTTTCGCTAATACGAACTTTATCATCCAAATGCAGCGTGCCATTTTTTAAGGCATTGGAAACCACGTACATCGTCATCAATTTGGTTAAACTGGCAGGCGCCATGTGTTTGTTTGCATTTTTTTCAGCGATGATTTTTCCACTGTTGGCGTCGATCAAAATATAACTTTGGACATTCAAATCCGGCGTGGTGGGTGTCATATTGGGCTGAGGTTGGGTCGGGATCGCAATCACGGGGTTGGCGAATGTGAGGGTGCTGATCATCAGGGTGACAAGCAATGCTAACAACAAATGGAATTTGAGAATGACTTTGTGATGCATGGGGGTGCCCCTAATTAAAGTAAAAAACTGCCGCAAGTTTATCACAATTAAGGCATGAGAAAAGGGATCGGTTGAAAAATTGGTTGTTTTTACTTTAGAAAAAATTATGCCTAATTACTCTTGACATACTTAAATTAGACGGCATTATACGCACCATGCTTTGGAATAATCTTTTTTATAAAAAAGCATACCTTTTTATTTCCTACCCAATTTTTTCTGCATTATCAATAATATCTCTACCTCCCTCAGATCACACCCTTCAAACCAATACGTCTGACATCATCTGCTGTCGGATTTTTTTAAAAATTTAAAAAACAAACTAAGGAGTTTTATCATGTCGTTTTATCGTACGTTTATCGCAGCTATTGCGGCGATGAGTTTAGTCACCGCTGTATTTGCGAAAGAAAATGCAACCCAAACACCGGTTACAGCAACCGCACCCAAGGCAACGGCTGCGCAACCTGTGGCGAATAAGGTCAATATCAACAAAGCGACTGCGCAAGAATTAGCAGCCGTGAATGGTATGTCGATGAGCAAGGCAAAGGCAATTGTGTCTTATCGCAAAAAAAATGGGGAATTCAAATCGCTGGATGAGTTAAAAACAGTAAAAGGCTTCAAGCGGATGGATGAAAAAACTATGAAGGATTTAGTGGATCAGTTAACGGTTGGTTGATTATTGAATCCAAAAAAATACGGAGGCTGTGTCAAAGCAGCCTTCATTGCTTTTCCACCCCCCGCTTGATAAACTTGAAAATTCGGATTAGAAAGTCGAATATTCAAGGTGAAAAATGCTATTAAGAAATGATTATATATTTAAAATCAAAGAGTTGTTATCTAGTAACAGAATCGTTATCCGGTAGAATTGCTTATCTCGAATTATCGCAAATTGAACTAATCATGTTTAGCTGGCTCCAGAGTAATTTCGATTGAAGCTGGATGCCAGCTAAAAGCACCATAGGTATCTACACAAGCGTAATTCTAAGTTTGTTGTCTATCAATTGCGAGAGCTGCTTAAGACAGAGGCTGTCATCCTGAGTGCTTTTCGCTCCGAAGGATCTCCCGATGAAGTAGAGAGATGCTTAAGAATACTTTTAACTAAACATCAGAAATTTGCGGGAGATGCTTCGGAGCGAAAAGCGCTCAGGATGACAGCCCTTTCTTAATCCTCCATTTTGCCCCTCAAGAATAAGTTATTATATTGCTTAGAGAAGAGCTTCCCCCTTTGAAAAACTTAGGTATCTACACAAGCCACCCATGTGTCGTCCCGCGCTAAAAGCCGCGCGGGACGACACATGGGTGGCTTGTGTAGATACCTATGTTTGAAAAAGGGGGATTGAGGGGGATTTGTAAAAAAATAAATTTTATAAAAATCCCTCCTGACCCTGACGGATCGACGCAAATTCCACCCATGCGTCGTCCTGAAAAATCTTACGCCAAATCATTTGACCGCAGTTATTGCAGTAGCGCGTAAGATTTATTCAGGATCCACGAACGAAGAGCTGATTCTGGAATTTATAGGGATCGATGATACTCAAGTGGATCCTGAATAAATATTCCGTGCGAGTACCGTCGCTACGGTTAAAATACGTTGACGTCATATTTTTCAGGACGACGCATGGGTGGAATTTGCGTCGAGCCGTCAGCTCCTGACCTCCCTTTTTCAAAGGGAGAGACTTCTCGAAGCAGATAACTGCTATATAATTTTCAAGACAGTTGCTTCGGAGCGAAAAGCACTCAGGATGACAGCCTCTGTCTTAAGCAGCTCTCGCAATTGATAGACAACGAACTTGGAATTACGCTTGTGTAGATACCTATGTAAAAGAGCGCTGGCACGACACCCCGAGACATAACACCGAATCGTCACGCAGCCAACAACGTAAGTTCATTGACTTTTGGCAGGAAATTTTTATAGTGCGCTATAGGCACATAAAAGGATTGGCAGATGCGAAGTCACAAAAAGGATGTTGGATTATTTGCAAGTAGTATTATTGTCTGTCTACTGATTTTTTTCTTTGTCCTGTATCCCTGGTTCCAATTTGATTTACCACTCGTTTACCAAGAAGATGGGTTGTTCGGCAGTGCGGCGATTAAAACTATTATTGAGACCGGTTGGTATTTAACGAATCCCAACTTAGGCGCACCCGGCGTGTATCAACTCGGAGATTATCCACAATCCGATGCCGCCAGTTTTTTGTTGATCCGTCTCATTGCACTGTTTTCAAAAAATTATGCCGTCGTGCTGAATGTTTTTTACTTAGGCACTTATCTTCTTTCCATTATCTTCTCTCTCATCGTATTGCGTATTCTAAAAATAAAACGCATCAGCGCATTTGCCATCAGTTTATTATTTACTTTCTTGCCCTATCACTGGCTGCGCGGAGAGCATCATCTGTTGCTGTCGGCTATTTATGTCGTACCACTGTATGTTTTATTAATGGTTTCTGTTTATCGCCCTACATTACATCCTATTTTCAATAAAAGCGGGTTGATGATTCTCTGTGCTATTTTTTGCGCGTCATCCGGTGTGTATTACGCAGTATTTGGCGCATTTTTTATCTTGCTGACAGGACTATATGCCTGGTTTGAAAAAAACAAACCGAGAAAATTTTTCAAAGCCTGTGGTTTGGTAATAATTTTATGCCTTACCGTGATGGTGAATATGAGTCCAACGCTGATTTATCATCATCAACAAGGTAAGAATCGAGAAATCAGTCGCAGTCCCGCCGATGCCGAAACCTACGGTTTAAAAATCAATCAAATGATCACGCCGATTCAGCAGCATCATTTACGCGGTTTTCGCAAAGCAGCGGCGCATTATGAAAAAATTTCTCCTCTGGTCAATGAGAATCGAACGGCTACATTGGGTATATTAGGTACGATTGGTTTTTTTGCTCTCTTGCTGATATTGCTGCTACGTCGCAATCAAGTGGAAAATGCTTTGTTAATGCTGCTCAGTCGCTTAACCGTCTTTGGTATATTATTTGGCACAATCGGCGGATTGGGCGCGGTATTTTCATATCGCATCACACCGATGATTCGGTCCTATAATCGGATCAGTATTTTTATCGGTTTCTTTGCGTTGTTGGCATTGTTTTTAATCGTGCAGCGTTTTTTTCAAACGCGACATAAAAAACTTTTTTGGCTCGTCGTCTTATTGCTGACAATGCTGGGGTTATTTGATGAAACACCTATTTCAGCGCCTTTTACGGCTGATTATCAACGCATTCAACAAAAATATGCAGAGGATGCACAGTTTGCAGCCACACTTGAAAGCCGCCTGCCAGCCGATAGTCAAATTTTTCAATTGCCCTACATCGCTTTTCCTGAAAATCCGCCCGTTGTGTTAATGAAAGATTATGAAGGCTTCCGGCTTTATTTGCACACCCACCAATTGCATTGGAGTTATGGCACTATTCGCGGTCGTGAAATAGCCGCGTGGCAGGCTAGCGTCAGTGCGGAGTCGCCGCCTGAGATGTTGAAAACACTGAAAGCCGCTGGATTTAAAGGAATTCTAATTGACCAAGAGGGGTATCTCGATCGAGGCGCAACATTAGAACAAACGTTCAGCGCATTGCTGCATGAGCAACCTGTTCTCAGTCCCGATCATGTTTTTGCATTTTTTAGTTTGGAAAAAAATGTTTGAACTTTACACCCTGAAAGTGAGCTTGTAAGATACCTGCGCGGATGGTGTATGGAATAAAAATAGAATAAAAGAGGTGAAGCATGAAAGCGGTCATATTAGCAGGAGGCTTAGGGACTCGAATCAGCGAGGAAACGGCGCTGCGCCCAAAACCCATGGTTGAAATTGGTGGTAAGCCCATTCTCTGGCACATCATGAAAATTTATTCCGCACACGGCATTAATGATTTTATTATTTGCCTGGGCTACAAGGGTTATATCATTAAAGAATATTTTGCGAATTATTTTTTACACACTTCTGATGTCACCTTTAACATTGCAAAGAATTCAATGGAAGTTCACCAGCACAATGCCGAACCTTGGAACGTGACATTGGTTGAAACTGGCGAAAACACGATGACCGGCGGTCGTTTGAAACGTGTTGCTCATTATTTAAATGAAGATTTTTGTTTAACCTACGGCGACGGTGTTGCCGATGTGGACATCCCCAAATTATTAAAATTCCATCGTCAACATGGTCGTCTCGCCACCATGACTGCCACGCAACCTCCCGGTCGTTTTGGTGCATTATCGTTGGACGGTGAAGCGGTTGCAGGTTTTTGTGAAAAACCCGAAGGGGATGGTGGTTGGATTAATGGTGGTTTTTTTGTGTTGTCACCGGAAGTGTTGAAATATATCAAAGACGATGCAACCACTTGGGAGCGTGAACCCTTAGAAAAATTGGCGAATGAAGGGCAATTGTCAGCTTTCATGCATCAAGGTTTTTGGCAACCCATGGATACCTTGCGGGATAAAACTCATTTAGAAGATTTGTGGACAACGGGCGATGCACCATGGAAAATTTGGTAAATTTCTGGCGCGGCAAAAAAGTTTTTATCACGGGACACACCGGTTTTAAAGGTGGCTGGCTATCTTTTTGGTTGCAGCATTTGCAAGCACAGGTGGTGGGTTACTCATTAGAACCACCGACTGAGACTAATTTTTTTTCGACAGTACAATTAGCCAATGACATGGTTGATATTCGTGCCGATGTGCGTGATGAAAAAACATTGAGCGCGGCATTAACAGAGCATCAACCGGACATTATTTTCCATTTGGCAGCGCAACCGTTAGTCCGTTATTCCTATGATCATCCTGTTGAAACTTATGCAACTAATGTGATGGGTACCGTCAATTTATTAGAAGCCGCCCGTAAAACCAAAAACGTGCGAGCAGTGGTGAATATTACCACGGACAAATGTTACGAAAATAAAGAATGGCATTGGGGTTATCGAGAGAATGAACCCATGGGCGGTTATGATCCGTATAGCAGCAGCAAAGGTTGTGCGGAATTAGTCACCAGTGCGTTTCGTAATTCTTATTACAAAGTGTTGCAACCGATGATTGGTTTAGCCTCGACGCGTGCGGGTAATGTGATTGGTGGGGGTGATTGGGCGTTAGACCGGTTAGTTCCCGATTTGATTTCTGCGTGTCAGCGGGAAGCAGCATTGACGATTCGTTATCCCAATGCGATTCGACCGTGGCAGCATGTGTTAGAACCTGTTTCAGGTTATATGTGTTTAGCGCAAGCATTGTACCGTGAGCCGCAACACTTTGCGGAGGCTTGGAATTTTGGGCCGGTGGATGCGGATGCAAAACCAGTTTCGTGGATTGCAGATGAAGTGATTCGTTTGTGGGGTGGGGCGGCGAGTTGGGAAAAAGTGGGCGAGCCGACGTTACACGAGGCGGGTTATTTAAAATTAGATTGTTCGAAAGCGAATGCGAAATTGCAGTGGCAGCCGAAGTGGAATATTCAGCAGGCATTAGCAAAAACGGTGGAATGGTATCGTGCGTTTCACCAAGGTGAGGATATGCGGGCGGTGACGCTGCGGCAGATTGAGGAGTATGCGTAACAAAGGGATGTCATCCTGAGTGCTTAAGAAAGGGCTGTCATCCTGAGTGCTTTTCGCTCCGAAGGATCTCCTTATGGGGCAGCGAGATGCTTAAGAATATCTTTAGCTAAGCATCAGAAATTTGCGGGAGATCCTTCGGAGCGAAAAGCACTCAGGATGACAGCCCTTATCTTAAGCGCTAAAGATGACAGCTCTTTCTTAAGCGCTAAAGATGACAGCTCTTTCTTAAGTGCTCCAGATGACAGCTTTTTCTTAAGCAAGTGCTGAAACCAAGAAAGAGTTTTATTTTAAAATGTTTAATTTTAAAAGTTTTATTTCAAGAATTTAAATAGACAAAAGGACAACCAACATGACACAACAACCTATCCATGTTCCCTACGGACGCACAGTACATGGCGAAGAAGAAATTGAAGCCGTTGTAAAAGTATTACGAACCTCCACTCAAATGGGTTACCACGTTCGCGAAATGGAGCAAAAAGTCGCTGCTTTATTTGCAAAACAAGCGGGCATTATGGTGAACTCCGGCTCTTCTGCGAATTATCTTGCCGTAGAAATTTTAGGGTTACCCGCAGGTTCTGAAGTCATTACGCCAGTATTAACTTTTTCAACCACCGTAGCGCCTCTGGTTAAAAACGGATTAGTTCCTGTTTTTGTCGATGTTGAGCCAGGCACTTTCAATATTGATGCTGAAAAAGTCGAAGAAATGATTTCACCAAAAACCAAAGCATTGATGATTCCTAATTTGTTAGGCAATTTACCCAATTGGAAAAAATTGCGTGAATTAGCCGACAAATATCAGTTGGTTGTGATTGAAGATTCTGCCGACACATTAGGCGCAACAGTGGATGGTCAATCAGTTGGGCGTTATACCGATATTAGCACGACCAGTTTTTACGGCTCACACGTGATTAACTGTGCGGGTAACGGCGGCATGTTATGCGTCAATGATGCGAAATTAGCAGAGCGCGCGAAATTATTACGTAGCTGGGGACGCAGCTCATCGCTCTTCGTTGAATCAGAAGCCATCGAAAATCGTTTCAACATTCAAGTCGAAGGCATCGATTACGATGCAAAATTTGTGTTTGAAGCATTAGGTTATAACTTAGAACCGTCAGAAATGGGCGCAGCATTTGGGTTAGTGCAATTAAGCAAACTCGATAAAAATATTGAATTGCGCGAAAAAGCTTACCAAATCCACACCGACTTTTTCCGTCAATACCAAGATTGGTTTATTCTACCCAAGCAATTACCGCAATCACGCACGGGTTGGTTAGCATTCGCATTAACGCTGAAAGAGAATGCGCCATTCAATCGACGTGACTTACAAATTTTCTTAGAAAAACGCAATATTCAAACGCGTACCGTGTTTACTGGAAATGTGCTCCGTCAACCCGGTTTCAAACATATTGAGCGCCGCGAAGCGAGCAACGGTTACAAACATGCCGATCAAGTTATGCGTGGCGGTATTTTGATGGGTTGTCATCATGGATTGACAGATGAACAAATCGCGCATATTCATCAATCGTTTGAAGACTTTGTAAAAGTGAATGCGCATGCTGAAAAATCAGTTACCGCATAACGTATTTTTTAACAGACTATCTGTCGCTCAGCGGCAGATGGTGCTGTTTCTTTTTGTGGGCGGTATCAATACGGCATTCTCTTATCTCTGTTATGTCTTATTTATTTACCTGGGTTTGTATTATGTTCTTGCGGTGGCTCTTTCTACCAGTTTGGGCGTGTTATTTAATTTTTTGACCACGGGTCGAATTGTTTTTAAGAATATGAAACATTCGTTAATTTTTAAATTTATCGGTGTTTATGGGTTTCTATATGGCATCAATATACTCTTATTGAAATTATTGCATCTCTTCTCAAGTAATTACTATCTAACCGGTTTCATCACGATTTTCCCATTAGCGGTGATGAGTTTTGTTCTCAACAAATATTTTGTATTCAGTGAGCGCCATGAAATTAATTAGCATCGTAACAGCGTGTTTCAACGAAGAAGAAAATGTGGCGGATGTGTATCAGCAAGTGAAAAATGTTTTTGCTGAGTTACCAGGCTATCGTTATGAGCATATCTTTATTGATAATGCGTCTGCTGATAATACCGTTGCTATTCTGAAAAAGATTGCGGAACAAGACAAAAACGTCAAAATTATTGTGAATACCCGCAATTTTGGTCATATCCGATCACCCTCGCATGCCTTATTGCAAGCACGCGGCGATGCTGTTATTTCAATCGTGGCGGATTTGCAAGATCCACCCGAAATGATCCGACATTTTCTGCAAAAATGGGAAGAAGGGTACAAAATTGTCATTGGCATAAAACCCAATGCGCAAGAATCCCTATTTATGAGCATGATCCGCAAAATGTATTATCATTTTATTACCCGGATTGCCGATGTGCGCTTAATTAAAAATTTCACCGGTTTTGGTTTGTATGACCAAGAAGTCATGCGAGTGCTGCGCACGTATGATGATCCTTATCCTTATTTTCGTGGCTTGATTGCGGAAGTGGGATTCGATATGGCTGAAATCCCTTATACCCAACCGGTGCGTAAACGCGGTATTACCAAAAATAATTTTTATACCTATTATGATATGGCGATGTTAGGCATCACCAGTTATTCTAAGATGCCACTGCGGCTTGCGACCATGGCCGGTTTTTTTCTGTCAGGCCTCAGTTTTGTTATTTCATTTTTCTATCTTGCTTTTAAATTAATTTTTTGGCATTCCTTTAATGCGGGTATGGCGCCTATTTTAATTGGGTTATTTTTCTTTTCCTCTGTGCAATTGTTTTTTATTGGGTTGCTAGGCGAGTATCTTGCCACAGTGCATACACGCGTCATGAAAAGACCGTTGGTGGTTGAGAAAGAACGAATTAATTTTGCTGAGCAGGATTGAGTGTTAGAAAAGTCTTTTGGTAAAGGGCTAAACGTTTTTTCTGAAAATGTTGCTTTTATACAAATCCCCCTTGTTCCCCCTTTTTCAAAGGGGGAGACTTACTAAGCAGCTCCGCGTTTTGTCGTGAAGCTGTTTAGCAGGTCTCCCCCTTTGAAAAAGAGGGAACAAGGGGGATTTGTATAAAATAATTTTAAGCACCGGATCCCGTTTTAAAAGCTGCCGCATGGAAATGAGAAGCGTCTGGCTTACTGTAATTGACAACTTCACTTTTTGAAGTACGATGGGTAAATTAATCTGAAGAGCGCTATTTATTATGATAATCAGCAATCCCCTCTCGCATGCAACCCTTAAAAAAATATTGTTTTTACATTTTTTTATCTGTGGATTAGCGTTCATTAAGCTAAGCATGCTATTGGTGGATGATGTTTATAATGTTTCTCTTCTAAACTTCGCCGTCTCTAAGATTGGTTATCAAGCCTTGGTCAATGGTTCGGGTAAGCTCGCCGTGATTTTGCAATACTTTTTCGGCTTAGTTTGCTTGGCGGTTTATATTGGTTTAGTGGCATGTGTTTTGCAATACGGTCAACTTCGCGAGAAAGCACTTCTCTTTAAACATAAATTTCTGCTGAAAAAAATAGGATTGGTTCTCTTCTTTCTGCTCAATGGTTTTTTTACCTACCGCTTAATTGTTGCTGGTAATTTCTTTCTGCATTGGGTGCCGACTTGGTTGTTTTTCGTGATGTTGTTACCCATGCTCTGGCTAACGATTCCGTTAAAAACACTACCCCTGATTCCACGATGGTTCTGTCGGGCAGCCATCGTTTTTTTATTAGCGCAAGTTTGGTTTATTTTTCAGCCGCTGATTTTTAAGCCGATGTTGATCGAAAATGATTACATGGATATTCCAGGACAAACACAATTGCAAACAGGGGAGTGGGTTGATACCACGCAATTTGTCAATGACCATGATATTGGTGGATTATTCAAATATGATCCACGAATTGATCAAGGTGCTGAACCCGAATTGCCGCCGAATTCTTACGTAGTGGTGCCTGCTACACCCTTATTAGACAAGTTTTTAGCGATGAATGAATATGAACAAAAGTATCATTTGATTTATGACCGACCCACCCATCAGTTGTCAGTGAAGGGTGAAATTCCTGGCAAACAATATTTTATGTTGTCAGCCGTCTTTGATGAGACGAGTGATCAGCAAAAAATCGCTCAACTGGTTCTCCTCTCGGTGCAACAACGAGACGCTTATCAGCATCGTGTTTATACCCCGCTGGAATGGAATTTCATTGAGAAAAATTTAATTGAATTCATTGACCAAAGCCGAACAGCTTGGTTTTTTTATCATCATAATTATTTTTTCACTCCGATTTTTGCGGCGGCACAAGGCGCTGATCTTTCGCAAATAACGATGGTCTATGGTTGGTATAATACAATCGCTTTTAGCAAGATACTCACTTGGATGGGAGGAGTGAATTATCAGAATTATTTTCATTTGTTCTTCTCTTTTTATCCACCGTACTATCTGGGTTTTTTATTGCTAGTCTTATTTATTTTTCGACGAGTGGAGTATGGCTTGCTCGCTCTGTTAATTTCTGTCGCGAGCTTGCTTGGAATAGGCATTGAATTAATACGCCTCTGGCCTGGTTTAAACCCGGTGCGACATTTATTTGATTTGCCCGCACTCTTTTGTTTTTATTTGTATGCACGAGATCGTCGCATTACCCAATTGTTGTTGAGTTATGGATTTAGTTTTATTGCATTGGCATGTAGCAAAGAATTTGGTTTATTTTTAATTGCATCGATCAGCACCACTGTTGTGCTGCGTGCAGCCTATGAGCGTAGCGGTTTATGGCCTTCGTTCTTAGCCGTATTCATGAGTTGTATTGCATTAGGTGGATTTATTGTGATTCCAGGAAAGAATCCAAATTTCGCCTATTTTTTACTGGGTATCGGCAGCCCGATGACGCATGCCAGTGTGGTGTTTACGGCATTACTTTGTTCTGGTCTATTTTATTTTGCAGCTGTTTTATTTCGTGATTTGAAAGATCCCGTCAATTATTTTTGGCTAGCGGTAATGTTTTATTCGCAATTGCTTATGATTTATGTGTTGTGGTTCCCCATGCCGCATCATTTGTTGAATATCGCTGTGCCTCTCTCATTGTTAGTTTGTTGTTTTATTTATTTACTGATTCGTTACACCCATGCAGTGATGAATGAACGTGCATTATTAAATCTCGCGCTAATGTTAGTTTTTATTGTGTATATTCCAACGGCTTTTTCATTTTATTTCCATGAAAAAAATTATTACCGAAATTTTGCAACGCATAAAGTGTATGTCTGGCCATTTCCGACTGCGGGATTTCAGTCCACCATGCAGCCAGAATTATTTAGCTCTGCTGTGCAGTTGATTGATCAATACGCACCGGAAAAATCGATTTATATCATTTCGCGTTATGAGGCGCTGCTGCCTATTTTAGCGGGCAAGTATACGGCCATGCCATACAATGAATTACTGACAAATTTGCAGAATACCAATGACTATCAATTATTGGCAGATTATTTTCAATTGAAAAAACCCCGTTATTTATTTGTCGATACTGATATCGACCGCAATTTTTATCACGATATTTTTATGCCGGATGATCCGTTGACCAAAGAATTTAAATTAAGTCTTTCTTCCTATGATCGAGCATTTACGTTGCGAGTGTTGAAAAATGCGTTTGATGCTGTTCGCAAGGATTACCGACCGATTGCCAAGAGTGAGCTCATCACTGTTTATGAGCGCGTGACATGAAAAATTTATCCGCCCATGATTTAAATTATATTCTTGAGCGGACACCCACTGTTTGGGAAGCGTTGCGCAACCAAACAATTTTTTTAACCGGCGGCACGGGATTTTTTGGGGCATGGTTATTAGAGAGTTTTGTTTGGGCGAATAAAAAATTAAATTTGAATGCAAAAATGACTGTGCTGACGAGAAATCCGGATGCATTTGCACGTAAGTGCCCGCATCTTTTTCAAGAGCCTGCGCTGGCTTTTTATCAAGGGGATGTGTTGAATTTTTCGTTTCCAGATGAAATTTTTTCGCAGGTGATTCATGCGGCGACGGATGCCAGTGCAGCGCTCAATGAGAGCAATCCTATTTTAATGTTTGATACCGTCCTGTTGGGAACTAAGCGGGTTCTAGAATTTGCCCGTCACTGTCAGGCGAAACGCTTTTTGTTGGTGAGTTCTGGTGCAGTGTATGGCCGTCAGCCGCCCGAGATCACTCATCTGGATGAAGAGTATGTGGGTTATCCGCGCGTAGAAGATTCTCGTTCTGCTTATGCCGTTGGCAAGTTCGCTGCGGAGCATCTTTGCACCTTGTACGCAAAACAATATGGTCTTGATATCAAAATTGCGCGTTGCTTTGCATTTGTTGGGCCGCATTTGCCGTTAGATATTCATTTTGCGATTGGTAATTTTATTCGTGATGCGCTAAGCGGAAATACGATTCACATTGGTGGTGATGGTAGTCCTTATCGTTCTTATTTATACGCAGCCGATTTAGCCGTTTGGTTGTGGACGATTTTGATAGAGGGAGAAACATTGCGGCCTTATAACGTCGGTTCCGATGAAGGATACAGCATTGCTGAAATAGCTGAGTGGGTGGCGAAAGCGTTTGATTCGATGCCAGAGGTAACGATCGCAAAAACTCCAAATCCGCATGTATTGCCAGACCGTTATGTGCCTGGTATAAAACGTGCTAAAGAAGAATTGGGATTGCAGGTGGGCGTCAAGCTGTTGGATGCAATAAAAGCGACTAAGGCTTGGTATGAGATGAATGAAATGCATGCTTAACACAAATTAGCTTAGAACGCCTTCCCCGGAGGGCTGACGAATCGACACGAATTTAGACAAGTAATTCCCCTTCCTCCTACGCTTTGAGTAGGAGGAAGGGGGCAGGGGTCAATGGCACTAGCTTAAGAACTGTCGTCCCGGAATTTACTGGCGCTTAATGAGCGCTTTTTGCGAATTTAGCGCCAGTTAATGTCCGGGATCCATTTTGCTTAAAGCATATAAGTTAAAAGCAAGAGGGCGATAAATTGAAGATGGATCCCGGACATTAAGTAGCTCTAAACGAGCAAAAGGCGCTCGTTAAGAGCTACTAAATTCCGGGACGACAGTTCTTAAGCTAGTGCCATTGGGGGCAGGGGTAGGAGGTTGGTTTTAAAATATAAAAATAAAAAAACGCTTTCTTAATTTTTCCCTCCTACCCCTGGCCCCTTCCTCCCATTTTAAAAGGCAAAATGGGAGGAAGGGGAAATTACTCATCTAAATTCGTGCCGATTCGCCAACCCGCAGGGGGAAGCTTTTTGCAAGGGTTCTAACATACAAGGTATCAAGAGCCTTTATTGAGAAGCTTAGTAAATTATCAGCAAAAGGTGGAACGTTGACAGATAGATTAGATGATTTAATAAAAGAATAATTTACTGGGCTGAATATAGTTATTTTTTAGTTGGCCCTGTAAACAGGTGATTCTGTTAGACCGGAAAAATGCACTAACAAACGTTTTAAAAGAGGATAAACAATGATAAAAGTCAGCGACTACATCGCCAATTTCTTAGTCGAAAATGGCATTAAACATGTCTACATGCTCACCGGCGGTGGTGCCATGCACATGAATAATTCATTGGGCAAACACCCCAACTTAAAAGTGATTTTCAATCACCACGAACAAGCATGCGCCATGGCAGCCGAAAGCCACGCCCGTCTCAGCAATGAAATGCCAGTCGTCAACGTCACCACCGGCCCAGGCGGAATTAACACACTCAATGGCGTATTTGGCGCATGGACAGATTCGATCCCCATGTTTGTTTTATCCGGCCAAGTTCGCTATGACACGACCATTGACAGCACCGGTTTCAATATTCGCCAACTCGGTGATCAAGAATGCGGTATCATTCCTTGCGTCAAACCGATTACCAAATACGCGGTCTCCGTCGATGATCCATTACTGATTAAATACCATTTACAAAAAGCCTTATTTCTCGCGAAATACGGTCGTCCAGGTCCAGTGTGGGTGGATGTTCCCATGAATGTTCAAGGTTCAATGATTGATGAAACACAATTACCAAGTTTTAATACAGATCTGTATCATCCTCGAGTTCCAACCGTTGAAACATCTGCCATCCAAATTATTTTAGAAAAAATCGCCGCCGCAAAACGTCCGGTAATTTTAGCAGGCGGCGGTGTTCGCTTGTCCGGCGCACACAGTGCATTTTTACAATTGATCGATCAACTCGGAATTCCAGTGACGACCGCCTGGAATGCCCATGATGTATTGCATGATGATCATCCATTATATATCGGCCGACCCGGCACGATCGGTGATCGTGCAGGTAATTTTGCAGTGCAAAATTCGGATTTATTATTGGTATTGGGTAATCGTCTCAACATCCGACAAATTGGATACAATTACAAAACGTTCGCGCGCAACGCATTTAAAATCATGGTGGATATCGATCCCTTAGAAATGATTAAACCCACTATTCGCATTGATATGCCGGTGCAAGCGCATTTAGCCGATTTTTTCCAACAAATGCTAGCATTGTTAGGCAAGCAAAAAATGCCAAGCAACACAGACTGGCAGGCCTGGTGCAAAGAACGCAAAAATCGTTATCCCGTGGTGCAAAAAGAATATTGGGAAATAAAAGAGAAAGTAAATCCATATTGCTTTATGCATGCGCTGAGCCAAGCATTGCCAGAAAATCAAATTACCGTCACTGGTGATGGCACTGCGTGTGTCACCGCATTCCAAGCGATGCAGATGAAAAAAGGCCAGCGTTTGTATACCAATTCCGGTTCTGCCTCGATGGGTTATGATTTACCCGCTGCTATCGGTGCATGTGTCGCTTCGAATTTTAAACCCATCGTGTGTATTGCAGGTGACGGCAGTATCCAACAAAATATTCAAGAACTCGCAACGATTTCTTTTAATCGCTATCCCGTCAAAATTTTTGTGTTAAACAATAACGGCTATCACTCGATTCGCCAAACCCAAAATAATTTCTTTGGCCAACCGTTAGTGGGTGTCGGCCCCGACAGTGGATTAGGTTTTCCAGATTTTGAAAAATTAGCCGCAGCTTATGAATTGCCTTATTCGCGTCTTGAACGTCATGCGGATATGCAAGGCGCAATTCAAGCGATGTTGCAAACAGACGGCCCCGCTATCTGCGAAGTCTTTTTAAGCTTAGAGCAACAATTCGCACCCAAGATGAGTTCAAAACGCTTGGCCGATGGCCGCATGGTGTCAAAACCGTTAGAAGATTTAGCGCCATTTTTGAGTCGTGAAGAATTAGCAGACAATATGTTAATTGATATGCTAGCAGAAGAGGTCTAGATGAAAACGTTATTAATCACCGGCGGCACCGGCGATATTGGCCAAGCGATTATTGAAAAATTCTCAACCGAGAAATTTCATGTGCTCATGCCAACACGCACCGAATTAGATTTAGAAATTCCTGCATCGATTGAGCGTTATCTACAACATGTGCCCAACACGATTGATGTATTTGTTCACTGCGCAGGGGTCAACGTACCCAAGCCAATCGCCGAAATAGCATTGACAGATATTGAAAAAACCATGCAAATAAACGCGATGTCGTTTTACAAAATCACTCATGAGTTAGTCAAACACAACAAAATCAATGCAAATGGTTTTATCCTCGGTGTGTCTTCTATTTATGGTTTCCTCGCACGTAGAGGACGTTTTTCATATTCGGCTTCTAAGCATTGCTTAAATGGCATGATGAAAACATTGGCGATTGAATTAGGCGGCCAAAATATTAAAGTCAACACCGTTGCGCCAGGTTTTGTTGACACACGATTAACGCGACAAAACAATGATGAAAAAACCATTGAAGGATTTAAACGGAAAATTCCACTAGGCCGTCTTGCAGCGCCGAAAGATATTGCAGAAGTGGCTTATTTTCTCTGTTCGGATGCCAACCGATTTTTAACTGGACAAGAAATTGTGGTGGATGGTGGCTATTCAATCGGAGGCTTTGAGCAATAATGTCAAAAAATTTTATTGTTTCATCAACCAGTAAAAAATATGAAGTGATGTTTACCCAGAGCAGTGATGAATTGCTGGCTGAGTTAGCTAAATTAAAAAACGTCATTACGTTTGTCGATCAAACTATCGAACGCATGTATCCTGCGCTGATGGCGCAATTACGCGAATTTTCGCCTGTTTATGCGATTACTGCGACCGAAGAAAATAAAACATTGCGCGGTGCGGAAGAAGTCTTAACGATTTTGCAAAAACACAATGCGAGCAAGTCAACGACGATCGTGGCGTTTGGCGGCGGTATCGTACAAGACATCGTTTCGTTTGTTGCACATATTTATCATCGCGGTTTGCGTTTCATATTTGTGCCAACCACTTTGCTTGCCATGTGTGACAGTTGCATCGGCGGCAAAACAGGTTTGAATTATAATGGTTTTAAAAACCAACTGGGTACATTCCATCCGCCAGAGAAAATTTTCATTCTGCCTGGTTTTCTTGAGACATTGTCCGATGAAGCGATTTACTCAGGCTATGGCGAAATTTTTAAATTATTGTTAATTGGTGATACTGAAGGGTATCAAGCGTTAAAAATAACCCTGCAACGCGATGGGTTTAAAAATCCAGAAGTGTTAAGCCATATTCATCAAGGACTCGTGATCAAAAAGAAATTTATTGAAGAGGATGAGTTCGATAATGGCGTGCGCCGAATTTTAAATTACGGCCACACGTTTGGCCACGCCTTAGAGCTGGCGACGAATTATGAAGTGCCGCATGGAATTGCGGTGGCGCGTGGTATCGACATTGCCAATTACATTGCATGGCAAAAAGGATTGCTAGCGGAGAGCGTGTATCACGATGTGCACGAATTTATCAAAACGCATTTTCATTGTGAGATGAAGCCGCGGATAAATGCCGAGAGTTTAATCGCGCACGCGCAGAAAGATAAAAAAGTAAGCAATAGCCAAATTAACATGATTTTCATGGAATCAATCAGTCAATTTACGATAGAACCTGTTTTACTTGACCGACAGATGAGTGATATAGTGCACAGCTATATTAAAGGGAATCCATATTTGTACATGAGTGAATAGGGCGATATTTTTGGAGAATAAGTAATGAATAAATTGGAAAAGCAAATGGTCGCGCTTTTAAATGATTTAAAAGCCAATTACCACGTGAGCGGAATTAAAGCAGAATTTGAAGCGGAAGGAACGCGTCTTGAAGAAGCGATGCGTTTAAAAGATGTCACCTCCCATGCTGGCTTAGGTTTAAATATTAAAATTGGCGGATGTGAAGCCATCAAAGACATGTTAGATGCGGTGAGCTTAGGCGCACAACGCATTATTGGCCCCATGGTCGAAACGCCTTATGCATTACAAAAATTTATTAAAGCCTCCCAAATTGTTTATCGTGACAATATTGAACACGTTGATTTGCTGATCAATATTGAAACTGAAACAGCTTATAAAAATTTTGCTGAGATGTTAAAAGTGCCAGAAATTAAATACCTAAATGGTATTGTGATCGGTCGTGTTGACATGGTCGGTTCATTGGGTTTGAAGCGTGATGAAATTAATTCCAAGCGCATTTTGGATATGTCGATAGATTTAGCGGCACGTGCAAAAGACAAAGGGTTGTCGGTTGTCGTCGGTGGCGGCGTATCGGTTGATTCCATCCCATTTTTCCAAGCCTTCCCCAAAGGTCATTTAGACCGTTTCGAAACCCGCAAAGTGATTTTCAGTTGCCCTGCAGCGATTAATAATCCTGAAGAAGCATTCATCAAAGCGGTTCAATTTGAATTAATGTGGTTGAACAATAAGCGGGATTACTATAATGCGATTGCGCGTGAAGATGAAGATCGGATTGTGATGATGGAAAATCGGTATAAAACATCGTTGGCGAAATTGCAGGCAAAACAAGGTAATTCAGTAGAAGCGTAGCCCGGGTGCAATCCAATAGGCGTCAAGCTAAGGAAAATGTAGGGTGGATTAGGCGCCTTTTGCCGTAATCCACCTTATCAAATTGCTGCAGCTTGGTGGATTACGACGCAAAAGGCGCGTCTAATCCACCCTACATTTTCCTAAGCACCTATAGAGTGAAAGCATTCTAAGCAAAATTACCTTAGCTTGACGCTCACGGATGAAGTTCTTTGGGAGTGCTGAAGAAAGGGCTTGTTGTCTTGAGTGCTTAAGAAAGAGCTGTCATCCTGAGTGCTTTTTGCTCCGAAGGATCTCCCGCAACTTACTGATGTTTAGCTAAAGATATTTCTAAGCATGTCGCTGCTGCATAAAGAGATCATCACAAATCAAATTCCACGACTCTCTTTTCTGGTGGGAGAAGACTAGGAAAAAGAGTGTTTATGGGATGATGGGTGAAAGAGAAAAATATCCAATAACAAGGAATAGTTATCAAACCAAATGTTAACGAATGCAAATACACTTAATGCTCAGCCTGAAGCGCATGAGCAACACCCAAATAAATTTTTTATTGCTTATTATTTCATCTCAAGCATTGGTATAGCCGCCATTTTTTACCGGCTTGGTACACTGTTAGGCGAACATGTTGGCAGGACTTTCCATCGGCTGACTCAGTTCAACGACTGGGCGATGTATTGTCTCAATGCTGACAAGCCTGCGCAAATAATGGGTTATTTATTTTCTGCATCTGCATTATTCCTTTATTATTTTGTCGCGCATTTGTTTTTTAATTCAGGGCTTCGTAGTGAACCTCTCTTGCAAAGTCGGTCTACCAAAGTAGAAAAAGGTATTTTGTTACTTTTAAATTTGAGTGCGGGCGTTTCAATTTTTATTTTCAATGATCTTAGTTATTGTGCAGGCGCATTGATTTTTTGGACTGCTATCCTTATTTTTCCATTTTTGAATCCACGCAGTTATCGTGTTTTGAGTTGGACGATACTTTGCCTGACTCTTTCATCATTGGTTTTTTTAATTGTGCAGCCTTATCGTACCAGCTCGAATTTATTAGTTAGCAATGACTATATGGATATACCCGAATATACTCTAATGGCTAAACATCAGTATATTGACAATATCCATTTTATTAACCAATACCGTATTGGCGGGTTGAAAAAATTTGATCCACGCGCATCTTCGGTTTTTCCTCAATTAGTTGCTGAGCATGATTATATTAAATTGACTTATACACCAGCCCTTTCGCAATACATGAAAGCGCATCGATTTGAATTCTCCTATGATAAAAATACGAAGGGAATTTTTGTGCATGAAAAATTTAAACTTGAACAGAAAAACTCACTTGATCAAGTAGTCCTGAAGGATGCTGAGAGTCGTTCAATCGAAAAATATTATAAATTTAATAATTCACTCTCTAACCGAGCTTATTCGGAAACGGAAAGAGAGTTTATTAAAAAAAATACCTATGAGTTTTTTAACCAAACTATTGCAGGGCATTATTTTCATCATCATCATGCCTTATTAGGCGCAATTAACGAATATAATTTAGGAAAATCGAGCACCAATATTTCTTATATCTATGGTTGGCTAAATACCGTGACGCTAGCGAAAATATTGAGCCATCATTCGATTGTTTCATTTGCAAATTACATTAAATTAACTTATCTGTTTTATCCCTTTTATTTTTTTCTGGTTGCACTTGTGGCGTTTATTTTATTTCGCAATATTTATTATGTTGCACCGATACTCGTTTTATACGCTGCTAGTCTGACCTTCATCAGTTTCGAATCGATTCATATTGCGCCGGGTTTTAATCCAATGCGCCATTTTTATGACATGCTTGTTTTGTTGGGTTGGTATGGGTACTTGTTTGCGAAACGAAGAAATCTGTTTTATTTTGTTGCGGCTGCATTTTGTAGCGTAATGGCATTTTTGGCAGACCGTGAATTTGGTCTGTTCATAGCATCAGGATTCTTTATCGCAAGTTTTATTAATTTTCACAATCGACGAAAAATCAAATCAATTGAAATGCTTTTTTGGCTACTCGGTGCGTTGTCATTAGTGGCTGTTCCCTTTTTTATTAAAGTGGGCAAAAGCGCTAGTTTAATTTATTCATTGATCGGTGTTTCGACTCCTGGAATTGAGTTCAATGAGATGGGGGCCTTGCTCTGTTTGTTATGCGGAGGATATGCTTTTATATTTCTGAAGCGGTGGCAAGATAATCGCTGGAAGTTTGTGGCATTGTATTTGCTGATTTATGCACAGGCTGGATTGATTTACTATGTCTGGTATTCAGAGCCTGGGCATTTATTTGTTTTTGCGGCAACGTGGATTTTATTATTTGCTATTTTATTCCGCGAAATGTTTCATTATTCTTTTCTGGCTGCGAAACAACTACCCGTACTGTGCCTCATCGCCATTTTTTCATTTAGCTTTATGTTTATACCCTCAGCGGTGACTTATTTCATTGCTCAAAGGACATTTTTAAGAGTGTTTAATGATCACCGTACTTATTATTGGGATATGCCAACAGCTCAATTTGTTACAACCATGGATCCTGCGCCATTTAAAAATGCAATTGATTTAATTCATCATTATTCACATGAAAATGGTATTTATATTATTTCAAAATACGATAACTTTTTACCGTTTCTTGCCGAACGCTATAGTGAAATGCCTTTTTTACAAATGGATTTATCCTTGGTCACTTCTAAGGAAGTGACAATGGCAGCGCAAACTATTTTAAAAAATCATCCAACTTATCTTTTTGTGGATTCCGATATTCAAAGTTCACGCTATGGAGATTTAATTTGGCCAAATGACTCAATTAATGCGAAGATTCTAAATGTAAGTGCATTGAGCTATGGTCGATTCTTGGTTTTAAGAAATCTCACTAAAGTATTTGACCTAGTGAGTGCGCATTATCAGCCTATTGCTCGGGGTCAGTTGATTACTGTATATCGAGCAATAGACGACCAGAATGATTCTACTTAAAAATTGACTCTCTCTCGTTCAATTACTAGAGGTTTACGCCGTACCTGATTGAAAATGGCAAAAATGTATTCGCCAAGTACGCCAAGAAAAAATAGCTGTACACCGCTGAAAAAGAATAATGCAATAATCAGTGTTGGAATGCCAGAAGGGGCTTTGACAATACCAAATAGTGTCATTAAAAATACACAAATAGCGTACAATAAGCTGATCCCTGCTATCGCCATACCAATAAAGAGTGATGCACGTAGCGGTGCACTGCTGAAGCTTATTAATCCATTTAAACCTTGCTCAAACATGTTTACAAGACTGTTTTTGGATTTGCCGCATTTGCGCATGGCCCAGGTGTAGGGGATGCCAATAGATTTAAATCCGCAATCAAATGTCATTAGGCGCATGAAAGGACGGGCGTCATCAATTTGTTTCATGGCGTTTAAAACGCATTTGTCAATTAATTGATAATCACCCACATTGACTGGGTAATTCACATAGGTCAATTTGCTTAACAAGCGATAATAAATTTTTCTTGAAGCGGCGAGTAAGAAATTTTCTTCACGTTGCGCCCGGATGCCATATACAATTTCGAAGCCGCTTTCCCAGAGTTTGATAAATTCCGGAATGAGTTCTGGCGGATCTTGTAAATCAACAGGCATAAACAATAAAACCGCATCCCCTGTGGCGCTGGTAACACCGTTATAGGTATTTTTCAGAATGCCAAAATTTCGTGAGTTGATAATGATTTTTACATTAAGATCATCTTTGGCGACAGATTTTAGTAAATCAACGGTTTTATCGGTTGATGCATTGTCGCAAAAAATATGTTCATAATTGTAATTGGGCAATTGAGTTTGAAATAATTGTTTAATTGCTTCATAACAAGTGAGAATGCCTTCTTCTTCATTGTAGCAGGGGGTGATAATGCTAATCGTTTTTTTACTCATATATAACCTCTTTATATGATAATTGTTGTTCTGCGGCAGACCATAGTATAATTGCTTGCTCATACCAGTCCATGGCATCTGTTGAATTGAATAATGAATGACATAAAGTTATCAGCAATGGAACTCGTTTGTCTAATGTATTTGATGACTGCTGGATATCGAAGGGATCCGATAAATTGACAAATAGTTGCGAAGATTGAGTGTCAGTAAAGCCTTTCCCACTGATTTGGAATAAATTGTGAGAGGATCGAGTTGCAATCTCAATGGTGCAGTCTGGCAGTAGTGGGCCCGAAAAGTGCGCCTGCCAATTCTCGCTCTCATCGAATGTGCTGCCTGATAGCTCAGAAAACATAACTTGCTGGTAACCTAGCTCAGCTAATAAAGCAATGATATGAATGCCATAGAAGCGCAGGACGCTTCCACCTTCCGTGTGCGAGCGTTTCCAAGTAGTCAGCCCATGGCGAAAATGATGTGCCATAAAATGCCATTTGATAGATAACCGTGAGTCAATTGGTGAATGTTTTAGATGCGTTAATAAAATCTGTCCCCAAGGCGTCAGCCGAAAAAGATAGCCAATCCGATATTTTTTTTTGGCTTGTTTTAAGAGTTGAAATAAGAGCATAGCATCGGCTGGAGATTTAGCGAGGGGTTTTTCCAGTAACAAATAGTCAATATTTTTTTTCGCTAAACAAAAAGGTAACCATTTATATTGTTGCGCAGGCTGTAATGAAAGTAATACACCAGAAGACGTATCGAGAGCAGTCTGCTCATCAGTCTGCCACTCAATGGCTTGATTAAATGAGGTCAGTTCGGGCCGAGAATGATAACGTGTTTTATAGCGTTCGGGTAAAACGATTTGTTGCCCGCATGTAACCAATGCGGGCAAATAACCATATAAA
Organism: uncultured Gammaproteobacteria bacterium; assembly: GCA_963719645.1. Taxonomy (GTDB): domain Bacteria; phylum Pseudomonadota; class Gammaproteobacteria; order DSM-16500; family DSM-16500; genus CAVRCT01. Next base: position 99,192 of record CAVRCT010000006.1, read on the forward strand.
CCAAATCCAGAACCAAAAATAGCAAACCGACTCATACTGGACTGGTGCATTCAATGACAAAATCTTCTGGCTCTAAAATGTCAATAATAGAACCTGTAAAACCCTGCTGAGTCATATAATTTTTTATTTCTTTCGAAATATGCCAAGCTAAATTGAGTAAGGGTTTTGTTTTGTTCGGCAGATCAAATAATGCTTCATCCGAGATAATTGGAATACGTGTGCCAGGAACATAATTTCCTATTTTAAGTGAGCCAGGTTTTTCGTAAACGGCGGAAATATGTTCATCTGTTAAATTTAATAATTTGATCAAAATAGCGCATCGACCAGGAAACGCTTTGGCTTGAATTTTGCCATATTGTTTCACATGATCGTCAATAAATTTTTTCTTCGCTTTTTGCCAGAGATGAACTTTATTCTGTAATTCAACAAAAGCTTGATAAAAGTGCGTTTCTTGTTTTTGTACGGCGGATAAGTCAGGCAGTTTGTTTAATTTAACCTGAGCCGAATCTGCTAAAAAGACTCTGATGTTGCCGCCGTAACGCGCGGGGAATTCAACGTCAACTAATGAGACACCCAACGATTTTGCAATATAGGCAAAAGAGGTATAGCTATAAGTACGCGGATGCTCATGATAGAAAGTGTCAAATTGGTTGTCTTTTAAGACGGAGCCAAGATAATGATTTTCAATCACAATGACTGTGCTGGGTGACATCAATGCTTTTAACGCAGAGAGGACGTCCGATAAATTTTCAATATGGGCAAACACGTTGGTAAAGGTAATGATATCGGGGCAACCGTGGTTTTTAACAATATCTTTCGCAAGTTCAGGTGAAAGAAAATCATTGTAAACAATATGCCCGCATTCCTCTGCATCACTGTAAGCAGAGGTTGGTTCTATACCAATGGTTGTGCAACCTTTCTTCTGAAAGAAAGAGAGCAAGCTTCCATCGTTGCAACCAATATCCAGAACGGTTTTGTTGGTTAACGAAGTTAAACGTGTTTCACACGCATCCACTAATGAAGACATTCCATTCAAGACATCTTGGGTAAATCTTGAGCGATAATGGTAGGAGTTGGGAAAGAGTTCGCGTTTAGGGACTTGGTAGCGCTGGTGTCCGGTGTAACATTGTTTGCAAAAGAGAATTTCAATGGGGTATTCTTGGCAAATTCTTGGATCGCCTAGAGGGACGAGGTCATCACAAAGAGGCTGTTTGCCCAAATTTAAAACGGGTTCTAATGCATGATTGCCGCAGACTTCGCAAGAATTAATTTCTGTTGTTTTTGTCATTCCTTTCCCACCATTATCCAAGTCAATAAAATATCCGGCATGTTAGCCCATAATAGGGTAATTTTCCAGATATAAAATTTGCTTTCAGCAAGCCTCTCGACGGTGTGTATGAGTATATTATTTTATCCAAATCCTTCTTTGGATTGGTATATCCCAGAAAAGCTTTTTATGATATATCTACCGATCCCAAAAAATGCAGCGATGGATTCAATCATGTTGATGAAGAAAATTTTACAGGGTAGTTTTCAAACACTGTTATTCAGTGCAAGTCTTGTACTGATGTATTTTTTTATCAAACTGATTTGTACTCTTTACTACTTACCCATTTATCCAGATGAAATTGCGATCCGTCTTTGGTTATCTAGAGCGGTATTTGATTTTCCTTTTCATGTCAATGTGATGCCATCCGGCGCAAATTATTTGTTACCAATGCCGGGCATTTGGTATCTACCCGGTTTTATTGAATGGCTTTTGCATGGAATGATTACCAGTCTACAAACATTAAGAATTGTTGGCATCGTCATCTATCTCTTCATGATTGCTTTACTTGCACGGATTTTAATTCAAGACGTGCAGAAATCATTTGTTTTTAAAACATACGTAGGTTTCGGTAGCGTAATAGCGCTTTTTTCTCTGGGTGTTTTACCTACATTTTTTGTGACCAACCGGCCAGAACAAATTCTGTTGGTTTGTTTGATTTTTTTATTCATGATGGAAAGAAAAGTTCGCACTCATCCAGACCAAGAAGCGTCGCTCCCAATTATTTTAGGTTTTTTAGTTTGTGTTTCTTTGATGCTTTACGTGCATCCCAAAGCATTTTATTTAGCGCCACTCTTTTTCTTTATTGGGTTACGTTTTGTCTTGAATTCGCCCAAACGAATTTTACCCTACCTAGTCTTTGCTTTCCTGGGAATTTTAATGGTGGGTAATTTGTTCGAATGGAAGAGTGAGCTGCATTATGATCCAATCGTAAAACAATATATGGATAGCTTTAATATCAATCCCGGTGATTTTTTGACGCATCGGATGAAATTTTTAACTGAGCTACATAGCAGCATAATAGATACGGGTAAATTATTCACGAAACTTGGCTATCAAGTCCATACGGATATTGATTATCTTCCTCCCTTGGCATTAACTCAACATGATATCGAAATGAATACACTGTTGAATCTGAATTGTGCCGCGTTATTTTTTGTTTTGTTAGGTTATTTAGCATACCGGTTTATTATGGATTGTTTGCGAGGCAAATTTTTGTCGCCATATTTGCTTTTTTTATCAGTCATGACCGTTATCCTGAGCGGCAGTTTATTGAATCTAACAAAAACGTGGTATGACGTTGGTTATTTTTGGGCGGTCATGATGGTTATTGGCGTTTTTTCTCTGACGGATCGTATGAATGCCATGTGTAAAAGTGTCTTAGGTAGCCTATTCATTTTATATTTGATGACCACCGCAGTGCTTTCAATCATCTTTTTTCAATTAAATTATAATGATCTCTTGTTGCAAGGTTATTCAGGCCCTAGTGTTTCATTAGTTAATTTTAATTATAATGACTATAAAAAAGAAGCGAAACTGGTTGCTAGAAGCTGTTTGAGCAATACAAAGCGAAACCATGGGATAGTGCTAGATGATTTTACCTATCTTTATTTCAAAAAATTTAAAGATCCCATGTTGATTACTTATGTAAATAATCACACCGATTCGAATAAATTTCCGGTTTTAATTAAAGAGCATAAGTTGACTGCCGTTATCATACGTTGTGCGATTGCATCGATTATTCCCAATGCAAATCCACAAAGTATTCTGCACTTTAAGGATATGTGCTGTTATCCACAAAATAAAATATCAGAGCTTGTAGGCTAGAAAAGGATTTTCTTGTGTTAATGATGTTATTTCACTTTGTTGCTATCTATGCGATTTTACATTTTATAGGGATCGGGTTTGCGCGTAAGCTGGTTTCAGAAAATTTGCAAGCAGCTATCGCACCGCTGATTGGTTATTGCATCATCAGTGTATTCGTAGTCTACTTTTTAGCATTTGAGTGGGATCGTCATTATTTAGTGTATGGTTGTTTGTTGGTAATGTTTTTTTCATGTTGTTTTGAGCTGACATTTTATTTCAAAAATTCATACCGAATTAAATTTTTTCCGTACCTGCCAGCTATCTTAATGCTGCTCGTGAGTGCTATTTTAAAAAACTATTCACATCAAAAAATGTATCATTCAGTTAATACGGATATTGTTGGCTATCTGGCCAGCGCAGACTGTTTAAATGATTTTAATTATTATCTCAGTAGTTTGAGTGATTTTCGTATTCCCTATGCATATGAAATGTTGCATACTGCAAAGCGTTGGGGTTTTCCAGGCACATTGAGTCTGTTATCTAAGTTAATTCATCAACCGACTTATGCGTTAATCTTCCCGCTCGTCATAATCGTGCTCTTTAGTGGCGCTTGGACAACTGTCATATCGTTTAATAATCACTACAAAAAATTTACGCCATTTCTTTGTCAAATTACTATCACGTTTATTTGTCTCAATCCTTGTATTCTTTATCTGATTTATGAAGCGTTTTATCCGAATATCATTGGATTGTGTTTGCTTTCGGTGGTTATGACGCTATTAATTCAGAGGCACTTTGGTAAAAAGGAGCTGATTCTAGGTTCCCTATTTGCTGCGACACTCATTGCTACTTACAGTGAAGTTTTTTCATTATTAGGATTAGTTGTTGCAGGGTATATCGTGATTGATATTCTAATAACCAGAAAGTTTTTTGATCGAGATCATTTGTTGGAAATTGCCATGTTGTTTTCGGGCGTTTTGCTGGTTTTTCCATTGAGTTTCAAGTTAATTCATTTTGTAGGGAATAATATTAATAATTTAAATAATTTGGGCTATCCTCAGCCTGCTTTTTTGTTGCCATCCGATTTTCTGGGGTTCACTAATATCTATAGCGACTATACTGATTATACTTATATTACGATTCATGCAATAGGCAGATCTATCATTTCGATGTTTTGGACAATGGTTGTATCAATTTGGGTTATGTACGAAGTTGGAAAGCAATATAAAGAAAATTTATTGCTTGTATTATTGATTGGCTGTTGTGGTATTTATTTGTTTAACATTTTCATCGTAAATTATGGCCCTGTAAATTATATCTACGACAAGATTGTCATGCTTTTTTCAATGATTTTTATCTGTTATTTTTTTATGTCGCTGGATAATTATAAAATTAAAATTGCACTATCAATGAGTTGTTTGTGTCTTTCCTTGAGTTTTTTTCTTGCTGATTCCAATTTGGTGTTTCGTGGTTCGTTTAATATGCCAGCTCTTGTAAGTGTAGGAGAGAAATTTAAAAATCAGCCCGTGGCATTGTTAACTAATGAGAGGGGTATGAGGAGTGGAATAATGATTCCTCAATTGCGATATGTTGATTTTGTTCATGATTATTTCTTGGATGCATATACGGAGGGGAAATTATTAGATCAATTTGATCCCTATTTTTGTCATCCATTTGGTGATCGTTTTAATAAGGATACACCTATCTACCTTGTTATTAAAAAGGCGAGCTTTTTCAACATAGCATCAATCATTACCAAGTATAAAAAAGATATTCTTTATGAAAATAAATTTTATCTGGTGATTAACACGCACACGAAAATAGGTGATATTTTTATTCCTGCGGAAAAATATGCGCCTGAAAAGCTTTTTGTTAAAACTGAGCCACAACCGTAAGGGAGTGATCATCTGCCAAGAGTTGACTCTTGGCGATATTAGAATCACCGGAGATCGCTCCCTGACGGTCGCGGCTCTGTTCAAAAATCACAACGCCAGTGTACACAAGAATTGTTTTATCAATGCATTACAATGTGTCGACTGGGCAGTCACTGGTAATATTTTTTAATATTTTGTTTTTTTCTGCATCATGCATTGCTTGTTTCTCCTGTGTCAAATTTGAAAAGTGACTCTTTTTTTCGAAATATAATAATGCATTGGTTGGACTCGTTCCATAAAACACATATTGATTGAACAATACTTTTAATACTTCACAATAGAGTGGCCCAAATAAAGGTAATTCGTTACTCTTCCAATCAGAGGCCATAAACACAGGGGCATCGTTATTTGATTTCAGGAATTTGATAATTTGATCAGCCTCTTCTGTGAATATGAGTCCAAAAGGTCTATTTACTTGGACAGGGCAATGATAGCCTAAAGCAGCATTATAAACAGGTTCATAATGACTTAAGATCAGTGGGTTTTCTCTCCTCCCCATTTTCTGACGAATGAAGTTGGAATCTTGCACAAAGTAGGAATCAATGTCAGGCACGGAATGATGTAAAAATTTAGCTTTAACAGAGTGAAATATTTTAGGCTCAGTCCTTTTCAACAAATATCCAGAGAACAAACAAAGATAGGCAGTCATTCCGAGTGCGAGAGGAAGTAATCCGATAAAAATCTTTTTTTCAGTCCTTGCTAACGAAAAAATCCTATCTAACAGAAATCCCATTACAAGAAAAGAATAAATACCGGGTCCAATGAGATCTACGTCGTGGGTTTTTGTTTGATAGTAGACAAATTCTCCAATGCCGAGTAAGCAAAGATAAAGAAGTAAGCTATCACGTCTAATGTCATTTGAATCCACATGAATTTTTTTAGTAAATCGATCCCAAAACCGCATGATGCAAAGTGCCAAACCAGCAAAATAGGGAACCATAACAAAATGCCAAGCATGAAGACTGGGTGTTTCAAGATTAATAAATAAAAGTGTATTAAAAATCTTGTGATATTCTACTAACCGAGTTAAATCAGGAAATTCGCCAAATCTAAGCTTTTGGTAAACAATAAAACCTATTGCTGTCAGTAGAAGTCCAGAACTGATTGAAGCAATTACTTTAGTCAGGGATGTTAAATAATTTTTAGTTTGAAATAAAATAAGAAAACTGACAGTTAAGCTCCAAGCTACAAATGGAATTAAGCCAGATTCAGGATTCCATAATATGCCAATACTAAGGAAACACGCGCCTAAAAATGTTTTGTAAAAGCTCTTTGGAGAACTAAAAAAAGTAATCAATACGCCACAAGCTGGAAAAAAATTCTGATCGGGAAATACTGGAAGTAAGGATTCGCAATTCCAGTTTCTAGCGCATGTGGATCGATTGCCATTCCAGTTGTCCACCATAACATAGCCAGCATGCCTAGAATCATAGGAAACTTATTTCTGCTCATCCGATAAGCGGGAATGAAAAGGCAAGCTAAAGAAATGGATGAAATAACCCCCATGCAGATCGTAAAATTCCAAACTGTCAATTTTGTTTTGGTCAGGGAAAATAGAGGTTCAAGAAAAACGGGGTATAGTCCATACTGACTTCCAAAATCATGAAGTATGCTGCCACCATGAAATACTTCGATAAGAGGGTGCAACACGTCTGGGAAAGAAGGGAAATCTGAAAGTCCTCCACTATTACCCTCATGAAAAACATAGAGTAGCCCATTAAGAACCACCCAATAACAAATGAGTGCAATGAATATAAACCGCAATTTGCGAAAGGGTAGAAGGGCAAGGATTAAAAAGGCAAAAATAGTGTGTGCTGGGTTACTGAATTGAGTATAAAAACTTGTTGTAGCCGAGATGTGTTTTAAATCCAAAAACAAGCATAAGTAGAAAGCAATAAAGAGAAAAGAGCTAAATCCTAATTTTTTCACCGTTCGGAGAATTCGATTTGATTGATATATTGCTCCGGCAATAAAGAGCATAAGAATCGGAAATGCAATAATACTTACATAAAAAATGGATTTCGATATTGTGTGCGGAAACTTTAAATCATAATGATTTATTTTGAAGCTTGCTAATTGAAGAATGCCATCAATCAGGAATGTTCCCAGTAAAGCGAGAAGAGTTGACAGAAGACCAACATAGAATTTATCGCTAATGTCTGCATGGATTGCATTGTTATTCATTTTATTTCTCCATGAAATAAGTGAATTATAAAGATGGAAAGAATTTGACTGAAAATCTTTTTCAAATTAATGTCAAAAGTATAAGCAGGATTAGACCACAGATTATATTGATTCCAAAGACAATGTAAACATTTTTTCAATGTTGAAATTATTTCTCCTCGAATTTTCTTTTTTTGACAGTGCTAATCAGTATTGTGTGTGGAAGTCTTTTAAATTTAACGAAAACATGGTACGACGTAGGTTATTTCTGGGCGGTGATCATGATTGTCGGCGTTTTTTCGCTAGCCGATTGCATGGATGCCATCACTAATCGATTATTTGGCATTGCCTTAATTATCTATTGTATGGTCAGTGCAGTGCTTTCGTTGAATTTCTTTCAATTAAATTATGGGTATGCTTTGTTGCGGGGCTATGCAGGGCCTAGTATTCCTTTGATTCATTTCAACTATGAAAACTATCAAGCGGAAATAAAGCGTGCTGCGGAAAATTGTTTAATCAATCCTGGAAGCAATCAAGGTTTGGTGCTTGATGATTACACGTATCTTTATTTTAAAAAATTTAGAAATCCATTATTAGTGACTTATGTGAACCTGCACACTTCTTCTGATCGACTACCCGCGTTAGTCAAAGAAAAAAGAGTCACGGCAATTATCTTACGGTGCTCGTTTCTGCGTCATATTCCTAATGCAAATCTACAACATGTTTTGCACTTTAAAAATATTTGTTGTTATCCGCAGAATAGGATACAAGAGCTAGCTGTTTAAGAAGAGCTAGCGAGTCTTCATTCATCAATAAATGTTGTTTGATGCACATTAAATAATTTTGCTAATAATTTTATTTGTCTTAAGTTTAGCTTTCTTTTCCCATTTAATATTTCCGAAATAACGCCTTGACTGCCAATTTCATGCAAATCAGATTGGTTGATCTGGCGCAATTCCATTAAATATTTCAAAGCGTCAATTCCGCTGGCTGCAATTTTAAATTCATTTTCATCGTAAGATGAAATAATATGACTTATCGTATCGACTAGTCCGATTAATTGATGGTTTTCATCGTCGCCAATAATATCGAGTAACTGATCCAAGCGTTTGGCCAATAAATCATATTCAGCGTCATTTTTTGGATATGCAAGCAGTGGAGCAACATATTTCCAGTGTTTGGTAGCGTCTGCAAGTATATGATTTGATTTCATAGATGTTCGTCTCATTGTTTGATCCTTTTATTTTTTCCATTTACCTTTATCATAATCCGCATGGTTCAGAATATATCGTATGTAAATGCGTTGGCGGTTAAAGTGAATACTTGCAATTAAACGTACTTTATTTCCTCCAATATCAAAAACATATAAATTATCGACTTTATCGATGCTGCTAAAGAATTTTTTCAACTCGGAAAAGTTTTTGAAATTATTTTTACTAATTACTTGATACCATCCTTCTAATGAGCTTGCCGATTCTGGAAAAAGCAGCCGAGCTTCTTTTATCCTTTTTTTAGTAATTACGTGCATGTATTGTCCTTTTATTTTCATTATATATCTCAAATTGAGATATTGCAACCCTATGCTGGTGCGACATTGAATTGACACCGTGAATTACGCAACAATGCCATATAGAAGAGCGATGCTTACGAATATCTTTAGCTAAACATCAGAAATTTGCGGGGGATCCTTCGGAGCGAAAAGCGCTCAGGATGACAACCCTTTCTTAAGCGCTCAGGATAATAACCCCTTTCTTAATTTCTTTCTCCCGGAAAAAAGAACCCGTCATAAATAAAAGCACGTGAGATAGCCGCGCAATCTGTATCGTTAGCACCGGCTCGACGTAAGCAGGGGTTCCATTCGTGTTTTATTGTGTTGACTAAGTCACCCATGATGTTTAATGATTTGACTAAAGTTCACCCAATATGATATGCTCTTAAGAGCTAATAAATTAGTTTAATATGCTTTTGAGGTTGCAAAATGAGCCAAAAAAACAAATTACTACAAGCCCCGCCTTTTGCTGTAGAGGATGCGCTGAAGCGTCTCGGCACCAATTTACGAACCGCCAGGCTAAGGCGAAACTTAACTATTCGACAGGTGGCCGAAAAAATAGGTACAGGGTCGCGCGCTGTGTCTGACGCGGAAAGAGGAAAATTTACAACGGGTATAGGAATTTATATCGCTCTGCTTTGGACCTATGATCTTCTTGGGCAATTAAATGAAGTTGCCGATCCTGCGAAAGATGAGGAAGGTCAAATCCTAGCTTTATCAAGAGAACGCGAACGAGCGAGACGCAGCGATGAAGGGTTAGATAATGATTTCTAAGATAGAAAAAAATGAATGCTATGTTTATATTACGCTGCCGGGGCAAATAAATGCCGTCACTGCGGGACGATTTGTGCTGACGGTAGATAAGCATGGTTTGCCTTTGGGTCGTTTTGTCTATGGCAAAAGCTATTTGAAGAGACCAGATGCTGTGGCTTTAGATCCTATAGAATTAAAACTATCATCGCGTATCTACGAAACCAGGGCATTGAAGGGAGTGTTTGGTGTTTTGCGTGATGCGGGTCCTGATTATTGGGGACGTCGTATTATTGAACATTACAGTGGAAAACATGCGCTCAGTGAACTTGATTATCTCCTCTTCTCGCCAGATGATCGCGCAGGGGCACTTGGTTTTGGTTTGAATTTAATACCACCCGCGCCAAAGCGGGAATTCAACCAGACTCTTGATTTAAGTAAATTACAGCAAATTGCTAATGTAGTAATTACTGAAGAAGACCCATCTTCAGTGATTGTAAATAATCAAATTACAGATCTCTTGCTGATTGGGACATCAATGGGTGGAGCGCGACCTAAAGCTGTTGTGGAGGATAAAGAAGGATTATGGATAGCTAAGTTCAACAGATTCGATGACAAATGGAATCAAGCTCGAGTTGAACAGGCAATGTTGGTTTTGGCGCATCATTCCGGCTTACAAGTGGCAGATAGCAAAGTGGTTAAAATTGGTGGACAGGATGTATTGTTGGTTAAACGTTTCGATCGCGAAAAAAAGCCGGGGGGTTATTTGCGAGCTAGGATGATAAGTGCATTAACCCTCCTTCGTTCAGAAGATACTTACCAGTCTAGGGATCGGTGGTCTTATATTTTTCTTGTTGAGGAATTAAGGCGAATTAGTGTTGAGCCAGAAAAAGATGCTGCAGAACTTTTTCGTCGTATGTGTTTTAATGCACTTATTTCTAATATAGACGATCATCCGCGTAATCATGCTGTGATTGCAAGAGAGCAAAATTGGAAGTTATCTCCTGCTTATGATTTAACGCCATTTATGCCTGTTAGTACGGAACGTCGTGATTTAGCAATGATTTGCGGTAATCAGGGGCGTTTTGCTAATGCAGACAATCTACTTTCTCAGCATGCAAGATTTTTACTCGAGCCCGATCAAGCAAAAAATATTTTGACTGACATGGAATATTTTGTAAAAAATAATTGGTATTCTGTGTCTCGTGCTGAAGGCGTAAATGTTTCTGATTGTAATAAAATTGCATCTGCTTTTGTTTATCCAGGGTTCAGGTTTCCCACCAGAAGGTAAGAAATTATCCTGATTCTGGAGCATTTATCTGAAAATGCTGCATCCTGAGTGCTTAAGAAAGGGCTGTCATCCTGAGCGCTTTTCGCTCCGAAGGATCTCCGCAAAAGAAAGGGCTGTCATCCTGAGCGCTTTTCGCTCCGAAGGATCTCCCGCAAAAGAAAGGGCTGTCATCCTGAGCGCTTTTCGCTCCGAAGGATCTCCCGCAAATTTCTGATGTTTAGTTAAAAGTATTCTTAAGCATCTCTCTACTTCATAGGGAGATCCTTCGGAGCGAAAAGCGCTCAGGATGACAGCCTTTTCTTAAGCGCTCCCAAGGAAACTCATCGGTAAAGTTTTTTTCGATCGCTCACTTTATTTAGCAGTATTTGATATATCACTAATCGGCGTCGTCCCATTCATGCTAAACGTTTTGATGGCTTTTGCATTCAAATCAAACGCATTGAGATTTATCATTTTAATACTTTGATCATCATAACTCTTAAAATAATATTTCAAATTTTGTGGATCTCTCACGGTGGTTGCTAACGTATATTCAGAAACCTCTTGATTATTTTCTTTTTGACGGACGGATCCTTGTGGAATGTCAAATTGATTTAAAATATGAAATGCACGTAACACTTCTTGATCCGCATTCTCTGCAGGAATTGCAGTGCTGGAAAATACGGCTGCGCGGATGAAACGTGAGGGTGGGGTGAAATCACCTGGCAAGCCATGCAATCCTGAGCCTGCGCCGAATGCTTGTAATTTCATGCCATCGACTTTGACAGGTGGCGTATTAATGGGTGACAGATTGACGTAATTGGCTAAATTTGTCAGATGCCAATCAAAGGAAGGTGAATTGGTTAAAACACCCATCGGATTGTCGGTTACTTTTAATTTGCCATCGATCGGTTCTATGACAATGCTTTTTCCGGTCTTGTCATACACAACATAATGAAAAGGCGGTAACACGGGCCAGCCTTTGGGTGTGGTTGGTACAATCACTGCATTTTTCAAACCTGCTTTGACTTCATCAACGGTTGCAAATTGAGTAAGAACCCAGTTTGAAAATTCAGTGGGTGAGAGGGCGTGTGTCTTATTGTCCGGTGTCACAGAGGCATAACCTGCATAACCTGGAAAATAAAAATCACCAATCGCTAAACCTTTTTCATTGATGCCATCTGCAATGTCTGCTTCACCAAACATGCCGCCTCCAACCGCTGCATATTTTGCGGTGTAAGTCATGCCAGGTGTGCCATCGGGTAATGTGCCGTGAAAAGCATAATTTCTGGGAATCACTAAACCATTGAGATCTAAATTGATTCCGAATTCAACGGTTCGTCCATTGACGAAGGATCCATCTTTGGCTTTGAGCTGAATGCCGGTGCAGGGAGAGGCAGTTTGAGTGACGAGTGTTAAAGCAGTAAAAATAATGGTGTAAATGAATGGACAGATTCTTCCTTGTTTCATGACTAGCTCCTATTTTGACAAAAATATTAGAGTAACCCAACGGGTATTGCATTAATTGACAGGGAATTGGCTAGAGACTTGTTTTAAAAAGGGTTCTATGGTGCGGTGGATGTACATAAATAAACCTTCGTCTAATATATAATGCAATTATACTTTAGACGATCCTGAAGAGGAAGAATATATTTACTTTATTGTCTTGGGCCCAATAAGGCAGCAACCGAGTGAACTGCCAGTTGTTCTCTGAGGCGTGTAATGAAATGGTTTCTATTTAACATTGAATTATCCGTGCAAATCTGAGGTCTGGCCTCATTATTACACGGATAAACTCTATTCGTCATTGCTTGTTTAGCGAATGATTCTCTAAAGCAATCGGTTATGACATGACGAAAGGTGTTCTAAGCACTAACGTGATGTATAAAGAGAAGGGTAAATGACTACTTTTCCAATGGCTTATCATCCCCAAACCACCGGCTAATCCCATGCTGGGTTTTTTCCCAATGACTGGGTTTTAAAATCAATTGATAAATTGCGCGATAACTTGCAAACGACATCAGCAACCAATAAATGGGTGAAGTGAGTGCGCTGAAGATTAATTCTTTGCGTTTGCGAATGATAACGCCTAAGACATTTAATAAAATAATACCGCCAGTGCCGATGTATAAATTTAAAATCGCCAATGTGTAAATGCTGCCGGGAAAATAATATGACGTATCAAAATTGCCGACGACTAAAATAAGAATGGAAACGAGCCATAAAGGAATGTTCGCTAAGTTGCTGAGAATGGTTCCACCAATGAAAAGTTGAAAGCCTAAGAATCCGCGGGTGCCGATTTTGCGCCACAATTCAAACGGATTGCGCATGTGTACAACATAGGTTTGCATATAACCTTTTACCCAGCGCGTACGTTGTTTCACCCAATTGATGAGTTGGCAATTGGCTTCTTCATAGGTGGTGGAATCCAAAATTTTTATTTTGTAGCCCAGTCGCGATAAACGCAAACCTAAATCAGCATCTTCTGTCACGTTGAATGGATCCCATGCAACAACTTTTGATAAAATATCTGCGCGAAAATGATTGCTGGTGCCGCCTAATGGAATTGGAATGCCGACAAAGGAAAGCGCTGGCAGTAATAAATCAAACCAATAGGTGTATTCAATCGTAAACATACGCGTTAACCAATTTTCATTGCTATTGTAAAAATTCAATTTGCATTGAACGCAAGCTATTTTTTCATCTTTGCTCTCTTCGAATAATTGCACGACACGAAGCAATTGATCAGGTTCGGGTTGATCTTCTGCGTCATATAAACATAAGTAACTGCCGCGAATAAATTTGAAACCATAATTGCATGCTTTAGCTTTGGTTCGTGGTTGGCTGGCGGGCACATAAATATATTCTATGTAACTGGGGAGGCGCATTTTTTTAATAATAGCAATAGTGGCAAAATCATCTTCTTCTAATAAAATCTTAATGTCTAATTTATGTCGTGGATAATTTATTTTTTTCAAGTGATGAAATAAATGAGTTAACGTGACTTCGCTTTCTTGATAAATGGCTACGAGGATAGAATAAATTGGCAAGCTTTCTTCGCTGATCCGTAAACTTTGTGAGGATTGTTTTTGCGCTGCTAGTAATCCAATAATGGATAAAATTAATTTAAACGCGATCATCACTGAAGAGGCAATTAAAATGCTGCAATTGATTATGAGTAGCGCTAATTTAAGGTTGGTCAGTAACAAGCAACCTAATGCGAAAAACGGTGAGGTATAAATTATTTTTTGCCAAATAGGCGATTTATGTTTGGCACTTAAACGGGCATATTTTTTTGATAATTCATGAATAGAAGAGTCTAGGTATTCTGTATTGAAGCATTTTTGTAACGACCATAAAATATCAAATTTAGAGGTGCAGACGATATTAGTGTTTTCACCATATTCATTCTTAATACGTTGAAACGTTATAATGTCGGGTATGGCTGTTGCGACAGTATAGTAATTATTTTCGAATGCGATTGGAATGGACATCTGTTTAAAATATTTTTCTTTATCTTTATTTTTTAATAAGGATTCATCGATTTTAATTTCGAGGAGATTAATAAATTGAATTTGATAATGAGCCGCTAAAACTTTGTAATAATCAATTGCGCGCTTGCTGCCCATTGCCAGCAGAATTTCACCGATTTTGCCACCCGTGATGGATTGAATTCGCAGTGCCTGCTCGAGTTCTTCGGGATCGGCAATTTCGTGATTTACGAACTCTTCGCCTAATGGCATATTATCATCCTAAAGCGCTAACAATATGAGATTCGATCGACGGCAGAACTTTATTAGTGTATTTATACCTTGGAAAAAATACCACGTAATTCGACTGAGTATGGAAGGTTTATGCGTAATTTGATTAGTATTTACCGTATTTTAGTTTTTTTGTTTTGTTCTCTTGCTTGCATGGCGTCTCACGCCGGTGCATGGGTGCAAAAAAAGGGGGAAGGTTTAAATATTTTTACAATCGATCGATATATCAGTGATCAATATTGGACGTCAGGCGGACGTTTAATTGGCGGTTCGACGTATGCAAAAAATCAAGTTTCAAATTATACGGAATACGGTGCAACGGACAAGTTGACGCTGGGTGCTTATTTATCGGCATTGCAGACGCATACCGGTGCCAACGGAACGCGCGGCGGTTGGAATGATACGATGATTTTGGGACGTTATTTACTGTCGAGTTCTGATGAAAATGTGCTGTCTGTGCAACTTTCTATTGATAAATTGGGGCATGGCGCTGTGCTAGATGTTCCGCCTTCGAATAGTTCGGTGAATACGCAAGAGTCTCTTTTAGTGGGTACCAGTCGTGCATTTGGTTCAGCGTATTGGTTTGCGGATGCAGCGTTTAGTTTGATTCAGCGTTACAGTGCAGGGAATCAATTTCAACTTGATTTAGAAGCGGGTTACAAAATGAAACACGAACAGCTTTGGTTGATGCTACAAAATTATAATACGTTTAGTTTGGATCACATTAATTATCCGCAAGGCATGGGCTACAACTTAATTACAGTTGCTCCGAGTTTAGTTTACTGGGTGACTAAATCAATCGGTGTCCAAGCAGGAATCACGCAAGATATTTATGGCCAAAACGTTGGGAAAGGACGCTCGATGTTTGTGGCCAGTTGGTTGCGGTTTTAGGCTTAAAGCAAAAATTCAGCCAAGGTTGTTGCAACTAATAAATTATCGACAACTTTAAAATTAGAATCAAAAGAGCATAGTTTGCAACCATGTTGTAACGCGGTTGCTGCAATCCATAAATCATTGGTTGGAATGGGTTTGCCTTTTTTGCGTAGAGTAGAGTAGACCTTGGCATAGTAGGAAGCAGTTGTTTCATCAATTGGAAAAATTTTAATGCGTGGTGTGTTCAGAAAATTGTTTAATTCTTCCAGATTTTTGTCTGTTCTTGATCCGAGGGTGAATCCTGCAATCAATTCTCCTAATACAATTGTGCTGATGCCGATAAGGTTAGCATGCTGCAAAATAGCCAGCACGTCTGGGTGTCCTTGTTTAAAAGCAGCATAGGCATTGGTATCCAGTAATAGTTGTTTCACTTCCACAATTCCTTATCAATTTGTTCAAAATCAGCGATTGCATTCATAAAAGCTTTGGTTTGGTTCTTGTTCCATGTCCCAGCTAAAGCATCTAAATCATGAAAAATAAGATTTTCGCGTTCTCGGCTTAATCCGAGGCTCTTTTTAATTAAACTCAGAATGAGTGAATTGACGCTGATTTCTTGCTGAGCGGCTTCCTTTTTAAGGATTTGCATTGTTGTTACATCAATGCCTCGTAAATGGATGTTGGTTGACATGGGGTAATACCTCAGGGTGATATCATTACGATACTTATAATGATATCATTTGAGCAGGGTGCTTGCAAGTTTTAATAATGGTTTAAATCAGAATTTTTTGATAAATTTTAACGGTTTCATCCGCGCATTTTTTCCAACTAAATTGTTTTGCTCGCTCATAGCCTTTTTGCACATACTCACGGCAAAGCGTTTCATCGGTGAGGAGTGTTTGCATGGCGGTGGTCATCTCGTCACAGCTATAGGGATCTACCAAACACGCTGCATCCGCTGCAACTTCCGGCATGGCCGTAATGTTAGACGTTATTACAGGAACACGTGACGCAAAGGCTTGCAAAATGGTTAGACCAAACCCTTCATGTAACGAAGGATGCAAATATAATCGGGTTGCTTGAAACAGGCCGCGAACGTCTTCATCAGGAAGATAGTGTAGCCAATATCCCGCTTTTTGTTCGAGCAAGGTGTGAATGGCAGCGAGACTTTCTTCGGTGTTCCAGCCTGCTTTACCGACAATGACGAGAGGATACTGTTGTTTGATATCAGCCGGTAGTTTTAAATACGCTTGGACGATGTTAGGAATATTTTTTTTCGGTTGTAATGTTCCGACGACTAGCAAAAAATTTTCTGGGATGCCTAATTTGGTGATGACACTTTTTTGTTGCACATCGGGGACTGACTCAAACCACCAATCGGTAATGCCATTGTGGACGACGCTGATTTTTTCTTCTTTAATTCCCCAGAATTCAACGGTTTCTTTCAGCATGCTTTGTGAAATGGTAATGACGTGATCCGCCCAACGCAGACTTTTTACTCGGATTGAATTTTTCAAATGGCGAAAGCGCGAAGCGTACCATTGTGGATGCGTTAAGATTAATCCATCGTGCAAGGTGGCGATGACCGGTGTCTTTTTTAATTTTGGCACTAAGTGGTCGGTGGCGTGGAAAATATCAATTTGTTTTTCAAGATGTGAGTAGCAGGGGAATGCTCGGGGTGTTGCGAGGGAAATGGCTGTGTGTGCCATGTAGGGTAACGTTAACATTTGCCCATGGGCGATACCTGATTGTGCTCGGCACTTTTTCATTGGTGGAAATGAAAATGGCAATACTGTTTGCTGTGCGTGATTTAATTCGTGTAATAAATGCTTGGTGTAAAAGCCGACACCATCGATTTGTCCTTTAGAGACGATGGGTTCGATCATGGTGCAGCCTAAGCCTATGCGCATAAAAATCCTGTTGATAGTGAGTTGTAGAGCTGAATGATACTTGCTTAAGAAAGAGCTGTCATCCTGAGCGCTTAAGAAAGAGCTGTCATCCTGAGCGCTTAAGAAAGGACTGTCATCCTGAGCGCTTTTCGCTCCGAAGGATCTCCCTATATAGTAGAGAGATGCTTAAGAAAGATCTTTAGCTAAACATCAGAAATTTGCGGGAGATCCTTCGGAGCGAAAAGCACTCAGGATGACAGCCCTTTCTTAAGCACTCACAATGACAGATCTTTCTTTAGCGAGTACTATTCGGTTGTAACACAGCCCGTTTAAACTCTTCTCTAAACCGCTCCACCGAAAACCGCTGAGTATTCTCAACAAAATTCGTCAGCAAAAACGCCCGCTCATTTTTTTCTAATGTATTAACTGCTTCAACAACCGCAGCAGTCGTTTGTTCCGCAAAAAATACTCCCGTCGGTTTCGCATGATCCAAACCGCGTACTGTTTCTAATGCGCCGCCTTTGCCAAATGCAATCACAGGTGTGCCACACGCTTGTGCTTCAAGAGGAATAATACCGAAGTCTTCCTCAGCCGCAAATAGAAATCCTCGTGCGCGTTGCATGTAATCCACTAAAACGCTTGCGGGTTGAAACCCAAGTAACGTCACATTTTTGCCTGCTTTCGCGGCAATTTTTTTCATCTCAGGGCCATCACCAATGACAATTAATTGTTTATCCGGCAGGTGACGAAACGCCTCTACAATTAAATCTATTTTTTTGTAAGGGACTAACCGAGATGCCGTCAGATAAAAATCATCTTTGCGTGTGCCCGGTTGGAATTGCTGCAAATCCACCGGCGGATAAATCACTTCCGCTTCACGTCGATACGCTTTCCAAATGCGTTTCGCAATATAATTTGAATTTGCGACAAAATGATCGACTTGATGCGCTGTACGTTGATCCCATAACCGAATTTTATGTAAGAAATATTTTGCTAACCAGCCTTTCACGCCACGATTCAAACCAGTTTCTTGTAAATATTGATGCTGCATATCCCAGGCATAACGAATCGGTGTATGCACATAGCTGATGTGTATTTGATGGGGCCCGGTAATAATTCCTTTCGCAACAGCATGCGAACTTGAAATCACTAAATCATAGCCAGTCACATCCAATTGCTCGATTGCAAGCGGCATCAAAGGCAAATACTGACGGTAATGTTTTTTTGCCAAAGGCAAATGCTGAATAAACGTCGTCGCCACTTTTTTGTTTTGCAAAAAAGCGCGCTCACTCTCAGGCAGGAAATCAACGACCGCAAATAAATCCGCGCTCGGATAGCAATGAATGATTTCCGCTAAAACACGTTCAGCACCCGCATAAACAGTTAACCAATCACAAACGATCGCAATTTTCATGAGAGATGCTCGGTCATGGGAGGTGTGTCCGTTGATTGATGACGTCCATACTTATCTTCAAAACGAATAATGTCATCTTCGCCAAGGTAATCACCTGTTTGCACTTCAATCAGAACAAGATCCAAAAGACCCGGATTCTCTAATCGGTGTTTATTGCCCTTCGGGATAAACGTAGATTCATTTGTGTTGAGAATTAATTCTTGCTCACCATTAATCACTTTCGCTTGACCACTGACCACAACCCAATGTTCACTGCGATGGTGATGCATTTGTAAGGAAAGTGATGCGCCGGGTTTCACAACGATGCGTTTAATTTTATAATTCGAGCTTTCTTCTAACACGGTGAAAGTACCCCAAGGACGCATCGCGGTGCGATGTGTTTTATAACTCTCATGCGCTTTCTTTTTTAATTCCTGCACAATCTGCTTCACATCTTGGGTGTGATGGCGACTGGCAACGAGCAACGCATCCGGTGTGTCGACAATGACTAAATTTTCCGTACCCACCGTCGCAATCATGCGATCACTGCCATAAATAAAAGTATTTTCGGAATCCACCATTAAACCATTGCCCATATTAATATTGCCATGTGAGTCTGCAGCAAATAATTCGATGATTCGATCCCATGAGCCAATATCATTCCATTGAAAGCGACTGGGCACGACCATGATGTCGGTTGATTTTTCTAACAGTGCATAATCGATGGAAATATCAGGTAATTCTGCGAAAGTGGTGGCGTCTAATTCTGTAATGAGAGCAGTGTTAAATTGATTGGTTTGCGTCACCGACCAGCATTGCATAGCTTGTTGCCATAATTCGGGTGTGTGCAATTGATATTGATCAAGAATCACGCCAGCTTTAAAACAAAAAATGCCAGCGTTCCAAAAATAATTTCCGGCGGCCACATATTTTTTTGCATTTTCGTGATCCGGTTTTTCAACAAAGCGTTTGACTGGGAAATTTCCCTGCGCATCGGGTTTGATCGCGCATTCAATATAACCGAATGCTGTTTCAGCTTCCGTTGGAATAATGCCGAAGGTGACTAAGTGATTTTCAAGCGCTAATTTTTTTGCTTGCTCAACTGTTTCGGCAAAGAGAGTCGGTGTCTCAATTAAATGATCTGCTGGCATGATCAATAAGACGGCATCACGGCCATGCGTTTCAGCAACTTTTAAAGCGGCTAATAATATAGCGGGTGCGGTATTTCGGCCAAAAGGTTCCAGTAAAAACGTGGATAAAAAGGATTGGTTTAAGTTTTGGTATTCTTCTTTTGTTTTGTAAGCATATTCACGATTGGTAATCGTTAAAATTTCTTGCACATTGTTGAGTGCAGAGGCGCGCAGATAGGTTTTTTGTAGCAAGCTTTGGCCATCGGATAATTTAATAAACGGCTTAGGATGTGATTCACGCGAAACGGGCCAAAGTCTTGTTCCTGCACCACCGGAGAGAATGACGGGTATCATCATAATAGTTCCTAAGAGTTAAATTTGTGGGTAAAATAAACGGGGTCAAGAATAACATAAAACGGATCAATATGCTGCCTCGAGGTTTACTCAAAGAACACTCCCAATCGTTAACCTTTATGATTCGAATGGTCGATGTATTAGCCATTGTGGTGGCGGGGTTTTTTGCTTTTTATAATCGGTTTGGCAATGTCTCTTTCCCATTGCGCTATAGTTTAGCGCTAGCCATTGGTGCGGGTTCAGCCTTTGTTTTGCTGGCTTTTTTTGGGATTTATGAATCGATTCGTGCGCAAGGGTTTTGGCAACATTTGCGGCGGCTTATCCAAGCGGTGCTCACTTTATTTATTTTTCTAGCGGGACTCGCGTTTTTGACCAAGACGGGTGAAACGTTTTCACGCGGCTGGTTTTTGTTGTGGGGTGGTTTTGCGCTTGTCCTACTGGTTCTCTTTCGTACCAGTCTCATGATGCTTCTGCGTTTTATGCGTCAAAAAGGCTGGAATGAACGGCGAGTGGTGATTATCGGAGCAGGTTCTCTCGGTGTGCAATTGGCGGAAGCGATGCAACATGCCGTGTGGACGGGGTATAAAATTCCGGTGATATTTGATGATACCTTGCAAGATAAACAGACGACGATTCATGGCATTCCTGTTCAGCAAACCCCCGACAATTTAGCGGAATATTTGCAGCAATCGCCGCACACGATTGATGAAATTTGGTTGGCATTGCCATTGCGCGCAGAAGAACGCGTGAAAGAAATTCTCTATCAATTGCGGCATCATACGTTAGCGATTCGGTTAGTCTTGGATGTTTTTGGGTTTGGTTTATTTAAGCATTCGGTGACGGACATGGATGGTTTTCCCATGTTGAATTTGAATGCGTCACCGATGGTCGGTATGAATCGTATGATTAAAGCGATTGAAGATCGCGTCTTGGCGTCGCTGATTTTAATATTGATTAGTCCTGTGCTGTTGTTGATTGCACTGTCCGTCAAGCTATCCTCTCCGGGCCCGATTTTTTTTCGTCAAGTAAGACACGGCTGGGACGGTCGGTTGATTGAAATTTATAAATTTCGCACGATGCAGCTGCATGAAGAACACGTGGGGAAGATTACGCAAGCGACGGCGAATGATGCGCGTGTGACGCGATTAGGCCGTTTTTTACGTAAAACCAGTTTGGATGAATTGCCACAGTTTATCAATGTCATGCAAGGTCGGATGTCGATTGTGGGGCCAAGACCACACGCAATTGCGCACAATGAATTTTATAAAGAGTCTATTGATGCTTATATGCAACGGCATAAAGTGAAACCTGGGATTACCGGTTGGGCGCAAGTGAATGGTTGGCGCGGTGAAACAGAAACACTCGATAAAATGCAAAAACGCGTGGATTATGATTTATATTACATTGAAAACTGGTCACTTTGGTTTGATTTAAAAATCATTTTTTTGACGTTTTTTCATGGATTTATGAATAAAAATGCTTATTAAGTATTTGTTAATAGTGTCAGGGTGAAAAAAGAAAAGCAGAGCAAATGCAGAGGGAGAGCTCTAATCTAGATTATTCGAGTTATTCAGCACATCCCGCAAAGAGAGCTCGGTTTGGATAATTTCTTAGTGGATGTTAAACATTTCGAACTAAAGATACACTATTCCATAAAAACTCAGTAAAATATCGTTTTCCTAAAACAGCCATACAACATGAACACTGATTTTAATCAAACCGAACTCTCTCAATATGCACGGCATTTTACACTCCCCGAAATAGGTGCCGAAGGACAATTGCGTTTGAAAAACGCACGGGTTTTAGTAGTCGGTGCAGGCGGATTAGGTTCCTCTTGCTTGTTGTATCTTGCAGCTGCCGGTGTCGGTACGATTGGCATTGTGGATCATGATCAAATAGAGCTTTCTAATTTACAACGGCAAATTCTATATTCCCATACCGATGTCGGCATTAAAAAAGCGCTTGCCGCCAAGCAACGCTTAGCCACATTAAACCCATCGATTCAAATCAATGTACATGATCACGCATTAACGCATGAGAATGCATTGCAACTCATCCAACACTACGATGTCGTAGTGGATGGCAGCGATAATTTTGCGACGCGATATATCGTCAATGATGCTTGTTTTCATTTACAGAAACCGAATGTGCACGCCAGTGTGTTGCGGTTTGAAGGGCAGTGTACGGTATTCACGGCGGGAGAAGAGATAGCCTGTTATCGGTGCTTATTCGATGAACCACCTGCGCCCCATCTCATTCCATCTTGTCGTGAAGCCGGTGTGTTAGGTGTATTGCCTGGTATTCTCGGTACGATCCAGGCGACAGAAGTAATGAAGCTTATCATTGGCATTGGCTCATTACTGACGAATCGCGTGTTGATGTTGAATGCATTGGATATGCGTTTTCGCGAAATGGCGATTCAGAAAAATCCGGATTGCAGATTGTGTCAACACCAACAACCTTATGCGACATTGCCGCATCATCACTCCGTTGTTTGCGAACCCGTTGTTGATCAGATGACTGTCCAAGAATTAAAAAAGAATTGGTCGAATTATTTTTTATTGGATGTGCGTGAACCGTTCGAATATCAAATTTGTCATTTAGGGGGTCAGCTTATTCCCTTGCAGACGCTATCCAGTCGGCTTTCAGAATTGGATAAAAACCAGCATATCGTCGTGCATTGTCGAAGTGGAATGCGCAGCCAGCAAGCGGTTGAATTATTGCGCCAGCATGGGTTTCCTCGCGTGAGTAATTTAGCGGGCGGCATTTTGGCGTGGATCAATGAAATTGATTCGACGATGGTGCGGTATTAGGTTTTTGGTGGATTACGACGCAAAGGGCGCGTCTAATCCACCCTACAATTTTATTAACGAGCTTGGGTTTTTGTGGTTTTTGGTGGATTACGACGCGAAGGGCGCGTCTAATCCACCCTACAACTTTATTAACGAGCTTGGGTTTTTGTGGTTTTTGGTGGATTACGACGCGAAGGGCGCGTCTAATCCACCCTACAACTTTATTAACGAGCTTGGGTTTTTGTGGTTTTTGGTGGATTACGACGCAAAGGGCGCGTCTAATCCACCCTACAACTTTATTAACGAGCTTGGGTTTTTGTGGTTTTTGGTGGATTACGACGCAAAGGGCGCGTCTAATCCACCCTACAATTTTATTAACGAGCTTGGGTTTTTGTGGTTTTTGGTGGATTACGACGCGAAGGGCGCGTCTAATCCACTCTACAATTTTATTAACGAGCTTGGGTTTTTGTAGGGTGGATTAGGCGCCTTTTGCCGTAATCCACCAGAGAGAAACTTTCGTTCTGCTTCATTCTGCTTCTTTCATTCCGGTAAAAACAATAGATTTTGTTGAGCCCCATTCTGGTTCATAGAGACCTTTTTCAACCCAATAATTAAACGAACTATGCTCCCATTCTCCCGGTGATTTTACCAGTCCATGTTTGACGGGGTTGTAATGAATGTAATCTATATGTTTTTGCCAGTCGTGCTCATCACGAATTATATGTTCCCAAAAACGACGTTGCCAAACTTCTTTCTCTTTGCGCTGATTGCTGGAAGTTTTTATTTCCATCGAAAAAAATCGTTTGATTAAACGCCAGCGAGTTGAAAAATCGTGGTCATTTTCTGGTAATTTCCAGAGGCAATGTAGATGATCAGGTAATATCACAATAGCATTTAAAGAGAATGGATGATTTTTCTTCACTTTATTAATTGCAACTTTGAAGTGTTTTACGTTTTCGGGGTTAGAAAAAAGAGGGCGTCTTTGATAAGTAACTAATGTAAAAAAATAATTACCACCTGCTTGATAGCATCTTTTGTACTGACTCATGTTTTTTTATCCTTATTTTATTTCAACGAAGATGGATAGTTGGTGGATTACGACGCAAAGGGCGCGTCTAATCCACCCTACAAAAACCCAAGCTCGTTAATAAAAGTGTAGGGTGGATTAGACGCGCCCTTTGCGTCGTAATCCACCAGGGGGGGGATTTTTCAAGACAAAAACCCAAGCTCGTTAATAAAAGTGTAGGGTGGATTAGACGCGCTCTTTGCGTCGTAATCCACCAGGGGGGGTTCAAGACAAAAACCCAAGCTCATTAATATAAAGTGTAGGGTGGATTAGACGCGCCCTTTGCGTCGTAATCCACCGGAGGGGAATTTTTCAAGGAGAGATCAATTTTTTCACCGTCTGCACCGCAGAATGCCAATTTAATCGAGTGGCGTATTCATTAAAAGATGACAACGCAAGCGCTTCGTACTGAGAATAATTTGCCATCAAATTCATAATATATTGGCAATACCGTTCAGGCTCTGCCTCTAACGCAAATGTCATGCCATTGATGTTATCTTTCACGACAGACGAAATGCCGCCAGCATACGATGTCAAACACGGCAAACCAAATGCATTGGCTTCACAAAATACGATGCCAAATGCTTCCGCGCGCGAGGGAACAAATAAAAAATGCGATTCGCTTAATAAGCGATTAATTTTTTGTACGCCTTCTGGGGTGCGTTTAGAGATGAATCCGTGACAATGAATATAAGGAGGAATTGGCACATCCTTAGGCGGAGAGCAACCCACAAAATTCACTTCCACAGGCTGTCCCGCTTTATGCAAGGCTTTGGCAACTCTAAACACAATGTCGCCGCCTTTGCGGTGCCAATGCTTGCCCAAAAATAATAACTTAACCAACTTACGCGAACGCGTGGCTAACAAGGTTCGAATTGTTTGTTCGGTATGATGGCATTGAATGTTTGCGCCAAACGGCACGACTTTGACTTTTTCCTTGCTGACACCATAAATTTCTAATGCCGTCCGAGCTGCCCAGTCCGACGAAAAAATAGCTAAATCACAGCGCGATAAACATTCTTGGGTAATGCGGTTGCCTTGTGCAATAGAGCTTGCGGAATGATTCGAAAATCCAGGATAAAATCCAATTAAACTGGCATATAAGCCATCTGTCCAAAGCACCAGCGGTTGTTTGCAATCTAAATAAGCAATAGGATTAATTTGCGGGGCAATAATAGCATCAACCGACAGTTTAGCTAACTGTTGGCCGACTTGTTCAGAATAATATTTTGCAGCGGTTACATTAAAACGAGGGCTTTCACGTTGACCGCAGGCGAATTCTTTCCAACATTGTTTGAGCTTAAAACCCATGGGCAATTTGCGTTCCAAGTTGCCAATGTATTCCACTTGATCGCCGAGAGAGGCCAAGGTGTGAGCCATGTAATAGGGCGTGCCAGACCAATTGTTAATATCTCTGGCATCAAACGTGGTCGCGAGAGCGAGCTTCATGTGTGAGATCCTGTCGTAAACTTCCATATAATATAAACTACTCCCACTTTCTCTGTCATGCGCACAATGTCTGGTTAATTAGTATCACATTTCAACTCCGTCATTGCGAGGAGCGTTTTTTGCGACGAAGCAATCCAGTTTTTGGCTTATTCGAAACCTATAAACTGGATTGCTTCGTCGCAAAAAACGCTCCTCGCAATGACGGAAACGTGCCACTGCTCTACATTTCTACCGTTTAGCTAGACTTTTAGTGTACCCCTCGTT
Organism: uncultured Gammaproteobacteria bacterium; assembly: GCA_963719645.1. Lineage (GTDB taxonomy): Bacteria > Pseudomonadota > Gammaproteobacteria > DSM-16500 > DSM-16500 > CAVRCT01. Next base: position 124,959 of record CAVRCT010000006.1, read on the forward strand.
TTAGGTGGGGCAAGAATGGCGCGGCGCGATGTTATAACAGGTTGCTGTACCCTAAACAAGGTATGTGTTAACATTCGCCCATTTTAATCAATGGATCACACTAGCATGAAAGTAATTAAAGCGGTATTTCCGGTGGCAGGCTTAGGAACTCGATTTTTACCTGCAACTAAGGCAAATCCGAAAGAAATGATGCCTATTGTGGATAAACCCTTGATTCAATATGCGGTGGAAGAAGCGGTTTCAGCAGGTATCACCGAATTAATCTTTGTCACCAGCAGCAGTAAGCGCGCGATCGAGGACCATTTTGATTCCAATTTTGAGTTGGAATCCAATCTGATTGAGCGCGGCAAATTCGATTTGCTGGAAATTGTCCGCGATATTTTGCCACAGGGTGTGTCGTGTGCTTACATACGGCAAAAATCGCCTCAAGGCCTCGGTCATGCCGTGTTGTGTGCCAAACAATTAATTATGAATGAACCGTTTGCCGTGTTATTAGCAGATGATTTAATTGATGGTGGCAAAACACCTTGTTTAGCACAAATGATGGATGCCTATAATGAGACAGCCGCTAGCATCATCGCTGTTCAAAAAATCGAACCCAGTGAAACCAGAAAATACGGTATCGTAGATGTGCCAACGCATACAACGCCATTAACGTCGATTCAAGGCATCATCGAAAAACCTGAACCCGCTAATGCACCTTCTAATTTAGGGGTGGTTGGTCGTTATATTTTGACCCCGCGTATTTTTGCACTATTAGAAAAAACAGCGCATGGCTCAGGTGGCGAAATTCAATTAACCGATGCGATTGCCAAATTGCTAACCGAAGAACAAGTTTACTCGTTACAGTTCAAAGGGAAGCGTTACGATTGCGGCACCAAACTAGGTTATTTGGAAGCAACAATTGCTTACGCATTAAAACATCCTGAGTTAGCCGATAGCTTTAAACAATCATTACGAGAGATGATGGATGCTTAGAGTCAAGCATGAGCACATTGCACTGTATTGGATCGCAGCCTGTATCAGTATTGTATTATCTCTGTGGACGGCAAGTCGCGTATTTGTCATTAATCCGGATGGAATTTGTTATCTGCAAAGTGCTGAAACAGTAGCGAATGGTTTGAGCGCTGGTATGCATTTGTGTGATCAAGCCAGTTGGCCTTTTTATTCAATCTTGATTTTTAGTGTGAGCAAACTCACGGGGTTTTCCTCGCTGCACGCTGCCTTTTTTTTAGATAGTCTTTTTTCTCTCATGACCGTTTTAGCATTTATTGCTGTGATCGCACAGTGCACGACAAACAAACGCATTATTGGGCTAGCGGCACTTGTTATCTTGTGTGCGCATTCATTTAATGGATTGCGTGCCGAAATAATTCGTGACCACGGTTTCTGGGCTTTTTATGTCATGTCGCTGTATTTTTTCTTGCGCTATTTACGTCAGCCAAGCGGTGTGCTTGCCATGTTATGGAGTGGTGCTCTCTTAGTGGCGACATTGTTTCGGGTGGAGGGCGCTTTGTTTTTATTGTTGTTGCCTTTCAGTGTGTTGCTCGATTTGCGTCAGCCATTCGGTAAGCGGATCTTAGCGTATTTGCAATTAAATGGCTTGTTGATTGTTGCGGGCATTTTTTTCGTGAGTTGGGTGATGTTGCATGCAGGTCATTCCATTGGCAGACTGTTTGAAATTCAATATCAATTACTGCATGGCTTGCAAACATTAGGCAACAATTTCGCCGCTAATTCAAGTTTACTGAGCCAACATGTTTTGAATGTTTATGCAAGACATGATGCCTCCAGCATTTTTGCATTGATGCTCATGGGTTGGTATGTCATGAGTGTGGTGAGTAGCGTTTCATTGATTTATGCCGTGTTAATGGTGTATGCCTGGATAAAACGGTTAGCGCAATTGGATTTTGCTGCGCGGTTAGCGATATGGGCATATCTCTTTGTGAATGTGTTGATCACGGCTGGGTTTTTAGTGGATCATTTGTTTTTAGCCAAGCGCTACTTAATTGCAATGTCACTGGTGTTAATGCTATGGGTTCCTTTTGCATTGGATCGTCTGATACAACAATGGCAAATTCGTAAATGGCCATTGATCGCAGCGAGTCTCTTCCTGTTTGTTTATGCAATCGGTGGCGTGATTGAATTCGGCCATTCGAAAAAATATATTCGCGATGCAGGTGATTGGTTAGCGGAAAATGCGCCGCCTGCCGCGACTCTTTACAGTAATGATTATCAACTGTTGTATTACTCTAAGCATATTGGCAACAGCATTTTTACCAAAGGCAAAGAATTTGCGGATTTAACGGTGATTGATGACAAGAAATGGCAGCACTATGATTTCTTGGCGATACGTACCAGTCAAAAAGAAACAGAACAAAATAAGAAAATTTTACAAGCCATGAATTTAGTTCCGGTTGCAGTGTTTCAAAATAATCGAAAAGATGAAGTGCGAATTTATCAGACAAAGGTCGGAGGGTAGGTTGTGAATATTACCGTAATTGGCGCAGGTTATGTAGGACTCGTGACAGGCGCGTGTTTTGCTGAGTTAGGCAATCAAGTGACCTGCGTGGATGTGAATCACGAAAAAATTGCAAATTTGCAAAAAGGTATTTTACCCATCTATGAACCGGGTTTAGAAACGATGGTGACATCCAATTTAAATGAAGGCCGTTTGCATTTTGCCACGTCAATTACAGCTGCAAATGCTACACCGCATGCTATTTTTATTGCAGTGGGCACACCCAGCGGCAAAGATGGTTCGGCTGATATGCAATACGTGTTAGAAGCGGCGCGCAATGTGGGCGACTATCTCACGGAAGATTGCATCATTGTGGATAAATCGACAGTGCCGGTGGGGGTGGCGGATCAAGTGAGGGCGATCATTCAAGCGGGTTTAACCAAACGCCAGATAGCCGCTCGGTTTGATGTGGTCAGCAATCCAGAATTTTTGCGCGAAGGGGCTGCCATTGATGATTTTATGAAGCCTGATCGTATCATCGTCGGTTTATCGTCTGAAAAAGCTAAATCACTGATGCTTGAATTGTATAAACCCATTTTGCGTAACCCTGAAAAAATTTATTTCATGAATGTGAAAGATGCTGAGATGACAAAATATGTGGCCAATGCAATGCTCGCTACCAAAATTTCATTTATGAATGAAATGGCCGTCTTGTGTGAACGCATGGGGGTGGATGTCGAAAATGTTCGGATTGGTATTGGATCGGATTCCAGAATTGGCAATGCGTTTATTTATCCGGGCTGTGGTTATGGTGGTTCTTGTTTTCCAAAAGATGTCAAAGCGCTCATGCGCATGGCGGAAACGAATGGATTAGATCCGGTGATTTTGCGTGCGGTGGAAGAGCGTAATCATCAGCAAAAGCATTTATTACCCACCAAAGTGTTGAATCGATTTGGTACCGATTTATCGAACGTGAAAATTGGTGTGTGGGGATTGTCTTTTAAACCGGGTACAGATGATATGCGTGAAGCGTCTTCTCTGGTGTTGTTGGATAAATTGATTCAACACAATGCGTTGATCCAGGCGTATGATCCTGTTGCGATGCCGGTTGCGCGACAAATGTTTCCGAATGAATGGTTTGAATCGGGTCAATTGCGTTTTGCGGAACATCAATACGATGCGTTGCAAGATGTTGATGCATTGGTGTTAGTCACTGAATGGAAATCATTTTGTTATCCTGATTTAACCGCGATGAAAAAAATAATGCGCCAACATATTGTCTTTGATGGTCGTAACCAATATGATCCGAAAAATCTGCAAGATGCTGAATTTGAATATTATGGCATTGGTCGGGGATAAAATAATTATTATAAAATAAATAGGGAGTGAGCATGCCTAGTAAGTTACATATAGCTCTTAAGAATTGTGAGTCAACCAAAGAGTCCATTCAAGCGTTAATTCAAGATGAAAAGCAGGATGTCCATGAATTGGATGAGCTGAAAAAAAGTCCCATTGAATATGCGGTAGCTTTTGCCGATGTGTCGGTGGTGGATTATTTACTTCAAGACGGAAATGTAAATCTTAGTTCCTGTGATCCTCTTATCCTTTTTAAATTAGTTGAAATTCGTAACAACGCAGAGATAAGTTTTCTATTCGCTAAGCGTTATGCTGTGCTGGGCGCGAGTGATTCAAGTATGGCTGCAGGTTTCAATGTGCTCGCAATTGATTATCTCAATTTAATTAAAAATCCTGATGATTTACGAGACGGGTATTTTGCATTAGCTGTTGCATGTGGAAGCGCATTGCCAGACAAGAAAAGTGAACGAAGCGCACATGAGAAGAAGAGTGATCAAGCGAACAATGATCAGAGACAAAAAATGATGCCGCAATTAACCGATTTAGTGAATGTGGGCCCTCTGCAATTCTCGTATGTACTGAGTGAAGCAGAAAACAAAGGAGTTGTTCTCCCGCAAGATAAAGCAGAAGTGTTTAATTGTTTGCAGAATTTAGGGTACAGCTTTTTAATGAGCTTTAAAGACTTGATTGAACAAGATCACTATTATCATTTATTATTTGCCCTCGTTTGGGATGATCAATCTTATGATGTAATTGACTGTCTCGATGAAAAAGTTGAGGACGATGCGCCCGTAAAAGAAACCGACAAAGAAGAAGAGGTTTTAAAAACGGTGCTTGTTTCGAGACATTCTGAAAAAGAAAAATATGAAATATTAGATGCTCATTTTGCGCGTGGATTGCTTTATCCGAATAGTTTGCCTAAACTCGCACTTTTTAAAAAATATCATGATCAAGTGGCTGAGAATGTGCTACGGGGAGAATGTTATTTTGGTAAGAAAAATCGCGTGATGATTTGGCAACGGACAGGTGCCACACCTGATCCGAGAGGGCCAGGTCCATGGCTTCCTAATGGGTATCGTCGGAGGGGAATCTGATAGAGAGTGCTGTTTAGCCCATGCGCGTCAAGTTAAGATAATTTTGCTTAGTTGTAGGGTGGCACGGCGCCTTTTGCCGTAATCCACCTTATCAAATTGCTGCAACTTGGTGGATTACGACGCAAAAGGCGCGTCTAATCCACCCTACATTTTCCTTAGCTTGACGTGTATGAGGTATTCCTCCGCTGTGTCGTCCTGAAAAATCTTGTGCCCGTCAGCTCGCAGGGCTTAGGTATTCCTCCACTGTGTCGTCCTGAAAAATCTTACGCCAAAATTATTTGACCGTAGTTATCGCAGTAGCGCGTAAGATTTATTCAGGATCCACGAACAAAGAGCTCATTCCTGAATTTATATGGATCGATGATACTCAAATGGATCCTGAATAAATATTCCGTGCGAACACCGTCCCTACGGTTAAAATACGTTGACGTCATATTTTTCAGGACGACGCATGGGTGGAATTTGCGTCGATCCGTCAGTCCGCAGGGCTTAGGTATTCCTCCACTGCGTCGTTCTGAAAAATCTTACGCCCATCAGCTCGCAGGGCTTAGGTATTCCTCCGCTGTGTCGTCCTGAAAAATCTTACGCCCAAATTATTTGACCGTAGTTATCGCAGTAGCGCGTAAGATTTATTCAGGATCCACGAACGAAGAGCTCATTCCTTAAATTATATGGATCGATGATACTCAAATGGATCCTGAATAAATATTCCGTGCGAATACCGTCCCTACGGTTAAAATACGTTGACGTCATATTTTTCAGGACGACGCATGGGTGGAATTTGCGTCGATCCGTCAGTTCGCAGGGCTTAGGTATTCCTCCACTGTGTCGTCCTGAAAAATCTTACGCCCAAATTATTTGACCGTAGTTATCGCAGTAGCGCGTAAGATTTATTCAGGATCCACGAACGAAGAGCTCATTCCTTAAATTATATGGATCGATGATACTCAAATGGATCCTGAATAAATATTCCGTGCGAATACCGTCCCTACGGTTAAAATACGTTGACGTCATATTTTTCAGGACGACGCATGGGTGGAATTTGCGTCGATCCGTCAGCTCGCAGGGCTTAGGTATTCCTCCACTGTGTCGTCCTGAAAAATCTTACGCCCAAATTATTTGACCGTAGTTATCGCAGTAGCGCGTAAGATTTATTCAGGATCCACGAACGAAGAGCTCATTCCTTAAATTATATGGATCGATGATACTCAAATGGATCCTGAATAAATATTCCGTGCGAATACCGTCCCTACGGTTAAAATACGTTGACGTCATATTTTTCAGGACGACGCATGGGTGGAATTTGCGTCGATCCGTCAGTTCGCAGGGCTTAGGTATTCCTCCACTGTGTCGTCCTGAAAAATCTTACGCCCAAATTATTTGACCGTAGTTATCGCAGTAGCGCGTAAGATTTATTCAGGATCCACGAACGAAGAGCTCATTCCTTAAATTATATGGATCGATGATACTCAAATGGATCCTGAATAAATATTCCGTGCGAATACCGTCCCTACGGTTAAAATACGTTGACGTCATATTTTTCAGGACGACGCATGGGTGGAATTTGCGTCGATCCACGAATGAAGAATTCACTCCTGAATTTATATGGATCAGAGTCAACGTTTTCTTCGCTTGTTGCTTTGATTCGCAGTTTTGTCATGCGTGGCGTGTTGAATAGCTTTCCTTGCAGTTATCTTGGGCGCATAGCTCTCATCATAACTTTTTTGCATACGTTTAACTATCGCAGGATTTACAAAAAAGCTGATGACGTATCGAGCCACGCTGGCGGGAAATGCGGCAGTGCGTTTCGGGTTTTCCCATCTTTGCAAAAGATGTAGGGCAACAAAAAAATCCTGATAAACCTTCTTGCTATTTTGATCAAGCAAGGTATAAAAAGGTATTGGTCCCTTGTCCGGTACTAATTCTTTATAGGCTAAGCGAAAAAAATTCCATTGCATTTTCTCATCGTGTAGTGATTTTTTGACTATTTTTTTGGAAGTTTTGAAATCTTTTTGTTCTTTCCAGGAAGGAATTGCCGTATGAAAAGAGAGTTCCAACAACTCTGATTCTGAGCCATTTTTATTTTTTAGGAATTGAGTAACGTAATCTTTTACTTCAGTCTGAATAACGCTACTATTATTTGCGCTAGCATTTGTGTACGCCTCGCGAAACCATTTAGCGGCTTCACTAAAATTTTTATTGACACCTCTTCCTTCGCAATAACAGACAGCAAGAAGGAATTGAGCCTTCTCGTATTTTTGTTCCGCGGCGTGAAGATACCATTTAGCGGCTTCTTTTTCATCTTTAACAGTACCAAGACCCTTTTCTAAAAAAGACCCTAGCTCGGCTTGAGCCAGTATATGTCCCCGCTCTGCTGCTTTGCGATACCATTTTACTGCTTCTATCTCGCCTTCTCTAGAAAAAAGAAAATTATACAAATTTCCAATTTGATATTGAGCTTCTACATTTCCTTGCTCTGCTGCTTTTGTAAACCATTTCATTGCTTCATTCTTATTGTTTTGCATAAGATAGCTGGTAGCAAGTTCAAATTGAGCATCGACAAATCCTTGCTCTGCAGCTTTGTGGTACCACTGCATAGCTATGACTAGATCCTTCTTGATTCCATCGCCACTCTCATAATACTTAGCAAGCAATAATTGAGCGTCTGCATGCCCTTGCTCTGCTGAGCTTCGATACCATTTCAGTGCTGTTTCTGTATTCTGCTCGACGTGGTCACCGTAACGATACCACTTGGCAAGAGTGAATTGTGCTAAAGGATGTCCTTGATTAGCTGCCTCTTGACACCATTTCATTACGTCTTGCTCAGTGCCTGCACCTTTATCGTAACAAATGGCAAGAGTTTGTTGTGCAACTGCATAGCCTTGCTTAGCTGCTTTTTTAACATACTCGATTGCTCTTTTTTCATCCTTTTCAAAGCCTAGGCCACGGATATGCATTCGTCCCACTATCTCTATCATTACTAATAGCGCATCAACATCCGACTTAGCCTCCACCACATCACTCATTAAATCAGGATTCATTATTTCGTTTATTTTTTTCATGGGTAATAAATCTAATAATGCTTTCGCGGAAGCATCAGACGCTTCCGAATAATAAAGAATGCATAAGAGCGCTTTGTCTTGCAGAGAAAGATTTTTCTTCGACTGGAGACTGCTTATTTCTTTTTTAATGGAGTCTGTATCATGAATCGCTCTATCACCCATTTTGTAATCTCTGCAGCGTATTAATATTGTTCCTGCTAAATGGAGATTGAAATTATTTTTTACTGCTGCAGTGAGTTGACTTAAGGGTACCTGCGCTGAAAGATCATAAGGTTTTGGTGATGGTAGGGTGTCGTCTTTGTGATCGAACATTGAGCCTCCTGATGGTGTATATACCTCTCTCTATTCTCTATGCAAAAATCTTTTTTTAAGTATACTACACATCAAAAAAAATGCGTGATGACATGGAATCCCTATAAAAATTAAAAGGTTATATTGATCCAGATTAAGTGCGAATTTACCTGAGCCGCGCGCGTCAGCAAGCGGTTAAAAACCCTAAACCACCATCACATCTCCTTCCCGCGGCGCTAAACAAACTACTTTTGATTTACGCTTCAACAATGCTTCTTTCGCACTATTCAATTTCGCCGTGATATCTTCATCGTATTGATCGGGATCATGATGAAATAAACAAAATGTTTTTACGCGTGCACGTTCGACAATGTCAACGGCACGGCTGACACATGAATGTCCCCAATTATTTTTTTTCTCATACGTCTCATCCGAATACGTGGTGTCCATGATTAGCAAATCAGCGCCATGAATAAAGGTAATTAAACGATTCACTTCGTCCGCATCATAATGAGGCGAATTTTCATAATACAATTCATTGTCAGTGATAAAACAAAATGATTTTCCCTGGCGAACAATTCGGTAACCGAGGGAGCCGCCGGGATGATTTAGCGAAATAGTTGAGATTTCTAAATCGTCGAGGGTAAACATTTCTTCTGCCAAGTTATGGTAATGAATGTCAGCAGAAAATTCATTGATCGTCACCGGAAAGTACACGTTATCCATTTGGTTGGAAATCAAATTTTTAATATTAAAACTACCATGATTTGTGCCATAAATATCAAACTTGTTATCTTTCATATAAAAGGGCTGAAAAAAAGGAATGCCATTGATGTGATCATAATGCGGATGGGTTAAAAATAATTTGGCAGAAAGAGGCAGTAGATTTTGTTGGATTAAATAATTCGATAATTCTTTGATGCCTGTTCCTGCATCAAAAATTAGAAAATGTTTTTGGCCGCAGCGTAGGGTGACACAGTTGGTGTTGCCGCCATAGTGAACGGTTTTTTCACCGGGCACAGGTAACGTGCCGCGAACGCCCCAGAATTGAATTACAAATGCATCGGGGTGGGTTGCGAGAATTTGTTCAGGAGTTTGTTTGGGGTTGAGTTCCATTTCAATAGCCTTTTAAAGTCCGTAGAGAAAAATTTAAATTCTTTTATACAAATCACCCTTGTCCCCAATGGCACTAGCTTAAGAACTGTCGTCCCGGAATTTAGTAGCTCTTAACGAGCGCCTTTTGCTCGTTTAGAGCTACTTAATGTCCGGGATCCATCTTCAATTTATCGCCCTCTTGCTTTTAACTTATATGCTTTAAGCAAAATGGATCCCGGACATTAACTGGCGCTAAATTCGCAAAAAGCGCTCATTAAGCGCCAGTAAATTCCGGGACGACAGTTCTTAAGCTAGTGCCATTGCCCCTTGTCCCCCTCTCATATCACTGTTCAGACACCGTCACTTTTTCAATGATCACATCGTCCACAGGCACATCTTGATGCCCCATGCGATTTGTTGTTGAAAGCGCTTTAATTTTATCAACGACGTCCATTCCTTCAGTCACTTTTCCAAATACACAATAACCCCAACCTGAAGGCGTTTCTGCTTTAAAGTTTAAAAAATCATTATCCACAACATTAATAAAAAATTGACTAGAGGCTGAATGAGGGTCGGATGTGCGTGCCATCGCAATGGTTCCACGTTTGTTGAGCTGACCTTTAGCCGCTTCATTTTGAATTTTTTTCAGCGGTTCTTTTTGCTGCATGCCAGGCTCAAACCCACCGCCTTGGATCATAAAATTATTGATGACCCGGTGGAAAACGGTGCCATCATAAAAATTGTCATTTGCATACGCTAAGAAATTTTCCGCCGTTTTTGGGGTGTTTTCTAAATCTAATTCTAATTTAATATCGCCTAAGCTGGTATGTAAGGTTACCATCATAATTTCTCCTCAAAATATGGGCGATTGTAGCAAGATAATCGAGCAATTGCTTTTATTTTCTTATAAGATACCCATCCAGCGTAAACACGAGAACCCTATGATCCAACCACTGACGTTAGGCAATCGCACGTTTCCAGTGAATTTAATCCAGGGCCCTTTGGCGGGTATCAGTTGTGCGCCTTTTCGCCGCCTGGTTGCCCAGTATGGCCAAAGTGCTTTTGCCTGCAGTGAAATGATTTCATGTAAAACAATCCTGCATCAATCTACTCAGACGTTAAAACGCTATTTAACCAAGGATCCAACAGAGGGACCTGTTTGTTTTCAATTATCCGCCAGCGAACCCCATGAATTGGCTGAGGCTGTCAAACGTGTGACAGACCAAGGAGCGGATTTAATTGATTTAAACTGCGGCTGCCCGGTCAAAAAAATTCGCGCCAAGGGTGCCGGTTCTCGTTTATTAGTCCAGCCCACGAAGTTATTCCAATTAATTCGTGCGATGAAAGAAAACACTCATGTTCCTGTCTCAATAAAAATTCGAGTTGAAAGTCCAGACGAAAAATTCAATCGCGAAGTCGCGCAAGTTATTAGCGATGCAGGGGCGGATTTTCTAATTGTGCATGGCAGACATTGGACGCAGCATTATGAAACACCTTGCCGACATGATGATATTCAATTTTTTGTTGAGAATGTCACAATTCCTGTGATTGGTAATGGTGATGTAAACGATTTGGTTTCTCTGCAAAAAATGTTTGCGACGGGATGCCAAGGCGTCATGATTGGGCGAGCAGGCGTAGGCCAACCTTGGTTAACTAAAAAATTAATTGCGGCCATGCAACAAGAATCCTTTGTTCCACCGAGTGCGTTGGAGATAGCCACTTTATTTATTCAACATGTGCGAGAGTTAAGTATTTTATTAGCGAATGAAAAATTTGCATTGTTGCAAGCGCGCCAATTTGCAAAATATTATGCGCGAGAGTTGCCACTTCGTTCCGAGTTTTGTGCAGCGCTCAATCAGTGCGACACGTTGGCTGAATTAGAGAACATTACTTTTCATTATTTTATGGTATAGTCCTTCTTGGTTTATTTATTTTAATCCAAGGAGAGAAAATGAAACGTTTCGTGATAGCAATGATTGCAAGTATGTCAGTGATAAGCGTCAATAGTTATGCAGATGCACAATACTCAACGGATCAATCCCAAATGCAAAATTCAGCACAAAGCCAACCGAATGATTCAGCAAAAAACCAACAAATGGGTAAGGCATTTTTATTAGCCAACCAAACTAAGCCTGGCGTAAAAACATTAGCCGATGGTTTGCAATATAAAGTCCTGAATCAAGGTAATGGCCCTATGCCGACTGACAGTGATGTGGTGGTCGTGGATTATGCGGGAACGTTGATTAATGGTACGGAGTTTGACAGTTCTTATAAGCGTGGTCAGCCCGCGACTTTCCCTGTGTCGGGTGTTATACCGGGTTGGACAGAAGCCTTGAAATTAATGCCAGTCGGTTCTACGTGGGAACTTTATATTCCTGCTTCATTGGCTTACGGTGATCAAGGTGCACCTCCATCGATTGGCCCAAATGAAACTCTGATTTTTAAAGTGCATTTGATTAGCATGCAAAATCACTAATCGTTACTTTTTCATAAATAAAATATGAGCTACGGTGTCATTCCTGCCTGCGCGCATGAGTGTCCGGTAAATTGGTAAATATTTAGAACAGGAGCAGCTAATGTTCGCTGCTCCGTCATTGCGAGGAGTGTTTTTTGCGACGAAGCAATCCAGTTTTAAGTCATCACCCATTCAAAACTGGATTGCTTCGTCGCAAAAAACGCTTCTCGCAATGACGGAATCACGTAGGTAGGGTTGAGCGCCAGCGAAACCCAACGTTTTTTTCAGCCCCCCCCCCTGATACAAATAATCCAATCATTGCAAAGCACACCATTTTTCGTTACCTTCATTGTTACTATTTGACATGGATAAAAAGGATATTTGTCATGGCAGCTGCTTTTTTAAATCTTCCCACCTTGATTCATGTATTGATCGGTCTCTATTTTGCATTTTTTGGTTTTTGGAATATTTATCACTGGGTGCCAATCGTGCAAACTATGATGCAAAAAAGGTTGCCTGTTCCTTATTTGCTTTTAGCCATGGGCATTACATGGCAAATCGTAGCGGGGTGCATGATCGTCTTAGGATTTTTGGTTAAATTGGCGGCCATCTCACTCATTCCATTTACCATCATTGCAGTTATTATCTTTCATCCATTCTGGCAATTTAAAGGCGAAGTCTTAAGATTAAATTTTACAATTTTTGTCGCAAATTTTACGATCGGCTTGGGGGCCTTGTTATCCTTGATTGCGCCTTTCAATAGTGTGACAGATTTCCTGTATTAATCCGGAGTCATTATGCCAACATTTTTTCAAGCGGGTGTTATTCCTGCCATGTTGCAAGGTGTGTATGAAGGCGATATTAATTATGAAACGCTGGCACAGCATGGTGATATTGGTCTTGGCACATTTAACGCGGTAGATGGTGAAATGATCGCATTAGATGGCCAATTTTATCGAGTGAATGAAAAAGGTGTTGCTGAGATCGCTGATCCAACTCTTTGCACACCCTTTGCCGTTGTTTCAAAATCGAAACCGTCGCTCACCTTCACGGTTGAAAATATCTCAACACTGGCTGATTTAAGCGATAAAATCGATGCGTATTTACCCACGCAAAATATTTTTTATATAATGCGAGTCGACGGTGAATTTGAATGGCTTAAATTACGGTCTGAATGTGCTGAGCCGTGCTCAGGGCGGCCTCTTGCTGACACATTACCTAAATTGCAAACTATCTATGAATTAACCGATGTGCACGGTTCTCTGGTGGTGACACGTTGTCCAAATTACAGCGCAGGTTTTACGATTGCCGGTTTTCATTATCATTTTATCGATCAACTGCGTAACACCGGTGGACATGTTTTCGATTTAAAATTAAAAAAAGCAAAAGTGATGGTGACATTTTTACGTCGATTTAGTGTTGTGCTATTTAACACGAAAAAATTTGATGAAGCGGATCTGCACGTGGATGTGCAATCGGCGTTGAAAAAAACTGAGTAGTCTGTCGTTGGGGCTAATTGACGGCACGCCCTAATATCTTATACCAAAACAATTGATTAATTTGCTGCAGATATTGCCAGATCACTCGACAAGACAATTTGCTTTCACCTTGATGACGTTCTGCAAAATGAATCGGAATTTCAATGATTTTTTTGCAACGAAATTTGACCATCATTTCTAAACCAATTTTCCAGCCAATAGCATTCAACGTCTTGCTGTTGTTAAACAGTGATTTTCTGAGCGCGCAAAATCCAGACAGAGGATCTTTAATTTTTCGGTGCGAAAAAATTAATAAATTCGCGATAAAAGCCGCGCCGAGCGAGGCTAATTTTCGATAAATCGGCCAAGACTCATCGGTGCTACCGCCATCAATATAACGCGAGCCAATGACAAAATCGGTGTCAGGATCGCTTAACGCATTTAGCATCAGAGGAATTTTTTCAGGTGGATGGCTTAAGTCGGCATCCATGCTAATCAATATCGGATAGTTGGCACGTTGAAAACCATCAATGACCGATTGGCTTAAGCTACGTTTTCCAAGGCGGACGTGAATGCTAAGCCATGGATAGAGTTGCATTAATTCTTGCACGCGCGAAACAATGCCATCGTTGCTATTGTCATCCACAATTATCACTTCAAATAAGCGGGTGCCGAAATTTACCTGGTCAATCCGCGCAATCAATGCATCGATATTTTTCGCTTCTCGAAAAGTCGGAATGATAATACTTACATTCATAACAGACTGAATATCCATTTAAGTGTCTCTGAGATAAATTTGATAAAAATACAATGAAATAAAATAATGATAATGCTGCCATGCCTCAGCAAGTGGTTGGTCCGCATGAATTAAATTCGGTAAAAAATCCTGTTGTTGCGCGTTGACTACAATCCATTTCGGTTTGTAGCGATCTAAATCTTCTGTGACTTGGTTCAGAAAAAAATGGGTATCAGCAGCGACTTTGGTTGTTATTTTCGGTTGTTTAAAAATACCTGCCCACCAAAAAAATGGGAAACGTCCAGCAAATTGATTGTGAGTGACGCTGATCATCGGGAAGCAATCCATCGTCCCTTTGGGTGTAAAACAATATATCGTTTGTTGCCCTGGCATTGCTGCAAAAAAATGGATGAGTTGGTCATTGGCTTCATGCCATGAATTATTTAAAAATTGTTTGGTGTGATGATACGAAGCATAAATAGGGAGAAAAAACACGAGACTAAAAGACAACGCAAAAATGATATATTGGATTCGATTTTTAGCGGGTGAAATCAGTTGACCCAAATAGACGGCATTCAGTAAATAAGCAAAACTTAAAGCGGGTAACACATGATAATACCAAGCGGTGCGCGGAATGAGAAAGGCAATGAAGAGACCTAATAATGCTAACCATAGGACGGTTGTTAGCGTGTGATACGCATTCGTTCGATTTAGAAAAAAATAAGCCACTAAACTGAGGGAACAAAAAATAGCATATTGCGAACTGATAATATCCTGCCAAGGTTCTTTGACATACGCAAAATAATATTGCAATACCAACGGTAAAATGGTATTTAAATAATCGCTGTGAAATATAGATAGGATGAAGAGATAACTTACCATCACACAGCCAATTGTCATCGACTCCATTCGCCACCAGGCCATTAAGCTGCGCTTTTTCCACATGGCAAATAGTTCAATGAACACCAGTGGAATGAGAAAAAAGGGTTTGATAGCAAATCCGAATCCTGCCATGCAACCAATCAATAGCGTTAAATGCGGTGAAATTTTTTTATTTTCTAATTGAGCAACCACGGTGAGTAAATAAGGCGTTATTAACAGCACGAGCAAATGTTCACGTTGACCTAATTCAAAATAAGGCGCAAACAAAAAAACATACCAGAGAACCAACAGGAAAAGGATACGTAAAAAAGAATCGTCAGGCTTCGTGATTTTTTTGAGTAAATAAAAACACAGTGCGCTGGAAAAGAATGTTAATAGTAACACATAGAGACGAAGTGCTAAGATACCATTCATCGCGGTATATTTGATTAACCAGCAGACTGGAAAATAAAGATACATAATCATGGGTGGATTGGTTTCAAAAATATCCGTTACATAGTTGCCACCGTTTAATAGAATAGTAGCGGCATGTAATAGATAAGCCACATCGGGCGATAAAAAAAGTTTTGTCTGAACAAAATAAGCAAGACTTGCGATGGCGAGAAAGCCAAGAATAAAAAAGCTTGCTGTTTTATGTTTTTGCATGAGGGTAAGGCCAGTCATGTTCTGCGATGGGTATATTAGCATAGAGAGAAGGAAAATAATAACAATGTCATCCGCACGAGATATTTTAAAGAAGGTTTTCGGCTACCCCGAATTTCGCGGTAACCAAGCAGATATTATTCAACATGTCGTAGACGGTAACGATGCATTGGTATTAATGCCAACCGGTGGTGGTAAGTCACTCTGTTATCAAATCCCCGCCTTAGCAAGACCGGGTGTGGGCATTGTCATTTCACCGCTGATCGCTCTCATGCAAGATCAAGTGGATGCAATGCTGCAATTGGGTGTGAATGCTGCCTATCTTAATTCAAGCTTAGATAGCCAAGCGGCTTTGCAAGTGGAGCGTGATTTTTTAGCCGGAAAATTCGATTTATTATATGTTGCGCCAGAACGTTTATTGATGCCGCGTTTTTTGCAAATGTTAGCAAGAGTACCGATCGCGCTCTTTGCGATTGATGAAGCGCATTGTGTATCGCAATGGGGACACGATTTTCGGCCGGAGTATGTGCAATTATCGATTTTAGCCGAGCAGTTTCCTGACATCCCGCGAATCGCTCTGACAGCCACAGCAGATGATCCCACTCGACGTGAAATTATTGAAAAACTGGGTTTAACCCAAGCGCGCCAATTTGTTTCAAGTTTTGATCGACAAAATATCCGTTATCGAATTGTGCAAAAACAAAGTGCGCGTGAACAATTAAATGCATTTTTATCGGCTGAGCATAAAGGTGATGCGGGTATTGTGTATTGTTTATCGCGGAAGCGTGTCGATGATACGGCGGCGTGGCTGCAAGCCAAAGGGTGGGATGCGTTGCCTTATCATGCGGGCATGTCGAATGCGGAACGGAAAAAAAACCAGCAACGTTTTATTCGTGAGGAAGGATGTATTGTTGTTGCAACCGTTGCATTTGGGATGGGCATTGATAAACCCAACGTGCGTTTTGTGGCGCATCTGGATTTGCCGAAAAGTATGGAAGGGTATTATCAGGAAACCGGTCGGGCAGGTCGTGATGGGTTGCCCGCCAATGCGTGGCTGACCTATGGGTTAGGGGATGTGATTATGTTGCGGCAAATGTTGGATGGGTCGGAGGCCAATGAACAACATAAGCGTCTTGAGCGGCGGAAATTAGATGCGTTATTGGGTTTTTGCGAAACGACGGTGTGTCGTCGGCAAGTTTTATTAAATTATTTCGGCGAAACCTTTTCAGCGCCTTGTCATAATTGTGATAATTGTTTGGCGCCGGTTGCCACGTGGGATGGCAAGATTCCCGCGCAAATGGCTATGTCGTGTGTGTATCGTACCGGACAACGTTTTGGGGTGAAGCATTTGATTGACGTGTTATTGGGGAAAGTGACGGATCAAGTTGAGCGATTTCAGCATCAGAAAGTGTCTACCTTCGGCATTGGGCAAGCGTATACATTGGCGCA
The DNA here is from genome assembly GCA_963719645.1 of uncultured Gammaproteobacteria bacterium. Classification (GTDB taxonomy): domain Bacteria; phylum Pseudomonadota; class Gammaproteobacteria; order DSM-16500; family DSM-16500; genus CAVRCT01. The sequence continues at coordinate 141,960 of CAVRCT010000006.1, forward strand.
ATGGAATAGCATTTTTCGGCAATTGGTTGCGGCTAATTTATTGACGGTTGATATGAGTGGTTATGGCAGTTTGCGTTTGACGGAAAAAAGTAAGCCGCTATTACGCGGTGAGCACACCATTGCATTGCGTAAAGATCCTGATGTGTCTGTGAAAGCCGCTAAGACGGCTGCAAAAGTGAAAAAAACCAAAATGAGTGTACCGAATGATGAATTATGGCAAGCCTTGAAAACGAAACGATTGGAGTTGGCAAAAGAGCAAGGTGTGCCGCCTTATGTTATTTTTCATGACAGTACTTTGCTAGAAATTCACGCGCAAAAGCCGACTAATTTATTTGATTTTGTCAAAATTTCAGGGGTGGGGCAGAGGAAGTTGGAGCGGTATGGTGATGCGTTTATTGGTGTGGTTTTGAAATTTTGAACACCATCCCTTGACGCCATAATCAATGTCCTGCACACTTTTCCCATTGTCATCATGGCATACCACAACGCTTACCCAAACAAGGACGTTATATGATTATCATCGCTTGCATTCTATTTGTCATCACAGGTTTTTTTGGCGTACTCAATTTGTTGGCTATTCTGAAAAATAAATCAACCAAGGGACCTATTATTTTGGTTCACGGGATGGTGGCGCTATTTGCTTTATTTGCTTTAACGGCCTATACCGTTTTGCACCCCAATCCATTATTGATTGGTAGTATCGTGTTATTTCTTCTGGCAGCGCTGGGTGGGATTATTTTGTTAGGCATTGATATGAGTAACAAGCCAATCCCAAAAGTGATCGCATTAATGCATCCACTCGTCGCATTGATTGGCTTTGTTTTATTGCTGACGTATGTGTATCAAGCATTCGTCGCTTGAAATTCCGCGATGGATTGATCCACTCGGTTCACAATTTCATCCGCTTCTTCTTCTGTGATAATCAAAGGCGGCAACAAGCGGATGACTTTGTTAAAGGTGATGTTAAATAAAATTTTATATTTTAAGCCAATTGCTGTTAATGCCATACACGGTTTATCGAGCTCAACACCAATCATTAATCCTTGACCGCGTACATCTACCACGCATGCATGTTTGGCTAATTGTGATTTCAATTTTGCTTGTAAATACGAACCCATTTTGGCGGCATAATCGGGTATTTGCTGTTTTTCCATGGTGGTTAACACCGTATGGCCGACAGCGGTTGCGAAAGGATTACCGCCAAAGGTTGAACCATGTTTTCCAGGACCAAATAAATTGCAGGCTTTGCCGCGCGTTAAACACGCGCCAATGGGAATACCATTACCGAGTGCTTTTGCGACAGTCATCACGTCTGGTTTAATGGAAGTATGTTGGTGAGAAAACCATTTACCGGTTCGACCAATTCCTGTTTGAATTTCATCGAGCATCATTAACCAATCGTGCTGGTCGCATAGTTCTCTGACCTGTTGTAAATAGGCTTGAGTGGCAATATGGATGCCGCCATCACCTTGCACAGGTTCCAGAAAAATCGCCACGATGTTTTTTCCATGTGTTTTTACGATGTCATTTAATTCGTCGTGGTCATTTAAATTGACATAGATAAAGCTTTTTACTAAGGGTTCAAAACCTGTATGCAAACGGTCAGTGCCCGATGCGCTGAGTGTTGCGAGAGTGCGTCCGTGAAAGGAGTGGCGCATGGTAATAATAATCGGTTCAGCAATGTCTTTTTTGCGGGCATACAAGCGTGCCAGTTTCAACGCTGTTTCATTCGCTTCTGCACCGGAGTTGCAGAAATAAACTTGATCCATGTCGGCAATGGCCGTTAATTTCTCTGCCAGTGCGGCTTGTTTGGCAATCAAATAGGTGTTTGAAGTATGTAATACTTTACCGGCTTGTTCAGTAATGGTGTGTGTCACATCAGGATGGGCATGGCCAAGGCTGCAAACAGCAATACCGGCTAGGCTATCTAAATATTGATTTCCCTCTGTGTCCCATAACCAGGCGCCTCGGCCATAGTCAAAAGAGATCGGCATTTGGTTAAAATAAGTTGGCATAATTTTATGACTCATACAGAATTCCGCTGGAAAAAAGAGGGGTCATTATACTGAAAAGAATAGCGAAAGTCCTGTTTCTTAAGCTTACAATAAGTTAGACACGTATTGTCCCGCTTTATCCGTGAACCCCAGCGCAAGCGTAAAATCATCCGCTAAGGGTAAATATTGAGGCAGCCAAATAGGCTAAAAGTAGATTTTTTCAATTTTATGAAGATTTAGCAAGAAATGACTAGCTTAATTTTGCGTCATCCACTATGATAAACAACAGCGAAATTTCGCTAGGGTCTGTCATCAATGGGTTGATTGACTGAAATCACTCAATTGATGACAGACTCTGTTTATTTTTTAATTTTTAATTGAAGGTTATACATATATGGCAGGACGTGAAAAAGGAACCGTTAAGTGGTTCAACAATAGTAAAGGTTTTGGCTTTATTCAACGTGACAGTGGCGAAGATGTTTTCGTTCATTTCAAGTCGATTACCGGTACCGGATATAAAACCTTAGCTGAAGGTCAACGCGTAGAATTTACCGTTACCCAAGGTCAAAAAGGTTTACAAGCTGAAGAAGTTATTGTTATTGAATAATAACAGCTATCTTTATCAGTAGGATGCAAATCCAGCCAGGTCTTCCTGGCTGGATTTTTCCATTTCTTTCTAGCAATGAATCTACGTGCAAATTCACTCTTAATGCGTTATTGGACTAATCATCTGTGCACTTGTTTGTGCGGGGCTTGGCTGCTGTTGCGGATAAGGATTTGGGACTTGGGAATGCAAATTGACAGCGTGTCCGTTTTTTGACGGCGTCGTTTGATTGACCGTTGGTTGGGTGTGAGTCCCCTGATAATAGGCACAACCCGCTAATAATTGCAGGGCGACCATTGCAGCTAGTGTTTTTTTCATCGCTATTCTCCATTAAATTTCAAAATTAGCTTATTTTCTAATAGATTTCGTTAAATATGTTCTTAACGAAAACAATCCCCTTCTAACTACCTGAAATTCTAAAATAACATAGTGTTATAATGAATTTAAGATAAAAGTGAATAGACAGACGTTTATCCAAGATCAGGAGAACACAATGAATAAGTCACTCATCTTACTTTCATTTCTTTTTTTAATGTCTGTCAGCACGGTGTCGTTGGCGGATTGTTCCGGTGGGAGTTCATGTCAAACGAGCAATTTTTGTGGCGGCCAAGGTTCTGGTTCAGATTGTGCATGTACAGATCCGGCTTGCAATAACAATTCTTGTATCGATCATGCAACGTGTTGTCATGTGTTTGGCAATATTGGTGAAGCCGATGAGACCGGTGATCATCTTCAACAAGATGATGATAGCTTTTATCAAGATAATAATTAATCATCTATCTCTTCTAATGCAGCATCCACTTCAATTTCATTTTTAAAACCAAATTGATTTCAATGGGATTAATGTTACAATTCGCTACAAATAAAATTTTCGTCACAGTGAAAAATAAAAAATTGTTTGGGGTGTTCACTATGTCATGCTAGCTAAAAGCACCATAGGTATCTACACAAGCGTAATTCCAAGTCCGTTGTCTATTAATTGCGAGAGCTGCTTAAGACAAGAGCTGTCATCCTGAGTGCTTTTCGCTCCGAAGCAACTGTCTTGAAAATTTTATAGCAGTTATCTGCTTAGAGAAGTCTCTCCCTTTGAAAAAGGGAGGTCAGGAGGCAATGGCACTAGCTTAAGAACTGTCGTCCCGGAATTTACTGGCGCTTAATGAGCGCTTTTTGCGAATTTAGCGCCAGTTAATGTCCGGGATCCATTTTGCTTAAAGCATATAAGTTAAAAGCAAGAGGGCGATAAATTGAAGATGGATCCCGGACATTAAGTAGCTCTAAACGAGCAAAAGGCGCTCGTTAAGAGCTACTAAATTCCGGGATGACAGTTCTTAAGCTAGTGCCATTGAGGTCAGGAGGGATTTTTATAAAATTTAATTTTTTTACAAATCCCCCTCAATCCCCCTTTTTCAAAGAGCGTTGTTGCGTAATTCCCACTTCCGTCATTGCGAGGAGCGTTTTTTGCGACGAAGCAATCCAGTTTTTGATTCTTAAGTCTAAAACTGGATTGCTTCGTCGCAAAAAACGCTCCTCGCAATGACGGTGCGTGAATTACGCAACAACGCCTTTTCAAAGGGGGAAGCCCTTGTCTTAAGCATCTCTCGCAATTGATAGATAGCGGACTTGGAATTATGCTTGTGTAGATACCAATGTTAAAAGCACGCTGGCATGATACCGAGTTGACATCAAAGTTAAGGTCGCATTTTGAAGTGCAATTGGTATATGATCTTTTTTTTAATGATATGAAAAGGGAGAAAACGTCATGAAATTAGCAAAATTATTACTCTTAACCAGCGCGCTTTCCATTGGGTTGATGACATCAGGATATGCGGCGACCACCAGCACCAAAGCCACCGTCAATTCAACGGATATCGGCGTGTTAGCGACGATTGCAACGATTGATAAAAATGAAATTTTGTTAGGTGTGATTGCGACGAATAAGAAAGTCAGTTCGGGTGTTGGCCATTTTGCCAATATGATGATTGATCAACATGGTACTAATTTAACAGAAGCGCTAGAGATGGCAAATAATTTGCATATCAACGCATTAACCGGTGGTGACTCAGATAAATTGGCGACCCAGGGTAAAAATGCGATGTTGGCGTTGGGTGGATTAAATGGTGATCAATTTGATAAAGCGTATGTGGATGCGATGGTTAAAGGTCACACGGCTGCGTTGGATTTAATTGATAATCACTTGCTGAAATCCGCTAAAAATGACGACGTTAAAAACTTTTTAACGGCAACGCGTGCGACGGTGGTGATTCATTTAGACCATGCGAAGAAGTTGCAAGAAAAAATGTAGGTGATATTCCGTCGTGCCACAGCACGACGGAGTTTGGATGGATTAGCGAAATTGTGTGAAGGTAGTATTATTTACACTAATGAAACTTTCATCACCTTGTATCATGTCTGAATCAGTGAAAGTAATTCGTTTGACTTCTACCTTATCGCTCGGTTGAAAGCGTGATCGAAAAGTTTTGCTAGAGGTGGTTGCAAATAACATGCCCCAACTGCCTGTATTGTGCTCCATAATTCTTTTGATACGATGATACCTGTCGTCAGGCAGGCTCACTTTTCCATTCGATGCTAAAGGATACTCAAGTGAAGCTAATGTTTGAATACGTTGTTTGACTTGATGAAATGCATCTCTCCAAGCTTTAGGATTTTTCTTCTGAATGAAACAACTTGTTTCATAACTAAAACAAGTAAATGCAGTATTGAACATGTGGGCTTCTTCATAGTGATTCGCAGAAGGTTTGTGTTTCATCATGATTTCTGCTAAGTCAAGCATGCGATCAAGGGTAAATTTAGGTTTATTTATTTTAGCGAGGAACTGATTTTGGGGTTCTAGTTTTCTTTTTGACACAGGTGTAATCGTTTGAAATTCTCGCGGCCACGCAGACATTTTATAAAGAAATTTATCAACATATTCCTTGTCACTTAGTGGTTTTTTTTCAGCTTTTGCATCAATGCTAATTTGCTGCGATGCCTGGTATGTTTCATCGCCATTCATCTGCTGTGTGGAGTCTTGGCGTTGATGCAATGCAAGTTGAACAGCGGGTGTTCTTTTAAATTCTCCGACAGGTGTTGGTTCTATAGAGAGGGTATCTTTTGTTTGGGGAACGAGACTGCTCGCCGCACTTACCGGACTTGATTGCGGTTTTGACTGACGTGATTGACGAGCGCGCCAATATTTTTTAAATGATTCGAACATGCTTGTTTCTCTCTTAATGATGCGACAGCCTAATTCTGACATAACTTTCTTAAGAAAATATTAACCGTCGTGCAATGGAAAATTTTCTTTTATTAAAGAGAGGGTTATCTCATTCGGTGCAAGGAATGCTTTTAAACTGAGCCGCGATCGTTTAGGCATATCTTTATACATAACTTTAGACTGCTGCTTAGAACGCCTTCCTCGCGACGCTGTTGCGTAATTCGCGGTGTCAATTTGGTGTCGTGCCAGCACTTTTAGAATGTAATAGATATATTATTCAGAATAGCTTAGAGTTCTTTTGCATTTATTCTTTTATTAAAGGGACGTCTCAATGAAGCATGCCTTCAAGCGAATACCATTATGGAAATGGATTTTGATTGTTCTCATCATTATTTCAATGCCAGTCTTTTTTTACAGTAATCGTAGCCAGCAAACGCAACGAGCTTTGCAAAAAATGGCTGCACCTACTGCATCAACGAGTTAAGCATAATAGATAGTCGGCGCCTACTGAGGGATTGCTAAACTGTGCGTATTGTTTAGCTCACACCACGCCAAACACCTTTCATTTTGCAAAATTTAAACGTTGACTGACTTGTTCGTTTTTTTACATCGGTATAAGTGGTTAAATTGCGACAAAGGACACCGTTATGTTTTGTAGTATTTGAAGCAATCATGTAACCAAATGCGGTAGATTTTGGATTTTTCCAAGAAACTTTAGAGCCATCACGATGATTATTTAATGTATCTTGTAAGGTAGCTGCATAAATTTTCGCGTCTTGATCATTGAAAAAAGAGATGGGCGAATCGGCTAGAAAAGAATAATTGCTAGCATTTGCAGAAAAGGAAACGGTGCAAAAAACGATAGAGAAGCAACAGCGTAAAAGTATTTTCTTCATAGTAACATTCCTTGTTAGTAGAGAGAGAAATTAAAACACATTACGTATGGATTAACAACCTTCAAGCGATTTGCCCCTAGTTCTCATCAATAGATCAAACTAATTGTTATCCGACGCTGGCGCTGATACTATTTTCTATTCGTATTCATCAAAGGAATGGCCATCTATGTTTCAGCGAAATTTATTAGTCTTGTTACTTTTAATTTGCCCAACGTTATGGGCTGCAAATGCAAGCCAACCAAGTCCTATCACGGTTTTTATCGCAAAAAAAATTATTACCATGGATCCGGCATGGCCAACTGCAACAGCAGTTGCTGTTCAAGACGGTAAGATTTTGTCAGTGGGTTCATTAGATGATTTAAAACCATGGTTAAGTAAATTTCCTTATAAAATTGACAAAACATTTGAAAATAAAATCTTGATGCCGGGTTTCATCGAGCCGCATGGACATCCTTTAATTGGTGGTACAGCCATGTCACGGCCATTACTCACTTATTTGCCTAGTGCCTAATCCTTATGGCCCGCCATTTCCTGGCGTAAAAAACAAAACAGCTGCAATGGAGATGTTAAAAAAATATGTATCACAACATAAACGATCCAAATAAGCCACTTGATAGTTTGGGGATATGACATTATTGCGATGGGAAGTCCATTGGATGCGAGTGAACTGGATAAAATATCGACTACCGTTCCGCTTATAGTGTGGGATGCATCAGAGCATATCGTATTTACCAATACGGCCGCAATCAATGCATTTCATATCACAAGCAGTGATAGCAAAATAAGTGGCGTCAGATTGGATAAAAATGGACAACCAAATGGACAATTTTATGGTGTACCCGCAGCGGTATTTATTTTGAAGAAAGCATTTGCTGCATGACATCACACCTGAAGATGCTTATAAAAATGTTAAATTCTTAATGGATCTTAGTCATCGCAATGGTATTACAACGACAACAGAATTAACATTTGGCATTATTGATTTTCAATTAGAACATGACGCTTTATCAATAAATATTTTAATAATCCGGCGACCCCTATGCGTTTAGTTGCTATTACAGATGCCGTGAGTGCAACGAATTATAAAAAAGATCAGGCAGTCAATTTTGTAAAAGAGTTTACAAAATCAAAGTACGGATAAATTGATTTTTAATGGCGTCAAATTTTTCTCAGACGATGCATTTGTCAGTTTGAATATGATGATTGAAAATCCAGGTTATATCGATGGACATAAAGGACAATACATTACACAACCTGATCAACTAACGGCGGCGATTTCGCCCTGGTGGGATGCGGGTTTTCATATTCATGTGCATTCAAATGGTAATGGCGGCAATGCTTCGACGATTAATGCGCTCTATCAATTGATGCAACGAAAACCTCGTTTTGATCATCGCTTTTCTGTTGAACACTACGGGATTTCAACACCTGCAATGGCGAAGGCACTAAAACAATTGGGTGGCGTTGTCAGTGCTAATCCTAGTTATCTTTATGCGCGTGCGGAGTTGAATGAACCAGAAATTGGTACGGACCGGGCAGATACAGCAGCCGCATTTAATACATTAGTGAACGCAGGTGTGCCGACGTCGATCCATTCTGATACACCTGTTGCACCACCTGAACCACTTAAAGAAGTCTGGATGGTCGTTAATCGTTTTGGTGTCTCAGGCAAAGTACATGGTCCCGCTGAGCGAATTAGCGTTGAACAAGCATTACGTATGATTACCATTGATGCTGCTTATACAATTGGCGATGGATGACAAAATTGGCAGTATTACACCTGGAAAATTTGCTGAT
>CAVRCT010000007.1:0-641146 GCA_963719645.1 uncultured Gammaproteobacteria bacterium
TTTTTATTATTATTGGCGCCGATTACGTATTGCTATTAAGAGAAGGCATGCCACCAGAAATTCGGCATTACGCGGCTTATCACCGACTGCGTATGACACCTGACTATGCGATCAACCCGTTTGATACGCAGTTAGGTTGTCGTTATCCAACCGCGCAAGAACGCGGTTTTTTAGTGAATTTTATTACCCTGCTGGCCACGCCATTAGGCGCAGAACGACCATACGATGGCGTGTCAGATATGGCGGGTTTAATCGTTGATGAACTTTATAAATATTTGGCAGATGATGGTAAGCCGCATCTCTACACCAATGGAATTGAGCCGATCATCGATGACATTTTGGGTGAAATTGGTTTTGTCCAGGATGATCATACGACTTGGTGGGAAGTGACAGATGCGTTGTTTTTAGCGAATTTTATTCATGAAGCAACCTTGTCGCAGCGTTTTGCGATGCCATTATTACCGGATGCGGCTGCCATTTGCCGAACGCAAGTCATCGAAGATTTGTACGGTCAAGTGAAAGCACCAACCGGCGAACCATTGATTCAAGCGTTTGGGCGAATGATTTCGAGCGCGGTGCGTGAATATCCTATTTTATCGGGCGTGACCAAATTTGATATTGGTGATGGTCGAGTTGTTTCGTTGGATTTAGATGAAGTCGCAAAAAGCGGCGGTGATTCTGCGGATAGACAAACGGCGGTGATGTACATGTTGGCACGATATGTCTTGGCGCGTCATTATTATTTAACGGAAGATTCATTAAGTGATTTTCCAGAAGCATATCGTGAGTATCATCGTGCGCGCATCAGTGAAATTCGCGAAGACCCTAAGCGAATTGTGTATGACGAATTTCATCGTACGTCGAAAGCACGCGCAGTGCGCGAACAAGTTATTTTAGATATGCGTGAAGGCAGAAAATGGAATGTGCAAATTGCTTTGATTTCTCAATCGCTGGATGATTTTGATCCTGTGATGGTGGAATTCGGTACGTCAATATTTATTATGGATGCAGGGCCTGAACAAGCCATCAAGCGTTCGACAGAAATTTTTGGTTTATCAGAGACTGCGCGTGTTGCTTTAAAAACACGAGTACACGGACCGCGCGAAGGCGGCGCAACTTTCTTGGCACAGTTTGCCACCAAATCCGGCATTAATACGCAGCTTTTAACAAGCACCTTAGGCCCTATCGAATTATGGGCTTTCAGTACAACAGCCGAAGATGCACGCGCACGTAATAAGCTCTACCAAAAAATCGGTCCCTCCGAAGCAAGACGCGTATTAGCAAATTTATTTCCTTCAGGTTCCGTCAAATCATTAATCGAAGCACGTTTAGCGGTAGTGAAAGAACAGCAAGGATTAATTGAAGAGGCGAGTAATTTAAGCATGGCGGACCAGTTGGTTGAAGAAATATTAGCGGCGTATGCGAAAAATCCGGATGTGAAAAGTTTGTCTAAATAGGCTATCTGTAAAACTCTGTGCCCAACAAAATTTTATAAGACCTCTCCTTGATCCTCATTTTGCAAAGGAAGAGACTTTCTTACTAAGCTGCATGTTCATTCTAATATGAAGTTGTTTAGAAGGTTTCCCTCTTTGCAAAGGCGTTGTTGCGTAATTTCCACTTCCGTCATTGCGAGGAGCGTTTTTTGCGACGAAGCAATCCAGTTTTAGACTTAAGAATCAAAAACTGGATTGCTTCGTCGCAAAAAACGCTCCTCGCAAAGACGGTGCGTGAATTACGCAACAACGCTATCGGGAGCCGGATGCGGAAAATCTATTTGTCCGGTTCTGAGGAGGGGTTCGCTGGGGTGGCCCAGCGGGTCTACTCAACTGCCGTCTCGCTTAAATGACGGATATAAAATAAAGCCAATTGCACCATTGGTGCAATTATTAAAAAATTGGTGCAATTGGTGCAATTATGAGGAGCCCGTAAATGCAATACGTTTTTCCAGAAAGAGAATCAAAGATACTGGAGTTTAAATCAAAGCTCCCTAATTTCAATAGCCTAATTAAAACTTGTGTAGCATTTGCTAATTTTGAGAGCAGGATCCAGTACACGTAAAGCAAGCCAAGAGTATGTCGAAGAATTAATGCGAGAAAATAAACGAATTAGTTTTGATGAAGAACCTGTACATGCTGATATAAACATTTTGTCAAAAGATATTCTCAAAAGAATTTTTAAAAGAGTTGATAATGAACGTTTAATTGCCGAAAAAATCATTACTCGCTCAAATGCCAACAATACAAAATACTATCCAACAGTGGCTGGCGTGCTTACATTTTGTGATACGCCACATTTATACATTCCAGAAGCCTTAATAAAATGCACGCGATTTCTTGGCACGGATGGTCGAGACATCATCCAAAGTGATGATATTGAGGGTAATTTAGAGAAGCAGATTGAAACAAGCTTCCAGCTCGTAAAATCCTGGTTAATTCGGGACTATAAACTTTTTGGAGCAAAACTGAAAGGTAAAATGACTCTCCCAGAGGTTGCTCTCAGAGAGGCGATTGTAAATGCTGCTATTCATAGAAAATATTGGATTCCAGGCACTATTAAAATAGCCCTGTTCGATAATCGACTTGAAATATTTAGCCCAGGAAATTTCCCTGGATTGATTAACTTAAATCATCTTGGTGATGGTACAACTTATTTAAGGAATCCACATTTAGCTAAATTAGCGCGTCGTTTTGGCATTGTTGAAAAACTCGGTACCGGTATAAAAATAATTTTAGAAAGCTGTAAAAACGCCGGAATAAAAACACCAGAATTTATAGAAAGCGCAGATAGCGTAAAAGTCGTGTTCTCATTCGCTCCTTCTGAAAAGAAATTTTCATCTGATCTGGAGAAATTATTGGAATTATTTAATATGCACAGAGAGAGCTCGTTAAAAGAAGTCGAGAAATATCTACAAGTTTCCCGTAATACAGCGACTAGAAAATTAAATCAATTAATAAAAATGGGGAAAATACGACGCGAAGGAAAAGGACCCTCTGTGAAGTATGTCTTAACCTAAGCGGTAGTTGAAGTCGCATAAAACGGAAAAAAGCTGAGAAACTAACAATTTTTCTCATCGTACACGTGAGTGAAAAGGTGTCATACCAATGACTTATTTTCCAGAATAAAATAAGTCAACAAGTTAGGCATACCATCTTTTTCATTGCGATCATATTAATACGCATTTGGAAAATAAGCGAAAGATCATTAATCAAGGATCAAAAGGGTCGCGCATTGACTTGCGTCAAGAAGCGGATTAATTTATTCTTTTAGTTTTTTTCTCGCCAGCATTATGACGGAAGTTTACGGCTACAATTTAGCTGGAAGGGTTGTTTGGATACAATTTCTTTGTCATATAATTTTTATTTTATTTGTGAACTTATTTGTGATGATGCCGTCTTCACCTCATGAAACAGATACAGATGTTTTATATCTTATGCTTTACAAAAATTATTGGCATGTGTTGTTGGGGTCTTGCCTTGCCATGCCAGCAGCATATTTTATTAACGATCTGATATTATCAAAGTTAAAATTGTTTCTTTACGGGAAGGCATTTGTTTTGAGATTTATTTTTTCAAATGTTTTTGGAAGCGCTGTGTTAGTGGCAATTTCATATCCAATAAATTTTTATCACAAATATCCATTTGATAAAATTGAGCAAATTATCCTTCATACTTGGATATATAAAATAGTTATTGCAATTTTTTTAATGCCTATAGGGATATGGATAGCGAAAATTGTAAAATCTATTGAAGGATTAGATTATTACGATTATGGAGTTTCCTATAACCCACTAAAAGTTTTTAAAGCTAATGGCTCAGGTGTCAATAAATATGAAATTGGATAAAAACTATTTTAAAGTTATTCAAATAACTGATACACATTTATTTAAGGATCGCGAATCGAAAATTTTTGGATTATCCAGCAATGATAATTTTGATGTTGTAATGGATAAGATAAAATATTCGGAATTAGCTGATGCCGATGCAATTTTTTTGACAGGTGATTTGTCGCAAGATGAAACTGTTGAATCATATTCTCATTTATCTAAGCAGTTGCAAGAAGTAGAGAAGCCTATTTATTGGATACCAGGAAATCATGACTCACTTGTAACAATGGAGAGTGTCTTTGAAAAGTCAAACAATTTCCAACGAGGCATGATCTTATCTACTTCGTGCTGGGATTTTATTTTTATCAATACAAAGATTGATGGAAGGGAGAGTGGTTACATTGCATCTTCTGAACTAAAGAGATTATTTTCAGAATTAAGTTTGGTAAGAGGAAAAAAGATAGCAATTATAATGCATCATCATCCATCTGCTGTGAATACGCCACTTGTCGATGGCTATATTTTAGAAAATCAGAAAGAGTTTTGGCAGGTTTTAGAAAATTTTAACATCGATTTGATTATCTGTGGCCATGTGCATAATGACTATACATTAATATTTAATAACACTTCAATTGAGACATCACCCGCAACTTGTCTGCAATGGCAAAAGGGGGTATCAGATTTTATTTTTGAAAGGAAAATTGGATATAAAGTTTATTACTTTTGGGAAAATGCATATGAAGCAAAAGCAAAAATGTTCAATATTTAATAAATTTCGTAAATTGATACGGTCCCTGCTTAGTAATCTGCAGCCTCGGTATCAATTGGCTCTTGATCACGATGTTTATGATATTAATTTAAAAAGAAATATATATTGCTTTAAATCATTTGGCGATCATTCATTCCTAAAACTAACCTTCGATCAAATTAAATATAACAACGATTTGCTCTATACTATTAATCCTCGCGATTTAATGAAAATTTGTTTGGAGGAGGTTTTGTTAGAGCAAAGGCTAACAAAGCTTCGAGTATCTGAAATGCTTCGTGATAATAAATTTGTACTTACCGATAAATCAAGTCATCAAATTTTTTCTGGAGAAGAAATTTGCGATAATGCTCTTTTAATGGAACGAATCAATAATATTGATTTATATAAAATTGCATTTAATACTGGATTTAATCAAGGGCGTAGTTTAAGTAAAATCGCTAATAAGAAAAAGAGGGAAAATAGTGCTTATGGTAATGTAATAGCATTACCCTTATGATGTCATCAAGTCATTAGCGAGATACTTAGGAAGATTTTTAGCTAAGCATCAGAAATTTGCGGGAGATCCTTCGGAGCGAAAAGCGCTCAGGATGACAGCCTTTTTTTAAGCACTCACGATGACAGCCCTTTTTCAAGCACTCACGATGACAGCTCGTTCTTAAGCGCTCAAGGTCACAACTCTTTCTTAACCACCCAGACTACTTGCTACTTTGCTGATATGGCCATTCAGCATCATTTCTTAACCAAGTATTAAAATCCAAAGCAACTACTTTTTCGACGAAGAATCTCCGTATTATTAAAATTTTTTTTGTAGCAAATCACGGATTTGGGTTAACAAGACAATTTCCTCAACTGGTTTTGCAGGTGCTGTTTCTTGTTTTTTTTGCAGAGCACTAATTGCTTTAATGGCGAGGAAAATCGAAAACGCAATGATTGTGAAATCGATAACAGATTGCAAAAAGAGTCCCCATTTAATCACGGCATTTCCTAGGGTGAGGGTTTTATCAGTGATATTAATTCCACCCAGAAGTATGCCAATCAATGGCATGATAATGCCGTCAACGAGGGCAGAAATAATTTTACCGAAGGCGGCGCCAATTACGACTGCTACTGCAAGATCAATCACGTTACCTCTCATCGCAAACGCTTTAAATTCACTGAGAAAACTCATACATAGCTCCTTGTGTGGATTAAGAAATATCTTTCAATAACAGTGTTTTCATATCGAGTTTCATAATATGGTGGGGAACGGGATGCCAAGAGGCGATAAATTCACCGACGATATGAAAGCCGACTTTTTGATAAACGTGAGTGGCTCGTTTATTATTTTTTTCCGGATCAATAAAAATTTCAGAAACATCTGAAAACTGACTTCGTAAAAATTCCTTAATGACGGTACAGGCCAAGCCTTTTCCCAAATAGTCAGTATCACTAATGAAAATATCTAACGTGATAGCTAAGCCATCTAATTCACTATGCTTAGCGTATTCGTTAGCCGTATTTTTAAAAACATTCGATGTTAGAAGATAGACAAAAGGTTTGTTGTCATCATAGCCGATCCAGTGTTGAGTGATGACGGAATTGTGATTCAACGCATTGCCTTGAGCCTGGTGTTGAAAAAAAGTTTCTAACCCAATAAGAGTGTTTTGCAATCCTTGTCCGTGAATCCATTCGCGAATATAGTCTTGTTTTAGCCATCCATGAATGAGCTTTCGTTGTGACTCAACGGCAGGTTTAAATATAAAGCGGGAAGATGATTTATTCATGCTGATATTCTACATGAGGGCAAGATAAAATCTATCTCGGTGTCTAGATTTGTGGAGATGCTGCTGGACCATTTCGTTACCCACAAGTCTAAAAACCCTATGGCTCCAGCTTAAAAGTAGGCTGTCGTCCCGGAATTTAGTAGCTCTTAACGAGCGCTTTTGCTCGTTTAGAGCTACTTAATTCCTTGATCCATCTTCAATTTACCTCTTTCCTGCTTTTTAACTTAACGTGCTTTAAGCAAAATGGATCCCGGACATTAACTGGCGCTAAATTCGCAAAAAGCGCTCATTAAGCGCCAGTAAATTCCGGGACGACAGCCTACTTTTAAGCTGGGGGCGTAGGGCTTTTTAGACTTGTGGGTAATTCTATTTCGGCATCAGTCAGTGTACTTGTTTTCACTTTGAGAGCAGGCTTGGGCGGCTATGGAAAAAATTTCATCTCCATTGCTTCAGAACGAGGAAGCTTGGGCTGTGCTAATACGACTTCAGCCGGTAACAGTTATTTCTGGCACACTAGGATGTTAGCCAACTGGTATCAGTTCCTGTGGCAATTCGAATGAAGCCAAATTGTTTGCTAAAAATGGGTTTAGCTCACTGTTGGCAGATAATAAATATTTGGCTGTGCGGCCATTCGCAGAAAACGTGAGTAATAATTCTTTTTTGCCATTGATGTTTTGCAGTGCATTATTAACTAATTTAAACCATGCCCAATCGCCTTCATATGAATTACGAATCATTTTGTTATTGGCAGTGATGACATTCACGCTCGTGCCATGGCGGGTAAAATTACCCGGCCACGATAAGACGCGAATGCCTCTGACATTATTTTTTTGTAAATAAACGGCTGAACCATTAATGTTTAATTCAAAACTTTTTACGCCCGCCTCCAGTGCAACAGGACGCAATGCAAATTGCACGGCTAATTTATTATCTTTGTAAGGAAAAAACACGCGCTGCAATAAGGCCGCATGTTCTAAGTTGGCGAGCAATGCATTTGAAAAAGGAATTTTTTGATCGTCGATATTACGCCAAGTCCAAGGTAAGTGTGAATCATCAATAAAAGGCTTGAAATAGCTGGTGTAAAAAACCGCGAGTTTTCCTTGATGGCCTAAAAACTGGGTGAAATGCACTAAATTCACTTCTTGTCGCGAGCGCTGATTAAATGGATAGTGGTTCAAAATATCTGTGTTGTAAGTCGGCAAGATTTGATTTTGCCAAGCCACTCCAATGTATTGAGCCGCTTCGCTCATAATAAATCCCCAGCTGTCACCGGAGATCGTGCGTAACCATGTTTTCATCGGCTCTGGGCTTTGATCAGCCAGCCGACGAACTTCAGTAATCGGATCATGTGCAGAATTTTTCATCCGCTGCGTTGAAATATCAAACGCGGCTTTACTTAAATCATTGGCTGTCAAAATCGTTTGCAAATAAGAATGCAATTGACGCAAGTTGACGAACACCTGATATAGCGGACTTTCTCTATCATCACCAACACTGCCAATTAAATTATTCAGCGCTTGTAATTTTGGGCTAGAGGTTGTAATAGGCGCAAAATCAGTATTTTTCTTAATAGTTTGCAACAAGTGCAAGAGCGGTGAATTATTATTGGTGAGACTGACAATCATCTCATCGGTTTGTAATAAATTTTTCGGTGTATTGGGTTGGATGTTAGCGAGTAAGCTTTCCCAGATATCAATATAGTTGGCGAGATAACGGTTGTGTAATTGCGTTGTTAACGTTGCAGTGGTCGGTTGGTTTGGATTACTGCTAATGTCACCCAGCACCCAGTTGCCATTGATCGCTTCATTCGCGGCCATGGCAATCTGTCCATCCACCACTTTTGCAAAATAGTCTGCTGTGAAAATATTGGGAATTCGATTGGCAAGATTGTGACTGACAAAAACAGGTGGATGGCCTGTATTCGTGCCTAACTCAACGGCGCTGTCTGCATTATTATTATCATAATTTTTTAAAATCAACATGCTTAAGTCATCGCTGGGTAAATTCACCAATTGCTTGCGAACCTCTGCAATCAAGTCTGACTTCAAATCGATGGTGAGAGAATTATCATGAAAGGCTGCATCAATGTGCTGAGTCAGTTGGCTCAACGCATTTTTATTCATCGGTTGGCTGATGATTAAGTTGAGCGTATTAGTGATAAAGCTCGCTTGCCGATTTTGTTCATCCGCTAACATGAGATACGCTTTTAACGCGGTGTAAACATATTCTGGATTTTTGCTGTTTGCTGTTTGCAAATATTTTTCTAAATTCTTTTTAACTTCAGGCAAAACGATGGTTTGTAACGCTTGGTTATAAACAACGTTGGCAGTGCGTTGCGATTGATGAGAATAAAAGGCGAGCGCAGATAAAATTGAATTTTTTTGTTTTGCAGCGGACGCTGCTTGTTGCAGCGAATCAAGCAGCGGTAAAGCTTTCACCAATCGCCCCGTATCATTGGTTGATTGCTGCATATAAAGTTGGAAATGAGACAATTCATTTTGCATCGCATACGCTTTTTGTACACTGTGTTGAAAGTCACGGCCTAACAGCAGTGCGGCGATGACGACAACACTGAGAGCAGCTGCATAGGTTAAACGCTGTTGCAAAAGCGTGACCTTTTTTTCCTGACCCGGATATTCAAATGTTTGCAAAATGCCTTGCATGAGCATTTGTTTGATAAAGTATGGGCGCGCCGGTATTGCGGGAGCGCGCATGATTTGCGAATTTTGTGGGTGGGTGGCAGGGTATAAATAAGTTTGAGTTTCTTCTATATTTTTTTGGATCGCGCTCGTTAAATATACGCCGTGCAAATGCAAATCAGGCATGGCCAGCGCGTTTAAGAAATTCGTTAACGTTTCTTTTAAGCGTTCCACATGCAATGGAAAATCTTTTATGTAAGCGCGTGCAAATGGGTTGTGCTCATGATGCAAGCGCCACAATAATTGCTTATTAAGTCGTTTAATCAGTGTGTTGAAGCGATGGCTGAAGACATCCACTAATTTTTCATGCGGTTGTAGCACAGGCAGTGTAATGCCCCACGCTTGCCCCAATTCATCTTGAGTGTTTTCACTGAAAAATTCTAAAAATCCGGGCAAGGAATCACATTTGGTAATGACGAAATAAAAGGGTAACTCGATTCCAAACATCGTGCGTAAGTCAACGATACGGCGTTTTAAATCGTGAATAATTTGATTGCGTTGATCATTTTGCTTTTTCATTAATTCAGGTAAGTTAATGGAAACAATAACGCCATTTAATTTTTCTCGTGTAGGTGAATTTTTAATGAGATTTAATAAACCGCGCCACGTCGCATTGGCGATGACGCCATCGGATTTTTTAGCGGAGTTATTGGGGCTCATGAGATAAGCGCCTGGTACATCGACTAGCACGGAATCGCGTGTTACCCACCAGTCACACGAATCTGAAGACGGTATCTGAGCAATTTGCTCTGACTTAAATTGCTTTGCCAGAATAAAATTTATTTTTGAGTTAGCGAGTAATGTTGTTTTTCCAGCACTGGGTGGGCCAATTAATAAATACCAGGGTAACTCTGCTAAATGGATGGTCGTATTATTTCGATTGAGCGCCGTTTTTTTTAAAAATTCAATCGCACCTTGAAACCGATTTTGCAGCAATTCAATTCGCTTGTTGATTTCTTGCTGCAAGGGTGATGTAGCCTGCGGGACTTTTTTGTTAGCAGTATCCAGGAATAAATATTTTAAAAACAATATTAAAAAAAGTGCGGTGATGACATAACCGCGCTGCACCGCTTGAGTCAATGGCGCATGATTTGCAATGGTCATGAGCGGGCCTACAAACCAAATCAACAGGGCTGAGGCGATAAAAATAGCGATGGGAAGAATTTCTTTACGAGTCATGAGTTTCATAGAGTATAGATTTTCCAATATGCATTAGCTCTTGATAGGCTTGATTTGAAATAGTGTCGAGCAAATAAGCTAAACCGATGAACAATGCCAAAATAACGCTGGCCGTGACGACAATAACGAAACCGAACGAAAATGTTTTCTTCTTGCGAGGCTTAGTAATAAAAGTAGGCTTGATCGGATAAGGCGATAACGTTTTATGGGTATCCCCTTGATAAGCGCGAATGCGTTTATATAAGGCATTGCAAATTTGTTCAAATTGACCGTTGCCGGATTCATCAATGCGGAGATTTCCTTTGAAGCCTAAGCTTAGACACAAATACATAAATTCCATCAAATCAATATAGAGTGCGGGATCTTTGATGATGCGTTCCAGAATGACAAAAAAGCGTCCTTGCTGACTTTTATCTTGTTTGAATTCGTTTAAGATGCAGAATTCTTCCCACTGGTCTTGGCCCCAAGTCGTATGACTGATGATGTCATCTAAGGTGACGCAGATGGCATAGCGACTTACTAAAATATATTCCGAGTTATAACCCTGGGTGTTGGCAAGTTCTTCAAACGAGTTAATCTCATGGACTAATTCTTCTTGTAATTTATTGAGTGCTGAATAGCTTTTCATTTGCTTCAATTTGCCCATGATTGAAAACAAGTAGGCGGCTGAGTCAACGAGTGGGTTAATGCCTGCTTTGGGGTGATGCGAGATAAATTTATTGCGCAATAATAATTGAGCAGAGGATTCGGCGAGAGAAGCAGGTATGACTTGCGCAGAGGCTTCTTCCGAATTTTCTGTCGAAGAGTGGATTTCATGAGCAAGAGATTCAGTGGTGCTGGCGTTCATTGTTGGCTGATTTCCCTTTCGTTGTGCTACCCCTTAAAAACCTTTGCAGTATACCAATCTTTCTACAGATGAAAAAGAACTCTGTCTATATCTATTACACTTCATAGAGACATCTAAAAAGGAAAAGTTAATTATTTTATACAAATCCCCCTTGTTCCTGACGGATCAACGCAAATTCCACCCATGCGTCGTCCTGAAAAATCTTACGCCCAACTCATTTGACCGCAGTTATCGCAGTAGCGCGTAAGATTTATTCAGGATCTACGAACGAAGAACTGATTCTGGAATTTATATGGATCGATGATACTCAAGTGGATCCTGAATAAATATTCCGTGCGAGTACCCTCGCTATGGTTAAAATACGTTGACGTCATATTTTTCAGGACGACGCATGGGTGGAATTTGCGTCGATCCGTCAGGAACAAGGGGGATTTATATAAAAAGCAACATTAAAAAAAATCCCGCCAAAGCGGGATTTTAAAAATAACTTAAAGTGTCAATTAATCTAACATACCGTAGATTTTTAACTTCTTACGCAACGTACCACGGCTTAAGCCAAGTAAGATTGCTGCGCGAGATTGATTGCCTTTGGTGTATTCCATCACTGCTTCCAATAATGGCACTTCAACTTCAGCCAGCACAAGTTCGTATAAATTATTAGGCGCTTGATCTTTTAATTGCGCAAAATAACTTTCTAAGGCTTGTCTCACGCTGTCGTGTAAAGGTTGGTTCTTATGCGCAACCGTAAAAGGTGACATCACCTTTTGAGTTGCATTGCTTGATTCTGCGTTTGTGTTAATGGCCATGGTGTTCTCTCAATCAAAAATTCCAAAAATTAAAATGTATAATTTCTTCCCAAAAAACGCATTATACACTACTGTTCGTTGTTCGATCAATTGGCAGAAGAAAGTTTATTTGCGGACAGCCGCTAATGAAACCCACTCGCCTTGTGTTCGACAGTCAAATTGATCAAACCAATCGGCGTAATTGTACCTAATTTGCTCATATTGTTCAAGTAAAATACCAGACAAAAGGATTTTTCCATTCGATTTGACCAATTTGGCAAATAGAGGAGCTAATTCAATCAGGGGTTGTGCCAAGATGTTGGCGATGATCAGATCGGCCAATGGCAGGTTATTTGGCAATGTTTTAGGCAGGTAAGTGCTTAAAACAGGTGGAAAAAGCTGATTTTGCGCCCCATTGTTTTGCGTTGCTTCTAATGCTTGAGGATCATAATCAACTGCCACGACTTGCTTAGCACCTAGTTTCAATGCCGCTAAGCCTAAAATCCCGGAACCGCAGCCGTAATCGATGACGAGTGCTTGTGAGTCAATCTGTTGATCAAGCCATTGCAAGCATAAGGCAGTGGTCGGATGGGTGCCTGTGCCAAAGGCTAAACCCGGGTCTAAAATCACATTCACTGCATCAGGTTCGGGCGGAATATGCCAGCTCGGACAGACCCATAATCGGCTGCCAAATTGAATCGGTTGGTAGTATGCCAGACAAACGCGTTCCCAATCTTGGTCTGCGACATGCTGAATATGAAAGTTCTCAATGATCCCTTTTGCTTGCTGTTCTTCAAAATAAGTCACGATTTCTCGAAGCGAAATGGTGGTATCAAACAGTCCAACCACAATGGTTTCGGGCCATAAATCCATATTGCCCGGCGTGGGTTCAAAAATAGGTTGGTTCCCGGCATCTTGAAAAGTGACTGCGGCTGCGCCGAGTAATTGCAACTGATCACTGATGGTGTCAGCGTACTCTGAACGGGTTTTGATATGCAGTTCAAGCCAGGACATGCGGTATTTCCTTAAAATACAAAAGTCTAAAGAGGGGTAATATGGTCTATAATATTATATAAAGTAAGCAAATTTTTATTAGGTGGCTATTATGGATGCAAGACAAGCATTTGTCGATGCTGTTGCTCTCACACAAGAGGATATTATTGCAGGGATCAGGTCTGGTCGTGCTTTTACAAATAACAGGACCCTGTCGCAACAAGGGAAATTTCCTTGTTTAGTTGAGCTGCAAAACGCATATCTTGAATTATTAAAGACAGCTCAATTTGAAAATCCGAGTGCCAGAATAGCAGAAGCGAAATTGTCAGAGACGACCTTAGCTAGCATCCAAGAATTGCGTTTACTGATATTGCGAGTTTCGTTTGCGGTGTTACTGGATGAAACAGGTCATTTTAATCCTGTGATCGCAGATGGCTTACTAAATATTTTGTTAGATGAATCGGGTATTTTTTTACAAAAAATAAGTAGCATTCGAGAAGATGCTGAATTTAGCAAAGATCCTATTTTAGGGACGCAGAAGTACCTCGTGACAGGCTATTATGAATTTCAATTTTTTTCTATCAGCAATATCGCAACAGCGATGACACAAGAGGCAGCTGATAATCAAAATCTAAGTCTGTTGAAAATGATGGCTCAAGTTTCTCAGACGGTAATGCGCGCTATTCCCGACGAAGCGTTTCAACAGGAAAAGCAGGGCCATATGGCGAAATGGACAGCGCTACGTGAATTTAAAGATTTCGACGCTTTTATTTTGCAAGATATCCAATTTTATAAAAGCAAAACATGGGAAGAATATATAAAACATAAAGCGGCCATGCTGGATCCGTATCCCCTCGAAAAGTCTATCTATGAAGAAATGATTAGTCTCATCGCGCCATTACAAATTCTAGTACAAGATCAAGCCGAAGCAGTACATCGAGATAATGAAGCGAAGGTGCAATTCCAACGATTATATGCTGACTTAGAAAATTTACAAAAAAATCGGTTGAATAAACCTATTTTTATGCAACGTATTGAAGCACTCAAAACTTTCTGCGGTCAGTTGCAAGCAGATGAACCGGCAGAGCTGAAAGCGCTGAGAGAGTATGTGGATAAAAATATTAAAGATACGCTGGAAAACACGCCAACAGAAATTTTAGGAAGAGTTTTCAAATTAAAAAACACGTTGGTTTTGGAGTCAAAAAGTGACGATCATGCAATTGGAGATAAAGCAGATGCGAAATCAAGTGCGGTGGTGCCTCTTTCGCCAAAGGAAGTGATAGCTCAGGCAAGAGCAGCGCTGGTTGAATTGATTCTCGATAACAAAAGTGAAGATGCCGTAAACTTTCGTCAAAAGGCACTTAACGATGCCAAAATTTCATTAGCGCGTTTCTTTAATGGGTTAGACAATGCACCGGATCGAGAAGCGAAGGTTTTGATCGCGACACCCGAATTAAAAAACATGTATGCAGAAATTCGTGGGTTAGGGCAGCTGGTCGGTGACGGCGATTTAACACTCGGAACACGAATTCGCACCCAAGAATTTACCATGGGTGTTTTGTATTATGCGGTTAGACTGTTTTTAGATGCGAAAGGGGAATTTGATGCGACGATCAAAAGTGCACTGCAAACCATTTTATTGGATGACAAAGGTGCAGTGAAATCGGAATGTGTTGCTGAGGAACGAAAAGGAAGTGTTTCAACAGTGACGGATGTTCGCAATCAGTTATTATCGGGTTATATAGGCTATTTCGTCAATTTCTTGCAGAAGGGTGACAAGACGTCGACTGATCGAATGCGCAGGGAAAAAGAACTTAAGTCGGAAGGAATAACGGGCAATTTAGCGATGTTGGAAGCGCGCATTATCGATGACACTCAAAAACAAATGAGAGTTCTTTTGCCCGACGTGATTGATTTATCTCTCGCAGATGAAAGGTTTCGGACTAGTAAATCATTTGCCGATTATTATAAAGAAATAGAATTAACACGCGTATTTTTATCAAAAAGAAGAATAGCTGAAGTGATGAGTGATCCTAAGTTTGCTGAAGCGTTGACGCTCAATGATTATTTTTCTGAAAAATTTTCTGCACAAATAAATAAGTTGAAGCTCGCCTTGTTTGAGTCACTTGCCAGCGCGTCAAAAAAAATGAGTGATAAAAAACATGATGCTGCCCTGGCTGACCTCTTTCCGACGATACAAGGTGAATTAAGAAAGCTAGCACTTCGAGAAGCAGTGGATCAAAAAATATTATTGAAAGCGTTAGATAAATTAAAAAATTATATTAAAAAATTACCGAAAGAATTTGAAAAACAACGAGTCGAATTAAAAGCATTTGTTGAAAAAATCTTACCCGGATTGCAGAAAGCGCCCGACGAAGTCATTGTCATTACACTGACGTCAATTCGTCAGATGAAAGAGTCAAAAGAGAAAGGAGGCTTTTTCAAAAGCAAAAAAAATAAGTCTAATGCAGCTGACGCAAAAAAAGAGCCAACGCCCGATACGCCTGCTGTTGCAAGAAGTGCTAGTGTGAGTTCTTCTACGCGTAAGTCATAGAATTGAAAAAGAGTTGTTATTTAAATGAGTCTTAAAAAAGGACTGCCATCGTGAGTGCTTAAGGAAGAGCTGTCATCGTGAGTTGCTTAAGAAGGGGCTATCGTCGTGAGTGCTTAAGAAGGGGCTATCGTCGTGAGTGCTTAAAAAAATGCTTGTCATCCTGAGTGCTTTTCGCTCCGAAGGATCTCCCGCAACTTTCTGAGGCTTAGCTAAATATTTTTCTAAGCATCTCTCTGCTATATAAGGGGATCCTTCGGAGCGAAAAGCACTCAGGATGACAAGCCCTTCCTTAAGCGCTCACGATGACAAGCCCTTCCTTAAGCACTCACGATGACAACACTAGCAAGATCCTTGCCATCAAGAACGAAGTTTTTTTTCAGGGCGCGAAGAGGAGCTCGCTGACTCTGTTGGCTCCAATAAATTCGTTGCGGAATATTCTTTGATGACGTTTTCCACCAATTCCATTCCATGTAAAAATGTCATTCCCTCTGAGTTAGGATAACACGCCTTGATTTCTTGTAATTGTTTGCTTTTTTCTTTCAGTAAAAACGTATTGATATCGAGCACGACTCGGTGAGTCGGATCAATTAAATAAAATTCTCCACGTTGATTTTTATAAATGACAACCATGTGCCGAATTTTTTTCGACTCAGCCGCTCCTGAAAGATTAGTCGTGTAGCAACAGATGCACTCACCCGGGGTTGTTCCAACTTTTCTTGCGAGCAAGCAAGAAAAATAAAGCGCGAAATGACGACACAACGCTATTTTAGCATCCAGGATATTCTCTAATGGAATGGTTGTATCTTCCTTCTTTTTGGTCTTATCGCCTTTTTTCTCATGGTACTGCGCAGTAATCTTTGCAATATCATCGTGATCAGCATTTTCCCGCGCATTTTGCAGATTTTCGCGAACGTGAATGACCAGCGTAGTCAATAATTCAGTCGTTTGTGAGTCTGTCTCTGCTGCATCTTTTGAATCCTTCTCTTCATCCATAGGGGCTACTGTACCATCGTTATTTTGCGAATGAGAAAGATGCTCAGGCTCTGTTGTGTTGTAGGTGTTTTGCGAATGAGAAAGATGCTCTGACTCCGCTGTGTCATCCAATGATTGGGATTGTGTAGGTTTTAATTCAATGTCAGACATGCTGAGAATAGTTTTTGACATAGGATGCGCGATAATTTTTTTTTGATCCACTAGAAGGGTTTCACGGAGATGGCTTGCACTGACTGATGCAAATAAGGGTGTCTGAGCAATATTGAGAAAATTATATAGTAGAGGAGTTTTTTTTGTGTTGTCTGTAGCGTCTTCTGATGCTTTTCTTTTTTTAGAGAACATATTGTTTTTATCCTCTTGGGGGCGATTAAGAAAGGGTTGTCATCGTGAGCGCTTAAGAAGAAGCTGTTATCGTGAGCGCTTAAGATAAGGGCTGTTATCGTGAGCGCTTAAGAAAGAGCTGTTATCGTGAGCGCTTAAGAAAGGGCTGTCATCCTGAGCGCTTTTCGCTCCGAAGGATCTCCCGCAAATTTCTGTGGCTTAGCTAAAGAATTTCTTAAGCATTCCTCTGCTTTATTGGGAGATCCTTCGGAGCGAAAAGCGCTCAGGATGACAGCCCTTTCTTAAGCGCTCACGATGACAGCTCTTTCTTAAGCGCTCACGATAACAGCCCTTTCTTAAGCGCTCACGATGACAGCTCTTTCTTAAGCGCTCACGATAACAGCTCTTTCTTAAACACTCACGACGACAACGTTAGGAGTTAAAGATTCAACCACTGCTCCAAATAATGAATATTCACCGCACCTTCTTGGAACGTGCTGCCACGTAAAATATCCTGATGCAATGGTAAATTCGTTTTAATGCCATCCACAACCGTTTCATCCAGCGCACCTCGCATACGTGCAAGTGCCATCTCACGATCATCACCATACGCAATTACTTTTGCAATCAATGAATCATAATAAGGCGGTACTTTGTAACTGCTGTAAATATGCGAGTCTAATCGTATGCCAGGCCCGCCCGGCGCATGAAAATGCGTAATCGTGCCGGGGCAAGGTGCAAAGGTGCGTGGATCTTCTGCATTAATTCGGCATTCAATCGCGTGTCCTTTGATTTGAATATCCGATTGTTTTAATGAAAGCTTATGTCCCGCCGCAATGCGCAATTGTTCTTTGACAATGTCCACGCCGGTAATCATTTCTGTCACGGGATGTTCCACTTGAACCCGTGTATTCATTTCAATGAAATAAAATTCATTATTCTCATACAAAAATTCAAACGTGCCCGCGCCGCGATATTTCATGTCACGACAAGCTTGTGCGCAACGCTCACCAATGGCAGCGCGTTGTTCCGGTGTAATGCCCGGTGCCGGCGCTTCTTCAATAATTTTTTGATGACGACGTTGGATCGAGCAATCGCGTTCACCTAAATGAATCGCATTGCCTTGGCCATCGGCAAGAATTTGAATTTCAATATGTCGAGGCGTTTGTAAATATTTTTCCATGTACACTTTGTCATTATTAAACGCCGCGCGCGCTTCGGTGCGCGTCATCGCAATGGCATTTAATAAATGGGATTCAGTGTGTACAACGCGCATCCCGCGACCACCACCGCCACCGGCTGCTTTGATGATGATGGGATAACCAATGTCTCTGGCCATTTTGACCGTTGCTGCATCATCACTGCCGATCGGTTCACTGGAACCGGGTACACAAGGGATGCTTAATTGCCGCATCGCTTGAATGGCAGCGACTTTATCGCCCATGGTGCGAATACTGTCAGGGCGCGGACCAATAAAAATAAAACCGCTTTTTTCGACTTGTTCTGCAAAGTCAGCATTTTCAGCTAAAAATCCATAACCCGGATGAATGGCAACCGCATCGGTAATTTCAGCGGCACTGATGATGGCAGGAATGCTGAGATAACTATCAGCAGCAGGCGGCGGACCAATGCAAACGGATTCATCCGCTAATCGAACGTGCATTAAATCGCGATCCGCGGTGGAGTGAACCGCAACGGTTCGAATACCCATTTCTTTACACGCGCGCAAAATGCGTAATGCAATTTCGCCACGATTGGCAATCACTACTTTATTCAACATAGATTCGTTACTCAATGACGACAAGGGGTTGGTTAAATTCAACGGGAACGCCGCTTTCAACGAGAATGGCGGTGATCGTACCGGTTTTGTCAGCTTCAATTTGATTAAACATTTTCATCGCTTCAATCAAGCAGAGTGTATCGCCTGGTTTAACGGGCTGACCAATTTGAATAAATTGTTTGGCGCCTGGGGAGGGTGATAAATAAACGGTGCCGACCATGGGCGCTTTGACGGAATGTTTATTTGCAATGGCTGCGCTGGCATTCGATTCGGCGGGTACTTGTGGTGCAGCCAGGACAGGTTGTGATACCGCTTCGGGTAAAGTGTAGTTAGGTGCGGCCGCCATCATGGCAGGCATGGCGCGAGTGACTTCTCGGCTAATTCGAACAGATTCTTCACCTTCGTGGATTTCAATTTCTGCAATCCCCGTTTCTTTAATTAATTCGATTAATTTGCGAATTTTTCGTATGTCCATGGCCATTTTTTTCATTACTCCTTTTAGACCTGGTTGTTAAACAAGTCTGCATTTTGCCCGAAGTCTATGGCTTTGTCTAGATTAAAGAAGATGTCTGCAAAGTTTCGGAAGATAACGGCTAATTCGGATATTCTTTTGCAATTGGGAGGCGGCAAAATCGTTGCCGAATGATCTCAATAATGGGAGGTAACAAAGAGAGAATAATGATGGCAACAATGACCAAGGAAAAATGTTGTTTCACAAATGGAATGTTGCCAAACCAATAGCTGCCATAAACCAATCCACCAATCCAAAGTAAGGCACCAATCAAATTAAATACAAAAAAATGTCGATAACTCATATAACCAACGCCCGCAATGAAAGGCACGATGGAGCGGACAATCGGGATAAAGCGCGCAATGATAATGGCTTTGCCGCCGTAACGTTTATAGAATTGATGGGCTTTCTCAATATGTTTGGGATTAAATAACCAAGAATTGCCTGAGCAAAAGATTCTGGGACCAATCCATTTACCAAGAAAATAATTCACACCATTGCCCGTGACCGAGGCAATGACCAATAAGATAAAAAAGGTATGAATGTTCAACGCGCCAGCGGTGCCTGCAGTGACTGCGCCGGTGGCGAATAACAGTGAATCGCCTGGTAAGAACGCGGCAAACACAAAAGCGGTTTCACAGAAAATGATGACGAACAGCAGGGCGTAAGTCCAAATGCCGTAAGTAGAGACGAATGCAATCAGATGCTCATCAAGATGTAAGATAAAAGCCATTAAATACTGGAGCGTCGTCATCCACACCTCAAGTTAAATAAATATCAAATCGACTGCTGCTGCCGGCAAGTGTGTAACTGGGCGTTAAATCAGCTAATTCAGGTGCCAGGCGCGGTCTTTTTACCACAACCCGTCCATTGGCACAAGATAGAGCGACTTTGAACAAGGCATCGCTGTCCGGGTCATCTCCTATAACCTCATGAAAAATGCGCATTTCTTTCTTCGCCAGCGCGGTTTTCTTGCGGTCTGGGAACATGGGATCTAAATAAATAATATCGGGTTTGGGGATGGAATTTAAAAATTGAATAGCATCTGAGAGAAAGAGTTGCATTTTCTCGACGATGCTCGAAGTTTGTGGATTTTTAGCAGCACGCTCGATGCCATTTGCTAATAATGCGTAATTGATAGGTGAGCGCTCGACCATCATGACTGAAAAGCCTAATGCGGCAATGATAAAGCTATCTCGACCGAGACCTGCGGTCGCATCCACGATAATAGGATGTGTATTTTTCTTTAATCCCAGTGCGCGAGCTAATGCCTCTTTGCGCAAGCTGATATGTCGCCTTCGGTAATTCATTTCAGGGGAGGCAAAATCCACAAAAATGGGTAAGGAATTATCTTCTTTCTTTTTGAGGCCAAGATAGTCGGGAGTCAGTAATAATAGATAGTCCGCTTGATCATGAAAGGGCAAATTTAACCGAGCGGCTAGCGCATTTGCTTCTGCAATCAATTCTGCATGATAGGTAAAAACAGCGACTGGGTTCATAAAAGTTTTAACCGAAAATTGAAAGAGGAATTATACCTTAAAACGTATTGTTTGCTCTTTGGCTTGGGATGAATATTGTTTTATACAAATCCCCCTTGTTCCCCCTTTTTCAAAGTGGGAGACCTACTAAGCAGCTCTGTGTTTTAACAGTGAAAGCTGTTTAGCAGGTCTCCCACTTTGAAAAAGGGGGAACAAGGGGGATTTGTATAAAACAACATTCACTCAAATTAGAGAGTAAACAATACGTTTTAGCGTCGCATCTTAAGGTGTAATAAGTATATAATATACAACTTTTACGCAGTGATATTTATATGCAAAAACGCCAATTTCCTAGAACTCGTTTACGCCGTATGCGCACGGATGATTTTTCCCGTCGTCTCATGACAGAAACCCGTTTAACCACCGATGATTTAATTTATCCGCTGTTTATTTTGCCCGGCAAGGCGCGTCGTGAAGTCATTCACTCAATGCCCGGGATTGAACGGCTGAGCGTGGATTTATTATTAAAAGAAGCCGAAGAATTGGTTAAATTGCGCATTCCAGCGATTGCGCTCTTTCCCGTGATTGATTCGAGTCAAAAATCGTTATTGGCGGAAGAAGCCTATCGGCCAGATGGGTTGGTGCAGCAAGCCGTGCGCGCGCTCAAAAAAGAATTTCCCCAGTTGGGAATCATTACGGATGGCGCATTAGATCCATACACCACACATGGTCAAGATGGGATAATAGATGCCTCGGGATATGTTCTCAATGATCAAACCATCGATGTTTTAACGAAACAAGCGTTATCTCATGCAGAAGCGGGTGCGGATATTGTGGCGCCTTCCGATATGATGGATGGCCGCATTGGTGCCATTCGTGATGCATTAGAAAAAGTAGGATTTATCAATACAAAACTCTTAGCGTACTCGGCAAAATATGCTTCAAGTTTTTATGGGCCTTTTCGCGATGCAGTGGGTTCTGCAACGGCCTTAGGCAAGGCGAACAAAACGCAATACCAAATGAATCCTGCTAACAGCGATGAGGCATTGCATGAGATTGCATTGGATATTGAGGAAGGCGCGGATATTGTGATGATAAAACCGGGCATGCCTTATTTGGATGTTGTGCAACGCGTGAAAGAAATGTTTTGTATGCCAACGTTTGTTTATCAAGTGAGTGGTGAGTATGCAATGCTGAAGGCAGCTGCGCAGATGCAATGGTTAGATGAACAAGCGGTGGTGCTGGAATCGTTATTAGGGTTTAAGCGCGCAGGGGCGGATGCAATTTTGACGTATTTTGCTAAACAAGTGGCGGAGTGGTTGAGAATTAATTATGTTTGAAGAATGGATCACGCCGCTTCTCACAACTCGATGGGGTCATCGGACAGGGATTGCCGTTTTAGCAACTCTCTCATTATTTTTTTCCATCCTATTTATCCAAATGATTTGGCAATGGCACGCGGATTGGCAACTAGATGCGGCGCCTCTTAAACAACAGCAGGTCAGCACGACAAATCAACTTGCCGACTTAATCAATGACATTCCCGCGTGGCATTTGTACGGACAATACGGTTTATTAGCCAAGTCAGCCATCTTGCCCGTCACCAGTTTGCAAATTAAATTAATCGGTGTGATTAAAGCAACGCCCAATTCACAGTCAAGAGTGATTATTTCCGAAGAGAATGGCATGGGAAAAGTGTATAAAATCGGTGATGTTTTGCCAACATCGGGGGTGCGGGTTTATGCAATTACCGATGAGGGTGTTATCCTAGACAATTCTGGGCGATTAGAGACATTGCCGTTGCAGCGCAAACCGCTCCAATTTCAAGGAAAGCCAACATCAATGCAGGATGAATAAATGGTTCAAGTGGCAAAATATTGCTTCCTTCTCTTTGCGACGATGATGTTGCTATCGTGTGCAAATCTGCATTCTTCGCAGGATTTATCCAAGGGGAAGTATTATTTTAAACAAGGCGAATACAAAAAAGCATTTCATCGATTGTTGCCTCAGGCAGTCAACGGCCAACGCGAAGCGCAATATGCGGTAGGCTACATGTATTATTATGGTTATGGTGTGTCGAGAGACGCGGAATCCGGTATTTTTTGGATGGAAAAATCGGCAGATCAGCACTATCCACCTGCGATTCGGGCGTTACAATTGATTCATCAAGAACCTATCAGAGAAAGAGAATCGGTTGAGGTGTATCACGCTCAACCCACACCCTATAAACCAATGATGCCGCCGTCGCAAGATGAAGTGATGGACACATTACCGAAACAACCTGTCATGCGTGTCCCTGTTCATCATCCGCCACCACCCCCGCATCAAGTTTGGGTGATGCCAGAAAGCAAAAATTTTCGCGAAGAAATTCCTGTCATGAATAAACAACCACAGCCAGTGGCAAAAGCGAATTTCAGTTTGCAGTTATTTGGTGCTTATCAATTAAGTTCTGTGAAAACAGTCCAAGCACAATTGAGTTCAGATCATGGCACACATATTTGGCATACCGAACATGAAGGTAAAGATTGGTATGTATTAACGTACGGCAATTTTGCCTCTGCACACCTTGCTGCAGAAAGTAGAAAACATTTATCGTCAGAGTTTAGTGATTTTTCGCCATGGATTAGAAAGATGGAAGGGTTGCAGGCGGTGTGATTAAGAAAAGACTCGCCCTCCTGAGTGCTCCAACTCCCGAAAAAAAGAGGGGTAAGCATCGAATAAGAACTTCTTTTTTTATACAAATCCCCCTTGTTCCCAATGGCACTAGCTTAAGAACTGTCGTTCCGGAATTTAGTAGCTCTTAACGAGCGCCTTTTGCTCGTTTAGAGCTACTTAATGTCCGGGATCCATCTTCAATTTATCGCCCTCTTGCTTTTAACTTATATGCTTTAAGCAAAATGGATCCCGGACATTAACTGGCGCTAAATTCGCAAAAAGCGCTCATTAAGCGCCAGTAAATTCCGGGACGACAGTTCTTAAGCTAGTGCCATTGCCCCTTGTTCCCCCTTCCCCCCTTCTTTCCCTTTTTTCAAAGTGGGAGACCTGCTAAGCAGCTCTGTGTTTTAACAGTGAAAGCTGTTTAGCAGGTCTCCCACTTTGAAAAAGGGGGAACAAGGGGGATTTGTATAAAAGTTTTTTTTCAAGAGATCTTCTCGACAACAAGATTAACATTCACTTCACCCAGCACACCCGTCGGCAGTACGCTCACTTGCGTGACGACTAAACCACTCTCACTTCCCAATCCAATCAACCAACGAATAAATTCATCAAAACTCACTTTCTGTAAATTCATTTGCACCGTATTATTTTCAGCTTGTCTTAATTGTGAAACATGCGAAGCAAACGTCGTTTTTTTAATGTCAGATTGCATCGTGCTGAGAAGAGAAGCATTCTCTTGCATAGATTTTTTTGTAGTTGTTTGGCTCAATGCATGCATTTGAGTATCCGTTTCTTGCATCCACGACAATAATTCTCGATTCTGTGCTACACGGTTGTGTAACTGATCCACACTGTTCGCCAAAGGTGCCCAAATAATTTCATACAGTAAAAAAATCCCAATCGCAATCCCACCGATTAAAGCAGCTTGCTTTTCACGTAGCGAAAGGCGTTGCCATTGTTCGCGTCCCGTTTTCATGAGTGCCCCCGCTCAATTTGTAAATTGGCTTTGACCTGTGCGCCACTCTCAGCAGCATTCTGCTCTTTAATCAGTAATCCTTGTTGAGTCAGTTGCTGGATCAGCGCATCAATTTCGTCAAAACTTTCCGCGGTTAAGTCGATATTCAATTGCTGATCACGAAAATCTAAATTTTTTAATTGAACGCGAGTATTTTGTTGCAACACCTTGCCCGCACGAGCTAACAGCGACAAAAAGAGATTGTTGTTGGAAGATTGAATCAGCGCATTTAATTTGTGAGTCATCCGTTCACGGGGTGCCACAATGGATGTGGCAGAAGGAAAATTCTTTTTGTAAATTGTGTTAATCCCTTCATCTAAATGGCTTACCTCATGATGCAAAATAAAAAAAGCAATTAAGTTTTTGCAAAAACCCACAGCAAGACAAGCGATCAACGCATAACACGCATAACGCCAAATTTTTTTAGTCACCGAACTTTTTTGCACGGCTTGAAACGGGCCTTGCAGTAAATTAATGTTAGGCTGTGTTTCAACCCACTCAGCCATCTTTACTAAAAAAGCATCTTCTTTAAAAGTGACTGTGTTGATCACGATGTTTTTGTCAGCCAATATCAGAGGATCTAACGCGTCTTCAGAAAAATGATAAATCTGCACGGTGTCGGGTTTTGCATCGGCGCTTGTTATGCTGGCGTTGAGTAGCGTTGTTAAATTCGCGCGATCGCACGCAAAACCGCTATAAGCGTCTGTCCGGATGGCGCAGGATTCGTCGTGAATACCAATGCTCCAAGTTTTTTCGGCATAAGGCAAACCAAATAAATTTGAAACACATTCGGTTGGCTGTATTCCGAATGATCGCAACAGAGTGAGCCAGTGATGCATTTTTTCATTTGCCACAATGGCGACAGGAATGCTGCCATCGGGTTGATAATTCGCAATGGCAAAATGCAATTCTTCGATATCATCGATTAATTGTTCTTCTAAGGCAAAAGGCAATGCTTGCAGTAAGCGATGTCGATTTAATTTGGGCAGTGTGATACGCGTCAATAAAACATCATGAGCAGGTATCAACACGGTGACATTATAATCATCCGCAATCGGAGCCAAATTTGCCAAGTCGCCATTCAACACGGTTTGAGTAATGTGTCCATTGAGATCAAACACGACCCAAGAGACTTTTATGGGTTCAAGTGAATGAAGATAAATAACTAGTTTCTGATAAATCATCGTTAGACGGTCCCTCTGCTTTGCCAAACAATCAAGACGGCCGGTTCTGAATCTTTCAACACAACACGTTTCAATAAAGTATAAATTTGCGTGTCTTGATCCTTATTGAACACGTGCGTAATGACTAAAAAAAATGTACTGGATACGGTGATGTTATTTTGCTGAATTGAATTGTTTTTCACAACACTTAAATTCGCTAAATTTTCCATGGATATTGCTGGCTGAGTTGCAAGTAATCGCCGGATGGTCAGCGCTGTTTCACGGCTCATCGAAGGACTCAAGCTCATAATCACCGAGGGATTGGCGGTATTGATATTCACATTCGTTTGTTCAGGCAATGCCGTCACAGTCGGTGACAATGCATTATATAAATCGGTTGTCATGCCTTTGACGAAACGTAATTCACTGATGCTGGTCATGAGACGGTGCGCTGATCGATAAGGTGGATTTAGTTTTGTATAAAATACATCGTAGGGACTGTTCACAATGCCAGGCGTAATCCAATCTAAAATAGCATTTGTCAGTGCTTTGATTGCAGCAGGCGTTGTTTTTGGGGAAACGATATGCACTAAGCGTAGAAACATTTCTTGCATGGCAGGATTGCTTAATGTGTTGATGTTGAATCGGCTTTGCGCATCATAAATCGTGCTATAAATTTTCATGCCATTGAATTCTTTTACATCGGAGCGCATCGGTAACTTATCAATGAGTTTGCCAGTTTGTTTTTGCTTGAGATTCAGGGTGAGCTGATCGATGGCCCAGTCGACGGAACCTTGTGCTAATTGATTAGCTTGCAAATCCTGGCTGATCAACTGTGTGCGGCGTATATCGATGCGCAGATACTCCATCAACGTAATCGCTGCAATCGCCACTAATGCAGTGACGAAGAGTGCAACAATAATAGCAGTGCCTTTTTGGTTAGTGTGGCTTTTCAAGCGGTTGTCCTGGAATGAAATAAAATTGAGTTATCTTACCCCAATTATCAACAATAAATGAAATGCGCACAGCGCGCGGCGGCGAGAGTGATTTTTCTGTGGTAAGCGGCCAATCGCGTTGCAAGTGTCCTTTGTGATCTAAATAATCAATTTGCAAATGACTGACGCCCGTTAACAAAATGCGTAGATCTGCTTGTGTATCGTCCGTGCGATCCAGGATCGGCCAAGTCATGCGAATTAAACGGTGGTTGCGAATTTCATAACGCGTGCGCTGCAGTGTGGAGCGCGCTAATTGCCCCAGTGGATTTTGTAATCCAGCATGGGTGAATTCTACCGATTGTTCATCACCGACCAGGCTAGCGCGTACAGTTGAGCCTATTGAAATGGGGCGATCAATGGTTTGTTCGACATCACGTGACAAAATTAATAAAGCAATTTCCAGCTCAGCAAATCGGTCGGATTTTTTTTCAGCGGCTGTTTGGGTATTAATAATGTTGTGAAGTGCGCTCATCATAATCATTGAAACAATTGTAAAAATAAATAAGGCGATGAGCACTTCTAATAAAGTAAATCCAACTTGTTTTGTGCTGTGCTTAGACATACAAATATCCCACCATGTGTCCTAAGCGAGACGAATTATTTTTCAAAAAAACAGTGACATTAATTTCTTTAATTTTTTTATTCGGTGTTAAATTTAAATTGGCTTGCCAAATCCATGTTTGATTGAGTAGAACGGTTTCTTGTTCAGCGCTGGCAGGTGCGTTTGGTAATTTGAGTACGCCTGCGCGCACTTCGTTAATGACATTGTTGGCAATCCAGGTAGCCATTGTGCGATTTTCTAGATAGATTAAATTTTTGATATTCAGTGAAGCGGATTTGAGAATGGCGGTCAGTGCAATGCTTAAAATCACCAGCGCAATTAAGACTTCGATTAACGTGAAGCCTGATTTATTCCGCGGTGAACACAGCATGTGTGACCTCGCCATTGGCTTTACCTGTTATTTGAAACAGCGGAATTTCATTCTGTTTACCCATTAAAATATTAAACGGTGTGATATCACCACTTTGATTGATGATGATTTGTGGCGAGCCATCGGTAGGTGCTGCTTTATGCGCAACGCTCAGAGAAATTTGCGTATTGTTGGGAAAGTTTTGTTGCGCGAGTATCGATTGCGTGATGGGTTGCCAAAAAGAGCGATGTTTTTTTCGATCGCGAATGAAAATAAAAAATTGATAATGTTGTGCTGTCATCCCTAAACCGAGTGTGGCGGGTCTTAGCATGGCTTCTTGTTCAGCCAGTAAAATGACGCGATTGAATCGATTAGCGACGGCTTCAAATTCTTTACGTGGATTGGGGCGGATGGTTAGTGTCGCAACACCCGCAATGATGCTGATGATTAGCATGACAATGAGAAT
This sequence comes from uncultured Gammaproteobacteria bacterium, assembly GCA_963719645.1. Lineage (GTDB taxonomy): Bacteria > Pseudomonadota > Gammaproteobacteria > DSM-16500 > DSM-16500 > CAVRCT01. The sequence goes on from CAVRCT010000007.1 coordinate 27,704, forward strand.
TTCAATTAAGGTGAATCCGCGATGAGGGTGCATGCGAATTTTTAGGTGTGCACACAAATTTGATTAGAAAGCCTTCCCCCGCAGGGGGAAGGTGGCCGACAGGTCGGATGGGGGAATATAATTCTAAATTCAGCAGTTGTGATACGGAATTTATTTTGGATAATATTGCGAATGAATTCTTGCATTTTTTTATCCCCCCATCCGGCCTGTCGGCCACCTTCCCCCTGCGGGGAAGGCGGTCTAATCAAAATTGTGTGCATACCCTAGCTCTTGTGAGAAAAGGCCAGAAAGAAATATTCTCATTTTGCAACGCTGCCATCCATGTTCCAATTCCCAATTTCACTATTCCCTTCTTTACCCTTAGGCCCATAACTAAAAATCTTCAACTTATCCTCTTCATTCGTATATTGATAAGGCAAGCCCCACGGATCAATCGGCAATTGTTGTAAATACCCTTCCGTTTTCCAATTTTGCGGCACAGGTGAAGACGTGGGTTTTTTCACCAACGCATCCAACCCTTGGTCAGTCGTTGGATATATACTATTGTCCAATTTATAAAGATCCAGCGCACTTTGAATGGCCATGATATCTTGTTTTACTTTTACGATGCGCGCCTGTTCAGGTCGGCTCATGATTTTAGGCACAATAATGGCAGCTAAAATCCCCAAAATAACCACAACCACCATGACTTCAATCAGAGTAAACCCCGTCGTTTTTTTCATAATATTCCTGCAAAAAGAGTCATTAAATTAAACCGTTGTGATTATATAGAAAAATGTCCCGCCAGACTAATGCAATTCGGTTATACTTAGAAAATCAATAATAGATGGGTTTTTGTTGGTTTTAGACATAATTGTTTCAGTAAAGTGATTGCTAATCTATTGAAAATTGAATAAAATTCAGACATACCTATAAAAAAGCTTTAATAAAGCGTTAAGAAAGAACGATTAAAATAAAACACATAAAGGCAGTGGATTTTTAAAAGAGGTGGAGTATGAAACCAATAACAAAGAGTCAGCAACGAGCAGTAAAGGCCACGATTGAAGCTGTTAGAGTGGCGCCTGTCGAAAAGGGTGATCGCCAGCCTGTTGATACAGGTAGCGTTAGTAAAATACAAATAGAAAGAGCGCTCGGTGAGGCTGATAAAAAGCTGGTGAGTGATCTGATAGAGAATAATGATAAACTTGCCAAGATAACAAAAACAAGAGGCCAACGAATCGAAGAATTTAAAGAAACATTAATTAAGATCGATAAGCAAGTTGCACCCTTGATTGATGTGGATAAGGCTAAGTTAGAAGAAGTAAAAACCTATAGAGCACAAGTTATTAATGATTTTAGAGCGCAAAATCAACAATTACATCAACAGTTGATGCAAGAATTGAAAAATTCTACTAAACTCGACCAAAGTCTTAATACACCAAGACCCAAGCCAAGGTGATATAACCCCAGGAGATAGCAAATGTTCGACCGGTTACAGAAACCGTTTTTAACAGTTGAAACCGGCGAAGCCTACCAACCCATTCGAATGACATATGATGTGGTTAATAAAGATAATTTGCTATCTGCTCTGAGCAGATTACAGTGTCTCGAAAAAAACCCTACCCCGAACTCCTGGAATTGGTATTGGCGTGGGGAATGCAATGAAGAACATTTTGAATCATTAGATTCTTTTCGCCGCAACCCCCAACATCCTGTGCGCTTAGGTACGGTCACTTTACGTGACGATAAGTTATTTATGAATTTACCTTCATTTAAGCGCGCTTGCATGGCAGTGCCATTTTTCTATAAATTAATTAATAAAGACGTTGCCGTTGCGCACCATGCGGATTTCATCAATAAAGTATTCGGTTTAGATGAGCGGTTGCCGCATGGGTTTACCGAATTATTTAAAGATGATGAATTAGACCGCATTTTGCGCCAGCGGGTAGATGATTACAATAAAGTCCAAACCCAATGCGAAAAAGCGGCTAGCGCAGAAGAAGCTTTAACGCTTCTATCGGATTACACTCATGTCGAAGCAAAAAAGAAATTACCTTATGCGGAACGGTATTTATTTGATTTAGTCCGCCAGGATGATCCTGAAATTATTTTCTTAAGTTTCTATATTTACCTTCAAGGCCGTGAAATTGTTGCGATCAAACGTTGGTTTGGTGAAACAGGCTATACATTGGCTGATGCAACGGATGAGGTTATCAGTCAAGTCTTTGGCAACTTGGGTATCGATATTATTGAGTAAGTCTTTTTCATCCATTTCAATCTTTTTGTTGCATAAATTAAATTCAAACTATACCATGTGTTCTCTTTTTAATCCTTTACTTGCTTAGGGGAGTGTCGATATGCCAATTTATCCAAGTTATTATCATAAATTAGGTCTAATGGACGGTCGTTCGTCATTGACCCATACAGAAGCTGACATAAAAGCAGCTTATCGCAAAAAGGCGCTTGAATGGCATCCTGATAGAGAAGAAAATCGAGATAGGAGAGAGAAAGCAACTAGAAAATTTCAAGAAATTCAGGAAGCCTATGAATTTTTAAGAGACCCTCGTAACCGTTATCTCTACCATGATCGATATAGGGCTACTGATGAATATGATGAACAACGAGAAACACAGCTAAATGAAGCTTATGATCAGGTCAAAGGTGCTGATGCCATATTCAATAAAGTTCTTGCAACGGGTGTCTCTCTTTTCCGTTGGCTAGGTTATATGGTTGGGGGTGTTTTGTTAGCGGGATTGACAGTAACCTACCTCCCCGGTTTGTATATGTTATGGACGGATGATAAAGATTTAAAGAACATCCTGCCTAAATGGGCTGATCCCATTTTTAAAACGACAGCGGGAAAAATTCTGGGTTCTATTTTTATGCCTGTGTTGGCACCTGTTGTACTCCTCAATATGCTTTACCAAGGCGCTGCGACAACTAAAAAACCTTTTAAAGAAGTGGTTGTACACAAACGAACAACGCAAGAAGAAATGTTGTTTTTTGCGTTAACTCTGGCTGTTTCAGCAGTCTTATTCGCGGTGTTTCCACCCGCAGGCGTCGTGCTCTCACCTTTCGCCGCAGGGTTAATCGGTCTGTCATTAGGGCTTATCGGTTGGCCTGCGCTTAAATTGGGCTTTAGCGGCATACTCGCGTGGTTATCACCAGAGAAGCCAAAACTACGGCCAACGGTAGCGGAATTAGAAGGGGAATCACAGGTTTCGGCTAAAAAATTGGATAAACCATCACATCAGCAGATTTTAGCGTTAACCCAGAAGGGATCTTCGCTGGATATGCCACCACCTCCTAGCGCAGGGGTATCTGCTGGATTAGTTGCGGTGAGAGTGAGTGAGGAAAAAGCAGTAGTAGAAGCACCTCTAAGTCAGCACGCGCGAAAGAAAACGCAAGGATCTTTGTCAGCTTCATCAGCTGTTTCCGAATCAGAAGATTCTGTCAGCACATATGAGGCGTCTCATTCTGCTTTGATAGGACTCAGCCTGCTTGCGGGATATGGAATGATGGTTCCAGTTCCACCTATGGCATTCCCTGTGCCTACGCCATCAACACGCGCGGCTATGTCTTTTTAAACTGAGCCACGACCGTCAGGGAGTGTCACGCATCCTGAATGGCTAGAGGCGAAAATAGAATCGCCGGTGATCGCTCCCTGACGGTCGCGGCTCAGTTTAACCCGTAAACTGATCCAACTGAAAAATCGGTAACAACACAGCTAACACAATAAATAAAACCACCGCACCCATCACCAAAATAATCGCTGGCTCAAACAATGCCAAACCCGTTTCAATCAACCGGGTAATTTCACCGTCTTGATTATTCGCTGCCCGCTCTAACATATTTTCCAACTGACTACTGGCTTCACCGCTCGCAATCAAATGCAAACTCATCGGTGGAAAATACGTTGTTTGCTTCAACGCTAAATGAATCGCTGCACCTTCTCGAACACGATTGACGGCTTCTGTCACCGCATGACGAATCGGCAAGTTGGTAATCAGCGCCGATGAAATGGTCATCGCTTCTAACACAGACACACCCGCCGACGATAAAATAGCAAACGTGCGCGAAAACCGTGCCGTATTGGCGACTTTAATGGCATTGCCCACAATGGGAATCCGTAACAAGAGCCGATGAAATTTTTCCCGAAACGCAACATTGCTTTTTATCCGCCAACGGAATAAAAAAATCAGTACCACTAACAACACAAAAAAATAAATACCATACGCTTTCAACCCTAAACTAATCGCAATTAAAACAGAGGTCATCGTCGGCAACGTTTGGCCAATGTTGCTATAAACCGAAATCATTTTTGGCACGACATACTCTAATAAAAATCCAACAATGCCCACCGCAACCAATAACATAATCGCCGGATAAATTAATGCATGCATAATTTTTTGTTGCATTGCATATTGTTGCTCGGTGTAATCCGCCAACCGTTGTAACACAATATCCAAGTGTCCCGATTTTTCACCCGCTGCCACCGTCGAACAATACAAATTGGAAAAAGCAGATGGAAAATCACGCATAGCAGTCGCCATGGCATGACCTTCTAACACTTTGCTGCGGACGGATAAAATTAATCCTTTGCTGCGCGGCTTTTCAGTTTGTTCAGCAACCGCCGTTAAGACTTCTTCAATCGGTAAGCCCGCAGACAGCAATGTTGCAAATTGACGTGTCATCAAAGCCAATTCTTTTGTGCTTAATCGTTGGTTGCTAGAAATGCTAATTTTTTCATTGGATTTTTTGCTGAGTCTTTCATTGGCGTGGGTGACTTCGAGTGGCGTCAATCCTCGGTCACGCAGTAATTGCCGAGCTTGTTTCATGGATTCTGCTTCTAGCAAGCCTTTTTGTTTTTCTCCCGCTGCATTCATGGCGACATAATGAAAAGCGGCCATATTATTCCTCGCTCGTCACACGTAAAATTTCCTCAAGGGAGGTATCGCCGCGTAATACGCGTTGATAACCATCTTGCCGAATGGAGGGAAACAACGTGCGAACATATTTTTTAAGTTGTGGTTCTGCTAAATGATCGTGAATCATGCTGCGTAATGCTTCATTGATTTCAATTAATTCATAAACCCCACTGCGACCTGAGTAACCAGAGTGACGACAACGCAAACACCCAACGGCATGATAAATAATGGGCGCGGAATTCTCTGCCACGCCCAACAATTTGCATTCGCTGGGAGTCGCAGGTTGTGCTTTTTTACACGCAGGACAGAGCAAACGAATTAATCGTTGTGCTAGCACCCCTAACAAACTGGATGATAATAAAAACGGTTCAATACCCATATCATTTAAGCGCGTAATGGCACCGATCGCACTGTTGGTATGTAACGTTGATAGCACCAAATGCCCCGTTAAACTGGCTTGAATAGCAATTTGCGCAGTGTCTAAATCCCGAATTTCGCCAACCATCACCACATCTGGATCTTGACGCAAAATCGAACGCAATCCTTTTGCAAACGTCATATTCACTTTGAAGTTCACTTGGGTTTGTCCGATACCCGGCAAGTCATATTCAATCGGATCTTCTACGGTTAAAATATTTCTGACATGTGTATTCAGTGAAGAGAGTGCAGCATAAAGCGTGGTGGTTTTACCGGAACCGGTTGGGCCGGTCACTAAAATAATGCCATGCGGCATGGCAATTAATTTTTTCATCAACTGCAACGTGTGCGGCAACATACCTAATTCAGCCATATCTAAGCGCGCCGATTGTTTATCCAGTAAACGCAATACAACACGTTCACCATGACTGGTGGGTAACGTTGAAACCCGTACATCGACAGCGCGTCCGGCAATGCGCAGCGTAATGCGACCATCTTGCGGTAATCTTTTTTCTGCAATGTCTAATTTGGCCATTACTTTAATTCGCGAGACGATCAACGGCGCTAAAATGCGTTGCGGTTCGAGGACTTCCCGCAAAACACCATCGATACGAAAACGAATCATGACACGATTTTCAAATGTTTCAATGTGAACATCGGACGCGCTTTCTTTGATGGCTTCGCTCAATAATGCATTCAATAAACGAATGATAGGCGCATCATCTTGGCGCTCTAACAAATCTTCTGGTTTGGGCAAGTCATGAATGAGTTCAAATAAATCCATCGCCTCACCCATGTCTTCTGCCATTTGCATGGCGGTGTTGGTGTCCATTTCATACGCTTTGACAATCAATTTACTGAATGTTTCGTCATCGACTTTTTCAAGGTGTAGCGGCAAATCAAAATGTCTGCGTAATTCATTCAAGATCGCTGTGTTAGGTGTGTTGCGATAAACTATTTTCGCTTGATTGTTTTCAATACCTGTAAATAACACACCATGCCGTTTCGCAAATGCAAATGGAACCGGGCTGATTGCGTGCGTGGTCATGTGTCATCATTCGCAAAAGGTTTAGGTAGGTTGGGATCATTTTTAAGGAGCGGTGCCACGATGGGCGCTTTGCTCGGTGTGTTTTTTAATAAATTTTCTGGCCAATTGATTTCAGTGTTGCGAATCGCTTCATATTTTGTGTTTGTTACATTCGCGGCATCTTCGGCGTTGCGCACGATGGTTGGTTTGATGAAGACCAATAAATTCTTTTTCGAAATGTTGCGATTTTTTTGCTGAAATAATTTGCCAAATACCGGAATATCGCCCAGCAATGGCACTTTGTTGGTGACTTCGGTAATGCTGTTGCTGATTAATCCGCCCAGCACGAGCACATCTTCACTGTTAATAATGACAGAGTTTTGGATGTTGCTTGTGTTGATGATGGGTGTTAAGCCGGGCGTATCAGGATTTTGTAATGAATCATTTTTCAAATTAATGTTGAGACGCACGGCATTGCCTAAATTAATTTGTGGGATGACCATTAATTTTAACGTCACGGGTTTTTGCACAATTGTATTAAAGGGTTGAACGGTTGAATTACTACCTGTCGTGGCATACGAACCATTTTGGAAAGGAACATCTTGACCGATTTCTAAAATTGCTTTTTGATTATCTAACACGGCGATAGAGGGTGTTGATAAAATATCCGTGCCAGTAATGTTTTCTAAGAAACTTAAAATCGCTGCAATATTGGTGTGCGGGATAATACCAATATTACCCGCGCCCGGAATGGGAAAGCTGGAAGTTGAAGAGGGAACATTCGGATTTTGCATATCGGTTGTACCCGGGCCTAACGTTCCCCACTGGATACCCAGATTTCTTAAATCCGCTTGATCGACTTCAACAATGATCCCTTCGACGAGTACTTGCGCCGGTCGAATATCTAATTTTGCCACGATACCCACTAATGCCTGCATTAACGTAGGAGGGGCGGTAATAATGATGGCATTTGCATTGGGCTCTGCTTGAATATTGGTAAGGTTTTCAGGCGGTTTGTCGGATTTGCCGCTCGTGGCAGTGGCTGTTGAATTTGTATTGCTCGAAGTCGTCGTATTGTCAGGTGTATTGTTATTTTTTCCCATCATGTTTTGCGCAATTTTTCCTAACAACGGTGCAAAATTTCGTGCTTGTAAATACCGTAAATAAATCACTTGGGTATTGCCTAAGGTGCTGCTAGAAGGTGTATCTAAATGCGACACCAAAAACTTCATGTGCAAGCGTGCCGATTTATTACCACTTAATAAAATACTATTGCTGCGTTCATCGGCTGCAATTGAAATTTGTGGTGTATCGCCGGATGCGCGCGCCGAACTTTGCAAATTGTTTAATACCGTGACGAGTTGAGAAGCAGTGGCTTGATGCAGGGGTATCACATCAATATCATTTGATGCTGTTTGATCGATGTTATGAATAATGTTAGCAATTCGTTCAATGTTTGTCGCACGTCCTAATAAAATAATAACGTTGCCGGGTGTGTAAGCAGCAACGTTGCTCCATTGCGGTAACATGGGGCGGATCACAGGAATTAATTGATTCGCAGAGACGTTATCCAGCGGAATAATCCGAACGACAACTTCATCTCCTCTGCCGGGCGCATGGTTGGTGGCAATGCGAGTGGCGTATTCACCGCTTTCCATATTGGGGACAATTTTGATGATATTGTCGCCTGGAATGGCGGAATAGCCCAATAATTCTAAGACGGATAAGAACACTTGATAGACTTGATCGGGTTTAATGGGTTTGCTGGAAATCAATGAAATTTTGCCGGTGACACGCGGATCGACGACAAAGTTTTTGCCTGTTTCAAGAGACACTTCATTGATGACGCTTAAAATATCGGCATCTTGTAGATTCCATAAACGGGCTTGATGCGGTGTCTCTGGTGTAGAATTTACCAAGTTAGGCGCAATGACGTTCGCTTTTTCATCTTGTGCAAAGCTAGGTGCGAGCGATGCCATAAGAGCAAGCGTCATAAAAGTAATTGCGAACCGTTTCATGAAAGTCCTATCAGGGTCGTGTGTAAATGTTATCAAGAAGATACCATAAATTGAGCGAGGAAGCGTAGGTGCTTTTTGCTTTGGGAAAGGGGTTGTTGCGTAATTCCAATGTTCGTTGTCTGTCAATTGCGAGGGGCGCTTAAGACAAGGGCTGTCATCCTGAGTGCTTTTCGCTCCGAAGGATCTCCCGCAAAAGGAAGGGCTGTCATCCTGAGTGCTTTTCGCTCCGAAGCAACTGTCTTGAAAATTTTATAGCAGTTATCTGCTTCGAGAAGTCTCTCCCTTTGAAAGAGGGAGGTCAGGAGGGATTTTTATAAAATTTAATTTTTTTACAAATCCCCCTTAATCCCTGATGGATCGACGCAAATTCCACCCATGCGTCGTCCTGAAAAATCTTACGCCAAAATCATTTGACCGTAGTTATCGCAGTAGCGCGTAAGATTTATTCAGGATCCACGAACGAAGAACTCATTCCTGAATTTATATAGATCGAGGATACTCAAGTGGATCCTGAATAAATATTCCGTGCGAGTACCCTCGCTACGGTTAAAATACGTTGACGTCATATTTTTCAGGACGACGCATGGGTGGAATTTGCGTCGATTCGTCAGCCTCAATCCCCCTTTTTCAAAGGGGGAAGCCCTTGTCTTAAGCAGTACTCTACAATACCTCCACCTTCCCAACCCCAAACCGCACTTGCAAATATTTTTCAAATTCATCCAATAATTGCTGATCTTCTTCGCCTAATTCTCTTTCATTGCGAATCGCTTGGATTTCTAACAATGCTTGTTTAGGCATCAATCGTTTGTTGCCTTGAAAATCAATGATCTCCTCAGCGTTCTTTTTCCCAGCGCTGCTTTCCAAATATTCCGCATACCGATCAGCCAATTCCCCCGTCAAGACATCGCCAAAATGACGACCCAACACGCGCAATGCTAATTGACGCAAATTAGAATTTTTAACCGAATTCATTAAGCGACATTTCTCTTCTGGCGTTGCCGTATGAAACCGCTGACAAAAGAATTCATCTTCAGCCGATAAAAATCCCTCAACATAAAGACGCGATTGTGCATCGGCGGTTGGAAAAACAGGAAAAGTATACTGAGTAAAATGCTGAGTGATTTTTTCAGCGATTTCCGGATGCTGATGCAACCACTGCTTATTTTTTTCAGCTAACAGACTGCGTTCAGGTGAAAGCCGCGTTAAAAAGCGCTCTTTGTAAGGCAAAATAAAATTAGGTTCAGCGGGTTTTTTATTAAAGGTCCATAATTTGCTAATCAACTCAGCGGAATCAAGCGTTGCAAAATCGTCTGAATCTAAGCGCAGCCAAACGGTTTGATTTTTATAGTGCTGATGAGTTCCCAAAAATAAGACAGGTGCCTGAAAAGCAAGTTGCGAACCTAATCGCGTATTGACGAGTAACGCAATGTCTGTGCGCAATGCATTCATCCGTTCATTATCCGTTTCTTTCTTAAAATAGCCGTGCAAGTAATCCCACATGTCACGCTCAACCATCAAGCGCTTTGCCAATTCAAGCGTGGCTTCTACATCCACCATCGCATCATGTGCGCGCCCCTGAACCAATTGGTTGGCAGTATTCAAATTTTCAAGTTTGAGCGATAACTTATTGTTTTGCTCAGGCCAAGTGAGAACCTGATTTTTATAAAGATAAAACATGGCAGTCATGGGAAAAATATCCATCCGCCCGCATTGATTGGCAAATTGATGCGTGTAAGGTTTTAACAAATTGCGATAAAAAGAAAACCGCAAAAATTCATCATCAAATCCTAAGGTGTTATACCCCAAGCTAATCGTACCGGGCTGATTTAACCATTGATGAATTTGTTTAATCGCTGAAAATTCAGTAAGGCCGTCGGCCATCGCATGAATGCCGAGTTTGTGTGTGAGGATGGCATAGGGTGATGGAATCACATCCGGATTTAATTTTATTTTTAATTCGTGCCTGTCTAACTCTTTCAAATTTAAATCCGTGCGAATAGCCGCGAATTGCAAGACTTGGTCGAATGATTTATTTAAACCGGTTGTTTCAATGTCATAGAAAAGATAGGTTTGCAAAAAAGAAGTCTCCTTTTTAAGTGAGGGTTATCTTAACCGCGTTTTTAACATCGACAAATACAATTCTGCCAAATATACTTCTGCTCACAACAATTCTTAAGGCGGGTGTAGTTCAATGGTAGAACGGGAGCTTCCCAAGCTCTTAGCGTGGGTTCGATTCCCATCACCCGCTCCATTTATCAGTATGAGGAAGGTATGAAAAAATTATTAAAAGGGTTGGGTGCTATTTTGGCAGCATTGGTGCTATTGATTGTCCTGGCACTGGTGTTATTAGTGACATGCGTCAGCCCCAATCGATTAAAACCTATTTTGACGACCCAGGTCATGAAAGCCACCGGTCGTGTATTGACCATCGATGGGAATCTTTCTTGGTCATTTTTCCCTTATTTTGGGGTGAAAGTGGAGCATATGGCGTTAGGTAATCCAGATCAATTTAAGCAAAAAACCTTTGCGGAAATTGAAAATACCACCGTCGGCGTCAAAGTATTGCCCTTATTACACGGACAAATTGAATCGAATGGCGTTGTCATTCATGGCATGACATTAAATTTAATTAAAAATGCGGCAGGCCAAATGAATTGGAATTTCCAATCTGCTTCCGGTCAAAAAACAATGTCCACTCTCACGCATGAATCGGGTAAAACCACAGGCAGTGTCATCATGGGTTTAGCGGTTTCTGCCTTTGATATTACGGATTCAACCATTCATTATGTTGACGAACAACAAAACAAGAAAGCGGATGTGACCGATTTCGAGTTACACGCCAAAAATATTAATTTGATGGAATTATTTCCAGTCACCAGTGAATTTAATTTTGCTGCAACCAATCCCGCGCTCTCTGGCCACGTGACATTATCCGGTGAAGCGGCGCTGAATTTAGTCGCTCAAGTTTATTCTTTCCGCAATGCAGAATTGGCAGCACAACTGACTCAAGCGGGCAAAAAAATTCAATTTAATTTTACCGGCGATATTTTGGCAGACTTGAATCAACAAACCATCGAGTGGAATCGGTTTAAAGGTCAAATCGAAAATATTTCATTAGTGGGTCAAATTGGCGTGACGCAACTTAAAACCGCGCCGGTCGCAACGGGGCAAATGAAAATTTTGCCGTTTGATTTAAAGCAAACATTTACGGCAATGGGTCAACCGGCTGCAGAGTTGCAAACGGCAAAAGATGTGTCAGGCACATTGACGTTTTCTGCTAGTGCTAAAAATGTGGATGTCCAAAGCAATTTAAAAATTGATACCTTGCAAGCGGCAAAACTCACGATGAAAAATTTTATCGTGACAGCGCATTTGCAAAATGGAACGTTGAATTTGGCACCGTTTACCGCAGCTTTGTATCAAGGTAAGTTAGAGGGTCAAGCAAGCGTTAACTTAAATGCAGCCACGCTGCCTGCTGATTTACACTTAAATTTAAGCAATATTCAGGCGGGTCCTCTGCTGCAAGATTTAGGCGGCAGCCAACAAAAATTGCAACTTGAAGGTGTCGGTAATTTAACTTTGAATGTAACGACTGCGTTGTCCGATCCGAATGCAGTGACGCGCAATTTAAATGGTTCCGGTAATTTTAATTTTAATAATGGTGCGGTTGTGGGTGTCGATTTGGGTTATCTGGTCGATACAGCGTATGCGCTGGCGAAACAAAAATCACCGACGGCAACAAATAATAATCGCACTAATTTTGGCAATTTAACCGGTACGATGGTGATTCACAGTGGTGTATTAAGTAATAACGATTTGGCGTCGGATTCCCCGCGGTTTCTGACCAAAGGACAGGGCACTATTGATTTAGTCAATCAACGCATTGATTATCATTTGCAGACCGCTGTTAAACAACGAACGGGTCAAGATGATTTAAACAATGCCTATGGCACGACTATTCCCGTGGATATTTCCGGCAATCTTTCTGATCCGAGTATTAAATTAGATTCGCGTGCATTGGTCAAAGCGATTGTGCAGCAACAAGTTGAGAAAGAAAAAAATAAATTACAAGATCAAGTCAAACAGAAGCTCAATGAAAAAGGCGGCGAATTATTGAAAGGATTGTTAAATCGATAATATGAAAATCATCTCTCTTAATTTAAATGGTATCCGCTCTGCTGCTCGCAAAGGTTTTTTTACGTGGCTTGAGACACAACAGGCTGACATTATTTGTCTGCAAGAATTGAGAGCGCAGCAAGCGGAGTTATCCGATAAAATTTTTTCGCCAGAAGGCTACCAAGGTTATTTCCATTTTGCCGACAAAAAAGGCTATAGCGGTGTCGGCATTTATTCTCGCTTACCGGCGAAACTCTCGATGACCGGGTTGGGTTGGACAGAAGCCGATCAGGAAGGCCGTTATGTGGAAATCGAGTTGGGTAAACTCCGTGTGGCTTCTCTTTATTTACCGTCGGGTACGAGTGGCGAAGCACGCCAAGCGGTTAAATTTGATTTCTTAAAGCGTTATGCGGTTCATTTACAACAAATGAAGCAGTTAGGGTGCGAAGCCATTATCTGTGGTGATTGGAATATTGCTCATCGGCAAATCGATTTAAAGAATTGGCGAGGCAATCAAAAAAATTCCGGTTTTTTACCCGAAGAGCGCGCGTGGATGGATGAATTATTTGGCGGAATGGGCTTCATCGATGCATTTCGCCTGATTAATCAAGAACCTGATCAATATACTTGGTGGTCTAATCGGGGCCAAGCCTGGGCAAAAAACGTGGGTTGGCGGATTGATTACCAAGTTATTACCCCAGGGTTAAAGGATAAAGTCAAAACAGTGTCCATTTATAAAACAGAACGCTTTTCAGACCATGCGCCTTTAATCATTGATTATGATATGATTTAACCTATTAAGAATTCCTTAAGTTTTAAGGATTAAACTAATAAATATAGAAAAAGATTTCAAGGGTGCATAGGATGGAAACTTCAGAAAACTATATCATTGCTGAAGGACCTGAAGGACTCAGGCAGGTACTAGAAGAATTATTTGTCAAAGCCTCGTCTGATCCTGTTTTTGCTACCCAAGAACATTTAGTGTGTTATCAACTCGGATCACAAAAATCACTGATCAAAGTGGATGCCACACAAGAACCGTTTCTGATTTGGCATTACGATTTAATGGGTAGGCCAGCAACAGTTGCGGTAAAAGATGTCATCAAACAGTTTTTATTTGAAAAATGGCAAGTCACGGACTAACGGAGATTACAATGGGTGCTCACTTTATAGATGTTTCAGGTACTAATCGACTAGCGCTGGATCTAGGAAAAGCAGTTGATGCGCAATTTGATGCGCCGCCAAGTGTTTCTTTGAAAGGCGCGAGTGACGTTATTCATTTAGCCGAAAGAAAAAGAGCGCTTGCAAATACCACTGAGCCAAATGTTGGCGAAAAATTACAGCAAGCCCTGCCTGAAACAAAAACTAAGACAGCAACAGCGAAAGTGCAGTCCGTATTAGTGAAACACGGCTTATTTGCTCAAAATGAATCGGCACAAAAAGCAGCTGCAGTCATGGAAAAAGTGTTACAAGAACGACTCCTGCGAGAAAAAATGGAAGCAGAAATGCGACGCAGAAAATCACCGAAGTCTTAACTAACTGAGAAGTCATTATATGATAGATCATCGCTCAAAAAATAATAAATCAGCCACGCTAGCCATGCGTGTTTGGCTTGGCAAAAAATTTCCGCAACAAGATAGCAAGCTAGAGAGCAAACAAGACGATGGACTATCTATGCTGCTAGACGCTATCGTTGCAGGTGGGGATTTAGATTTAATCGAATTATTCGGTTCGAATGAGGCTGAGTATGATGCGCTTCTTAAGTTAGATAATGAACGTGGGCGATTATTCAAAGAAATTTGCCAAGCGTATGAAACCAACCAGTTCAATTCGCAAAAAAATTATATTGCAACTATCCAGCGGATTAAAGCCGAAGATCAACAATATCGTGATCGTGCGAGGACTCAGTCTCAGCCTTCTGCATCGAATGATTTACCACGTGACAGCAAGCGCTCACCTAGACAATCGAGTTCTCTCTTTGCTAACGACTCAAAAAGTTCGCCTGCAACTCCTGTTGTGGTGATGCAAGCGAAAAAATCTTTCACAATAGAACGAATTAATTTTTTGATGCCGCGCACGTTATCCGCTATTCAAGCAGATTTAACCAAACGACAAACGATTATTGCAGCCAATGCAGTAGAATTAGAAAAAGGCAAGTTAACAGAAATTAAGTATGACCACCTTGCATTAGATCTCATTATGGATAAAGCAAATCTTATCCAGGCGTCAGCGGATAAAAAAAGCGATCCACAAAGTGACGGCAGTCCTAATACACAAGGCTTGCTTACTTCAGTGACGAAAAGTATTGATGATCTGGTACAGCAAAGCCAAACCGCTGTAAAAATCGCGCAAACGATAAAGTCTACTCAACAACCCGCTCAAGATGAACAAGGCGCTGCTCAGGTAAACTCAAACAACGAGCAACCTAAAAAATCAGGCGGCATGACACTTTTCTCTAAATACGTACCTGAGTTGTTAGCTTATTCCTCCAAGTCCGCTGAACTGGCTAACGAAACAGACTATGACAAATACGCACGCATTTTGCAAAATCTAGAGCTTGTCGCTTATCAGGAAGAGCAGCAACAAATTAAAACAGATTGGGAGTTCGCTTCAAAATTACGCTAGAGGTATTTATGGCTAGAAGCGGATCACCCAGTATATTTCAGTCAGCTGTTGAATCAAAAACAACGTCATTCCCTAATTTCCCCGGTAACGTAACGATCGTCACTGGGGCGATTCCGATTTCACATAAAGAGCAATCGACAAGCGTCGAATTTATCCGTAGGAACCCTAAAGACGGTAAAAAGATAGCGTTTGAGCCTGCGGATGGAAAGGAGTCAGATCAAAAAGAAAAAGGAAGTAGTGAATTTTTAGTGTATGACTATGCTGAAGAATGCCATATGCCAGTTGGCACACAATTAATGAGTGCATCGTCAGGCAGTTATTACGCAGTCAGTGGCCAAAAAAATGCGCCGAAAAAACTTCAAATTGATGATGCTCTTTCTCTAACGGCTTCTTGCCAATATCCGATTGCTATATTAGCAGATGGTGCATTTGATAATTGTGACCCGAAGCATGTCAAAGCACTTTGTCATGATGCGGATATTTTGCGGTTGGCGGAAAATTTTAGGCAAGAATTAACGGCTTTGTATCAAAAGGGCGATGTCAAAGCAGATGAGGTGCATAAGCGCGCACATGTTTTGATGCAAACTGTTTCCAAGCATTTGCAACAAGAAAAATATTGTATGCGCTCAGAAGAATATGAAAACGGCGTGACAAAAAAATATTATTCACAAATGACGTTCAATTTGGTTATTCCTTTTGTGGTTGAGTCAAACGGCGTCACGATTAGAAAAGTGGTTTGTTTCGGTTGTGGCAATGATGAGATTGGATTGTTTTCTACGAACGATAAGAAGTCATATCAATTTACACCTTTAAAAGAAAAGCAAAGTTATAAGCGAACAAAACAAGCTGACAAAAAATACAAGTGGGAGTTGTTGCCGCCCAATGAATCAAAAGATGAATCACTCGATAAAATTTTTATTCCTGGTATAGAAGAACAAAAAGCTCAGCAAGAACTGGAAGCGTTGATGCCAGTAAAAATAGCTGATTTTAAAGAAGGCGATATCATATTTGGTGTGACAGATTGTTTGCTTAATGTGTTTAATAAGCGAAATGAGCTAGTGGATGTCATTCATGATACGTTAACTCATAAAAAAGCAAGTTTAACAGAATTGGAAATTGCCGCTTTAGAAAAAATGCAAAATGATCTTAAAGATGAACAAAAAAATCTTAATTTGGAAACAGTGCAGCAATGGTGTGTTTATCCCGCCTTTAAAGAAAAATTTGAAACTATCTATCGATCGATGCTAGATAAATATACGCAACTCTTTCAAATGGGAGTGGTGCCTTATTTTTATTTGGGCGATGATATAGCCTCTTTTACGATGATGTTAGATAAAGCAAAAACAAACGAATTTTGCTGGCATGCAGCTGCTACCCATCCAGAGATGTGGCTTAAACTCATTGGCGATGATGCGTATTGGAAAACAAAAAAGGCTTCTTTGTTTGATCGCGCATCGCTGTCGTTGATCAAAACATTACAAGCTAAAGTGACGAGTGGTAAGCCTCTGTTGGAGATTATTTGGGGGCGTCTGGGTCATTGGGTTTCGCATGATATTAGAAATGTAAAAGCATTTGAAAAAAATGCTGCGCTCAGTAACCTGATAGAAATTGCAAGTGCAATAAACAATGTGGGTGCAGTTGATCCGCAAGTACATACTCTAAAGGCATTTCATGATTTATATGCCGATTGGCATCAATTCCATCAGAAAAATAAAAAGAGCCAGCTTGACCTTGATATTGTTTATGTTGATCCCGGTATTAAATCACCTACTCTGTCACTCACAGCGGCTCGAAAATTCACATAAAGCATAGCTTGAGAGGCGCTTCAGAGAGAGTTGTCATCTTGAGTGCTTAAGAAAGAGCTGCCATCCTGAGTGCTTAAGAGAGAGCTGTTAGCGTGAGTGCTTAAGAAAGGGCTGTCATCCTGAGTGCTTTTTGCTCCGAAGCAACTGTCTTGAAAATTTTATAGCAGTTATCTGCTTCGAGAAGTCTCTCCCTTTGAAAAAGGGAGGTCAGGAGGCAATGGCACTAGCTTAAGAACTGTCGTCCCGGAATTTAGTAGCTCTTAACGAGCGCCTTTTGCTCGTTTAGAGCTACTTAATGTCCGGGATCCATCTTCAATTTATCGCCCTCTTGCTTTTAACTTATATGCTTTAAGCAAAATGGATCCCGGACATTAACTGGCGCTAAATTCGCAAAAAGCGCTCATTAAGCGCCAGTAAATTCCGGGACGACAGTTCTTAAGCTAGTGTCATTGAGGTCAGGAGGGATTTTTATAAAATTTAATTTTTTTACAAATCCCCCTCAATCCCCCTTTTTCAAAGGGGGAAGCCCTTTCTTAAGCACTCACGCTGACAGCTCTTACAAAATCAACCATTCACACACTCAATGCCCAGCGCCTGTCTCTGCTTCGCAACCAACTTCCCAATCCCATCTTTCGCCAACGCCAACATCGAATCTAATTCCTGCTGCGAAAAAATATTTTTCTCCGCCGTGCCTTGAATTTCAATAAACCCATGATGTTCCGTCATCACCACATTCATATCCGTTTCTGCTTTGGAATCTTCAGAATAATCTAAATCCAAAATAACATTGCCTTTATGTACGCCTACGGAGATAGAAGCAATCAATTGCTTGAATGGATTTTTTTTAATTTTACCGCGTTGGATTAAATGTTGAATGGCATCATACAGTGCAACACAACCGCCGGTGATCGATGCCGTTCGAGTTCCGCCATCGGCTTGAATCACATCACAATCCACTGTAATAGTCACTTCACCCAATACATCGAGATCTACGGCAGCACGTAACGAACGAGCGATTAACCGTTGAATTTCCTGCGTGCGTCCAGTTTGCTTACCTTTTGCCGCTTCACGCAACATGCGATCATGCGTGGAGCGTGGCAACATGCCATATTCTGCGGTGATCCATCCTTTACCAGAGTCTTTCAAAAAAGGCGGTACACTGTTTGCAATGCTGGCGGTGCAAATGACGCGCGTGTCACCAAATTCGACTAACACAGAACCTTCTGCATGTTTGGTATAGCCACGGGTTAGACGGATTTCTCGTAATTCGTGATTGGCGCGATGATTGGGACGCATAAAAATTCTCTTCTCTCAGTTATTCAGCGTAACATTATAGACTGATAATGTTGATATGATAATATGTTTGTTGTTACTCAATCACAAAATGGACAAAATATGATTCAGAGCATGACAGCGTTTGCGCGCACACAAGGACAGGGAACGTGGGGGAGTGCGGTATGTGAATTGCGCTCTATTAATCATCGTTATCTTGAATTATTTGTCAGAATGCCAGACACGTTGCACGAATTAGAAAGTCCGATGCGCGAGCGCATTCGTCATTACATTCGACGCGGTAAAATTGAGTGTTACTTACGTTATCAACCAGGCGATGTCTCAGGCACTGCCATTACCATTAATACTCACCTTGCCCAAGAAATTTGTAAAGCAACCGATGTGGTTGCTCGCATGTTAACGCATGCCGCACCGGTCAATACGGTGGAAATTTTGCAATGGCCAGGTATTTTGCAAATCGCCGAATTGGATTTAGAAGCGATTCAAGATCAAGTGATGGGGTTATTGGAAAAAGCATTACAAGAGTTAGTCGAAGCCCGTTTACGCGAAGGCGCCGAATTAAAACAATTATTCCTCCAACGTTTAGAAGGCATGAAAGCAGAGCTAGCCAAAGTTCGTCATCGATTACCCGAAATTTATAATCAACAAAGAGCGCGATTAATTGCGCGTTTTAAAGATGCCAAAGTGGAATATGATTCGGGACGTTTCGAACAAGAATTAGTAATATTTGCGCAAAAAATCGATGTGTCGGAAGAATTGGAACGTTTGGATGCGCATATTTCTGAAGTGCGTCGGATATTAAAACAAGGCGGCGTGTGCGGCCGACGGTTAGATTTTTTAATGCAAGAATTAAATCGAGAAGCGAATACGCTCGGTGCTAAATCCGTCGATGTTGATACGACCAGAGCATCGGTGGAATTAAAAGTATTGATCGAGCAAATTCGCGAGCAAGTGCAGAATGTTGAATAGCGAGAAGAAAATTTAATGATACGAATCCCTCTTGTTCCCTCCTTTTCAAAGGGCGTTGTTGCGTAATTCACGCGCCGTCATTGCGAGGAGCGTTTTTTGCGACGAAGCAATCCAGTTTTAGACTTAAGACTCAAAAACGGGATTGCTTCGTCGCGAAAAACGCTCCTCGCAATGACGGCGCGAGAATTACGCAACAACTCCTTTGAGAAAAAGGAGGTATAAAATAAAGCAATGCCCCCAGCTACCATTAATGCACTTGCCCAGTCGCCTTCGCTATCAACAACGCTTCGTTATTTTGATTTAATAACACTAATAAACTATTCGTCATTGCTTGCGATTGCAGTAATTGATTTTGCGTTGTTAATAATTGACTTAACAATACAAATGACTGTGACGAAAACATTAATATTTGGCGTAACACAAAACCAATATTTTCTGAAGCCACCGTCGAAAACCAACTAGAACCGCTTGCCGTTGTCAGCAAAGTGGTTTGTGCTTTCGAGAAAGGTGAGCCGGTGATGGAATCTTCATAAAGTTGACTTAAAACATAGGCATTAAAACTTTGTACTGCCATTATCGTATTGTAATAATTGCTATACCGTTGTAGATCTTGTGGATTGCCGCGCCAGCTTGCAGCGGGCATCGGATGCGTAACGGTCAGGGCAGACGCATTTTTTAAATAATTATAGGCTGGATTTACAGGCGGTGTACCTTGAGGTGGATTGACGTTACGAGGATCCGGCTGAAAGTAAGGTTGCCCTAATAACGTTTCAAAACTTAAGTCATTGGCATAGGGCAATGTGGATTGCGAAACATTCCCTTGCGCATTAAAAAAATCATTGGTTAATTGTGTTTGTAAACTTAAAACATTCGCCTGATTTTGCGTCATCGCATTGGTCAACGCACCTAAACTGGATTGTAAATCCGCAGTTGGTTGTGAAGTATCTTGCAAAAGCCAAGAATTTAATTCAATGACCATCATCGCCGCACTTTGTTCAATGGCATTGGTATTGCCCCACAAATTGGCTGAGCTATAAGGTGCGGCACTCGTGGTGCTTTGATCAATATCAACCAGAGACTGCGCTTCTGTTTGCGAAATCGAAAAAATATTTCCGGTATTTTGGACGATTTGCGCCAACAACGCTTCTGCGCCGCCCGATGCAGCAGCGCGCACCGATGGAATGCAAAAAAGCAAAATCAGAATAGCCGT
Source organism: uncultured Gammaproteobacteria bacterium (assembly GCA_963719645.1). GTDB lineage: Bacteria > Pseudomonadota > Gammaproteobacteria > DSM-16500 > DSM-16500 > CAVRCT01. The sequence goes on from CAVRCT010000007.1 coordinate 48,091, forward strand.
TCCAGTCAGCGCAACTATTTTTTTAAACCGAGTCGATAACATAAAAAAACTCCATTTTTAGTTTAGTACTTAACATGCCAGCCGCTACCGCTTGAAGAATTATTACTATTGTTGCTATTACCCGTACCAAACCCAGTATAAGGAGCACTTTGCGCAGGTGCAGGCGATGCTGTCCCACTAACAGCGGCAGCAGGCGCTGAGGGTGTTGGTTGCGGCGCAGGTGCGACCGCGGCTTGGGGTTGCACTGGCGCAACGGAAGTATTTTCTGCGCCGCTACTCGATTCACTGCTGGTTGCTTCGGGTGAAGCATTCGTTGAATTGTTGTTGCTATTTGTGGGTGCAGGCAATGTTTTAGTGGCCGTGGAAGTCGGTGTTGGCAACGGTAATTGACTCATTTGCTGTTTGGTACTGGTAATAGATTGTTGCAGGCTGTCGCTTTGTGCTTTTTGTGCTTTTTGCGTCACTTGTTTTTTAAAGTCATCGGGAGACAGAACAGGCTGATTGGAAGAGGAGCTGTTCTTTGTCGAAGAAGAAGGGGTAGTGGTGCTACCCGATGACTGAAACGAAAAGAGATTACCAAATGCAACTGTGGTTGCTAATCCCGCAACAACAATAACTAACAAAGATAAACGAAATTTAGACATGTTCTTGCTCCAATGCTTTTAACACAATTTCAAATCGTTGTGCCGAAAATACTCTGGCTAGCAAACGTAACCGTTCAAAAACAATATTGCGCCTTAAAAACAATCCCGCCAAGACATTTTCTGGATTATTGTTTTCTTCGGCATACATTAATACTTTCGAGGCAGATCCGGGGTCTATGGTATCAACGGCTTGTAAGAAACGCAGGATGCGTGATGTTTTCAGATGGGCGCACAAGGCAATCATTTGTTCTTCTTTGCCCAAATCAAAACGGGAAATTTTATCTAAATTATCACCAATGGCTTGGATGGCTTGCTCTAAGGTAGGGTCACCATCTAATGTCCACCCTTCCACGGTTTCCATAAAGGCAATGACGCGATAAATCATTGGATCTTCATAATTTTTCCAGAAATCATGGGCACTTTGGAGATCTAAGGCTGGCATCGCTGTCCTCAATGGCATAAAGAGACAAATATTTTATTGATTATATTACCATTATCGGGAATATGCTATCGCCACCACTGTGTCGTCCCGCGCGGCTTCCAGCGCCTTCAAGCAGCCTCTGCTTAGTTGTAGGGTGGATTAGACGCGCCTTTTGCGTCGTAATCCACCAAGCTGCAGCAATTTGATAAGGTGGATTACGACGCAAAAGGCGCGTCTAATCCACCCTACAACTAAGCGAAATTACCTTAGCTTGAAAATACACCTAGAACCCAAGCAATCCACAGAAACGTAAAGTATAATAGTATTAATCAGCAAAGAGATTAGCAAAAGCCTCAATAGATTGTTATTTAATAAGGCAAATGTTAAGGTAAATCATTCAATCAAGGCAGGCACGTATGGCTTACAAAGATATTGTTAAAGTATCACGTAAAACATTTTTTAATCCATCGGGTTGGTTTGGTTATGCCATGTTTATGGACCAACTCAAAACCAGCTGGCAAATTGTCAAAGGATTATTTGTTGTTGCCACCCCTGAACGCAAAGAAACATTTGAAGAAGCGATGCAGCGTTTTCAAGTCACTGATGAAAATGTGAATGAAACCGCAAAAAATTATTTATTTTATTCCCTCGCTTTTTTGGCATTAGGCAGTGCGTCATTTATTTATGCGTTTTATCTGTTAATTCTTCGAGGAACGTTAACTGGTTGGTTACTTGCCATGGCCGTTGTTGCCTTGTTCCTCTCGCAAGCATTTCGTTTTAATTTTTGGTATTTCCAAATTAAACATCGCAAATTAGGTTGCACGTTTGAAGAATGGTGGCGTGGCAAACCATTCACCGACGGAGAGCAAAAACCCGACGGAGAATCTAAACCATGAGCAGCATTTTTCAACTGGCCTCCAATGATCAATCTATTTATTATTTATTCTGGATATTTGGTTCAGTCGGAAATACGTTAAATAATGCAACGGGCGGCGGCGGTGCAACCGTTATTAACATCGTCGGTACGTTGTTACGTTATCTCAATACCTTGGCGTTAACTTTCGGCGCGTTTATGGTCGTTTATACCGTGGTGGTTGGATTGTTAAAGACTGCGGCTGAAGGAGAATTTTTAGGTAAGCATTGGAATTCGTTGTGGGTACCGATTCGAACGGTGATGGGTATCGCTGCATTATTTCCAACGACCTCAGGCTATTCGGCGCTGCAAGTGATTATGATGTGGTGCATCGTCCAAGGCGTTGCAGCAGGCGATACGATGTGGACGACTGCCGTTAACTATGCCAATAAACAAGGTTCTCCGTATGCCACCATTTCAGTGCCAAGTGTGCAAACACAAAATAGTATCGAAAATTTATTTTATGGATTGGTTTGCCAGGCCACTGCAGCGAATAATAATTCACAGACTTATACCAGTGGCAGTAACACGCACAGTTTATATTACTGTGGTGACAGTAATAATAGTTCTGATCCTTTTTGTGCAGGACGTGCAGTTTATCCTTTATTGAATATACAAAATGGTTCGACGCCGGTAGGACCTGCCAATGGCAGTCAAGGTATGTGCGGCACCTTGAAAGTTAATTGTCCTTCCTCGACGGATGCAAATTTCAACGCGATTTGCACAACTCAATTGGCTGCTCTGACGACAATTAATCAAGTCTTAAATCAAATAGCAGTGCAATTTGTACAAGGCGATAACTCTTATTTGACTTTTTGGCAATCAGGCCAATTGGCAGCTTCAGGCACGCCGCAATATAATTATTGCCAAATTCTTGGTGTGTCAACACCGGCTCAATGTTGCAGTCAGACCAATCCTCTATTAGGAGCGCTTCAGTTTTTGACAGGAGGTGGCTCTGTTCCGCCCTGTCCCGCGGGGGGTGCCACAGGCAAAGTAGCTACGCAATCTTTTAATAAGATGCCACCCTGGACATACGATTCTCAAGGGAATCCAACCAATAATTTTTTTGCAAGCCCCTCTGACTATGCAGTAAATTATATGTATGTTCCTTATCTTCAAACGTTAATCCCTGCCATTTTGAATAGCAATCAAATGTCTACAACGGGAACTGCAAATAATTTTATTTCTATTTTGACAAACGGATATTCGCAAGTCATGACACCGGCGATTAATGCTTATTTGACGGCTTTAACGAATAGCCTTGGCAATCAAGCCAACACAACAGGCGGGTGGCAAAGCGATGCAGTCTCCCAAGGTTGGATGTTTGCAGGCGCTTATTATTATAAGATGGCAAACAACAATTCAACAACGCAAAGTACATTACCTTCGTGGAATTTTATTCCAAATGATCCAAGCAATGCTTCAGGCTCGGGTAATTCGATGACAAATTATCGAAATAATTATCAAGCGGCTAAAACGCTCATTAGTACGATAACCAACCAACCGGCAGCTGGTGCAGCACCGGATACAACGGCTAATACTTTTGCTTCATTGTCTTCTAACCCTTCATTATCTCAAGTGGGTTCTCTCACGGGTCAAGCGGGTGCTGGGATTTTAGATGCGTTTCGTAACATGTTGACAAATTATGGCGCTACTCAAGAGGTTGGAACTAATTTTTTTGCGGTAAGCCCACTTATTAGCTTGCATGCGTTTGGCGAATCGTTGCTTATTTTGGCAGATGTACTGCTTACTCTAGTTCTTACCATCACAATAGCGTTGCTTATGTTAGGTTGGGCTCCATTTTTTATGGGGAACGGTGCTGTTACACCTTTAACTACACTTGGTCTTGGAATGATGATGATTGTTTTGCCTCCCGCTTTTACCATTATTGGTAGTCTATATGCGTTTGGGGGATTAATAGCCGTTTATACTCCTTTAATTCCTTATATTATTTTTATCATGGGCGCGGTGGGTTGGATGATGGCAGTCATTGAAGCCATGGTTGCCATGCCATTTGTTGCATTGGGTATGATGAGTCCGAGTGGGGAACATGAAATTTTGGGCAGAAGCCATCATGCATTGAGCCATATTTTTAATTTAATTTTACGACCGAGTTTAATGGTGTTTGGTTTAATTGTTTCGATGTTCCTAGCGGGGGCTGGCGTGACCTTGGTGAATATGACGTTTGCGGGCGTGATGTCATCTATTGGTGGGGCAGGCAGTTCAGGGAACGTAGGCTTGCCAGAATTGATTATGTTTATCGCAGCTTATGTCACGTTAATTCTGACCGTGTTGAATAAGTGTTTCACCATTATCTATATTATTCCGCAACAAGTATTAACTTGGATTGGATTCCAAGCGGTGGCTTATGGTGAAGGGGATGCATTACAAGGTATTAAGCAAGCGGTTGAAGGTGCTGGTTCACAATTTGCTCAGGCTGCGGGTAGTGCTGCTATGACAGCTACTAAAGGTAAGCATGCGGTTGTAGAAAAAGGTGAGAAGGAAGGAGCACAGGCTGCTCTTCAGACTGCAATTTCGGGTAATCAACCTGCTCCGGACGCGGCGCCTCCTCCAAAGAAGAAAGGTTAGTGACGTAGCCCGGATGAAATCCGGGATTTCTTAAACAGCGAGTAATAAAACTAAATCGTGTTCAATATTATCCTAATTTATTTATCTTTCCGCAGTTTTTTATAATCATAAAGCGTTTAAGAAAGGCCTGTCATCGTGCTTAAGAAAGGTTGTCATTGTGCTTAAGAAAGGGCTGTCGTCGCGCTTAAGAAAGGGCTGTCATCCTGAGTGCTTTTCGCTCCGAAGGATCTCCCGCAAATCTCTGAGGCTTAGCTAAAAGATATTCTTAAGCATCTCTCTACTATATAGGGAGATCCTTCGGAGCGAAAAGCGCTCAGGATGACAGCCTTTTCTTAAGCACGATGACAGCCCTTTCTTAAGCGCGATGACAATCCTTTCTTCAGCGTGATGACAGCCCTTTCTTAAGCACCCTGCTCACTGTCTTTATCTTCGCGCTTTGACTGTTCTGCAATCACTCGGTACTGTCTTTCCGTAATCAAACCCGCTTCAAATTTTGCCCGTGCATCCACTTCAATCGGTATGCCATGCTCGCGTAATAATCGGCGCACTTGTGCGGTGATGTTCACCATATCGGTATCTAACAAAATATCGCGAATTTTTTCATCGAATACTAAATACTCGCGCAACGCCACGCGTTTGCCATCTACCGTCGGAACTAAGCGTTGTGAAACCACTAAGCGAATCGTCTCAATAATATCAATTGTTCTGCCTTGCCGTTCATCAGCAGGAAACGTTGTCACTAATCGGCGCATGGTTTCTGCCACACCATTACTGTGCAGCGTGGTATACACCGGATGACCTGTCATGGCCGCTTCCATCACCGCGCTAATCGTTTCTGAATCACGCGCTTCACCCACTAAAATTAAACGCGGTTTGCGGCGCAACGCATTACGCACACCGGCTGCAAAACTCGGTAAATGCCGTGGAATTTCTGATTGACTCACGATACTAGACGTTCTTTCAATGCTGTCATAAACAAATTCAATCGGCGCTTCATACGTTAATACTTTACGATGACTCTCCACATCTTCCGCAATGTCACGAATAATCGCCGCTAACAAGGTGCTTTTACCCGAACCCGTCGCACCGGTGATGTAAACAACACCTTGCTCGGGTGCAATCGCATCCAAAATCGCTTGCGGTAAATTCATGCTGGCTAATTTCGGCGGATCGCTTGGAATCGTCCGCGCGGTAATTTGTAATCCATCATGCCCTTCCACTTGGCAGCCCGTCGCATTAATACGAAAACGATAACGTTCCGAACGATTCGGTCGAATTTCATAATGCGTATCAATGTCTTTGCCCGACATGATTTGTGCCATGCCGTTCGGGCCATACATCGCATTAATAATTTCACCGACTTCGGTGTTGGCTAGGCGACGTCGGGTGACTTTGCGCAAGCGACCAAAAATTTCCGCAAAAATGGATTCGTTGGTTTGAAAAGTAATATCCGATGCGCCCAACTTCACGGCGTAAATTAAAATTTCATTCACCGCTTCAATGGATAACCGGATTGGTTCTTGCGGAAATAAATAATCAATTGTTGTCATTTTCTTTCACCACAATGGCTTGCCAGTTGTTGCTGTTGGTTTGCAGTTTCGGTAATTCCGTAATACGCAACACTTGATCATTGATTCGCATATCACTACCGTCGCCGGTGACGCCCAATTCCGTGCGTGAGACAAACGGTGGGCTGACCATTTTCTCTTGCAATAATTTGCGATATAAAATCATCCCATTGTAATCGCGCTTTAAGCGCGCCAAATTTTGTTGAAAAATATTGAAGGCTTGTTGAACGCCTTTTTCCCAGCCGATTTTAATATTTTTACTCCACATTTTTCGTTCCTCTGAGGTGGTGGGGAGTAAAACTTTATTGGGGATTTCAGGTTTTGGATAATCCATTTTGAGGTAATCACGCCAGTTGGGCGGTGTCGTGGCAAAGCGTGCTTGCTGAACAATCTTGTAGGTTTTATCAGCGACACGGATGGTGCTTGAGTCATTTAAATTTAAACTATTGTCGCCTTGGACGAGGACGGGCGGTAAAACGCCATGGCTTAACATCATGCCATTAAAATTATAAATCGTTTCCATGTTCCATTTGTTTTGGTCTAAATGCATATTAATTTCTTTGGATGCCCAAGCAAGACCGCCTTGTGCGCCTAAACTCATAGCCGTGTCTTGAATGGCTTTTACTCGAATGCCAGAGACGAGAGTGGAGGCAGGTGTAGCAGCATTCTCTGAGGAAATACTTTGCAAATCATTTAAATTGGTCGGATCGATATTCTGCACATGGTGCGAACAGGCTGTTAGCAATAAAGTTATAGTGATTAGAATGACTCTGTTCATGCACCCAACTTCCTAATTAATTTTTTGCATAACGCAATTCAATGACGCGACTCTCAGGAAAGACAACGACTGTGGCACGTCGACCGCATTGAAAACCCACATCGCGTAAGATATCGGCGATCATCATATTTTTATCATACACAGTGACTAAAACAGGTATGGCAGGGGCTGTGCCTAAGACGCGCAAGCGATAACCGGTGGAATTGGCGATTTGTTTCAGCAAGGGTTCGACAGGCCCTGACCAATCGACCGATGTTAAGCCACCCATGCCATAGGTATTTGGATTGGGCGGTGGGTCTAAAGCGGGTAATGGGTGTGCAGCTTGGGCGGTCTCAGATAAGGTCGAAATCGAACGACTGACTGAGTAAGAGGCTTCAGCGAGTGAGGCATCTGTGTTGTCAACGGGGGATGTTTGTGGTGCTTTAGGCGCACAGGCGCATAATAAAATAAGCGACAGCGTGGTGATGAGGCGTATGAATTTATTTTTCATAATCGGTAATAATCCTTCAAGCCGCTGTAAAATAAGATGCTTGATTATGCCAAGCTATGCTTTTTTAAGCAATGATCACATGGGAAACATCGAATGAGAAAGTGTTTTTTTAAAGTGAATATTGGTTTTTATACAAATCCCCCTTGTTCCCCCTTTTTCAAAGTGGGAGACCTACTAAGCCGCTTTCGCAGTTAAGACACAGAGCGGCTTAGTAGGTCTCCCACTTTGAAAAAGGGGGAACAAGGGGGATTTGTATAAAAATAACAAAATCTTCCTCTATAGATACCCCTACGAGGTTAATAAAAAATCAAACGCTTGCATCAGCGTTTTGTGAGCGCTTAAGGATGGCAGCCTCACAAAGAGCGCGTTATACTCTTTCTATTGAGAGGGTAACTTTATGGCGCATTGGCGTGATTCTGCAAGAAATGTCCGGCTGTGGATGGTGGATTTTCGCGCGTGTTTTCCATTGTTGATTTTAATTTTCCATATTCGATTGTGGACCTTTCTATTAGCTATTATTACAACGATTTTTTTTGCGGGATTGGAGCGATATGGTTTTTCGCTGGCTGTTTTTTCTCGTTGGCTGCGTTCGTTTATTGCTGGTCCGCGTAAAATCGCTCAACCCTGGTGGAGAAAATAACGCATGGATGTTTCGCAACAAATCGGCAAAATTGCCCGCACGATGAATTTACGCTTTAGTTTAAATGGCCGTCCAATGACAATTGATGAAGTGTTTGCACCCACCGGCTTGCTACCAGCGATTACTCGACGTGCTGATCAATTATGTTCATTGTGTTTGGGTTATGGAATTGGCGTGACGTTTGAAGAAGCGGAAGGATCTACGTTGGGGGTGAAAGTTATTTATGATGATATCACGCCCAATGTGTTGCGTATGATGTGTATCACTGATGTGTTATTCGAATTAAGTCAATCGACACCGCGAGGGGAAATGACACCGTTGGATCAGTTGATGTATGACTAACGCTATTGTCACTAGACCCTAATATTCTGACTTCGGCTCACGCGACAATAAGCTGATAAACGCTTCTTTAATGGTTAACTCTTTGCGTAACACTTTCCAAACAGCTTCACTGATCGGCATTTCAATATGATGTTGTTGGGCTAAGGCCAATAACAAATTGACATTTTGGCTGCCCTCTACCACTTGACCAATTTCGTGTTCGGCTTCTTCACGTGATTTACCTTGGCCGAGGTACAAACCAAATCGTCTATTGCGTGATTGATTATCGGTGCAGGTCAGGACTAAATCACCTAAGCAGGCTAACCCAGAGAAGGTGTCATGTTTTGCACCCAATGCCATGCCTAATCGGACCATTTCAGCTAATCCACGCGTAATCAGCGCACTGCGAGCGTTGGCACCAAATCCCATGCCTTCTGAGATGCCTACCGCAATGGCAATGACATTTTTGACAATGCCGCCGACTTCGACGCCTGTCACATCAGCACTTAAGTAAACACGAAAAAAATGGCTGTTAAAACGATGGGATAAATCATCCGCAAATTTTTTATGGTGACTGGCAACCACAACCGCTGTCGGTAAACCCGCAGCGACTTCTTTTGCAAAAGAAGGGCCTGATAACACCGCTAATGGAATAGAATCACCTAGAATATCAATAGCAACTTTATGCAGTAATTGTCCGGATTGCGTTTCTAATCCTTTTGTCACCCACAGCACTCTGTGTTGAGAGGTGAGTAATGGTTTTAGCGCAATCAGGGTGGAATGAAAACCAACGGATGGAACAGCAATTAAAATATCTTTTACCTTCAGAAGAGCGGTTCGCATCTCTGCAGTGACTTGCAATGTTTCTGGAAACGCACAACCTGGCAGAAAACGGTTGTTAGCTCGTTCTCTTTGCAATGTTGCAACGTGCTCAGTCTGATGCGCCCATAATTGCACTGTTTGACCTAACCGAGCAAGATAAATAGCAAGCGCAGTTCCCCAGGAGCCTGCGCCCAAAATGGCAATCGGTTGATGTGTGGCTACATCCATGGGCAACTCTTCTTAGTGGACTTTGCTATCGTCGTCGCTTTTTGGCGTGCCTTGTTTTTGTTGTTCTTCGACGTGTTGAGCATATAGCGCATCAAAATTGACAGGCGCTAAAATTAATTGTGGGAAGCCACCGCGCACAACAACATCTGAAATCACTTCACGTGCGTAAGGGAATAAAATATTCGGACAGAAGCTGCCAAGCATTTGACGTAATTGCTCACCGTCTAATCCAGAAATCAAGAAAACACCGGACATGTGTGCTTCGATAACAAACGCTGGTTTTTTGCTGGTGTTGACGGTGGCTGTCACCGATAACACGACTTCGTGCACATTGTCTTGAATTCGGTTGCTCTTCGTCTCTAAGTTTAACTGTACTTCGGGTTTCCAATCTTCGACGAAAGTGTGCGGCGTATGAGGCGCTTCAAAGGATAAATCTTTTAAAAAAATGCGTTGAATTTCAAAATGCGGGTTGTTGTCTTGGCCTTGTTGTTTGGGTTTTTCTTGCATAGTTGATTTCCTTTATTTGAGTAAGTTATCTAATTTGCCAGCCTTTTCTAAAGCAGATAAATCATCATACCCACCAATTGACTGATCATTAATAAAAATTTGCGGCACGGTGCGTCGGCCGCTGAGTTTTTCCATTTTGATGCGTTCTTCGGTATCTAAATCGACTCTGATTTCTTGATACTCAGCCTGTTTTTTATTTAGCAATAATTTAGCCCAATCGCAATAAGGACAATTTGCTTTCGAGTAAATGATGATCTTAGCCATGGTTACCCTTTCACAAGCGGCAGGTTGGCATCTGTCCACGTGCGTAAACCACCGGAAAGAAAATGCGTCGTGTAGCCTTGTTGCAGCAATTGATTGGCGATACGAGTAGAGTCCGTGCCGGTTGCGCAAACCAGAATAAGTGGGTTGGACTTATGCTTTTCAAGCTTGCCGGTTTTTTGCTGGATATCACTGGCGGGCAGAGAGATTGCATTCACGATATGCCCTTTGGCAAATGCGTCGGTGCTGCGCACATCAATGACCACGGCGTTGTCGTGATTAATTAAGTGCGTGGCTTTCAAAGGCGATAAGCCGTGAGAAGCATTTTTTTGTTTAAAAAATTCTAAAACAATCAATAGAATTAAGACGGCGCTCAATGCTAAGAGCAGCCAGTAATGATGCTGAGTAAATAGTAAAATATCTTGCATAAATCAACCTCTTTATGAAGGGCGTTGTTGCGTAATTCCCACTTCCGTCATTGCGAGGAGCGTTTTTTGCGACGAAGCAATCCAGTTTTTGATTCTGTAAGTCTAAAACTGGATTGCTTCGTCGCAAAAAAAGCTCCTCGCAATGACGGTGCGAGAATTACGCAACAACGCTCTTTTGAAGCGGGGGATTATACACGTATCATTGCTTTTAAACCAAGCTTAAATATATTAGAGTCAAGGTAGGCGTCACAAAAAATGGATAGAACGGGACATGCCAATCATCACCTATAAAAAAGGATTAAATTTTATCTTGCCGCTTTTACAAGTGGTCATAGGCGCTTTATTCGTGATTTTTATTTGGCATTTAATGCTTTTTTGCCTCTTAGGCTATCAAGAGGACAGCAATGCGCAATTGAGTGAATTGATTCGATACAAAAAAAATGAAATTAACCATTTTATGGATCATCAAAAAAGCATTGCACACGATGAAATGCAATTACGCTTTATTGCGAATTTGCGTGATCAAAATCTTCGAACGGCGCAATCTATTCGGGTATTAACGAAGTTAACTCCCGATACCATTCGGATTACCCACTTAGAGCAATCGGGCAATCAAGTTGTCATGCAGGGTGATTTGTCGTCTGAAATTCAGTTAGTTAAATGGATGGATGACATTGCAAAATCAACGTTTTTTAATCAGCCTGTGTTAACGGGGTTAACGTCAGGGACAGGGCAAATTCGTACGCTGCATTTTAATGTAACATTAGGCATCCATGAATAAATTAATGGCTTTATTGCAGATAGGGTTGCTCAGTTTGGTTTGTGCAATTTTATTTATCGTGGGCTATCAATTCGATATTTTTCCATTGGAATCGAGATTGTTGACGGCGCAACAAACACACTCTCTGTTAAAAAAACAATTACACGCGGTCGATGCGGAACAGTTTTTGTTAGAAGAAAAAATGGCACGTTTGCCAGAAGTGAAAAATTTGCTAACCACTTGGCAATCGCATTCGATTCGAGAAAGAGACTTGACTGATTTGATCAAAATAATATTGAAAATGAGTCGAGCGCATCATTTGCAAATGAATTATATCAATGCGGGTGAAAAACAAGTTCAAGGTCAATCGGTGTGGATTCCTGTAAATGTGATTGCCGTGGGTGAGTATGGACCGTTGAATCAATTTATCGCTGAAATTGCGGAGTTGCCTTGGTTGGTGATGGTAGATGACTTCACTGTGACGGTGATGGATGAGAGTCATTATAGCGCAGAGATGCAGTTGAGGGTGTATACGGCGAGTAGGATATAGCGAGTAGGATGTAAATTCTACGAGTAGGATATAAATTCTAATGGTAGTAGCTTAAGAACTGTCGTCCCGGAATTTAGTAGCTCTTAACGAGCGCCTTTTGCTCGTTTAGAGCTACTTAATGTCCGGGATCCATCTTCAATTTACCACTTCTCTTGCTCTTAACTTAACGTACTTCAAGCAAAATGGATCCCGGACATTAACTGGCGCTAAATTCGCAAAAAGCGCTCATTAAGCGCCAGTAAATTCCGGGACGACACATGGGCGGTAATTGAAGATGGATCAAAAAATCAAGACAGTAACTTTTCGTTCTTCTCTAACAAAGGCCTAGCGCAACACCACACATCAATTTTTTTCACGCCTTGTTTTTTTAACAAGTGACAAAACGCCAACACAGTGCTTCCAGTCGTAATCACATCATCTAGCACAGCGACATGTTGCCATGAAATTTTTTCGGTCGCAGCAAATGCATTACGTAAATTAGGTAGGCGCAGTTCCGCAGACAAAGTGGCTTGAGGTGCAGTCGCTTTGATGCGTTGATACACATCCAACAATAAAGGAATATTTAATCGCGCACTGACGGGTCTGGCCAACTCGATTGCTTGATTAAAACCACGCTCTTGTAAGCGTTGCACATGCAGTGGCATCGGGATAATCACATCGGGGAGTGTGCGGTCGAGATACCATTCTTTACCCGCTTTTTCAGCTAATAATTCACCCAGTAATTGCGCATTCATCAACGCCTGTTGAAATTTCAAGTCTAAAATCAATTTCACAATCGGTGCCTCATAAACATATAATACAAATGTTTCATCGAAAGGCGGTGCTTCGCGCTGACACACCCCGCAGATCAAATTGGGCGAAGAATAGGGGATAATGCGCGCACACCGTTTGCAACCGCTCGGATAAATGGGCAAACTCGATAAACAAGAGAAACAAATATCTTGTGCGTGATTTGCAGGCTGTCGACACAAGAGACAAGTAAATGGCAATAACCAATGAAACAATTTTTGTAACGGTTTACATCCGCTGTCATCCCGCGCAGCTTTAAGCAAGGTCTGCTTGAGAGCGCGAGTGTGAGCCGCTACCCATTTTTTTAACCAAGGCATTTATGAATACTCCCAGAAAGTTATTAGATAATCGTATACCGGCAGATTACGCAGCGGCGGCTGTTGTAGCGCGTGAAGTGAGTCGAGAAATGCTAGCGCGATTAGAGTGGGTGACACTAAAACCGACTAGGATTGTTGAAGTGGGATGTGTAGTGGGTGAATGCACTGAGGCGATTAGCCAGCGTTATCCAACTGCAGAAATTCATGCGTTTGATACGCAAGAGAATTTGCTTGAAGTCGCACGAGCAAAACAATTGCCGCACGTTACATGGCAGAAAAGCGAGGCGCATATCTTGCCATTAAAAGATCACTCTGTCGATTTGTTGTTAGCGCATTTCGTTTTACCCTGGTGTGAGGATATGCTGCCTGTATTGAACGAATGGCGTCGTGTGTTGCGTCAAGATGGCTTGCTTCTCTTCACCAGTTTGGGGCCAGATACGTTGCGAGAATTGCAGACTTATTCACTGACGCTGCCGCATTTGTTAGATATGCATCACATGGGTGATGCAGTTTTACAAGCAGGATTTCAAGATCCTGTCTTGGATGTGGATTATTTTACAGTCACCTTTCGCGATCAAGAACAATTATTTCGCGAATTAAAAGTCACTGGCATGATGGAAGGGGATTGGCATACAATTAGCTTAGTTCCGAACGAAGAAAATATTTTTCCAATGACATTTGAAGTGGTATTTGGCCATGCCTGGGGAACGGGTCACGCGATGGAACATGTGGCCGATGAATCAGGTACCGTAAAAATTCCGGTGTCGCATATTTTGCGACGATGAACAGACTCTAAGAGGACTCGCATCATGCCGCACGATATTTTTATAGGCGTTGATGGTGGTGCAACCAAATGTAAAGTTCGCATCGAAAATGAGGCTGGCCAGTTATTCGGTCAAGCGATCGGTGGACCTGCCAATATTCGTTTATCCGTTGAGCAAGCTTGGGATTCTATTTATTACGCCGTGCACGAAGTGTTAAGGGCGGCGAATATTGAGTTAACCGATAAAAATTATTGTTTTCACATTGGCATGGGGTTGGCAGGGTGTGAAGTCACTGAGGCGGTCACTGAGTTTTTAAAACGTCCTCATTCTTTTAAAACAATTCAATTAACGTCTGATGCGCATGTTGCTTGTGTCGGTGCGCACAAAGGTAAAGATGGCGCGATTCTCATTGTGGGTACCGGTGTCATTGGTTATGAAATTCAAAATCAACAAACAAATCGCGTTGGAGGCTGGGGTTTTCCACACGATGATGAAGGCGGCGGTGCTTGGCTAGGATTAGAAGCTGCGCGTCTGACCTTTCAATGGTTAGATCATCGCGCGGAACGCTCACCGCTAGTTGAAGATATTTTTGCGTTTTTCAATCAAGACGTTGACCATTTTGTTGCGTGGGCTAGCCGCGCAAATTCCAGTGATTTTGCACGATTAGCGCCATTAGTGATTAATCACAGTCAGCAAGAAGAAATTGTTGCGATTCGTCTCATGAAAAAAGCGGCACATGCAGTTGATCGTGTTGGGTTGGCATTAATAAAATTGCAACGTGATCGCGACCATCCGTTGCCATGTAGTTTATTTGGCGGGATTGCGCCGTTCATTGAGCCGTGGTTATGTGAAGAATTGCGCGCATGTTTGGTGCCGCGCGAAGCGGATGCGAATGTTGGCGCGATGTTGATGATTCGCCAAACAGTTGCGCAAGGTGTGGTGTCGTGACGAATATTGTGATCAAAGGTCCGCGTGTTTATACGGAGCAAGCTGTTTTAAACAATGCAGCGTTACAAATCGTGGATAACAAAATCCATGCGATTGGTTCAGTCGAAAACACGGCAAATTCCCAGCAAATTGAGTTTCCTCCGCAGTATCATCTGTTACCGGGTTTAATTGATTTACATATCCATGGTGCAAATGGCAAAGACATCATGGATGGTGATCATGAAGCGTTTGCTACCATTTGCGCAGCATTGGCGCGTGAAGGAGTGACAGGTTTTTTGCCGACGACGATGACCGCAGAATCGAGCAAGTTATCTGACGTGTTGGCGAGTCTGCGTGCATTTAGCCAAAAACAGTCGTTGGGCGCGCGCATGCTGGGTGTGCATTTAGAGGGGCCCTTTTTATCACCTGAAAAAGTGGGTGCGCAGGGAGCGGATCATCTTTTGCAACCGAATGTCGCATTCATTAAAAAATGGCAAGAGGCGTCAGGAAATTTCATCAAGCTCATGACGATTGCGCCGGAGCTTGAAAATAGCCTGGCGTGCATTCGTTATTTGCGCGAACAAAACATTGTAGCGTCTATTGGTCACACCCATGCAACCTATGATCAAGCAGTCGCTGCGATCGATGCGGGGTGTACGCATGTGACACATCTTTTTAATGCCATGCGTGGCTTGCATCATCGTGAGCCGGGAGTGATTGCAGCGGCGCTTTTAGCAGAGCATGTTTCAACGGAATTGATTGCGGATGGTGTGCATCTTCATCCTGCGGTGATTGAGCTTGTTTTGAAATTGAAAAAAAATGCTGTTTTGGTGACTGATGCGATGCGTGCACAATGTATGTCGGATGGTGCTTATGAGTTGGGTGGTCAATCGGTCGTCGTGAAGCAGAGTGTTGCACGATTAGCAGATGGTACATTAGCAGGTAGTACGTTAACGTTGTCGAATGCGCTGCGGAATGTGTTGCAATTTACGCGCTGTGAATTGCAAGACGCCATTCGATTGGTAGCAGAAAATCCTGCGAAAATTCTCAATATTTTTTCCCACAAAGGCAGTCTTGCTGTGGGCAAGGATGCAGATTTAATTGTGTTAAATGAAAAATATGAAGTGATGATGACGATGGTGGAAGGTGAGGTGGTTTTCGAAGGTTAGAGAGTTGTTGGTTTTTATACAAATCCCCCTTGTTCCTGACGGATCGACGCAAATTCCACCCATGCGTCGTCCTGAAAAATATGACGTCAACGTATTTTAACCGTAGCGACGGTACACGCACGGAATATTTATTCAGGATCCACCTGAGTATCATCGATCTATATAAATTCCAGAATCAGTTCTTCGTTCGTGGATCCTGAATAAATCTTACGCGCTACTGCGATAACTGCGGTCAAATACTTTGGGCGTAAGATTTTTCAGGACGACGCATGGGTGGAATTTGCGTCGATCCGTCAGCCCTTGTTCCCCCTTTGAAAAAGGGGGAACAAGGGGCAATGGCACTAGCTTAAGAACTGTCGTCCCGGAATTTAGTAGCTCTTAACGAGCAAAAGGCGCTCGTTAAGAGCTACTAAATTCCGGGACGACAGTTCTTAAGCTAGTGCCATTGGGAACAAGGGGGATTTGTATAAAAATAATTAAATTGTTTGTGCGCGAGCACGTTAAAAAGTATGCACGAGCATCTTCGAAACTAACGGGGATATCTTTTTCTCTGCACAGTCATTTTAGCTTTTTGCTCTTCAGGCAGCGGCGCAAGTTTTTGTCTAGCGCCTCGCGCGCTGGGACTGGGTCGCTGCTTTTCAAAAAAAGCGTCAGCTTTTTTCGGAGGGAGATTTTCTGATTTAGGAGAGATTGGTTTTTCCATCGCCAAATTTTTCGGCGCTGGAAGGACGGGTTTATTGGGTGCAGAATTATTGGATGATTTATTTTCATTTGCGTTAGTTTTCTCCTCAGCGTTGCCGGGTAAATTTACCTCTTCTTTTTTCATTTCTTTTTTAATTTTCTTTTTTAATTTTTTGTTGGTAACGGCATCAATTTGACGGCCAAGTTCATCGTATTCTTTTTCTTCTTGTAAGGCGGTGTCTCTTGTTGAAAGATATTCATCATCTGCTTTTTTTTCTTTATTATATGCAAGTTTTGCCAATACTCCTTTGACGCCCATTCCAACGGCTCCCATCACAGCAATAGTTGAGATGACTTCATCAGAAAAAAGATCGGGCATCTCAAATTCAAATAGTTCACTGCAAGCTGCTATTGCTGCATAAGTGGCGATGGCAGCTTGTCCTAAGCCAATCACAGCTTGAGTTGAAATTTGTGCTAGCAAATATTCAAAGGCTTTATTGTCCGGATTCTCGGCTTTCAAAGGTTTCACAGATGTAACTGAAGCGGGTTTTTGTTGTGGTACAACGGTAACGATTTGTAAAGGTGTCGTGGTGGATTGGGACGGAACCACGGCTGCTGTGAATTCTGATGTTTGTTGTGAAGCTGTTGCTGCAACTAAAGTATTTTCTTGTTTTGGTGCAACTTGAGTATTTGATTCAGGTAAATCTTTGTTTAGTTTCTTTAATGCATCCTGATAAATATCACGCTTGATTTTTTGAAATTTTGCTCGGTTCTGTAATGCAACTTGATTTATTAATAGTCTTTTTTGTTTTGCTTTTTCATCTTTTTCGTCTTGCAGAATTTTAGCAGCTCCGAATTTACTTATCTTTTTTTTCTGTCTCTTTGATATTTCGGTTGGTTTATTCTTTTCCTCTTTTGATGCAGGAGGTTGTACTAATGAGGCGTCATTTTCCTCTTTAGGCAGGCTCGCTAATAATGCAGCGACTCTGGTTCTCAGGCCCTTTCGTTTATCACGGACTCTAAGCAAATATTTTTCTTGATCCGCTTTTTTTTCTTCTTTGATCTTGTTTTGATAAGAGTCAATTTTTGAAGATACTACTTTATAAAGAAAGCCCCCTGCCATTCCACCACAGAACCAACCGGAAATTGCAACTGAGCTCGCTTTATATAAAGCGGCGGCGCCAGCGGCTAGTGTTCCGAGGGTCAGTAAATTTGTAAAGGTATATCCAATTGCTGCGGTATTTTCACAACAAGATTGCGTGTTTGGCATGGTATAATCTCTGTCTATTTGAAATGTGCAAGATTATACCATAATATTTCATGCTGGCGTAATTTTAATCGTTGCTATGTCCTCGTTAGCCATTTTTCAGCTTAGGCTTGACCTTTTCAGGGGTAGGGGAGGAATCAACTAAATCTGCAATGGTATTTTTAAACGATTTTTCCATGAGAGAAAAAAGGGTTAATCCAAAAGCGCCCTTTGGAAATGTTGTTACTATTTTTGTGGGCAATCCTTTCGTAAATTCTTTTACACCTTGTTCTTTTATAATAGTTTGAAACATAGACCATGACGAGATAGATGGAATTTCTGCGGGAGCGAGCATTCTTGTTCTGATGACATCGAATGGGTGGCTTGCAGCGATGCTAGTAATGGATGCAATTGAAGAGCATGCAAATCGTTCTGCGAGTGGCATTTGTACATTTCGCAAAGACTGCATTTCTTCTTGAGGCGTTTGAACTTTTTTACTTTTACCGAGTTTATAACTTTTTATGAAACCATCTGATCCCCAAAAAAAGGCTGAACCCAAACCATTGCGATAGGCTGTGATGACAGCGCCTCGATAGGATTTTTTTAGACCTTGCTTTCTAACTTCAGTAAAGTAATTAAGCGTCTGGTTATTCGTTTGTGCTCGTACTTTTAATACATCGATGGTTTGTAGAAAAGGTACTTCCGCAAAACCGACAAAAACGCCCGCTGTTGTATACACTGCAACAATGCCATTTCTGTTGCCTAATAACTGTTGAGCGCTCATTCCGAAATGATTGACCAAAGGTTCAATAATTAAAGGTTGCCCTGCATACTTGATGACGCGCTGAGAAATTTTGTAACCAAAACCTAAAAATGCACCTCGATAGAGAGAGGAAAATTGTTCGAAAAAACTTTTATTATGAGCATCTAAAAATACAATTTGTTTAATGGATGCTTGTCCTGCGGTCGCAGTTTTGCCAAATGTTGCCTGTACTTTACGGTTATTCATTAATCGTTTTGCGATGGAGTCCGTTGGAAAAAAAAGAGCTTGCTCAGCTACACCTGTCCCAGCTGCAGCGGCAATATCAATACCAAAATCTTTGAGAGTGTGTTTAACATTATGATTTGTATTTCCTGGTTTTTTATCTCTGCCATGCATAACAATAATTTCCTTATTGATAAAACAATTTTATCGAGCCGTGCAGTGTATTCGCAAAATTATTGAATGACAATATTGTTTTTACAAAAGATTTTATTTTTTTTAATTTTTTGCGGCAGAGCGATTTGTTGTGAAAATGAGTTAGAGCGTAATTGAATTTTTGTCAATAAAACAATAGCAAAATGAAAGTTTTTCAAACAATTACCCGTTATCTGCATACTTCTATCATCATGATTGCTTTGAGATATTTTTAATCGCTAAAATTATCTATGAAAACCAGTATGTTAAAGAGGGTAAGTGAAAACCCTTAAAGTATCAGACCCGCAAAGGCGTTATAATAGCGTATATATAAAAATTTGGAGACTGCCATCATGCAAAAAACCAGAACGAGATCTTCTCATCATGATGAAATTGATTTACACGATGATTTAGAAAAAATTAAAGCAGCATTGAGAGAGGCCACGCTAGATGTGAGAGGTAAAGCAGCTGATATGTTATCGCACTCGTTTGACAATGTATTGGATAGAACGGGCGCGGTGAAAGAATCTGCTGCGAGTTTCATTGAAAAGAAACCATTTAAGTCATTGGGCGTCGCGATGCTGGCGGGTTTGATTGTAGGTTATTTAATACATAAATAAGCCTGAGCAAGCATTGCCAAAATAGGGTGGTAAATTAGCATGGCAGCTAAAAAAAAATCGCGACGAGGTATCCATCTTCTCAGGCTGGTTTTGCTGTTGCCAAGTATTGTCAGTGTGATAAGCAAGATCACAAAATTAATTCACTATGAAGCCCGTCAAGCCAGCCAAAGTATTGGAGTCCTTATTGCATTCGCAGTTATTTTTGCCGTGATATCTTTCTCAGCTTGGCTCTGTGTTTTGGCAATCGTGTTAATGTATTTACTCTCCTTGCACGTGAGTGTGTTGCTTTCATTATCTGCTTTGCTAGGCTTAAATCTGTTAATATTGATCATTTGTTGTTTTGTGATGGCTGGCGCTAAAAAGAAATTATCATTTCCAATTACTCGTCAAAAAGTTCGTGATTTGTGTGACACTCTACGTGATTAAGAATTCACAATCGGCGAGATTGTTTTAAATTTCTTTTTCAATTGTGGTTTGTTGCGAATGACGCGAATCACGTTTTTACCTTTCCGAATACGGCGTAAAATTTTGGCTAAATGCACGCGGTCTTTCGCGGTCAGTGTAATATTGACAGTGAAAAAACGACCGTCAAATTCTTCTGCATTAATTTGCTCAATGTTGGATTCGGCTTCTGAAATAATTAATGCTAAACTCGCCAAACTGCCGCGTTGGTTTAAAATATCGACGCGTAAGTCCACCGGAAAATCACCGTGCACTTTCTCCTCCCAGCGCAGAGGAATTAATTTATCCTGCATTTGACGATAATTTTCTAATGCCGGGCACGCTTCAAGATGAACGACGATGCCTTTGCCTGGATCAATGTAACCGCAAATCGGATCACCCGGAATCGGTCGGCAACATTTGGCGTAATTGACCACGATGCCTTCTGTGCCTTTGATCGCGAGCGGATGAACATGACTGGTTTCCGCTAATTTAATTCGCTCAGCAGCGTCCCCAAATTTTGCTAATTGTTTTGCGGCTAATAATGCAGTGCGATTTCCTAAGCCGACTTCTTCAAACAAATGAGACAATGAATCGAGATGAGTGGATTGAATGACACTTTCCACTTGTTCTGCTGGAATTTGCGATAAATTCAAACCAAAGCCACGCAATGATTTTTCAATCAATCGTTTGCCTAATTCAATCGATTCATCACGGTGTTGTTTCTTCAAAAAATGCCGAATATTGCTGCGCGCTTTTCCTGTCACCACGAAATTAAGCCAAGCTGGATTGGGGCGCGCACCGGGTGCTGTCACAATTTCAACTTGCTGACCGTTCGTGAGTGATGTGCTGAGTGGCGCCAATTTGCGATCTAATTTTGCTGCGACACAGGTGTTGCCAATGTCGGAGTGAATGGCGTAGGCAAAATCGACAGGTGTTGCACCCGCAGCTAATTCCATGATGCTGCCCTTGGGTGTGAAGACGTAAACTTCATCGGGGAATAAATCGGTTTTGACGTTTTCAATAAACTCCAATGAATTCTTGGAGCTCTTGTGCATTTCCAACACGCCTTTTAACCATTCTTTGGCACGATGCTGGGCATCGGTGAAGACGGCTTTTTCTGTTTTATACAGCCAATGTGCAGAGATGCCATATTCAGCCATCTTATGCATTTCTTCCGTGCGGATTTGCACTTCAATCGGCACACCGTAAGGACCAAATAACACGGTGTGCAGTGATTGATAGCCATTGGCTTTCGGGATGGCAATGTAATCTTTAAAGCGTTGTGTTAATGGTTTATATAAATTATGCAAAATACCTAACACGCGATAACAGGTATCTAATTTATCAACGATCACACGAAAACCATACACATCCATGACCTCAGAGAAAGATAAATGCTTCTCATGCATTTTTTTGTAAATACTATAAAGATGTTTTTCTCGGCCAATCAGTGAGCGGATAGGAATGTTGATTTTCTTTAAGCTGCTTCGAATTTCTTTATCAATTAATTCTAAAATTTCATGGCGACTGCCGAGCGCTTTAGAGACGGCTTCTTTTAAAATCCGATAACGCATCGGATACCGCGCAGCAAAACCTAAGTCTTCAAATTCAATGCGAAATGCGTGCATACCCAAACGGTTTGCAATCGGCGCAAAAATTTCTAAGGTTTCTTTTGCGATGCGCCGACGTTTGGGCGGTGGTAAGCAGCCAATCGTGCGCATGTTATGCAAGCGATCAGCCAGTTTGACCAAGATCACGCGAATATCGCGCGCCATGGCCATGATCATTTTCCGGAAATTTTCTGCTTGTGCTTCTGCGCGACTTTCAAATTCAATTTGGGTTAATTTGGTGACGCCATCCACGAGATCAGCGACTTCTTTGCCAAACTTTTCAATTAAATCTTGTTTTTCAACGGGGGTGTCTTCAATGACATCATGCAAAATGGCGGCCATGATGGTAGGTGGATCCATGCGCATTTCAGCTAGAATTTGGGCGACTGCGACGGGGTGGGTAATGTAGGGTTCGCCCGTAAACCGTGTTTGACCCTCGTGTGCATTTTTGGCAAGCAAAAACGCTTCCTCAATGGCTTTGATTTGTTTGCTATCGAGGTAATGTTTTAATTCTTGCTGTAATTCTTCAAATTCTTGCACGCAGGGCTACCTATGTGAAAATTAAGCTATATTTTAATTATGTATCATTTTTGCCAGAGTGCGAAGGGGAAATGCTAAATTTTTGATAAATTTGGAGAAATAGGTTCACCTCAGCATGCGAAATCTTCGGTGTCGTGCCAGCGTGTTTAGAGGTATCTACACAAATTTCATCTTTTAAATTATGAAAATTGCTTTTTATACAAATCCCCCTCGATCCCCCTTTTTCAAAGGGGGAAACTTTCTAAGCAGCATGAATCCAATTATTAAGACAAGGATGCTTAGTAGGTTTCCCCCTTTGAAAAAGGGGGATCAAGGGGGATTTGTATAAAAACAACATTGCCTACAGTAAAACAAACACGCTTATTCAACCGTCCCACTGTGATCACCCGAAGCAGCTTCCTCAGAGGGAGCGGGGTGTACGCTAGGAATTAAATCTGCTTCATGGGCATCGCTAAAATCAGTATGGCCGGTCGCAATTTCACGTAAAGCCACAACCGTCGCTTTATCGTTTTCCCAAGGAACCGTTGGATCAACACTGCCGCGCATTAATTGACGTGCTCTTTTTGCAGCAAGAATAACTAATTCAAAACGATTGTCGACGTGCTCTAAACAATCTTCAACGGTAATACGAGCCATTTAGAATACCTCAAATAAAAAGCGTTATATTAACGCTAAACAGCAAATTCAGCAATTAAGTCAGCTAATTTTTTCAATTGCCGTGTTTTGGTTAGCCGACCCGCCAAGACAATCGATTTCAAATCGCTCAGTGCAGCTTTAAAGTCATCGTTTAAGACGATGTAATCAAATTCAGCGATATGAGAAATCGTTTCTTGCGCATCGGCTAAGCGTTTTTCAATGATTTCCGGCCTATCTTGATTACGCTGTCTCAATCGATGAGATAGCTCTTGTAAAGAAGGCGGTAGGATAAAAATATTAATACAATCAGGCAGTAATTTTTTAATCTGTTGGGCGCCTTGCCAATCAATTTCCAGAATCACATCGATGCCTTGTTTGCGCGTTTGTTCAACCCAGCTGCGGGATGTGCCATAAAAATGCTGAAATACCTGCGCATACTCTAAAAAATCATTGTGCTGAATCATGCGTTTGAATTCGTCGGACGAAACAAAATGGTAATTCGTGCCATTCACTTCCGCAGGTCGGATGGCGCGAGTGGTATGCGAAATAGAGACTTGGATGCTCGACAGAGAATCAACAAGCGTTTTGACCAACGTGGTTTTACCTGTGCCGGAGGGCGCTGAGATGACGTAAAGATTTCCAGACGTAGGCATTCGTAATCAATCCTCGTTCGTTTGGTTATTGCTTACAAAACGATTAATAATCGATGTTGTCGATAAATTTTTGATGACACCCAGTACTCTGACGTCACCACCATAGGTGCGAACGACTTCTCCACCGATGACTTCTTCAATGCCATAATCGCCGCCTTTGACTAAAACATCCGGTTGGATTTTTTTCAAGAGTGGGATAGGGGTATCATCTTTGAAAGAAGTCACCCAGTCCACTACGCCTAAACCGGCTAACACAGTCAATCGTTGATCCACATTATTGATGGGGCGGCCAGGTCCCTTGATCCGTTTGACGGATGCATCATCATTGATTGCAACAATCAAGCAATCGCCTAATTGTTTTGCTTGTTGTAAATAAGTCACATGACCTGCATGCAAAATATCGAAGCAGCCGTTGGTAAATACGATGCGTTTACCCTTGAGGCGTGCATCGCTGACGGCTAATAATAATTGTTCTTCATTGACGATGCCCGTAGCGGCGAGGGCATTGCCTGCTAAGGCGACTTGCAACTCAGGCACGCTGACAGTTGCAGCGCCTAATTTAGCGACCACTAAGCTGGCTGCCAAATTGGCAACGGCCATTGCATCCGGTAATGATTCTCCCGCAGCCAAAGCGGCACCTAACATGGCAATCACGGTATCGCCTGCGCCGGTAACATCAAATACTTCTCGTGCGTGGGCGGGTAAATGGACTTCTTCTTCATTGCGTTGAATCAATGTCATGCCGCGTTCGCCACGGGTTAACAGGAGGGCATTGATATCTAAGTCTTTTAGCATCACTTGCGCTTTATCAATGATGTCTTGTTCATTGTGACAAGCGCCCACAATGCTCTCAAATTCTTTGAAATTAGGGGTGATAATATCTGCGCCACGGTAAATCGAGAAATTCGTTCCTTTGGGATCCACTAGCACTGGAATGTTGGCGCGTTTGGCCAATTGAATTAACTCCGGCGCGCAAGTTGCCAGGGTGCCTTTGTTGTAATCGGATAAAATAACAAGATTCACTTCATTTAAACTTTGTTGGTAATAGCTAATTAATTTATCTGGATTGAAGACTGGAAATTTTTCTTCAAAATCCATGCGAATCAATTGTTGATGACGACTGATCACGCGTAATTTGGTAATGGTGGGGATATCATGCAAGTATTGAATATCATAACTCACACCGGCAGAAGCGAGCTGATTTGTTAGAATTTGCGCCGCTTCGTCATTGCCAGTAATCCCTAATAAGGTAACATTGGCGCCCAACGAAGAAATATTGAGTGCGACGTTGCCAGCACCGCCGGGACGCTCATCCACTTGTTTAATGTTAACAATCGGAACAGGCGCTTCAGGAGAAATGCGCGCAGCATCGCCAAACCAATATCGATCTAACATGATATCGCCGATGACCAAAACAGAGGCTTTGCTAAAATTGGGTAATTGTTTTTTCATTATTTTATAAAGACTTATAAGAGGTTGGTCAATAAAATTGAGCCATTCTAACATGAATTAGGTGGTGGATGGAAAGAAATTAATGGAGAAGGGCTGCCATCGTGAGTGCTCCAACTCCCGAAAAAAGAGGGGTAAACATCGAATAAGAACTTCTTTATTTTATACAAATCCCCCTTGTTCCCCTTTTTCAAAGTGGGAGACCTTCTAAGCAGCTCTATGTGTTAACAGTGAAAGCTGCTTAGAAGGTCTCCCACTTTGAAAAAGGGGGAACAAGGGGGATTTGTATAAAAAATTTTTTTCTCGGTAGATGCTTATGGGGCGGTTACAAAAAAACACTCCGCCCGATGACAACAAATTTGATAGACTTTTCACAGAGCTGTTTCAGAGTCCTGTTACTAATGTGCTGATGAGGCGAGACAAGCACGGTAAAGCAATAAAATACTTTTTTTTTGAGCCAATCATGAATAATAAATTATCCGACTTGATTATTATTTTTTTCGTCAGCATCTTCGTGTTTCTTGTCGGCACCGCGCAGCAAGAAATTATTACGTTTGACGCGCGTTTTTATTTATTCGCCTTAGAAATGTGGCGTCACGGTATCAGTTGGTTTCCAACCACTTATCAAGTTCCTTATCCGGATTATCCTCCGCTTTCCACATGGCTTATTTATGCTGCTGCAAAGATATTCGGTGGCTTAAACAAAACAATAGCGCTGCTACCGACTGCTCTGGCAGCAGCTGTTACGGTGTGTATTACCTATTTACTGGGTGCGCTTCAGGCTAGGCGCTGGGGATGGTATGCAGCCGGTTTTATGTTGTTTACGAATGCATTTATCATGAGCGCGCGTTCTATTTCACTCGATGTGTTTGTTATGGCATTCACGGCGGGGAGTTTTTACTTAGCTTACGCGCAACAATTAAAACAAAAAAAAATGCCCTTGTTCTCATTGTTAGTCTTATTGGCAGCGAGTTTTTTTGTGCGCGGCCCAATTGGTTTAATCATCCCAACCGGTGTTCTCTGCGTTTTTTATTTATTCGAAAAAAATATCAAAGCGTGTTTTATCTTGGGTTGCAGCGCTTTCGTGGTGTTAATGGTGTGTAGCGGTATTTTACTGACGATGGCATATCATGTGGGCGGAACAACATTCATGCACCAAGTCTTGATGATGGAAGTCGTTGGCAGGATGCAACAAATTCAAACGCCTGACTGGTGGTTTTATTTGACAGAAAGCATAGGCGCTTATGCCGTGACCTATCCGCTGGCATTGTTAATCCTGGTGGGATTGGCGCCGCGCTTAATTCAGCGCAATTTATCGCAAGAAATGAAATTTATTCGATTGTTATTCGGTTGGTTGCTGATTATTTTAGTGGGGCTGAGTTTAACAGCGGATAAGAAAATCCGGTATATCTTAGCGATCATGCCTGCGCTTGCACTGATTTCAGCGTATCTCTTTGCTAACACACCACCGAATTTATTTCTTCGGGTGTTTAAAATGCTGTTTAGCTGGATTTTTAAATTATTTCCCACGATTGCATCCGTCAGTCTGTTGCTGCTAAATAAACACCACGTTCCGCTGAATTATCCCATTTTAATGATAGGTTTGACTGTCGGCCAATTTTTTATTTTCCTCTTTTGGCGGAAAGAATGGGTTTTTTTTATAGCTGTGCTGACGTTTGATCTGTATTACATGTTAGTCGTGGAAAAAATAAATTACCTCGCTAACCAAACAAAAAGTTTTGTGATGCAGGTCGAAACACTACGTCTGCATCAGCATGCAAAATTAGTTTTTTTCCGCGAAGGTAATGATGGAACGGTCATCAAATATTTGGTCGATATGCCGCAAGAAGGCTATCCGATTTTTATCAATCAACCTCAGCAAATTCCAGCCAATGCGTTTGTCATCACAGCAAAAGAAAATTTTCCAGCGTTAGGTCATTTGATGCAAATCGTTGCGCAAGGAAAAATTGGTCATGATGACTATGTGGTTAGTAAAGCCGTGCTTCACCCTTAGGTCGCGTTTTAAAACGTTTATATTGCCAAACATATTGCTCGGGTTTTTCGAGAATCGCTTGTTCTAATGCTGCATTTAAGAGGGTTGCATCTTTTTGGAAATCATCCGTCGGGAAATTTTTAAGCGTAGGGTGTAATACCACTTCATAATGGAAATCATCATCTTTGCGATAAAAGCTGATCGGCACAACCGCTGCATCACTCATTCGGACAATTCGCGAAACGGAGGTGAGCGAAGCGGTTTGGATACCGAAAAAGGGGGCAAATACACTGCGTTTTTGACCGCCATCCACATCGTAAGCATACCAAATTGCAACATTGTTATTTAATGCACGAATTAATTGGCGGATATCATGCCGAGGAATATATTGTAGATATTCTTTTTTGCGGAATCGTTCTTGAATAAACGAAATAAACGGTTTTTTGTGCGGCCGATACATGACAGCAAAGGTGTAACTCATGCCGAGCAGCCGACCCACCATTTCCAAACAAGTAAAATGCGGGCCTAATAAGATGACACCTTTGCCTTTTGCAAATGCTTCAGCGACGTATTCATAGCCAATAATATTAAACATTTTCTGTAATTTTTCGTCAGGCATCCACCACGACATGCCTGCTTCAATCAAGCCGATGCCGAGTGATTCAAAGTTTTTTTTGGCTAGTGCATCCTGTTTTTGTTTCGACAGCGTAGGGAAGCAAAGTTTAATGTTGACATGCGTGATGTCTTTTAATTTCGTGGGCAATCGATAAATAATGCGTCCTAATCCTTTGCCAATCGCCAATCGCCAGCGACCCGGTAATTGAACAACTAAAAATAATAGGCCAAGACCTAGCCAGGCGGGCCAGTAGATAGGGTTCGCTAAAACAAGGTTTCTTTTAATATTCATGGATCTATTAGGTTATAATCGACAATAAGGCGCCTATCATACCAAATTTTGTGAGCGAAGCTGTACTCAAGGAGAAAATTTCTATGCAAGAAAAAAGTTGCATGCATTGTTATATCACGGGCAAGGTACAGGGGGTTTGGTTTCGAGCTTCTGCTCAGGAACAAGCTAAGCAATTGGGGTTGACGGGCTGGGCGCGTAATTTGCCGGATGGGCGGGTGGAAGTGTTTGCTTGTGGCGAGAAGACAAAGCTTGCCGAATTATCAGTGTGGTTGCAGCAAGGCCCTCAATTGGCTAAGGTAACAGAGGTCACGCGTGAGGATGTGCCTTGGCGGGAAATCAAGCATTTTACGGTGGAATAAGACGGAGAAAAGCATGAAAAATTTTTTTTTGACGGTATTGGCATGTTTCTTCACTTCCTCTTGTTTTGCGAGTCTGCTTATTCATCTGTCAAAAGCGGATCCTTATGGGGAAGGTCACTCTATTGGGACTGTCCAATTAGATGATACGATTTATGGGTTATTGCTGACGCCGCATTTAAAAGAATTGCCGCCAGGTGCGCATGGTTTTGCGATTTATACGGTGGCTTCCTGTGATAATTATGCGAATGCTGCGGGCGGTCATTACGATCCAGATCGATCCTTTCAGCATCGAGGCCCATACCATGGCGATGGCCATTTTGGCGATTTGCCAGTCTTAGTGGTGGATGCAACCGGGCACGCAACACTACCGGTGTTGGCGCCACGGTTGAAATTGGCGGATGTGTATCATCGTTCGCTGATTGTCATTGCCGGTGGGGATAATTATTCAGATGAATTCATGAGACTGAATAACAGCAAACGGCGTATTGCGTGTGGCGTGATTCCGTATTTTAACTAACTTGAATCATTTCAAAGTCATCTTTGGTCGCGCCGCATTCGGGGCACTGCCAGGTTAGCGGCACATCGTCCCAGCGGGTGCCGGGCGTAATACCGTCATCTGGCCACCCGAGTTGTTCATCGTAGATGAATCCGCATAAGAGACACATATATCGTTTAAAAGACATTTTTAACTCCTCATCATTTTGGCGGCTATGTTACCTAATTGTGTAAATAAAAAAAAGCATAGATAATAGCGACTATTTTTTGGGGCGAGAAAAACAATGAGTAAATCACATGAATTATTAAAACAAGCAGAGCGTTATATCCCAGGCGGCGTCAATTCGCCCGTTCGTTCTTTTAATGGGGTTGGTGGAGAACCCGTTTTTATTAAAGCGGGTCGGGGCGCTTATGTGATTGATGAAAATGACCGTGAATATGTCGATTATGTGGGTTCTTGGGGTCCGATGATTGCAGGTCATGTGCATCCTCATATTGTTGATGAAGTTATTAAAACGCTGCGGAATGGATTGAGTTTTGGTGCGCCGACGGCATTGGAGGTGAAATTGGCTGAAAAAATTTGCCAATTGTTGCCCGCAGTGGAGCAAGTGCGAATGGTGAATTCAGGCACTGAGGCGACGATGAGTGCTATTCGATTAGCGCGTGGTTTCACCGGACGGAATAAAATTATCAAATTTGCGGGTTGTTATCATGGTCATGCGGATTCTCTATTGGTGCAAGCAGGTTCGGGTGCGTTAACGTTTGGCGTACCGAGTTCAGCGGGTGTGCCTGAGAGTGTGGCGCAACATACGCTGGTCGCGGAATTTAATCGGTTAGAAACCGTTGAAAAATTGTTTGAACTGCACGGTGC
Source organism: uncultured Gammaproteobacteria bacterium (assembly GCA_963719645.1). Lineage (GTDB taxonomy): Bacteria > Pseudomonadota > Gammaproteobacteria > DSM-16500 > DSM-16500 > CAVRCT01. Next base: position 77,658 of record CAVRCT010000007.1, read on the forward strand.
TGATATTGCTGCAATTATTGTTGAGCCTGTTGCGGGGAATATGAATTGCATCCTGCCTACGCAAGATTTTTTACCGGGTTTGCGCGCGCTCTGTGATCAATATGGCAGCGTGTTAATTTTTGACGAAGTGATGACGGGTTTTCGAGTGGCATTGGGCGGCGCCGCGGCGCATTTTAAGGTGAAGCCTGATTTAACCACGTTAGGGAAAGTCATTGGGGGTGGTATGCCGGTCGGTGCATTTGGAGGTCGTCGCGACATCATGAGCTGTATTGCGCCGTTGGGTCCGGTATATCAAGCAGGTACGTTGTCGGGAAATCCCGTTGCGATGGCGGCGGGGTTGGCCAGTTTAGAATTAGTGATGGAAAAAAACTTTTTCACCGAGTTGGCGGCGAAAACTGCATTGTTGATGCAGGGTTTGCGTGAGCGCGCCATGAAGGCGGGCATTCCATTTCACGCAGTTGCGATTGGCGGTATGTTTGGATTCTTTTTCACGGATTCCAAACAAGTTGAAACATTAGCGGATGTTAAAAAGTGTAATATTGAGCGATTTAAGCAGTTTTTTCATGGGATGCTACAAGAGGGAATTTATTTTGCTCCTTCTGCATTTGAAGCGGGTTTTGTTTCTTCTGCGCATGGCGATAAAGAAATTGCGCTTACATTTAAGGCGGCTGAAAAAGTATTTGCTAAGTTGTAAGCTTGTCATTCTGAGAAATGTTTTAATCTGAGCCGCGACCGTCAGGGAGCGATCACCGGCGATTCTATTTTAGCCTATCTCAATTCATGATGCGTGACACTCCCTGACGGTCGCGGCTCGGTTTCAAAGCTGCTCATTATGCGACAACGTCTTTCTTAACCCGGTTTCACCACCGCAAGCACAACAATAGCAATTAAAAATAAGACCGGTATTTCATTCAGCCAGCGATAAAAAAGATCGCTGTGCTGGTTTTTATCGTAACGGAAATCACGCAGTAATTTGCCTAAATAAAGATGATACAAAACCAAGAGGAAAACTAAGCCCAATTTGAGATGCAACCATTGCATGTGCATATAACCTACCCAATTAAAACTGGCAGTCCAAAAACCAAAAATAATAGTTAAAACAGCGCCTGGGGTAGTAATGCCATAGAAAAGTTTTCGTTCCATGATTTTAAAACGGGCGATACTGATCGGATCGGAAGCTTCTGTATGATAAACATAAAGACGCGGCAGATAGAATAACCCACTAAACCAAGTCACCATAAATACTAAATGAAACGCTTTTACCCAGAGCATAATTTAAGTCCTCTTTGAGATATGTGTGTTGGGTTTCGCTAGCGCTCAACCCAACCTACAAGTGGAGCGTGCAAGATAACAGCTCGTAGGTTGGGTTGAGCGCTAGCGAAACCCAACAATACAACTGATTTTGGTATATACTAGCCAAAAATGACGAGGATGGCGAGATGATAGATCCATTGATTTTCACCGATAATGCAGCGGCTAAAGTTTGGGAATTAATCCATGAAGAAGGTAACTTTAATTTAAAGTTGCGGGTGTATGTCACAGGCGGTGGTTGTTCCGGGTTTCAGTATGGTTTTACGTTTGATGAAGTTGTGAATGCAGATGACACGGTTGTGACGAAAACAATTGAGACGGATGAAGATGAAGAGGGTGAAGAAGGTGAAGGCGGTTCCGTGGTGCAATTGTTAGTGGATCCGATGAGCTTTCAATATCTGGTGGGCGCTGAGATTGATTACAAAGAAGATATCGAAGGCGCGCAATTTATTATTCGTAATCCTAATGCTAAAACCACCTGCGGTTGTGGATCCTCTTTTTCTGCTTGATTTGTTGCACTTGAATACATTCGCATAAGTAATCTCAGGAAGAATTGTCATCCTGAGTGCTCCCACTCCCGAAATAAAGAGGGTAAGCGTCGAACTTCTTTTATACAAATCCCCCTTGTTCCCCCTTTTCCAAAGGGGGAGACTTTCTAAACAGCTCTGTGTTTTAACAGTGAAAGCTGCTTAGAAAGTCTCCCCCTTTTCAAAGTGAGAGACCTTCTAAACAGCTCTGTGTTTTAACAGTGAAAGCTGCTTAGAAGGTCTCCCACTTTGAAAAAGGGGGAACAAGGGGGATTTGTATAAAAAAATTTAAATTTTTCTCTGTAGATTCCAATGGGGCGGTTACAAAAAATTAAATGCTTGGCTGGGGTTCTTTAGGGGTGCTCAAGATGACAACTCTTTCTCAAGCACCAGTGAAACCCAGAGTATGCTTGCCATCATTTTTTAATAGCGAGCGAATATCAGCTTTGAGAATCGATCTAATATCTGCTGGATTTTCAACACTTGCTTTACGCTCGGCATTCATATTGAGCGCACCTATCGGCGAACTTTCTCGCGGCTTGACTAACGTTTCATCCAGCATCGCCAAGGTTTGCGCTTCCATTTTGCAAAGGACATGATGGAGTTCATCTTTTTGTTTCAGCATCATTTCTCTTATATCGACATTACCTTCTGCTAAAGCAACAAAATAAATTATATTAATTGGATTGGTCTCGACCATTTCAATGATACTCTGCGGCGTTGTTTTAAATGTATTTGCTATCTTCTGATTTAATTCGCGATTTTGTTGAGCGGCAGAAAAATTTAAAAATTCAGTCGCAGCTAATTTTTTACTCTTAAACCATCTTAACAATAAAATAGTATCCACCAGAGAAGCTTCGCCTGCTTTCTCTTCTAATAATACATTTGTTAAGCGATCACCAAGCTGCTTATTTTTTAAAGCACATTGAAAAAAAGCAGCTAGACTCAGCGCTTCGTCACGATAAAGAAAAAACAAAACAATTTGTGGATTACGCTGAAGTCCGCGAACAAAAGCATCAAAAATAGTTGGATTTTCAAGTAATAATAGAGAGCTAGTTTCTCTATCGCCTAAACTTAACGAAATGCGCTGGTCATTGGTGCTGATGTTATCTATTGCATTGGTAATCAGTTTTAAAATGGAGCCATGTCCCCGAACAAATTGATAATTAAAACTATACGTTAACTCAGACCATGCCTTTTTGTTGTGCGTTAAATTGAATAAATTAAGCGGATGATTGTCAGCCGCCATCGCAATTTCTTTTGCAAGATATTCTGAATAAACGGGCAGTAGCTTTCCAACAAATTCAATAAAACTTGGCAAATTTTCATCGTTCAATTTACTTAGCTGTTCTTTAAAATCCTGCATCATTTGAGTGTGAGAATTATTGTATATTTTAAATAAATTCAATTCTTCAATTCTTGCATCATCAATGGTTTTAAAAATCCAATAGTCTTCATCTTGATATTCACTTGTCATGGTTGCCATGACGTCTAACCATCTTGTTACAGAATCACGATACTCTTCAGGGCTAATGCCTTTTCTCAAGAATTCTGAGTGGTCCCAGCAGTTATAGAGTTCGGCAAATATTTTTTTCATGAATGATTGATTATTTTGTGGCGAAAACATCATCCAAATTTCAGGATAGTCACCTGACCGGTCTTTCATCTTAGGATATTTAAATTTTTTATAGTCAGGCAATGAAACGGATCCCGCTTGCAAAGGACGAATATTTGAATCAAGCGTATAACCACCCTGCAGCAAGAGAATCAATACTGAAACTGCATTTTTTACTGTCGTGCGATCTCGAATGGTGTTTCTGCCTTTTGCTGGATCTGGATTGAGGCAAGTATCAAAAATATCTTTGCACTGCTGCACTTCAGGCACATCTTTATTTGCGCCAACAAATAATTCTTCGACTGCATGCACTTCAACAGCATGATTTTTGAATTCGGCTTGATAATATTGAACTTCGCTTGCTAAACACCAAAATCGAATTGGATTATGAGAATTTTGCTCCGCCATTTGCTTAGCGCCATCTACATCTTGCCCCTGCAAGATGGCATCTTTTGGCGCTGGACCTATCCAAATGTAATTAACAGGAGGCCCAGTTCTAAGCGTGGCAGTGGATGAACTCATGTAATCACCCGTATTTTATTGGCTGTCAAATTTATTATAACAAGTTCAGTGATCATCAGCTGTCGAACACATTCGACAGAGTATGTTTTGTCGAGTATAATAGACACTACTGTTAAATTAACTAGACACTCTATTATTATGCTTTCAAATCAAGATCTTACTGAAATAGTAGCCAGTTGGAGTTTTTGGGATTCTCCACCCTCGACTGGCTTATTGAGGCAACTGACATTGCCTGAACAGCTGCATGCTGATTTAGCGTTAATTATTCAAGGCGTGCGGCGCTGCGGTAAATCCACCTTGTTGTCTCAGTTGCCACAGATTTACCAGTTGCCCTATGCGCAATGCGTTTACTGTAATTTTGAAGACCCTCGATTGATGAATGAATTGGATCATCGGTTGTTGACCCATATCGTGATATTGGCAAGGAAAAAAATTGCGCCTGATCAACCTTGTTATTTTTTCTTCGACGAAATTCAAAACGTCAATGAATGGGAAAAATGGTTACACAGTCAATTGGAACGGCCTAAGCAAAACTTTTTTGTTTTGACGGGATCTAATTCGCATTTGTTGAGTGGTGAATTTGCGACAGCATTAACGGGTCGTCATATTACGCTAGAGTTGTTTCCATTTTCTCTTGCCGAATTTAAGATGTTATTTCCTAACAGTTCTATTGAGGATTATTTAACAGCGGGTGGTTTTCCAAGACCGCTGACCTTTCCACAGCCTTATCAGCTATTGCAAGAATATTTTAACGATATTATTTTGCGTGATGTGCTCAGAAGAGTGAATGCGCGTACACCGGATGCGATCAAACAAGTTGCTAAAATGACGTTTGAAACGTGCGGCTCTGAATTAAGTTATCGAAAAATTGCAGCAGTGACCGGTTTAACGGTCGATACGGTTAAGTCTTATTTGGCAGCTTGCGAAGATGCTTATTTAATATTTGCTTGTCAATTTTTCGCATTCTCTGAGAAAAAACGCTTAAGCAGGCAAAAAAAATATTACCCCATTGATTCGGGTTTGCGCCATGCGATTACGCATGGTCGAGATATAGGAAAAAGTTTAGAATTAATGATTTATTTACGCCTGCGGCAATCAAATGAAAATGTTTATTATTGGCAAGAATTACATAAAGGCGAAGTGGATTTTGTAACGGTCAATGGCAGCGCGATCGTTCCTTATCAGGTTAGCTTAAATGGTCCAGAACCCCGTCATGAAAAATCATTACAACATTTTTATGAAATGTTTCCACAGGCAGGTGAAGCGGTATTTATTTCGAAGGAAAATGCGGCTGATTTTTTATAGACATCACAACATGGGCCGCAGCCCATGTTGCTTTTAAATTAAGTATGCGACACTTCGTTCTTAGAAGACTTCTTAGGTTCAACCAATTTAATTCCACAAATGGTTTCCACTAACATAGCAGCGACTTCATAAGGATTTGCATTCGCGCCTGGACGACGGTCTTCTAAATAACCATATCCTTTTAATGCGACAGGACGCGGAATGCGGACAGATGCACCGCGATTGCCTATGCCGGCAACAAATTGAGAAATATGTGCTGTTTCATGATGACCTGTTAAACGTAATTCAAGATCGTGGCCATAAACGGCGATATGTTCTTTGTGACGTAATTCAAGCGCTTTGATCGCTTTTTCAATCGCTGCCATACCGGTTTTAGGATCACGTGTTGCATTGGTGGAAATATTGGTGTGCTTACCTGCGCCATTCCAATCACCTTTCACGGGTTTAGGATGCAATCTAGCAGAAATATCAAAATCTTCGCCTAAACGATAAAGCAACCAGCGAGCTAACCACAAATGATCAGAGACATTCACAGGATCTGCGCTCTCAGAGTCAACGCCACGATAACCAATTTGGAATTCCCATTGGCCTGGCATCACTTCTGCATTCGTGCCATATAACATAATGCCGGCAACGAGACAGGCGCGAGCGTGTTGCTCAACTAAGTCACGGCCGAAGGCTTCATCTGCACCGACGCCGCAATAAAAAGGACCTTGTGGTGCGGGGTAACCGCGTTCTGGCCAACCTAAGGGTTGTTGACCATCAAATAACGTGTATTCTTGCTCAAAACCAATCCAAGGATCTTGGTCTTTGCCACCTTGCTCCATCAATTGTACTAATCGAGCGCGCTTATTACTGGGATGCGGCGTGCCATCCGGATTTAAAACTTCGCATAACGCCAGATAATTGCCTTCGCCTAAAATAGGGTCATTGACCATGCAAACAGGTTGTAAGGTCAAATCCGAATCATGACCAGACGCTTGATAAGTAGATGATCCATCAAAAGCCCACTGCGGCAATTCGTCAACCGTCATCGCTTTTTTGCTGTGCGAAACAATTTTAACTTTAGAGCGTAATGTTTGAGTTGGGCTGGTGCCATCAATCCAGATATAAGTAACTTGAGCTAGGTTCATAGGTGATCTCGTTATGTAAATTTGGACAATTCCACATCGAGCCTGAGATAGGCGATATCGTGGGTCGAAGGATTTTACCTTAGGTTGAATGGGAATTGTATTTTTTTTTACGGTTAAATTCTTTGACTTGCTGAGCCATTTTTACAGGGCGTACTGCTCTGGTGTGGAACCGATGATTCTAGCCATAAAATTTTAATATAAAAATAAGCTTAGGATGGCTTATTGGCATATATGACAATTTGTCATAAAATTCAGAGGTTGATTATTCTGCAGGCGTTGTTAGTGTAAAGCGAGTTTGGACACACGCAGAATACAGCATGAGAACGAATTCTGACGCTATCAGGAGTAATAAAATATGAATCCTGCATTAGAAAAAACAATTAAATTCTGGGGCTATCTTAGTCCTTATACTCATATTCCTCGTAATGAATCTGAATATAATAAATTATTAGCTTTTGTTGGTAAGCTTATGAAATCGTCACGCGAAAAAAAGGATGAGCGTATCACAAGTCTTTTAAAGTTAATTGCAAAGAACATAGAAGAATATGAACTCCGTATTTATCCAGCAAAACCATTATCTCCTATTGAGATGCTTAGGTTTCTCATGGAGGAACATGATCTTGGGCAAAGCGATTTACCAGAAATCGGAAGTCAGTCTCTCGTATCCAAAATTTTGAATGGTGAACGACAATTAACAGTAGAGCACATTCAGAGGCTATCAAAACGATTTGGTGTGTCATCATCTGTTTTTATTGAAAGTGATGAAAATTATAAAGCTGTTGCAATGAGATAATAATCGATTTTAAATAGTTAAAGTTGGGTGAACTATGGCAATAAAAACATCTCCTTTTACAGGGTGGAAACTTTCAGGAAAAGATGTGGAAATTTTCTTGAAACAAGTTGATGATAGCCGTCCAAATGTGAGGGCTCAAGAAGCTCTTGTGAAGGGTCGTGCTTTGTGTAGCCAGATTGGAAAAAATGGTTACTCTCCGATAAAGCCAACAAAAACAACTCTACGTTAGCGAGCCCGGATTTCATCCGGGCTACAAGCTGTCTTTTTTACAATTGCGTTTTTTTAAAATATTCATTAGCAAGATATTTATGAAAATAAAAATTTATATTCTTGATATTATTATTGCCAAGTAAATCATTTCTGAGGATTAGCTGATGACAACAGAGAATTGGATTAGTTTGGGTATGTTACTTATTGCGATAGTTAGTGCAATTATCGCAGGAGGAAGTCTCTGGTTTACGTATAAACAATGGAAAAAACTGAAAAAGAAAATAGGAATGATTAATGATTCTGGTAAGGCTATTGAAATATTGCCTGCCTGGTACACAACAAGAATGATGCCTAAGGATTTAGGAGAGGGTCTGTTCGGTGTCGATTATTGGGCGTTTGGGTTGTTGATGTCTGATGGCCGCACCCTTGTCGTAACTAGCATTTCTTCATTATCTGATGATGGTAAATGGATGGATGTAAAACTTGCAACTGAAGATACTTGGTCTTTAGAGGCGAAGCCTGATTATGTTTTTGCTATTGCTGCAGATAGGACTACTGCATCAGTGCAGGTTTCGCATGTTATTACTGCTATGGAGTTAATAACCAGCTAATAAGGATTTGGAGGGAGGTTTAGTTTTTTTCTTACAGTCGTTCTAGGGTCGCTTTTATAGCCGCTTCTTGATGAAGGGTAATGTCTTCTGATTGAAGGCTGCAAATTAACAGTTTTTTGGTGAGATTTATATCCAAGTCACCGATAGTTTTTATGTCCCCGGTAAAATGGCGCTGTAATAATTCTTTAGACTTGAGGTCATAAAACTCGCTTAAACTAACCCATGTATCGATAGGAAAAGAAGATGTTCCTCTAGGGATAAAAAAGTTTGGGTGTGCATCCTTATGTTGACAGCCGGAGTTCTTTTTTTTGTACTTCTCCCTGGAAGTTGTTTTCGCGGCAATATAAAAATAACCATCAACTTGTGAAGTGAGTAAGATAATAAGCTTATTGCCAGTTGTTCCATCCGTAAAAAGGAATTTTTGGTCGTGTAAAATAGTGCCTGGATTCAACGGTATGCGTCCTTCATTTCTTTGCTTTCTTTTGCGAGTTCGATGATGTGCTCTTCTGACTTATCAATAGCATATTGATATGGAATCAAATCACGAGGTTTGTTTTCTTCTTTGTAAACCCGATACCAAGGTAGGCTTTCCAAATGTGTTTTTTCAACCATATCTGTTGCAGTAATATTCTTGTATTGCTCAGCTATTTTTTGAATTAGATTAATTTCTCTTTTGGAAAAATGGCTCAAGTCAGGCTCTTTAAGAGGTTTTACATTTAAAGTGGGATATCCACCAAAGTTTGACTGTTCAAGTTTAATATTATCTAAGAAATCCGGTTCTGGTGAATCAAATTCATCATACAAAGAAGTCGGAACTGGTCCTAAATTCCAAGCATAATATTCTAAACCTGTAACACTTCGTCCGGTTTGTTTAAAATGTTCGAAGTCTAAAAAATAAAGCAGCTTAAATAATTTAGTTTTGCCGCAAAAATTTGTATTTTTGGCAAAATATACAACAGCAGCGATTAGTTTATTTCGGTCATTGTCAATTAGCATATTGGCATTATAGCTTATTATTAATAAATATATATAGTCAAAAAATGTGCAAAAATGAATTACTCATAGCTTACATCGGTACTTACAAGAGGCTGGGTATTAGAAAGCTGGTTACAAGTCAGTTACATTTTACATTGAATGATACGGCAAATTCTAAGTAGAAGTGCGACAGTCTAAAAATGCTGTATATTCATGTTCTTGGGGAACTTGAATAGCAAAGGAGACTGTCGCATGGGCAAGTATACGCATTTGTCGATTACAGATCGACGTCGTTTTTACACTTTTCTTGAAATGAAATTATCAATATCTGAGATTGCTAAAAAATTAGACAAGCATAGGTCAACGCTGTATCGAGAACTCGATCGGAATAGTGAAGCAGAAGGATACTTACCCAGGACAGCTCAGTTAAAGACAGAAGAGCGAGCGAAGCAGAAACGATTAAGTAAAACCGAAAAAGATGCTTATCTGCGAGACTATGTTGTGAGAAGTTTACAGAAAGGTTGGAGTCCTGAACAAATTTCAGGGCGAATGAAATTTCATAAATTAACAATTTATGTGTGTCCTGAAACAATATATCAATTTGTCTATCAATCAAAAAACAAAGAACTGTATCATTGTTTACCCTACAAGAAACCAAAGAGGAAAAAACGTTATAGCAGGCAAAAAAGCCCTTGTAGATATGGAAAAATACGCTTAATTACGCAACGTCCTGAAGAAATTGCTACACGAAAAAAATTTGGTCACTGGGAAGGCGACACAATTGAATTTAAAGGTACAAAAGAAAAAGTAGTAACAACACTTGTTGAGCGAAAATCGCGAGTAGTTTTTTTAATAAAAAATAACAGCAAACATTCGCATGGAGTGATGGATAAAATAAAAATAAAATTTAAAAATCTACCTGCAAAAATGTGTAAGACTATTACCTTTGATCAAGGTTGTGAGTTTGCTGATTATCGAACGCTTGAGCAAGAAATAAAATGTAAAGTTTATTACTGTGAAACACATTCTCCCTGGCAGAAAGGTAGTAATGAAAATATGAATGGTCGATTGAGACGTTACTTGCCCAGGGAAACAGAAATTGCCAAAATGACTCAAGAGGAGCTAGATCAACTGGCTGCTCAAATGAACCGATGCCCTCGAAAATGTTTAGGGTACAAAACGCCCAACGAAGTGTTTATACAGCAGTACAAAAATGATTGTCGCATTTGGAGCTAGAATGCGCCCTACGACTATTTTTGTAACTCATTGATTTTATGGTGGCCAGACCTGGAATCGAACCAGGGACACAAGGATTTTCAGTCCTTTGCTCTACCAACTGAGCTATCTGGCCAGCATGGATGGAAGAGGCGATATTAAACCGATTGTAAGTGGTCTAGTCAAGTGAATTATTATTTTGCGCTGGGCAGGATAAAAATCACGGGTGCCAGTGAAAGCTTCGTCTAATAAATTGGTAGAAATTTAGAGCATGAGGGGCAAAGCGTACTACTCCGTCATTGCGAGGAGCGTTTTTTGCGACGAAGCAATCCAGTTTTTGATTTAGGGCGACCAAAAAACTGGATTGCTTCGTCGCAAAAAACGCTCCTCGCAATGACGGGGGCGGAGATTATTTCTGTGGCACATAACCCGACGGTGCTTCACTGCCGCCGCCAAATAAAAATTTTTCCATCTCGGCGGCTAAAAATTCGCGGGCTTTGGGATCTAGCATGCTCAAGCGATATTCATTGATCAACATGGTTTGATGGTGGATCCATAATTGCCAGGCTTCTGGGCTAATGTGATCGTAAATTCGTTTGCCCAATTCGCCGGGATAAGGGGAGCGCTCAAAGCCTTCAGTGTCTTTGCCTAATTTTTCGCAATGAATGATGCGTGTCATGTGGACTCCAATAATTTTTTGATCGGTGCGGGTAAACCAATCGCTTGTGTTTGCTTGAGGTTATACCAAATTTGTTCGGGATTCTCTACGCGGTTGCGCGGTTTTGTTTGTAAGGTAATAAACACAGGCAAAATATCTAAATGAAAATGACTGAAGGTATGTCGAAATTTTTCACCGATGCGTAAATCAGTGAGGGAGAATTTTTGTTGTCGGCAAAATTGATTGATTAATTTTTTATTGGCAAAATTTATCATCTCAGGCAAGCTCCACAAGCCGCCCCAAATACCGTCCGTCGGTCGTTTTTGCAAAAAAATAAAGTCGCCGTGTTGCAAAATTAAAAATGTTTTTTGTTGAATCGGTAATCGTTTTTTAGGTTTCGCTTGTGGTAAGGTTTTTTCAATGCCCAATTGACGCGCTTGACAATGATTGGCGAAAGGACAGCGTTCGCAGTGTGGTTTGCCACGCACACACAGTGTTGCGCCCATATCCATCATTGCTTGGGTATAATCCGCTACGCGACGCAGAGGCGTTAATGATTCGGCTAATTGCCACAGTGTTGCCAGCGTATTTTTTTCACCCGGCCAAGTTGTTATGCCCGTTAAACGCGTGAGCACCCGTTTGACATTGCCATCTAAAATAGCTGCTTTTTTCTGCCAGGCAGTGGCTAAAATCGCACCGGCAGTCGAGCGGCCAATGCCGGGCAACGTGAGTAACTCATCCAAGGTAGCGGGTAATTCACCGTGAAAATGTTCCGCAATCATTTTTGCTGCGCGATGTAAATTGCGTGCGCGACTGTAATAACCAAGTCCTGTCCACACATGTAAAACTTGATCTTGCGATGCCATTGCAAGTGCTTGCACCGTCGGAAACTGTTGAATAAATTTTTGAAAATAAGGAATGACGGTTGCAACTTGGGTCTGTTGCAACATAATTTCTGAAATCCAAACGCGATAAGCGGTTTTATTTTGTTGCCACGGCAAATGGGTTCGACCATGTTGATCGAACCAATTTAATAAAACCGTTTGAAATTTTTTTGCGCTCAGTGGGAATGTCATAAAACTTACGTATCAAGCTGCAATTGCGTAATTGCCTGCAAATTCCCTTTCTTTATCAGTTTTTTGACGGCAGCAATATCCGGCGCAAAAAAACGATCTTCCGCATAAAAAGTAACATGCTCGCGAATTAGCGCAAACACTTTTTCCAATGTGGGAGATGTCTTGAGCGGTCGACGGAAATCAATGCCTTGACACGCTGCGAGTAATTCAATCGCCACAATGCCGGTGGTGTTTTCTGTCATCGCTAATAAGCGTCGTGCAGCATACGTTGCCATGCTGACATGATCTTCTTGATTCGCAGAAGTGGGTAAGCTGTCGACACTCGCAGGATGCGCGAGCGATTTATTTTCGCTGGCTAAGGCGGCGGCGGTGACTTGCGCAATCATGAAGCCAGAATTAACCCCCGCATTTTTGACTAAAAACGGCGGTAATCCGCTGAAATTGGGATCGGTGAGCAATGCAATTCTGCGTTCAGACAATGCGCCTATCTCAGCAATGCTCAGCGCTAAATTGTCGGCTGCCATTGCAACAGGTTCCGCATGAAAATTGCCGCCAGAAATAATTTCATCATCTTCTGCAAACACCAATGGATTATCCGAAACAGCATTGGCTTCCGTCATCAGTGTTTCTCTAGCAAATAAAATTTGCGCCAAGCAAGCGCCCATGACTTGTGGTTGACAACGCAGAGAGTAAGGATCTTGCACTTTGCTGCAATTTAAATGCGATTCATTCACTTCACTGTCTTGTAATAAAGTCCGTAAAAAGCGTGCCACGGTAATTTGTGACGCATGTCCACGCACCGCCTGGATGCGTGGATCAAATGGTTTTTGGCTGGCCAGTGTGGCATCTACACTTAACGCGCCTGAGGTCAATGCGGTAAAAAAATTACTGACGGCGCCCAGTAATCCAAGCAATGCAAGCGCTGTTGACACTTGTGTGCCATTTAATAATGCCAAGCCTTCTTTCGCAACAAACGTAAATGGTTCAATCTCTGCGATCGCAAGTCCTTCTTCGGCTGACAAAATATTTCCTTGATAGCGAACGGTGCCAGCACCTAATAAAACAGCACTTAAGTGGGCTAACGGTGCTAAATCACCGGAAGCACCGACAGAGCCTTGTGAGGGAATGCAAGGATAAACATTCGAATTGTATAAACTGACTAACGCTTCAATTGTTTTTAAACGCACACCTGAAAAACCGCGCGCCAAACTATTTATTTTTAACACTAAAATAAGTCGTACCGCTTCATCAGACAGTAAGTCACCGGTGCCTGCTGCGTGTGATAATACGATGCTGCGTTGCAGTGCCGTTAAATCATGTGTTTCAATGCGGGTGTTGGCCAGTGAACCAAATCCGGTATTGATTCCGTAAGCGATTTTTCCAGACGCAATAATATTTGCAACGACTTTCTCTGCCGCAAAAATGGCATCGCTGCTTTCATCTGCTAATGCAAGTTTAGTGGTTTCATCTAACAGATGACTTAAATCAGAAAATTTTATTTTTCCAGGGATTAATGTAAAGCGCATAACGTGCTAACTCCTAAGGAACCATGGGTAAATTTAAATGATGTTGATGGGCGCACTCGATGGCAATGTCATAACCCGCATCGGCATGACGCATGACACCACTCGCAGGATCATTGGTTAACACACGCGCTAATCGCGCAGCGGCTTCTTGCGTGCCATCTGCAACGATCACGACGCCGGAATGTTGTGAGTAACCAATGCCGACGCCGCCACCGTGATGAATGCTGACCCAGGTTGCGCCACTGGCACAATTTAATAAAGCATTCAGCAATGGCCAATCGGCAACGGCATCGGAACCATCGAGCATGCTTTCTGTTTCACGATTAGGACTTGCAACAGAGCCGGTGTCTAAATGATCTCGACCAATGACAATCGGTGCTTTTAATTCGCCGTTTGCAACCATTTCATTAAAAGCTAAACCGAGTTTGGCGCGATCGCCTAAACCGACCCAACAAATGCGCGCGGGTAATCCTTGAAATTGAATTCGTTCTCTTGCCATGTCTAACCAATGATGCAAATGAGGATTGTCTGGAATTAATTCTTTGACTTTTGCATCGGTTTTATAAATATCGTCTGGATCACCGGAGAGTGCGACCCAACGAAAAGGCCCGACACCGCGACAAAAGAGTGGGCGAATATAAGCGGGTACAAAACCGGGGAAATCAAACGCATTTTTAACACCCATTTCTTTCGCCATTTGCCGAATATTATTGCCATAATCAAACGTTGGAATACCTTGATGATGAAAATCCAACATCGCGTTGACTTGAATCACCATGGATTCTTTCGCGGCTTGAATGACTTTTGCCGGATCGGTTTTGCGCATCTCAGTCGCTTGTTCGAGTGTCCAACCACGCGGTAAGTAACCATTTAAAGGATCGTGTGCACTGGTTTGATCGGTCACCATGTCTGGACGAATTCCGCGTTTGACTAATTCAGGAAAAATATCGGCAGCATTCGCGAGTAATCCGATTGAAATGGATTTTTTGGTTTCGACGGATTTTTTTATCAACGCAAGTGCTTCATCTAAATTTGCTGCTTGTACATCCAAATATTTTGTTTCCAACCGACGCATAATACGTTGTGGATCGCATTCAACAGCGAGCATCGATGCGCCTGCCATCGTTGCTGCTAAGGGTTGCGCGCCACCCATGCCGCCTAATCCACCGGTTAAAATCCACTTACCGTTTAATTGTCCGGCATAATGTTGTCGACCGGCTTCTACAAATGTTTCATAAGTGCCTTGGACGATGCCTTGACTGCCAATGTAAATCCAAGAGCCTGCCGTCATTTGACCATACATCATCAAGCCTTTTTGATCTAACTCATGAAAATGTTCCCAGGTCGACCAGTGAGCGACTAAGTTTGAATTTGCAATCAAGACGCGTGGTGCATCCACGTGTGTTTTAAACACGCCGACCGGTTTACCAGATTGAATTAACAACGTTTCATCGGGATTTAAATTTTTTAACGCAGCAACAATCTTGTCATAACATTCCCACGTACGCGCTGCGCGACCGATGCCGCCATAGACGACTAAGTCATTTGGAATTTCTGCGACATTGGGATCTAGATTATTCATTAGCATGCGCAGTGCTGCTTCTGTTAACCAATTTTTGGCGGTAAGAGTTGTGCCGTGCGTGGCATGAATGTGTCGTGACGGATCGTGACGTGAATTTTTCATAGAGAGCTCTTCAGGTAAATAGTTTGGATTATAGCGCTCAGATGGCCATCAGATCGAGATTTATTTTTGCAAAAAAAGCGCAGGAATACTCGCAGTATTTCGAGCATTTTTCGAAGAATAATCGCGGCAAGTAATCAGATATGAAAGTACGTAATTCTGCTGCTTAGAATGCCTTCACCCATCAGGGCATAGGCGTCAAGCTAAGGAAATTTTGCTGAAAAAACCGTCATTGCGAGGAGCGTTTTTTGCGACGAAGCAATCCAGTTTTTGAATTTGCAAAAATTTTGCAGAAACATAAAGCAAAAAACTGGATTGCCGCGCCCCTACGGGGCTCGCAATGACGGAGTTGTTAGCAAAATTTCCTTAGCTTGACGCCTATGCCCATCAGGGTGAAGGCATTCTAAGCAGCCAAATTAGCACTTTCATGTCTGATTACTTGCCGCGCACTTTCTTAAGCGAGCGCCATTGGAGTTACCAGTCTCTTGGGTGATCGTTGTGATGATGGATGATTTCATAAATTAAATTGGCTGCCAATTTTGCAGTGCGGTGATCAATATCATATTGAGGCGCTAGTTCAGCGATATCATACAAAATGACTTTTCCGCAAGCGGCTAATTGACGAATCAAGGGAATAATGTGCCAAGGCGATAATCCCAGTGGTTGGATCGCACTCACGCCAGGCGCATATGCAACTGCAAACACATCTAAACATACACTCACATAAATAATTTCATTTTGATCAATAATACGGTCAATGAAATCAACACATTTTTCTGCTTGGCCTTGATGTAATTCATCGGCCAAGATGACATGGGTATTGAAATGTTTGGCGGTTTCAAACAATTGACGAATATTGCCCGCGTGTTGAATGCCGACGCAGTTATAGTCAAGTCGTCGTTTGGCGGTTTCATGCGCGCGTGCGATTTGTAAAAAAGGCGTGCCGCTACTGCCGATTTGGTTGGGTAGCATAGGACGCATATCAAAATGGGCATCAAAATTTAAAATGCCTAAATTGGTTTGCGGATAGGTTTTAGCAATGCCTTGATAGCTTCCCCAGGCGATTTCATGTCCGCCGCCCAATGTGATCGGAATAATATGTTCGCGTAATAACAAATGAATGACTTCTGCAAAGGCTGTTTGTGCTGCTTCTAAGTCGCCATCCGTGCAAAGAATATCGCCCGCATCGTAAATTGAAAAATTTTGTTTTTGCACCGGCAATTTGCTGAGCGCTGTTCGGATGGTCGCAGGCCCTTCTGCTGCGCCGACTCGACCTAAGTTGCGTCGCACGCCTTCATCGCATTTAAAACCGATGAGTGCAAACGTTTGTTGCGACTGAGGTAATGAGCGATTGTCTAATAAATTGAGCGGCTGCATTATTTGAAAAAAAGATGAATTTGGCGGGGTGTCTAATCGACCTTGCCAGTGATTTTTATTCGGTGGTAAATATCGAGTATTCCAAGTCATACGTATTCGTGCTCAAATGCTAATAATCTAGTTATTTTAAAGGTCTTTCTACATGAATAACAAGCAATGGAATTCAATTTGGGTAAATGGCTTGTTGGTGACGCTGAATCAGGCGAATGAATATGGTCTGATTGAAAAGGGTGCGTTGGCAGTTGCAAATGGTCAAATTGCGTGGGTGGGTGCGATGGCAGAGTTGCCCGCTGATGCGGCGCTTTTGGCTGATCAAGTGATTGATTTGAAAGGAAAATGTGTCACACCAGGGTTGGTCGATTGTCATACGCATTTAGTCTACGCAGGCAGTCGCAGTCATGAGTTTGCTCTGCGTTTGAAAGGGGTGACTTATGAAGAAATTGCTCGTCAAGGGGGCGGTATTCAATCTACGGTGACGGCGACTCGTCAGGCCAGTGAGGATGAATTGTTGCAACAAAGCTTGCCGCGAGCACGGGCGTTGCATCGTAGCGGGGTGACCACGTTAGAAATTAAATCAGGTTATGGACTGGATCTGGCAACGGAATTAAAAATTTTGCGGGTGGCAAATCGCATTGCAGAAGCGCTACCGGTGACGGTGCGCAAAACGTTTTTAGGTGCGCACACGGTACCGAGTGAATTTCGTGGACGTGCGGATGATTACATTGCTTATGTTTGTGAAGAGATGTTGCCGGAAATTGCACAACAAAAATTGGCGGATTATGTCGATGTGTTTTGTGAAAAAATAGCATTTAATCTTGAGCAAACTGAAAGAGTGTTTCAGGCGGCGCAAAAATTTAAACTAGGGATTAAATGTCATTCTGAGCAATTGTCAGATTTGGGTTGCGCGCGATTGGCAGCCAGTTTTGGTGCATTGTCAGTGGATCATTTGGAATATTTATCGGAGCCAGGTGTCGCTGCATTAGCAGAAGCTGGGACAGTTGCAGTGTTGTTGCCAGGCGCATTTTATTTTTTACGCGAAAAACAATTACCGCCAATTGATTTATTGCGCCGCTATGCGGTGCCGATGGCGATTGCAAGTGATTGCAACCCTGGGACGTCGCCTGCGACGTCGTTGTTGTTGATGATGAATATGGCGTGCACATTGTTTCGGATGACGCCGGAAGAAGCGTTGTTGGGCGTGACCAAACATGCGGCGGCGGCATTAGGGTTGGCGGATCGCTGTGGGACATTGACGGTTGGTAAAGAAGCGGATTTTGTTGTGTTTGATTGTCAGCACCCGGATGAATTGGCGTATCACATTGGGATGAATTCGGTTGCGCAGATTGTTAAGGGTGGGGTGGTTGTTAGTTGAATGGCTTTAGACCGAGCCGCGACCGTCAGGGAGTGTTCACCTGCCACGAATTGACTAGATGCGAAAATAGAATCGCTGGTGATCGCTCCCTGACGGTCGCGGCTCAGATTGAAAGCTGTGCATGATGTCGATGACGACAGCTTTTTCTAAGCACTCACCATCCGGCTGCTCATGGTTTGCAAAAATTCTTTCACGCTCATCACATTCGCATAAAGCGGTTGTAGCGCAGCAATAAAAGCATTGTGCACGCTTTGTGATGGAATGATCATATTGTTGAATTCTAAATTTTTGGTTGCGCAGGCATCGTGTAACACGGTGCAGCTAAATCCTAAATCATAAGCGGCGCGCACGGATGCATCGATGCTTAAATGTGTCATCATGCCAGCAATGACTAAATGATTGATTTGGTTTTTAATCAAATGATTTAACAGACCCGTGTCTTTAAAACTATTTGGGTAATGTTTTTTGATAATCATTTCATTTTTTAAGGGTTGAACGTTTGCATGGAATTCGATACCTTTTGTGCAAGGTAAGAAATGGATCGCATCCGGACGAGTTGAAATATGTTGCACATGAATAATGGGGAATTGCTTCGCCCGATAAAGTTGTACTGCTTCTTGGGCTTTTAAACAAGCATCCGTGCTTCTTTCAAGAGGCATGCGTCCGTTTGGGAAGTAGTCGTTTTGATACTCAATTAATACAAGAGCTGTATTCATCGTGAAGTCCTTATCATCATGGATACTGAGCCACTATTAAAAAGCTTTTTTGTAAATTAAGCAATAGGTTATTGAATTTTTTATCAAATTTTGTCAACTGGTGAGGTGGTTTTGCGTGGCGCTTGAATTACTCGATGAGCAACAAATATTGACCGCTATAGAGCAGCAATATCTGCAAAATTTATCCAGAATTATTATTTTTGATGAAATTGAATCCACAAATTCTTATTTGTTGGCGCTGGCGAAGCAAAATGTGGACAGTGGTACGGCTTGTTTTGCGGAGTCACAAACCAACGGACGGGGTCGTTTAGGTCGTACTTGGTTTTCACCATTTGGGGTCAATCTGTATTTTTCGTTGCTTTGGCGTTTGCCAGAAACAGCTTTTGATGTATCGAGTTTAAGCATTGCAATTGCGGTGATGGTCGCAAGTGTCTTGCGTCAATATGGTGTGCTGTCAGGTATTCAATTGAAATGGCCGAATGATGTTCTGTTTGCTGGGCGTAAATTAGCAGGCATTTTATTAGAGCGAAATGATCCACGCAGTGTGGTGATCGGTATTGGTTTGAATTTAAATGTGGCGGATGCGGGTGAAAAACAGTGGATTGATTTAACGGAAATTACCGGACAGACGCCGCGACGTAATTTTTTAGCGGGATTATTGTTGAATGAATTATTGAGCAAGTTGCCGATTTATACGGAACAAGGTTTAAGGCCGTTTCTGACGGAATGGCGTCAGCATGATGTGTTAGTGAATCAAGCTGTTTTAGTACAAACACCGGGAAAAAATATATCAGGCAAAATGTGCGGAATTAATGAGCGAGGTGAAATGATTTTGCAAGATGAGAGCGGGCAGTTGCAAACGTTTTGTTATGGTGAGGTGAGTGTTAGGAGTCAAGCGGCGCTTTAGAAAGAGCTGTCATCCTGAGCGCTTAAGAAAGACGTTGTTGCGTAAACCCCGCATTCGTCGTTGCGAGGAGCGTTTTTTGCGACGAAGCAATCCAGTTTTAGGTTTGTGATCTTAAAACTGGATTGCTTCGTCGCAAAAAACGCTCCTCGCAACGACGGCGGGTGAATTACGCAACAACACCCTTAAGAAAAGCCTGTCAACTTGAGTGCTTAAGAAAAGGCTGTCATCCTGAGCGCTTTTCGTTCCCAAGGATCTCCTTATGAAGCAGCGAGATGCTTAAGAATCTAAACATCAGACATTTGCGGGAGATCCTTCGGAGCGAAAAGCGCTCAGGATGACAGCTCTTCCTTAAGCAGCTCTTGCTATTGACAGATGACTGAGAGCGGCCAGTTAACTATTTTGTTTTAAAGCTGTGCTGAAGTTTTCCGGGATATCAATTCGGTGTCATACCAGCGTATTCTTAGCGTGCCTAACAAGATCAAAATAATTTCTGCTATTATGACTTTTTCTTTGCCACAATCCTCGTGGCCATTTTTTGATGTTGTTGAATTTTCTCAATGAGCTCTTCATGTTGCTTCCGAATGATTAGGAATAGCTCTTCTCCGTATTTTTGTTTTATGAAAACTTGGTTATTGGATAGTCTAGTTAATAATTTTTTGGCATAGTTGAGGAATAATTTACTGTCATCACGAAAGCTAATCTCACTAAAGCCTGTATCGAGTAAAACTTGTTCGTAGGATTCTTTTGTTTCGCAAACTAACGGAGCCGAGCTATCGGTTGTTGCTTTTGGAAAAATCCAATCAGCAATCACAAATAGGCCGTTAGGTTTCAGTACCGTATTGATTTGTTTAAAGAGGCTAACCTTATTAGCAACATGGTTTAAAACGCCTTTGCTGTACACTAGGTCGAACGTTTCAGGGCTATAAGGGAGATAGCCATTGCTGTTATAGGTATGAAATTCAAGAGAGTTTGAAAGGCTAGAGGGTGCATGCTCGTTTGCATATTGCACCATCCAAGGATGTATTTCTATCCCAGCAACCTCCATTTTATATTTTTCTACTAAGTGGTAAGCTACACCGCCTAAGCCAAACCCTATGTCTAATGCTTTTAGCCCATTTAAATTCAAATCTGAAAACATATTATCGATCGCAGCAATCCCACCTAGCGAGATAAGATTTTTGCCGTAGATTGCCTCATATAAAGGAACATTGTCTGGGTGATAAGGATCTGAGTCGGTGATTTTGTTGTAATCGTTAGTTTTCATGGGTTGATTCCAATTGTCGTGCACAGTTTAAATTTTATTATCGGATAAGTTGTTTCATATCACTTGCCTTTTTTAATTGTTCTTTTTATTTTGAATACTGCAAAATTCATTTCGTAAGTAGTTTCAGTTCCAGTTATTTCTAATTCATCTTCAGGAACAATTAAATCTGCAATTAAATCCCCTGTATGTTCCATCAACGATTTTTGTTTGGGTGAGTTCTCGGGCAGCGTTTGCATTTGGGTAATTACATGGCCCAACTCTCTGACCTTAGTGAAGGTTTCAATAATTGCTAGTGTTGTTTCTGTTGCCGTTTGGCTTTTTAAAATGGTAGCTAGCATGTAAAGCCCTTTTTCGGTAAAGGCTGTTGGTAGTTTAACTTTTCCACCCTTCATTGAAGTCGAAAATTTCGACTTCAAAGAACCCCATTCTTTTTTGTTTAATTCAAAGAGATAACTATCAGGAAATTTATCAGGATTATTTTTAACGGCTTCATTGATACGCTTTGTTTCTACTCCGTATAACTTAGCAACATCAGCATCAACAATAACTTTTTGATTGCGAATAATAATGATTTTTTCTTGAACTTGATCTTGTTTAATAACTTCCATACTAGGCTTCCTATTTCATCTATAGTTCATGAGTTTAAATTGACAGAAATTTATATGTTAAATTCTATCTTGTCATAATAATTTTATAGATTAGTTTTAATCTTCTATTTTTATCTAGAAATAAAAAGGCCATTAATAACTTTACAGAAATTAATGGCCTTGATTACACCTAACTGTTTGAAATGTCCAACTTTTATTTAATGCTCACATTAAATAACTTTACACTTCTAAATTACTGCTTTTTAAAACGGAATATCATCATCAAAATTATCAGCCGATTCAGACTGAGGCATTTCTGCAGAGGTGCGTTGTTCTGCGGCCGGTGCTTCATTTGTGTGGGAACTGTTGCTGCCGCTACTGCCTTTGCTGTCTAACATTTGCATTGAATCTGCAATGATTTCGGTGGTGTAACGGTCTTGGCCATTTTTATCTTGCCATTTACGGGTTTGTAAGCGGCCTTCAATAAATACTTTTGAACCTTTGCGTAAGTATTCGCCAGCAATTTCCGCCAGACGATTATAAAACACAATACGATGCCATTCGGTGCGTTCTTGGTTTTCACCGCTTTGCTTATCTTTCCATGCTTCGGTGGTTGCGATGGTGATATTGGCGATGGCTAAATTGCTGGGGGTGTAACGAATTTCTGGGTCTTTGCCTAAGTTGCCGATTAATATAACTTTATTAACACTGCCTTTTGCCATGTTATTCTCCTAAAAAACAATTTTATTTACGCGCGCCGTGCGCTTGAATAGTGCGGGTTTTTCATCTTAAATGCAATAGCGAGCCATACAATTGCCAGGGCTGCACAAAAAAGATAAACATCGACTAAACCAAAAGCACCATACAACCAACCACCTCCCGCACCGCCAACAAAAATTCCTAAGAATTGCGCGCACGAATAAATACCAAGCGCGGTACCTTTGCGTGCTGAAGGGGCTGTTTTAGAAACGAGGGAAGGTAGAAATGCTTCGAGTACAGAAAATGCTGTGAAAAACAACAATAAACCCAGTGCGGATAACCAAACACTGTGCGCACAAGCCCTCAATACTAACTCAGCAATACCCAAGATGGAAATAGCGCCAAGAAAAAAAAGTTTTAATTGATGTTTTTTTTCGGCTAACACAACACACGGTATACAGAGAATAAATGCAATAAATAAAGTCGGTAAAAATAAAGTCCATTGGTGGTTCGCGGAGATACCCGCTAAATTTTGTAAACTGATTGGAATAATGACAAAACTCGCGGTGAAAATAGCATGCAATAAAAAAATGCCACTATTTAAGCGTGCTAAGTCAGGCTGAGTCAAAACAGCCAAAAAAGCATGTTGATCTGGCTCGGTCTCAGCATGCCAAGTTGTTTTGGCGGGTTGAGGTACTGTCGTATATAAAATCAAAATACCCAATAAGCTCATGCCAGCCGCTAACCAAAACATCCCATTGACGTGTAACCAGGGATTTAACAGCGGACCTATTAACATGGCCAGTGAAAATGACATGCCAATGGTCATACCAATGATAGCCATGGCTTTGGTGCGTTGCGATTCGCGGGTTAGATCTGCTAAGAGAGCAATCAGTGTGCTGCCAACAGCACCTGTTCCTTGTATGGCGCGACCGATAATCATGCCCCAAGCGGTAGTCGTTGAGGCGCAAATCACACTACCGAGCGCAAAAATGATTAATCCAAGTGTGATGACTTTTTTGCGTCCAATATGATCAGACCAGGCACCTAATGGAATTTGAAAAATGGCTTGCGTTAAGCCATAAATACCCATGGCCAACCCAATTAATAAAGGGGTTGCGCCGGATAGTTCGCGCACATACAGCGAAAAAATGGGCAGCACCATGAATAAACCTAACATGCGTAAACACATGATGATGGCCAGGGAGAGTGACGATTGCTTTTCGATTAAATTCATAAGTGGGGCGTATTTTACGCTCCAGTTTGGAAAAGTAAAAGGGTTAACCTTCGCATTTCAAGCCACGAGTGGTATACTGCCCGCTTTTAGAAAACGAGTCATGAAAGAAATTCAAATCCGCGGTGCGCGCACGCACAATTTAAAAAATCTAAATTTGAACATCCCTCGGGATCGATTAGTTGTGATCACTGGCTTATCCGGTTCCGGCAAGTCATCTCTTGCATTTGATACACTTTATGCAGAAGGCCAGCGACGGTATGTCGAATCACTCTCTGCTTATGCACGCCAATTTTTATCGATGATGGAAAAACCCGATGTCGATCATATCGAAGGGTTATCCCCCGCGATTTCGATCGAACAAAAATCCACTTCGCACAATCCCCGTTCAACTGTCGGCACGATCACTGAAATTTATGATTATTTGCGGTTACTCTATGCCAAAGTGGGACAGCCCACGTGTCCGGATCATGGTCATATCTTAGAGGCGCAGACCGTTGGTCAAATGGTCGATATCGTGTTGGCCATGCCAGAAGAGACCAAAATCATGATCTTGGCGCCGGTCGTGCGTGAGCGCAAAGGCGAGCATGTGGAATTATTAAATGAATTACGCAGTCAAGGTTATGTTCGTGCGCGTATCGATGGCAAATTAGTGGAATTAGATCAAGCACCCAAATTAGATTTGCGCCGCAAGCACACGATTGAAGTCGTGATTGATCGGATTAAAGTACGAGAGGATGCGCGCTTGCGAATCGCAGAATCCTTCGAGACGGCTTTACGGTTAGCGGAAGGCGTGGCTGCCATCGCGTATCTGGATGAACCCAAGCGCGAAGGTAAATTATTTTCAGCAAAATTTGCCTGTCCTGATTGCGGATACAGTTTGGTTGAATTAGCGCCGCGTTTATTTTCGTTTAACAATCCCAATGGTGCATGTTCTGTTTGTGATGGGTTGGGCGTTAAGCAACATTTCGATCCCGAATTAATTATTACTAATAAAAAATTTAGTTTAGCCGAAGGTGCGGTACGGGGTTGGGACAAGCGTAATTCTTATTATTTTCAAATGCTGACATCGTTAGCGAAACATTACAAATTTGATTTAAACATTCCTTTCGGACAATTACCGAAAAAAATTCAAAATATTATTTTATACGGCAGCAGCGATGAATTAATTAAATTTAATTATCGCAGTGAAGAGGGCAAGGGTTTTTCGAAAATCGATGCGTTTGAAGGTGTGATCCATAACATGGAGCGCCGTTATCGCGACACTGAATCCAATATGGTGCGCGAAGAACTCAGTAAATATTTGGCGACCAAAGTTTGTGATGAATGTCAGGGCGCACGGTTGTGTAAATCGGCACGCTACGTGTTTGTCGGCAACACGAGTTTGCCGGATGTGGTAAAAAAACCCATTAATCAAACCAGAGATTTTTTTACCCAGTTAAAATTAACCGGCACCCGCGCAGACATTGCTGAAAAAGTTATTAAAGAAATTGTCAGTCGCTTAACTTTCTTAGTGAATGTGGGTTTAGATTATTTAAGTCTAGATCGCAGTGCCGATACGTTATCGGGCGGTGAAGCGCAACGCATTCGGTTAGCGAGTCAAATCGGTGCGGGATTGGTGGGGGTGATGTACATTTTAGATGAGCCGTCCATTGGGTTGCATCAACGGGATAATGCGCGACTACTGGAAACGCTGCACCAATTACGCGATTTAGGCAATACCGTGATTGTGGTTGAGCATGATGAAGATGCGATCATGAGCGCAGATCATGTCATCGATTTAGGTCCGGGTGCCGGTGTGCATGGCGGCGAAATTGTGGCAGAAGGTAAGCCCGCTGCAATTTTAAAAAATCCAAAATCACTGACCGGTCAATATTTATCGGGCAAGCGCAAAATTGCGATTCCGACTAAACGCGTTGTGATGAATCGGGAAAAAATGATTTCTATACGCGGTGCGTCTGGCAACAATTTGCGAAACATTAATGTGACTATTCCGATTGGTTTAATGACGTGTATCACGGGTGTGTCGGGTTCCGGCAAATCAACATTGACCAATGATACGTTAGGGCCGATCGCCGCGCGTCTTTTAAATGGCGCGACACAGCGTGAAGCGTCGCCGTATGATTCGATCGATGGCATTGAATACCTCGACAAATTTGTCGATATTGATCAAAGCCCCATTGGGCGTACACCGCGTTCAAATCCCGCGACCTACACCGGTTTATTTACGGTGATTCGTGAATTATTTTCAGGCACGCATGAATCACGTTCGCGAGGATATCAACCCGGCCGCTTTAGTTTCAATGTGAAAGGCGGGCGGTGTGAAGCGTGTCAAGGCGATGGCGTGATTAAAGTGGAAATGCATTTCTTGGCCGATGTGTATGTGATGTGTGATGTATGCCAAGGCAAGCGTTACAACCGCGAAACATTGGAAATTAAATACAAAGGTAAAAACATTCATCAAGTGTTAGAGATGACAATTGAAGATGCGCGCGAATTTTTTGATCCGATTCCGGCGCTGGCGCGTAAGTTGCAAACGTTAGTTGATGTGGGTTTGTCGTATGTCTGTTTAGGCCAGAGTGCGACGACCTTATCGGGTGGTGAAGCGCAACGAATCAAATTGGCGCGTGAATTATCGCGACGTGATACAGGACAAACGTTGTATGTGTTGGATGAACCGACCACGGGATTGCATTTTCACGACATCGAACAATTGTTAAAAGTGTTGCATCGCTTGCGGGATGATGGCAATACGATTGTGATTATTGAACATAATTTAGATGTGATAAAAACGGCGGATTGGATTATTGATTTAGGGCCGGAAGGTGGCGATAAAGGTGGGCAAGTGGTGGTAGTGGGGACGCCGGAGGATGTGGCAAATACGGCTAAATCGTATACGGGGCAGTTTTTGAAGCCGGTGTTGGAAAGAGGGGTTTGAGAAGAGCTTGTCATCTAGGGCGCTTAAGAAAGAGCTTGTCATCCTGAGCGCTTTTCGCTCC
This sequence comes from uncultured Gammaproteobacteria bacterium, assembly GCA_963719645.1. GTDB lineage: Bacteria > Pseudomonadota > Gammaproteobacteria > DSM-16500 > DSM-16500 > CAVRCT01. The sequence goes on from CAVRCT010000007.1 coordinate 103,971, forward strand.
GAAGGATCTCCCGCAAATTTCTGAGGCTTCGCTAAAAAATTTCCTAAGCATCTCTCTGCCACGCAGGGAGATCCTTCGGAGCGAAAAGCGCTCAGGATGACAGCCCTTTCTTTTGCAGCGTTGTTGCGTATTCTCGGCGAGTCATACCAGCATGCTTTTGCTTTGATATCTACACAAACCACCCATGTGTCGTGCCAGCGTGCTTTTAGCTGGCATCCAGGTTTGCTCTTAATAAAATTTATACAGAGATAAACCTGGATGCCAGCTAAAAGCACGCTGGCACGACACCGAAGCGAAACCGAGGATTTCGCATTTTGAGGTGTAAATAGGTATATTCCAGGCATAAGCACGTAACCTAACACAGAAATGTGTGCATACCGCTAGCCTGCGGGGAAGGCGTTCTAAGCAAAATCCTTATAGATGAGAGAGTTTCACGGAAACATTACATTTCGCTAATCAACAGGAATATTGTGCATGCAAATTTTTCCAGAAACCGAATCCACTATCCTCTTACCAGGTCCCGCAGGACACATTGAAGTATTGACGACACCTGTCAATGCCACTCATCCAAAACAAGCAACCGCCATCATTTGTCACCCGCATCCTCTCTTCGGCGGTACGATGAATAACAAAGTCATCACAACGTTAGCGAAAACATTTCAAACTCTTGGCTTACGAACGGTGCGATTTAATTTCCGCGGTGTGGGTAAGAGCACCGGTACGCATGATGAAGGACGTGGTGAAACGGAGGATGTCTTAGTACTCATGAATTGGATCAAAACACTTTTCCCGCAAGAGGAAATTTGGTTAGCTGGATTTTCGTTTGGCGCAATTGTTGCCATGCGTGCTGCGATGCAAAATAATCCTGCGCGTTTAATTACGATCGCACCACCGGTCATTCGTTTCGAATTAAATGATGTAACAAAAATAAAATGTCCTTGGTGGTTAGTGCAGGGTGAGCAAGATGATGTGGTGTTAGCCAGCGATGTTTATACCTGGTATGACACATTGGATCCTAAGCCTCATCTGATTCGTATGCCCATGGCGGGACATTTTTTTCATGGGTTGTTGTTGGAATTGCGTGAGGCGTTGGAGAGAGCGTTGTCTGTTTAAGAGAGTAATCCGGGTGCAACCATATCGTTATCCACAAGTCTAAAAAGCCCTACGCTTCTAGCTTAAAAGCAGGCTGTCGTCCCGGAATTTACTGGCGCTTAATGAGCGCTTTTTGCGAATTTAGCGCCAGTTAATGTCCGGGATCCATTTTGCTTAAAGCACGCAAGTTAAAAAGCAAGAAGGCGGTAAATTGAAAATGGATCCCGGACATTAAGTAGCTCTAAACGAGCAAAAGCGCTCGTTAAGAGCTACTAAATTCCGGGACGACAGCCTACTTTTAAGCTAGAGGCGTAGGGCTTTTTAGACTTATGGGTAAGGACATGGGTGCAACCCGGGGTTTTGAAGCTACTTAAAAACCCCGGGTTGCGCCCAGGCTTGCTAATCCACCTTACACTTTTTTAAGCGAGTGCTATAGGACGGGTTCTTTCTGGTTAGCTAGGTTTATTTCTTGCTATTACTTCTCCTTGCTTCTTTTCTTGCTCTTGAGTAAATGTCTTTGCATCACGTGAGACACTCGTCAGCTCATTTACCATCCTAACCCCAAATGGTTTACCAAATTCATCTTGGTAATAAGCTTTCCAGGCAACTAATTCCTTTGCCGATAAGGCAGGGATTTTTTGTGATTGGGGCGGCAGTACTACTTTACCGTGATAAAACGCTTGATTTTCACGATAAAATGCAGCGGCAATTTTTAATAATAAGGGATCGGTTGTATCAAAAACCGAGGGATTATTGTTACTATTATTTGCTCTGAGTGCCAATGAAAAAAGATGTTCAACCGCTTCAAAAAATTCTCTTCTCGGTATGCTGACAGCATCTTTATAAGAAAAATAAGAACCCGCATATTTTGTGGGATTTCCAGTGGGATCAAAACCATCTTTTCCTACCATAGTATTTTTATCATCTATATAAACTGTCTGGAGTCGTTGTTGATCACGATAAGCAAAAAACTTTTTGATTGCGACTTGATTATCGTCCCAAATTTTGCCGGTGCCTTCTATTTTTATTTCGCTATCAAATAAATGAGCAAGCTTCTCTTCGGTTAATTTAGCGGGCAAGTTATCCATAATGATGCTTAATGGCTTACCTGCTGATAATTTTTGTCCATTTACAACGACAGCTTGGCCTTTTTCATCTTTTTGATCCGCACTAAATGTGATGTTCCACTCGCCTTTTTTCTCGCGGGTAGTTTTGGGGCCAGGAACAGATACTTCTCTTTTTTGCATGTCTAATAAAAATTGTTCTAAGAAAAATCGATCACTTGCATGATATGGCAATTCATACAGCGTGGCTCGAAAAGAATTATTGGCTTTATCCTCAACTTCTACGATGACAGAGGAGGAGTAAGATGTTTCTGAGTGCAAATCTGCTGGATAAATCCGCCAAACTTTATTAGGCTCGTTGTCAATGGAATGCACGCTATCTGTAAATTTATGAGGATTGCTCATTCCATTGCTAAAACTTGCGAGGCCATCAGTGTCACGGGCGACAATTTTTCTTTTCGTCAACAGGGTGGCAGCATCTTTCGGGTTTGTCGTAACGTATACACTGGTTTTAAGCTCTTTATTACTCGGATCAACAACATGGAAAATACGCGTTCGTGTGGGAGCTGGTTTTGTCAGTGTGATATTCATTTCACGTTCAATTTTAGAAAGATTGTCAATCATTACATTTAAAAAGTTGATTGCATCCGAGCTTAATTTATCATTTTCAGATTTGGCATCTTTTCGCAACTCAATTTCTTTTCGTAATGTTGCTTGTAAGTCAAGTAAACGGTCAATGGCGGTTTTGTCTTCTCCGTCCTTGTTACGTAACTCGGCATAACCGACCGCATTGGCTTTTGCGTCTTGATTTAGGAGATAAAACATTTGGTAATGCTTAAAGACTTCTTTTAGGAAATCAACTTTTTGTTGTTGGTTGAAAACAGCTAATCTTGCTTCATATAACTTTCTTACTTCCGTGTCTTGATTTGGAAAGTCCGGCAGTGTTAGACCTCTAAGATCTTCTCTTTTTTTATCATCGGTATTAGAGTCAAACGCTTTTTGACTGGCAAGATATTCTTTTAACCCTTGTTTTTTGGAGCGAAATCCTTTACGGGTAATTTCTCTGCTGACGCCTTCCCATTGGTCACGGTGATTTTCTTCGGATTGTTTTTTAAATTCTTTATTAAGTTCTCTAAGCCGTATCATTTCAGGAAGATCAGCAAGACTTAAGTCAGTCGATGGTGCTGGAGGCAGGACAGGTGCGATAGCCTTCTTTAGCTGCTCCATCTTGTTTTTCCAGGCATTGCCATTAGTCGCCGTTGAAAAGGCTGTAAGTGCATCCAGGTATGTTTTTGTTGCAGCTTTAAGCTCTTCACGGTTAAGAGTTGCGTCAATCTTTAGACCCTTTACAGCTTTAAAATAATTATCTTCTGCAGCTTTGACTTGTACGAGAGCTGAAGTTAGCTTTTCATGTAAGGCGCTTAACTCTGTGAATGCAGCTTTAGCAGCATCGTACTCTGCTTTGAGTTCTGGTCTGGGTGGACGCGCAAGAAAATTTCCATCATTAATTTCTTTAATATCGTCACGCATTTCATGAGCTGCGGTTTCCACCGGTTTCCAGAATTCTTTTTTGTGTACTTGGTTTTCTAGAAAAGCTTGATAGCGGGCTAAATTAGCTTGTGCAATATCGGTAGCTAAGTCTTTTACTTCGGCTGGGCTCAAGACAGGTTTGCCTGTGCTCAAAACAGTTGTTACCGGTGGCTTGTTGAGTGCTAACTCAATCTCATCTGACTTAGTAACGCAATTAGCGATAACATCGTTTAATAAGCCATCTAAATTAAATTCTTTAAATTCACCTTTGCTATCAGCGCATGCTGTTGCCATGCCATTTGCTAAATTATCTCTAATTTTTCCGAATGCTTTATCAAGCGAAGCATTAAACTTGTTTTTGGCAGCGTCTGTTCGTTCCTTTAATTCTACTATCTCTGGATTGTTTGGATCCTGAGCCGGTATCGGGATTAAAGTAGCTGGAGAGTCTGTTGTACGAAGTCGTTGTTCTAAGCTTGCAACTTCAAGCTTTGCTTGAGCTTGATAAAGCTTTGTTGCAAAAGTGTTTAATTGACCATCTTTAAAATGATCTGTGTCAGTTAGCTTTAATTTATCTCGAATTTTATCTTTGGGGCAGGGTGGAATTGTGAAAACTGAAGCGAATCGTTCAGCTAATTCAGCTTGTAGATCTTTATGTTTGCTTTTATCCATTAGGCTTGCATCAAGCTCTGGTGTTTCTGCATAATATTTTTTAAACGCGTCTTGTAATAAAAGATAAGCATCCATTACATTCCTTTCGTAATCACGATAACGATAAAGGTCTGTTGATTTTCTCTCAGCTAACCCAGCTTTGGATTTATCATTCTTTTCTAGCGCAGCTCTGATGCGAGGAAAGCACTGAGCGATCATATTGTTAATATTTGCTTCTTTTTGTTCAACCCTCTTTTGTTGGCTTGCTTTTTTAGTTTGCTTATGGGTATCAATTTCGGTTAATAATTCTCTAAAAGCATTTGCTGCAGCGCTATTTTCGTTGCCATTGAATAATGTATTACGAAACGATGTCTTTAAGCTTGGTTCAGGTGTTTCTTTTGCTTCATAGTCATTTAAAAAATCTAAAATTTGTTTTGCTTTTGCTTTCACTTTTTCTTCGTCGAAGGGCGATAAGAAATGCTGATGCAAAACCGATCTAAATTTCCCCCATGCTTTCTTCATGTCGTTTTCGTAATTTTCAAGACCATTCATTGGTGCATTTTTGTCGTCAGTTGTTTGATAGCTTTCTTTGACGCCTTGAGTTACGTTTATATCTGTATAGGCTGTTAGTGCTTTAAATTGAGCAGTGATACTATCTTGAATGATCTTGCCTACATTTACAGCTTTCTCTAGTGCTTTTTTACGTTCATCACGTAATACCATAATGGCTTGAGCAAGGTTGCTCTCAGGGGAGTCGGCTTTGAATTCTAAAGGTTGTATTGGTTTAAAAAGCGCTTGAATAGCGGGTTTCAGATGAGTGTTTAATAAATTAGCGTCATCAACACTCTGTTCATTATATATAGCTTGATAAAAGGCTTTTAATTTCTCATGTGAAATGCGAACCATTTCTGCAAATTGATCAGGTCCTTTTTCTTCGGAGGCGAGATAGATCGATTCAAATACTTTCCTTGGGAGAAGCTGAGTGACTTTCGTGTGAAAACTATTTTTAAAGTCGAGTGAATAAGGGGCATCAGGTGACGAGCTTTTTAATTCATATTTATCTTCAGCGGCTTCAGCCTGCGCAGCTTGATGGACGTATCCAGCACGTTTGGTCTTTTCTTTGTTTACTTCTGCAAGTGTTGGTTTCAGCTCGACTTCGACATTTGGAAGGTTTTTGAATTCAGTCCAATTTAAGTCGGAATTAAGAAGGTGTTTTTTGGTTTCATCTGCCAATGCTTTAGCAAGTTCTGTTGTTTTATCACCTGACACGAAACTTTCCGCGATCATTTTTTCATCTGCTGCAACGACAGAGTCTGGGTTAGCACAGCATGCATCGATGACCGCAGCTTTTAGGGGGGCAATTACTTGAATGAATTGGTTTCTATATGAATCAGCATAATTGGCTGCAAGATCTGCTGAATTCGCTGCATATTTGCTTTCAGGTAAAAGAGGTAGGTTTTTTCCAAACGTATCAGCAAGGCCAGATATTTGGGTGTGCAATATTTCAATCATTTGTCTATCAAATTGATTGACTGCTTGGAGATGAGCTTGTAAAGCTTGTATGTTAGTCGCGTCAGATAGTGGTGGTGAAATTAATGGATGCGGATTAGGCGTGCTAAGAAGGGTTCCTAGATTCAAACCGGTCTCTAGGGGTGTTGTTTTTTTAAAGTCTTTTGTTGTAGTAACAATTTCTTTTACTCGTAATTGCGCAATAAAATTGGTTGCTAACGTTTCCGCTGCTTTTAGGTCAGAGAAAGGGGATTGATCGGCGCTTGTTTCGGAAATTTGAGTAAGAAGCGACTTAAGTTCTTCCAAGGCTGTTTTGATATGATTCTGATGGTTTGTTCTATAAGGATGTAATAGTTTATATTCTTTGGCTTCTAACTTGTATTCTTCAGACGCGTGAATTTTAGTTTCAATGGTTTCTAAAAAAGCATTCAATTTAGATTTCTTCGAATTGTCTTTGTTATCAGCCGGATGGTTTGGTTTGTCATCACCACCACCGCCACCTTGTTGCTGACCTTTTTTCTCATTAGCTGCTGGTTGTTTGCCAGGTTGCTCAGTGCGATTGGCATTGGCAGGAGGAGTTTCTGCGCTGCTGCTACTGCTACTGCTTGCGCTGGCAGATGCTGGTTTGTCTTTTCCTTTTTGGTCTTTTGAATCGCCGTCAGCTGGTGCTGGATTGAAATTAGAATTAGACATAGATGTACTACCTGTTTTAGGTTTAGGAGAGTGTTGGGGTGATGCTTTTACATCTGTTTTTGCTTTATCGTCTTTGCGCTTAGCTTCGGCTGCTGCATTGACGCGCGATGTTTGTAACTCGTTAAGACTAGCGAGAAACTTCTCGTTATTTTCCAAGATGTGGTGTAGTACTTGGTGGTTTGTTGTAAGCAAATCAGGCTCTGCTGTTTTAGCAAATAAAGTATTGATACTTTCAGTTAAGGTGCTTTCTTTAATAGGGATATTCAAACGGGCATTGTAAAAGTTAATTAAAAGCGTTTTTAATTGAGATAAAACGGCCGAAAATTTTTCTTCTGCTTCAGGAATTGTAGTTGTAATTTTTGTAGAAAAAATATTATTGATTGTAGCAGTCCGGCGACGTTTTGATTCTGCTTCATCGGCTTTTACTTTCGCATCTGCATCCGCTTTTGCTTTCGCATCTGCATCCGCTTTTGCTTTCGCATCTGCATCCGCTTTTGCTTTCGCATCTGCATCCGCTTTTGCTTTCGCATCTGCATCCGCTTTTGCTTTCGCATCTGCATCCGCTTTTGCTTTCGCATCTGCATCTGCTTTTGCTTTCGCATCTGCATCTGCTTTTGCTTTCGCATCTGCATCTGCTTTTGCTTTCGCATCTGCATCCGCTTTTGCTTTCGCATCTGCATCCGCTTTTGCTTTCGCATCTGCATCTGCTTTTGCTTTCGCATCTGCATCTGCTTTTGCTTTCGCATCTGCATCTGCTTTTGCTTTCGTATCTGCATCCGCTTTTGCTTTCGCATCTGCATCTGCTTTTGCTTTCGCATCTGCATCCGCTTTTGCTTTCGCATCTGCATCCGCTTTTGCTTTCGCATCTGCTGCAGCAGTATGCGATGTTTGGATTTTTATGATGCTATCGGCTAAATGTCCTATGCCCAATTTTGATAGCATGCGTTTCGCTTCATCTTGAGATGGTTGTGAGGTGCCTTTTATGACTTTTACTAGTCTCTCAATATTACCTAATTCCGCATCACCAAATGGGGAATCTAATTTATCTATGAATTGGAGTGTTATACCTTCTTTAGCTTTTTTTAGAACGTCGCCGCCACCAGCAAGATTTGAAACGCCGGCAGCAATATCAATCTCATCAAAAAGAGGTTGAATTTCGTCTTTCCTTTTTTGACGTTCAGTATTTTCATCAGCGTTGCGTTTTCCATCTGCAGCCGCTTTGTGTTGTGCTTCTGCTCGTGCTCTTGCCGCTGCTTCATCCGTTTTTGCTTTCGCCTCTGCTACTGCTTTTTCTTTTTCTGCTTCATCTGCTATGCGTTTTGCTTCTATTGATCGAATGGCGGCAGTTTTAACTTTATTTAAGTTGGAGATAATTCCATCAATGCTGCTAAACTTTATGCCTTGGTCAGTTAAAGGTTTCAAGCAAGATGTAACACTATTATTATCTATCTTATCATTTCTGTTAACCATCAAAAATAAGCCCCGAATGGGTGTTTCAATATCAGGCATTGTTTTTAATTTTTTTGGTACCTGATCAACCAAGTCCTGTTCTAATTGAGTAAACGTGTTATCGAAAGATGTCTGATTTGAATTGTAGGGTGAGATATTATATTCTTTCTTAAGAGCCGCAATGGAGAGGTGAACTGATTTTTTGAGTTTTTTTTCAGTTTCTTCTTTTTCTTCCTGTGCTTTATGAATTGCTGCGGTTCGAATATTACTTAAAGTTTTTGCGATGTTGGAAGCAGCATTTGAAGCAGAATATTTTTCTAGGTGCAGAGACTTAAATTGTTTTTTAATATAGCCCTCTGTTAAGTTTATCGATGCGTTTTTTGGAGACGTTAAATCGAATAAATTTTTTAAATCGGCAATTGTGGGAAGTATAGGAAGTTGTTTGTTATGGACAGCATCGATTATATGTTCAGTAACAGAAAGTCTTATGATTTCTATAATAAGGTTGGAATCTGAGAGGCTGATATCATTCTTTTTTAATTCATCATTATGCAATATATTATGCAAAGTCTGCTTAAACTCTTTTATTTTGGGTGCAGCAACACGATCTTCGTCTCTTTTTTTATCCGCTGCTCTTTTTTTTGCTTCTGCCAAATCATCACGATCAGGATTGCCTTCAGTGATGGGAGTCGAAGTTGAATCTTCTTCATCAAGATATGGTTTTTTTGCTGGAGCAGGAGAGGAAGCAGGAGCTTGTTTTGGGGGTGCGGAACCTGTTTTTGGAGGCTGATGATCTGATTTTTTGTCTTCTTTTTTAGGTTCGATTTTTTTAGGAGGTAGATTGTCGGGGGTTACCGAAAAACCTAAGCCATTTCCAAGTGCATTCCCAGCTTTTATTCTTAAATTTGTGGCTAGGTTTGGATTGGTATAATCGTCTATTTGTTTTCTCAGTTCTTTTAAGTTTTTAGTTAACATATTTCTTTGAATATCTTCATAGCTTTTTAATTCAATTTTTCCATCCTTGCATACTTTTCTAAGATGTAAATATTGAATAAAACTAATTAGTCGGTTAATACCGCTTTGGGGAAGGTTACCTCGGTCACCAGCAGAGTTTTTGAAACGTACTAATGTTGAACTTAAGGAATTTATTTTATCATTGAAGTCTTTACTGCTTTGAATGTTAGGATTGAAGAGCTCTTCAACAATTTTTTTTGCATCTTGCGCTGCTTCCTCTTTGTTTGCATATCCCTTCTCTATTCCTAAATCAATTCGACCATCAACTTCTAATGGTGTTTCGTTCCTTGATCGGGGAGTTTTTGGAGCTAAAACGTTATCAAATGTTTTATAATCAGCATCAGTAAGATCAACTCCATACTGAGCTAATAATTTTTTTGGTTCTTCTAGCGTACACATAGCATCAAATAATTCACGCGATAATGACATAACCCACACCCCATTTTAAATTTAGGAGATTACAATAATAATCGTCCATTTTTTTCTTAAATGATTTAACAGAACAAATTGTTAAAATTTGTTCTATCTCAATTCCTTGAATTTTAGTTTCTCTATAAGTATAGAGTATACAGGAAATCTTAACGGTGTATTAAATGGGCATTTAAAAAAAATTTGTATCTTTAGAGAAGCTTAAGGTTAACTTAACGGGGGTGGGCTTTATCCAGGTTCTAAATGAGAATAATTCTCAATTGTGTTGACAGTGGGCGGGGCAGCGGTAATACTAGAACGCTGTGGTTGGAAGAAAGTAGGGTGAATTCTCTGGTTTATTAACTATTTGTTTTAAAACAACTTTTTAGTGAGTAGAGCGGAAAATGAGATAGAAGGTAACTTGCTCGCCTGCTCGTGTCATTCTCCACCGGTGTGTCGTCCCGCGCGGCTTTTAGCGCGGGATCCAGCGTCTTAAGCGTCGCTAATTTAAGGCACTGGATCCCGCGCTAAAAGCCGCGCGGGACGACACATTCGTTTGGTGTGAGGAGCGGTAGGTGGGTTAAAGCGATCATTGCCATTAAGTTAAGGGCTACTCTGTCATTGCGAGGAGCGTTTTTTGCGACGAAGCAATCCAGTTTTGAAGTCATCGTCCACTCAAAACTGGATTGCTTCGTCGCAAAAAACGCTTCTCGCAATGACAGAGCGTCAGAGTTTAATTAGGAACACATATGCAACTTAGCGACATGCAAATCGGGCAAACAGGGCGGATTCTGCGGATTCAGGCGGGAGATGCGTTGTATCGTCACCGATTGATTTCGATGGGGTTATTGCCGGGAACCGAATTTAAAGTGTCTCGCATTGCACCCTTAGGTGACCCGATTGAAATCACTGTCCGTGGGTTTGCCTTAAGTTTGCGGAAAGGGGAAGCGGCTATTCTTATTATCGAAGAGGTGGCTGCATGCGCTTCTTAAATCAAGCTTGCTGCGATCAACCCTCCTCGTGTGTCTCGCAAAAATCTTTCACTGTTGGTTTAGTGGGTAATCCCAATTCTGGCAAAACAACCATCTTTAATGCCTTAACTGGCGCACGACAGCGCGTAGGCAATTGGCCAGGCGTTACTGTGGAACGCAAATCCGGTGAATTTAAATTCCAACAACAAACCATTGAAGTCGTCGATTTACCCGGCACTTACTCACTTGCTATCGTCAATGACACCTCCTCAGTCGATGAACGCATCGCTTGCGATTTTATTTTAAATCAACAAGCGGATGTCATCGTTAATATTATCGATGCCAGTAACTTAGAACGAAATCTTTATCTCACTTTGCAATTACTCGAAATGCAAGTGCCCGTTATTCTCGCGGTGAATATGATGGATGTGGCGCGCAATCGCGGCATGCAAATTAAACTCGATGCATTGGCTAACACATTAGGTTGTGCCGTTGTCGGTTTAGAAGCGCACAAAGGGACAGGTATTCCACACTTAAAACAGGTCATTGCACAACAGAGAGAGCAAGCTGCCACGTTCGCCTATCCTCAACCAACTTTATTGCATGATGCAATCGATGCTCTGGCGCAACAAATTAAAAATAATTTTTCATCAGCGAAAGCGACTTGGCTGGCTACCCGTTTATTGGAAGATGATTTATACGCACGCAAAACAGTGACGGCGGACACACTCAAAACATGCAGTGACTGGCAGCAAAAAATTCGTGCTGCGCTCAATGAAGATGCGGATATTTTATTAGCCGATGCGCGGTATCAATTTATTCAAACTATTTTGGCACAGTGTTTCGTTAAAAAAGCTTACCCGATCACCACGTGGACGGAGCGCATTGATCGAGTGCTGTTAAATCGCGTGTTAGGCATTCCGATTTTTTTAGTCATTATGTATAGCATGTTTTTTTTCGCCATTAATGTGGGTGGTGCATTCCAAGATTTTTTTGATATCGGCAGCGATACACTTTTTGTCGGTGGTGCCGGTCAATTGTTCACGCGACTGGGTTTGCCAACGTGGTTAACGGCATTATTAGCGAACGGTGTTGGAAAAGGGATTAACACGACCGTGACATTTATTCCTGTGATTGGCGCAATGTTTTTATTTCTCGCTTTTTTAGAAGACTCGGGTTACATGGCGCGTGCTGCATTTGTTGTGGATCGTTTGATGCGTGCAATGGGGTTGCCGGGTAAATCATTTGTGCCGATGATTGTGGGTTTCGGTTGCAATGTGCCGGCTGTGATGGCAGCGCGAACCTTAGAAAACAAACGGGATCGTATTCTCACGGTGATGATGACGCCCTTCATGTCCTGCGGTGCACGGCTTGCGATTTTTGCAGTGTTTACGGCGGCGTTTTTTCCGGTGGGTGGCCAAAACATTGTGTTTTCCTTGTATTTTATTGGGATTGGCATGGCGATGTTGACGGGGCTATTGTTACGTAAAACGGTGTTGAAAGGTGATCCGGCACCGTTAGTGATGGAGTTGCCGCCTTATCATGTTCCGCATTTAAAAACACTGATGCTGCATGCTTGGCAACGACTGCAAGGATTTGTGTTTCGTGCGGGCAAATTAATTTTACCTATTTGTGTGTTTATTGGTGTGCTGAATGCGTTAAATTTAAATGGTTCGATGAATGGTGGTGAAGGGGATGCGAATTCTTTCTTGTCAGCATTAGGTCGTGCATTGACGCCGATTTTTGCTCCCATGGGAATTCATCAAGATAATTGGCCAGCGACGGTCGGTCTTGTGACGGGTGTGTTGGCGAAAGAAGTGGTGATTGGTACGTTGAATGCATTGTATAGTCAAGTCGGTCATTTTGCTTCGCAAGTGGCGACGTTTCATTTTTGGGATGGATTGCGTGATGCGCTGATGTCGATTCCTGCGAATTTAAGTCAGCTGGGTCATTCATTTGGTAATCCGGTGTTGGCGAAAGCACCGATTCATTCATTATCGCAAAGTGTGTATGGCTTAATGTATCAGCGTTTTGATGGTCAAGCGGGCGCGATGGCGTATTTGTTATTTGTGTTGTTGTATTTTCCGTGTGTCTCAACAACGGCTGCGATGTTACGTGAAGTGCATCGTGGTTGGGTGATTTTTTCCGTGTTGTGGGCAACGGGTGTTGCGTATTGCACGGCGGTGGCATTTTATCAATTAGCAACGTTGGCGAGACATCCGGCTTCTTCGTTGTTGTGGGTCGTTAGCATTGCGGGTGTTTTATTGAGTGTGATTTTTGCGGTGCGATTTTTTGCGATGCAATCCAATCAACGGAGGCAATATGAGTTTGTTGGAAATTAAGCAGTATTTGCAGCAAATGAAAATCGTGAGCCTTGAGGCATTGTGTGCGCATTTTAAATGTAACGCGGATGTGTTGCGTTGCATGTTGTCGCATTGGTTGAGGAAAGGATGTGTGCGGCAATTTAATAAAACGGCGGCGTGTGGCGGCTCGTGTGCGAAGTGTCCGCAGTCGCGGGTTGAGATTTATGAGTGGTTGGGTAGTCAGTAGTTGCGGGAGTCCGCTGTTGTGTTTGATGAATTGCTAAGTGTTAGATATTTATCGATTAATGGTTATAAAGTTTAAGTTTGAAAAATGTAGCTTTTTCGGCTACAATTGTAGCTTAGTTGGCTACATTAGGCGCTTATACTATGTCATCAATCACTTCTTTTTTATTTCCGGAATACCGCAAGCGGGTTTTAGGCTTATTGTTACTACATCCAGAGACCAGATTTCACGTTCGGGAGATTGCTCGATTAACAAATACTACAGCAGGAAGCGTGCACCGTGAGTTGTCCAAGCTAGCAAAAGTTCAAGTGCTAATACGAGAAGTTAGCGGCAATCAAGTCTGTTATAAAGCCAATCCAAAGTTTCCCATTTTTATCGAATTGGCGAGTATCTTACGGAAAACTTCCGGTTTGGCGGATGTGCTGGCTGATGCACTGGCACCCCTTGCCGGAAAAATTGAAGTAGCGTTTGTTTTTGGTTCTGCGGGGCGTGGAACAGAAAGCTTAGGAAGTGATATTGATGTATTAATTATTGGAGAAATTGCTTTCGCAGATGCAGTTGCGGCTCTTTATCCTGCGCAAACTATCTTAGGGCGCGAAATTAATCCCAAAGTATATCAGAAAAAAGAATGGCAAAAATTAGTAATAAATAAAAACGCGTTTGTTCAAGAAATATTGAATAAGCCAAAAATTTTCATCATAGGAGTGGGTAATGACATTGAGTAACCTCATTGGCAAAAGCTTAGAACAAATTACAGTGAGTCATGACACAATAAAAAAATTGATTTTTGCCGCGGAACGAAATATTACAGATTCTAAAGTAATGGCGGTCAGTGCTGAAAATCGCTTCGATGCAGCTTACAAAGCAATCATGCAAATTGCGAATGCTGCATTACACATTAATGGCTACCGAACATTAACGAGTAAACCTGGCCACCATCAAACAATGATTCAATCGCTCTCTAAAACACTACAAGTCGATAACAAGAGATTAATTTTACTGGATGCTATGCGTAAGCAGCGGAATGTTGCAGATTATTCAGGTGATATCGTGCCAGAAAGCACGGTGCAGGATTGTATTTCTCAAGCTGAAAAATTGCTACAACAGTTTATTGAAAGTTATGGGCGATATTAGTATTGCGAGGCTGGGCGTTTCAAATGTGATTAGTATATACTTCAACTAAGATTCTCAAAAAATTGATGGAGTTGCTATGCGTTTAGTAAAAACCATTCCTGCTCAAGTTGTGAATATTGGTGCAACGTATGGTCCATTGCAGTTAAAAGATTTTATTCAATCCGATGCGGGCAAAGGTGGAAACATTCGTTTTCAAGCGGAGTTGCAGGGTGGTGCGCCGTTACCGAATGGATTGATTTGTACTAGCGACGGCATGATCAATGGTATTGCATTAGCAGACACGGAAGGTTCTTACCGTGTGGTGATCAATACGACCAATGAAGAAATGGAAACGTTCTCGGTTGAGTTTGATTTAACAATTAAACCGCGCTTAACCATGGATGAAAGCCAAATCTTTAAGCGCTTAAAAACCGAAGTGTGGGAAGCGTTAGGGAAAAATTTACCGCTGCCAGAAATGACGGATATCTTAAACCGTCCCATCACCGCCATCGAAATTTATTATTTATTACAGCGATTTGCGACGTTAACCATTTGGGATGTCTATAACTTAGATTATCCCAGCGAAAAACAATTGTTAACTTTGCCCGGCGTGAGTTCACATTATCGCGTGTATGATCGCGGATGCTGTATTGTCGGCGCGCCAAAAGACTTATTTTCTCATGAGCGTACACCGGAAGATGCGTTGCAAACGGCGCGTGCAATGGCCGCTGAAGTCCATAAACGCGGCTGGGCAATTGAGTTTGCTGGATTTGATAAAATGGTTCGTGCGGCATGGGTTGAGTTGCAGCATCTAGGGGATAAGGCGGGCAAAGTTATCGATATTTTCCATTATAAGCCATCGCCAGAGGATCTGAAGGTTTATGTCAATCAAGCAAAAACCCGCGGCATGACGCCTAATTTATGAACATTATAGTGTATAATTAACAAATAAAGACTCTTAACATATAGAGAGGTATGATTTTATGTCTTCTTCAGTTACTCCTGGACAACCAAGGCAGCAAGAACAAGTAGACGCGGGTGATGCAAAAAAGAATGCGGAGGAATCGCAAGCGCAATCACAAGCAGCAAATGCACAATCGGAAGTTACGCCAGCTGCTACACCAAAGCAAGAGGCGCAAACCCCACCAGCACCTGCACCCAAACAAGAAAAAGACTACGAAAAAATAAAAAACACCGTATTGGAAGATGGGAAAAAAGCAGCCAGAAGCGCAAAAAAATTATTAAACAGTATTGAAACAGATTTAAAAGATGTCAAAAGCGGCAAATCTTATTTTCGATTTAATGTAAAAGAGAGTTTCCAAAAAGGGGAAATTTCCAAGGCACTCGATGAATTTAAAAAAGGGTTGACCGCAGTTGATTTGGGAATAGAAGAAAAATTAATCTCAAAAGAACAGAAAGAACTGGCAAAGAATACGTTCGACGAAATAGAGAAATCGCTGGTTGATTTATCAACTGCATTGGAAAAAGAAGAAAGTACGTTAGCAACATCCGGTAACTATGAAAAAGAAAAGTGGGATGCCCATTTGCTAAAAGCTGCGCAAAGCGTAGAGAATAAATTGAGTGGTCTTGGCCAAGCGCTCGGTATTACAGATGCAGCAGAGATAAAAAATCTTGAAGATGCTACAAAACAAAAATTAAAAGAATTTAAAGATAATATCGAGTACAAAGCGGTACCCGATGAAATAAGAGGTCTCGAACGCAGCCTCGGGAATAAGCAAGTGACGAACCTGAGTGTGGCAAAGGCTGCTGAAATAGCAGAACTACAAAAATATAAAGCGAAACTGGAGCTGACTGAAATCGATCAACTGAAAAAAGATTTGAGAGAAAAGAAAGCGGTATTGTATAGCGATATCTTTTATCCCTCTCGCGAACCATATCCAGAAGCTGAGCAGCAATTGAAAGAAGAAGGTGGTTTGGCGAAAATTGCGGGTGCGGATGATGATGGTCAAATCTTCCGGTTGTTGGAACTGTTTCAAAAAGCAGTGAAAGATAAGAAAAATACATTTGAATCCAGAAAATTCCCCGGCGTTAAATTTTTTGTGGCGGATGATGGCTCGGTCACTTTGACGAAGGCGGGAAAAGATTGCGACAATTACAGAGGTATCCTCGATATGTTGCAATTTTTAGGCGCCACGCAAATTTTAATTAAACACGGAAAGCCTGAATTAATTCAGACTGAGATTAGTATTAATCATTTTTATAAGATTGCGGAATTGGCAAAAAAAAAGAGGTGTTGGTGCGACTTTAGATTCCGGCATTACCATGCGATTGGATCAGTTGTTGGCAGAAAGAGAAAAATTATATGGTAGTAAAGAAAGGGCGGACAAGAAAGATCCTACTACAATCGCTATTAATAAATTGTATCATTTTATGGATAGCTGGCGTCGCGAAGCTGAAGAGAAGCAAGCGGGTAAAAGTGAAGTAGAAAAAATCAAAGAACCTCTCGAAGCGAAAATCACAGAATTAGGAAAAGCAGCGGAAGAAAAAAAAGCAGAAGAGAAAGCAGCTGAAGCTAAAAAAGAAGATGCAAGGCAAGAAGATGCAGGCTCTGTTATCGCATCAGCCCCACCTCTCACGCCAGAGCTGCAAGCCCGCGAGCAGTTAGAAGCGAAGTTGAAAGCAGAGCTTCCACAAGATGATCCTAGAAAAGCGTTGAATGTCATTATAGATAAAGCAGAAGCATTAGAAAACACCATCAACAGCATCGAAAGAGACTTGAACATGGTAAATTCTTCTAAAAATAGATTAATCGAAATTGCAGCTCAGCCGCAACAAAACACGATTGAGATGAATTCAATTGTTGGCGATCAATTATTGGTTCTATGTAGAAAACAGGCTGAAGCGTTAGGTGCTTTAAAAGAAGAGGCGGATGTGTTGGCCAAACTGACAAAAGACATAGATGTCTCGAAAGATTCTCAAACACAGGAAGGCTTCGCCAAAGAAAAGGATGAGCTTGTTGTTAAAGTGATTGGCTTACGAGATAAAATCGATGTTGTGCAGAAACAATATAATGATTTGAGGGAGAAAGAATTACCGGTAGCGGATCAGAGGATTAAAGAAGGGCTTCAGGAGTCAGGTCAACTGCAGCTTGGCCAAGACGGAAATGAATCTCATGCACCTTCGCCTTCGCCTTCAGGGTAATTTAAGCGGTTAAATAAAATAAGCAGGTCGTACTATGAGTAGTTCACGTGATGAATTGCAAAAAGAATTAAATGAATGGTTTGTTAGTTCGCATCAACCATCGGAAGATTTTTCTCACTTATATCGCCTTTTCGAATTTGGAGCGCTGGATAAGTTAATAGACGTAAAATTTGTTGAGTCAAAAAGAGGAGCTGACACGAAACTTAAAACGGCGAACGAAATTAAGCAGCTTGTCGAAGACTTAAAAGTTGTTCAAGATCAGCCGAGCCATTCTGAAGAGGGGCGTTTCATTTTATGCAGAAGTTTTATTATTAAAGCTGTAAAAAATCTTGGCCTTGGATCTGAGTTTGATTCCAATGCTGAATTTATAGGGAAGACTCTTTTTGCTGAAAATCAATTTCGTAAATTTAAAGAATTGGCGGCTGATTTTTCTCCTAAGGAAAGAGAAGCTTGTATAACCAGGTTTATGAGATATTCATTGGTCAGTGATATTGAGGCAAATCACCAGAGAATTTTTGGTGAAATAAAGGCGACACGTCCATCAGTCAATCAGCAGCAAGAACAAGCAAAACGTTTGGCAGAGCAGCAGCAAGAAGCGCGACGTTTGGCTGCACAACAAGCGCAGCGTCAAGTGGAACAAAAAGCTCAAGCGGAACAAAAAGTTCAAGAAGAGCAAAAACGACAAGCGCAGCTTTTAGTAGACCAACAAGCTGAGGCGGAGCGACGAGCGCAACTTCAGGCGCTGGCAGAACAACAAGCTCAAGAGGCGAAGCAACAAGTTAATCAAGAACAAAAAAGTAAAGCCGTTTTAACTGACGAAGAAAAAGTTAATAGCATTGCTTGGCAAACGCTAAATAAAATATTTCAATCGCAACATAAGAATGTTAAAGCGAGTCAAGCGTCTCAAGTTATTCTTCCTACTAACACAACGCGTAAGATATATAGCAAAGCAGACGCTGAAATACAGCTTCCTTTGATTTTGGCTGAATTAGAAAAAAGACAAGCTATCCTTGATGCAAAGAGCGGGTCTTGTGAAATTATTAAAAAAGGTGAGGTTGCCGTCACTTTTGTGGAGATTAAGAATTCCCAGTCTTTGCCTTCTACGACCAGAGTGCAAGGTTGTTTTGCGGAAACCGTTAATGAATCCAATAAATATTCCATCAAGGTGGTTAAATTACCTTCTTCAATAGATAGGGTTGCGATTTTTGAAGATATTTTAAAAGCAAAAGGTTATGATCCTCGTGCTATCCCGGCAACGAAGTGGAATTCAATTCAATTTGTAGATGGGATAATAGATAACCCAGATATTCGGAAAGTAGAACAAATACTGCAAGAACATAAATTTGTTCCTAAACCCCCAGACACGGTTGAAAGTATTGCAACCACCCTAGCAAGTCTTCTTGCTGAGAAGTTTTACCATGGTTTTTTTGCCAATAATCTTCCTGAGCATGTGAAAAAAATGCCTTGTCTTGATTATCTAACGTTTGCTAATGGCATGTGTAATTCATTTTTATCGGAGTGCGGAACAAACAAGAAAATATATATTCGTCCTAATGCAGATACACTATTAGTGAAGTCGCTCATTCTGATTTGTGAGCAGAGAAAATTAAAATATGAAAATGTTTCTGGGGTTGATTATCATCCTCAAAAAGAAGAGCTGGATGTTGTTAAGGGATATTTTCACACAGGTGATTTATCAAAAACAATTGAGGTTTCAAGTAAACAATTGATGGAACAAGAAAAATTATTGGCGGAACTGGAAGACAAAGTTCATGACAAAGAAAAAATCCTAAAAATTAGAGAATACATCGGGAAGATTGCTTCTGGTGTTCAGTTAAGTGATTCTGAAAGTGCGGAGATTGCTAATCTTGCGAAGGAAGTGGAAGTGAAAGCTAAGCCTCAGGCACATTAGTTTAAAGAAGAGCTTGATATTCGAGAAGGATTTTTTATTACGCGGAATGTTTTAAACTGTTTTAATCTGTCTGTTTTAATCTGAGCCGCGACCGTCAGGGAGCGATCACCGACGATGCTATTTTTGCTTATCTCAATTCAGGCTGCGTGACACTCCCTGACGGTCGCGGCTCAGATTGAAAGCTGCTTAAGATAGGGCTGTCATCCTGAGTGCTTTTCGCTCCGAAGGATCTCCCGCAAATTTCTGATGTTTTGCTAAAGATATTCTTAAGCATCTCGCGGCCTCATCAGGAGATCCTTCGGAGCGAAAAGCGCTCAGGATGACAGCCCTTTCTTAAACACAAGGTTAAATAACCCCCCGCTTGTCACCGCCCAACCCCATCGTTTACAATCCGCTTCTTGCTAAATCAACAAGGAATCCTCGATGCGAACAAAAATGGTAGCGGGCAATTGGAAAATGAATGGCACGCGTAAAGAAGTGCAATTATTAACGCAAGCTATTATTGCAGGGGCTGCTGATTTTCAAACAATTGATGTGGTCGTAGTGCCTAGCTATGTTTTTTTACCAGAGGTCAGCGATCTCTTAGCCAACAGCAACGTCAAATTAGGCGCGCAAAATCTTTATTTAGGCAAAGCAGGTGCCTTTACCGGTGAAGTCTCTGCAACCATGTTGACAGACGTTGGCTGCCAATATGTGTTAGTCGGGCATTCCGAACGCAGGCATGTTTTTCATGAAGATATGACTTTAATCGCAGCAAAATTTAAGGCAGCACAAGAGTTCGGTTTAATTCCTATATTATGTTTGGGTGAAACACTAGAGCAACGCCAGCAAGGCCAAACGGAACAAATTATCCAACAACAGCTTGCATCTGTGATAGAAGCTGCTAGCATTGACGCCTTTCGTAACGCTGTGATTGCGTACGAACCTGTTTGGGCAATTGGCACCGGTTTAACGGCCACCCCGGAACAGGCGCAAGAAGTGCATGCTTTTATCCGTCACCTGTTAAAACAGCGGCACGCTGAGATTGCACAAAGTATATGCATTCTATATGGCGGCAGTGTCAAAGCAGATAATGCGGCAGGTTTATTTGCCATGCAGGATATCGATGGTGGACTGGTGGGTGGTGCTTCCTTAGAGGCGAAAGGATTTTTAGCAATTTGCAGTGCAGCGGTGTAAAATACCCTGCTTTCATCGTGAGGATTTGAATACATGTACCAACTCGTTTTAATTATCCACGTGCTGGTGGCTGTTTGCTTGATTGCGCTTGTATTGGTGCAACAAGGCAAGGGTGCAACGGTAGGTGCAGCATTTGGTAGCGGTGCATCACAAACGGTATTTGGTAGCCGTGGTTCAGGCTCTTTTTTATTACGATTGACCATTGGATTTGTGGTGATTTTTTTCGGCACCAGTATTTTATTAAATTACATGGCCAGCCGAGCTGTTAAACAAGAACAACAAGTGATATTGCCTGCAAGTCCGGCAGTGCCAGCAACACAGCAACCATCCAATTCGCTGGCATCACCCAATAGTATTCCGCTGGCTCCTGCAGCGGGTGGCGACTTGCAGTTGCCGGTACAGAAAAAGGATGGCAGTAAATAAAATTTATTCCCCGCGGGTTGTAGGGGCAAAGCGTTAGAAGTCAAAATGATTAATTAAGCCGAAGTGGTGAAACTGGTAGACACGCTGCTTTGAGGGGGCAGTGGCGAAAGCCGTATCGGTTCGAGTCCGATCTTCGGTACCAATATAAAAGGGCGGTATATACGACTCGCCCATTGATGTCATCTGGGGTGAGTGGTAAATGGTGCTAGCTTAAGAACTGTCATCCCGGAATTTACTGGCGCTTAATGAGCGCTTTTTGCGAATTTAGCGCCAGTTAATGTCCGGGATCCATTTTGCTTAAAGCACATAAGTTAAAAAGCAAGAGGGCGGTAAATTGAAGATGGATCCCGGAATTTAGTAGCTCTAAACGAGCAAAAGGCGCTCGTTAAGAGCTACTAAATTCCGGGACGACAGTCCTTAAGCTTAGTGCCATTGGGATGACAGTTCTTAGGCTAGTGCCATTGGGGTGAGTAGCTACGAATAAAAGTAAATTACATAACAACGTCGTACTGTAAAGACTTTATGCTTGAGTTGACTCTTAGAGGAGAAAACAAGTGTTAAACAATTACTTGCCTATCTTGATTTTCCTGGTGATAGGCGGTGGGCTTGGTTTATTAGTACCTTCTTTAGGTTATCTGCTAGGGCCTAAACGTCCGAATGCAGAAAAAGATTCTCCTTACGAATGCGGTTTTGAACCGTTTGATGATGCACGTATGCCATTTGATGTGCGTTATTATCTTGTCGCAATCCTCTTTATTATTTTCGATTTAGAAACCGCTTTCTTGGTGCCTTGGGCCGTTATTTTTCGTAAAATTGGCTGGTTTGGCCTCATTGCGATGGGTATCTTTTTAGGCTTGTTAGTCATCGGATTTATTTATGAGTGGAAAAAGGGGGCGCTGGAATGGGAATAATGGGCTTAAAAGACCAGGGTTTTCTTGCCACCACCGTCGAATCCGTCATCGCTTGGGCGCAGAGCGGCTCCTTATGGCCAATGACATTTGGGTTAGCTTGCTGCGCAGTTGAAATGATGCACGCCGGTGCGGCGCGATACGACTTAGATCGATTCGGCGTTATTTTTCGCCCCAGTCCGCGTCAATCCGATTTGATGATTGTTGCCGGTACGCTTTGCAATAAAATGGCGCCCGCATTACGCAAAGTCTATGAACAAATGGCAGAACCGCGTTGGGTTATTTCAATGGGGTCGTGCGCCAATGGCGGTGGGTATTATCATTATTCTTATTCCGTCGTGCGGGGCTGTGATCGGATTGTGCCAGTGGATGTCTACGTACCCGGTTGTCCACCGACAGCAGAAGCATTGCTTTATGGCGTCATCCAATTACAAAATAAAATTAACCGCAAAAAAACAATTGAGCGATAATCATGGCCGACGTTGAAACTTTAATTGAACAAGTCAAAACACGTTTTCAAGCCAAATTACAGCGCGCTGAAATCGCTTGCGGTGAATTGACGATGGATGTGGATGCCACTCATTTGCGAGAAATTTGTTTTGCGTTGCGCGATGAATCGGCGTTTGCATTTAACCAGTTGATCGATGTGTGCGGCGTTGATTATTTGCATTACGGTTTATCACAGTGGGAAACCGAATCGGCGACTGCCACTGGTTTTGAGCGCGGCGTTGATAATCAATCGTTGCAACATATTCATCTTGAGCGCCCACGTTTTGCTGTGGTGTATCATTTGCTTTCGTTGCCGCTCAATCATCGCATTCGTATTCGCGTTTTGCTCAGTGATAATTATCCCAAAATTCCATCGGTCTTAGAAATTTGGCCAGCCGCGAATTGGTTTGAGCGTGAAGCGTTTGACATGTTTGGCATTATGTTTGCCGGTCATCCCGATTTACGCCGTCTTCTGACGGATTATGGTTTTTCAGGTCATCCTTTTCGCAAAGATTTTCCATTAAGCGGTCATGTGGAAGTGCGTTACGATGCAGCGACTCAGCGCGTGGTGTATGAACCAGTCAGTATTCCACCCCGCATCCTCGAACCCAAAGTCATTCGCCGTGATAATCGTTATCAAAGCGGGGAGTAAGCATGGAAAAGTTGCCAGAAATTCGTAATTACACTTTTAATTTTGGCCCTCAGCATCCCGCTGCTCACGGTGTGTTACGACTCATTTTAGAAGTGGATGGTGAAACAGTTGTGCGTGCCGATCCACATATCGGCTTGTTGCATCGCGCGACTGAGAAACTAGCGGAAAGCAAACCTTATAATCACACCATCGGTTACATGGATCGTTTAGATTATGTGTCCATGATGTGTAATGAACACAGTTATGTGCTCGCAATGGAAAAATTATTGGGGATTGAGGCGCCCATCCGCGCACAATATATCCGCGTCATGTTTGATGAAATTACCCGACTGTTAAATCATTTACTATGGCTAGGCGCACATGGTTTAGATATTGGCGCAATGTCCATGTTTCTCTATTGTTTTCGGGAACGAGAAGATTTATTAGATTGTTACGAGGCGGTATCGGGTACGCGGATGCACGCAACGTATTATCGTCCAGGCGGCGTGTATCGTGATTTGCCTGCACGTATGCCGCAGTATCGCACTTCCCGTTGGCACAATGAATCCGATGTGACACGCATGAATGAAAATCGCCAAGGTTCCTTGCTCGATTTTATTTGGGATTTTACCGAGCGATTTCCTGAGCGCGTCAACGAATATGAAACATTGCTCACCGATAATCGTATTTGGAAACAACGCACGGTTAACATCGGTGTGGTTTCACCCGAGCGAGCGATTGCATTAGGTTTCACCGGCCCCATGTTGCGGGGTTCCGGCGTCGAATGGGATTTACGCAAAAAACAACCCTATGAAGTTTACGACCAAATAGATTTTGATATTCCTGTCGGTGTGAACGGTGATTGTTACGATCGGTATTTAGTGCGCGTCGAAGAAATGCGTCAATCAAACAGCATTATTCGCCAATGTGTGGAATGGCTGCGAAAAAATCCGGGCCCTGTCATATCCGATCATCACAAAATTACGCCGCCGACCCGTGTCGATATGAAAAAAAACATGGAATCATTGATTCATCATTTTAAATTGATGACAGAAGGTTTTTGTTTGCCGGAAGGTGAGGCGTATGCAGCCATTGAACATCCGAAAGGGGAATTTGGTGTGTATCTGGTATCCGATGGTGCAAACAAACCGTACCGCATGAAAATTCGCGCGGCGGGGTTTCCCCATTTAGCGGCATTGGAAGAATTAGTTCGCGGGCACATGATTGCCGACGTGGTTGCTATTTTATCAAGTTTGGACATTGTGTTTGGAGAAATTGACCGCTAATGACTGACTCAACTCAAACAATTCTTTCCGAAAAAACGCGCGCTGAAATCGATCGTTGGCTCACGCGTTATCCCGCCGACCAAAAACAATCGGGTGTGATGCAAGCACTGACGATAGTGCAAGCTGAAAACGGCGGTTGGCTCACGGAAGACATAATGAATGCAGTGGCTGATTATTTGCAGATGCCGCACATTGCCGTGTATGAAGTGGCATCGTTTTATTCGATGTACCAATTAGAACCGGCGGGCAAACATATTATCAATGTCTGCACGAATATTTCTTGCCTGCTCAGTGGCTCAGAAAAAATAATGGAACATTTAAAAAAGCGTTTGAAGGTGGATGTGAATGGCACCACGTCGGATGGCAAGTTTACCTTACGGGAAGTGGAATGTTTGGCCGCTTGCACGGTTGCACCGATGTTTCAAATCGGTAAAAAATATTATGAAAAGCTCACCCCAGAAAAAATCGATATCATTTTAGATGAGTTGGAGTAGCGACTGTGGCGAATGAAATTTGTTTTCGAACATTGCATTTAGACCGACCATGGACGTTGAGCACCTATCAAAGCAGCGGTGGTTATGAGCAATGGAAAAAGATTTTGCGCGACAACATTCCACCCGCGCAAATTATCGATGCGGTTAAATTATCGGCGTTACGTGGTCGCGGCGGCGCAGGATTTCCAACGGGATTGAAATGGAGTTTTATCCGCCATGATTTGCCCGGACAAAAATACGTGTTATGCAATGCTGATGAAGGTGAGCCCGGCACGTGCAAAGACCGTGAAATTTTACGCTTAAATCCCCATCAAATTATTGAAGGAATGGCGATCGGTGGTTATGCGATGGGCGCAACCGTTGGCTATAACTATATTCGCGGTGAATTTTGGGAACCGTATGAACGGTTTGAAGCGGCTCTTCAAGAGGCGCGCGAGGCGGGTTTGCTTGGCAAAAATATTTTGGGATCCGGCGTTGATTTTGAGTTGTATTCCCACTTAGGCGCAGGTGCTTATATTTGCGGTGAAGAAACAGCGTTAATGGAATCACTGGAAGGCAAAAAAGGGATGCCGCGTTTTAAACCGCCTTTTCCTGCGGCGCGTGGTTTATATGGCAAGCCCACAACGATTAATAATGTCGAAACCTATGCCTCTATCCCCGTTATTTTAGAAAAAGGCGCCGAGTGGTTTTTAAAGTTAGGCAAACCCAATAATGGCGGTTGTAAAGTTTTCAGCGTCAGTGGTCACGTGAATCAACCCGGTAATTACGAAGTGCCACTGGGTACACCCTTTAAAGAATTATTAGCCATGGCGGGCGGTGTGCGTCATGGTCATCAATTAAAAGCAGTGATTCCAGGCGGTTCCTCGATGCCCGTGTTGCCTGCGGACATTATGCTGAATTTGGATATGGATTTTGATTCCGTCCAAAAAGCGGGTTCCGGATTAGGATCAGGTGCGGTGATTGTGATGGATGAAACCGTTTGTATGGTGAAAGCACTAGAACGCTTATCCCTTTTTTATATGGAAGAATCTTGCGGTCAATGCACACCGTGTCGTGAAGGCACCGGTTGGTTATATCGATTAGTGCATCGAATCGAGCAAGGAAATGCAACACTGGCAGATATCGAAACGTTACGCCGTGCCGCAAAAAACATTGAAGGCCGAACCATTTGTGCATTCGGTGAAGCCGCTGCGTGGCCAGTGGGCGGTTTTTTAAAACATTTTTATGATGAATTTGTTTACCATGTTGAGCATGGTAAATGTATGGTTGCTGAATAGTAAATAAATAGTAAGTAAGAAAGAAGCGACAGACTCGCCGTCATTGCGAGGAGTGTTTTTTTACGACGAAGCAATCCAGTTTTTAAGTGGCTACCCGCAAAAAACTGGATTGCTTCGTCGTAAAAAAACATTCCTCGCAATGACGGCAGGGAGTTGTATAAGCCTATTGAGAGTAAAAAATGTCTGACATTGAAATAGAAATAGATGGGAAACCATTAAAAGTAAATGCCAATAGCATGGTCATCCAAGCAGCGGATGATGCGGGAATTTATATTCCACGGTTTTGCTATCACAAACAATTGTCGATTGCGGCAAATTGTCGGATGTGTTTGGTCGAAGTTGAAAAAGTACCGAAACCGTTACCGGCTTGTGCAACACCTGTTGCACCGGGGATGAAAGTTTTTACCCGCTCACCGAAAGCATTGGCAGCGCAAAAAGCCGTGATGGAATTTTTATTGATAAACCATCCGCTCGACTGCCCGATCTGCGATCAAGGCGGTGAATGTGAATTGCAAGATTTAAGCATGGGCTATGGTGCAGGTGATTCAAATTACGTAGAAGGCAAACGTTCCGTTAAAGATGAAGACTTAGGGCCTTTAGTCGCGACGGAAATGACACGTTGTATTCAATGCACGCGCTGCGTGCGTTTTGGTGAAGAAATTGCAGGCATGCGCGAGTTAGGCGCTGTTTGGCGCGGCGAACACATGGAAATTCGCACGGTGCTTGGCCAGCCACTGCAATCAGAAGTCTCTGGCAATATCATTGATCTTTGTCCCGTCGGTGCATTAACGTCAAAACCATTTCGTTTTACCGCGCGAGCATGGGAATTAAATCAGTATCCCACCATTGCACCGCATGATTGTATCGGTTCAAATGTGTATGCGCACGTTCGCGATGGCAGTGTGATGCGAATTGTGCCGCGAGAAAATATGTTGATTAATGAAATGTGGATTTCTGACCGCGATCGATTTAGTTACGAAGGTTTGTATCACGCAGACCGTTTGCAAAAACCCATGATTCGCATCCAGGATCAGTGGCAAGAGACGGATTGGTTCACTGCGTTGGAATTTGCTGTGAATGGGTTGCAACAAGTCTTAGAAAAAAATCCAGGCGATCAATTAGGAGCGTTGGCTTCACCGAATTCAACGCTCGAAGAATTTTATTTATTACAAAAATTATTACGCGCACTCGGCAGTTCGAGTGTCGATCATCGCTTACGCCAAGTGGATTTCTCTGATCAAAATGACATGCCGGTTTTCCCAGGCTTAAATACCTCGGTGGCGGATATTGAAACGTGCGATGTGATTTTGTTAATTGGCACAAACGTGCAAAAAGAGCAACCCTCTGTTGCGCTGCGCATTCGCAAAGCGACCCGAAACGGCGCGCGGGTGATTGCGCTGAATATGTTGGATCATCCATTTAATTTTCCTGTCACCGCCAAAAAAATCGCAGCACCGCATCGTTTTGTTCAGGCGCTAGCGGCAGTCACGAAAGCCATCAGCCCAGATGCAGAATTTGCGGGCATTGACGTCACTGAAGCCGATCAGCAAATTGTAAAATTAATTAGAGACGGCAAAAAAGTCGGTGTCTTTCTAGGGGCAGAAGCATTTAATCATCCCAATGCATCACAACTTCGCGCACTCGCGAGTTGGATTGCAAGAGAAAACAATGCGGTGTGCGGGTTCTTAACAGAAGGTGCCAACGCATCAGGCGCCTGGTTAGCAGGTGCTGTGCCGCATCGTGCAACGGTAGGTGAGGCGGTGATCAATGAGGGTTATGATGCGCAAAGCATGTTGTTGAATGCGCGTAAAGCGTATGTCTTATTAAACGTTGAACCTGAATTGGATTGTGCAAATCCTCTTGCCGCTGTCAGTGCATTACAACAAGCCGAGTTTGTTGTGTCACTGTCTGTTTTTAAAAATCAAGAATTGCTGCAACATGCGAATGTCTTATTGCCGGTAACACCTTTCACGGAAACATCTGGCACGTTTGTCAATGCAGCGGGTGAATGGCAAACCTTTAAAGGCGTGACGGCAGCGTTTGCAGATTCGCGTCCTGCTTGGAAAGTGTTACGCGTGCTCGGTAATTTATTTGACTGCGAGGGATTTGACTATGAATCCTCTGAAGCGATTAAAAACGAGGTCAAACATGCGTTGGCAAAACAAGAATTGATGATGAGTTTTTATTTTGCGAATGAAACCACTCCGATCACAGCAACAGTGCCTCATCAATTAACCCGAGTGGGTACGATCCCCATTTATTCAGGGGATAACTTGGTGCGTCGCGCACCGGCGTTGCAAGCGACACAAGCGATTATGGAAGGCGATGTGGCGACCGTTCGACTTCACCCGCGCACCGGTGAACGCTTCAATGTAAAAACGGAGGATCGCGTCACCGTCAAACAACGTGATCAACGGGTGCAACTGACGGTGCAATTGGATGAGCGTGTTCCCGATGAAGCCGCTTGGATTATGGGTGGTATCTTAGCAACCCGCGCGTTAAGTGAATTATTTGGCGCAATTGAGATTCAAAAAATATGATGAATGGAATATTTCTCGTGGGTCTTATCACACTAAAAATTTTAGTGTTGGTTGTCATTTTATTGTTGGCAGTTGCTTATCTGACGTACCTTGAACGCAAAGTGATTGGTTATATGCAAAATCGCATTGGACCGAATCGCGTCGGTCTCTTTGGATTGTTACAACCCATTGCGGATATTTTGAAATTATTAAACAAAGAAATTATTGTTCCCTCTGCTTCCAATCGTTTTTTATTTGTTATTGCACCCGTCATCAGTATTGGTACGGCGTTAGCTGGCTGGGCAGTCATTCCATTTGATAAAGCCATGGTGCTCGCCAATATTAATGCGGGTGTTTTATACGTTTTTGCGTTGTCCTCGTTAGGTGTCTATGGTGTTTTAATTGCAGGGTGGGCATCGAATTCAAAATATGCTTTGTTTGGCGCACTGCGTGCAGCTGCGCAATCAATTTCATATGAAATAGCGATGGGGTTTGCGTTGGTGGGCGTCATGATGGCGGCGGGTTCTTTGAATTTTCATGAGATTGTGACAGCGCAAGCCGGTGGATTTTGGCATTGGTATTGGTTGCCATTATTGCCTCTCTTTATTGTGTATTGGGTGTCGGGCGTGGCTGAAACCAATCGCGCGCCATTTGATGTAGCGGAAGGGGAATCTGAATTAGTCGCGGGTTTTCACGTGGAATACTCGGGAACAGTTTTCGCTTTATTTTTCTTGGCGGAATATGCCAACATGATTTTGATTTCTGCATTGGCAGCGATTATGTTTGCCGGTGGTTGGTTATCACCGTTTGAAGGCATTCCGCATCTTGAGGCATTATTTGCGTGGGTACCTGGCATTGTTTGGTTGTTAATGAAGCTTGGTTTTTTTGTGTTTTGCTATTTATGGTTTAGAGCGACTTTCCCACGTTACCGTTACGATCAAATTATGCGGTTGGGTTGGAAAGTATTAATTCCTGTGACGATTGTCTGGATTGTCGTCTTGGCCTTGGCGATTCAATTTAAAATCAGTCCATGGTTTGCAACGTAGGATAACGTATGAAAAAGCTGACATATTACATAAAAAGTTTTTCATTTTGGGATTTATTGCGCGGCTTACAATTAACGGGTCGTTTTTTATTTTCTCGTAAAGTGACGATTCAATATCCAGAAGAAAAAACACCGGCTTCGCCGCGGTTTCGTGGAATTCATGCCTTGCGTCGTTATCCCAATGGCGAAGAACGTTGTATTGCGTGTAAGTTGTGTGAAGCGGTTTGTCCTGCATTGGCTATCACCATTCAAGCGGGCCCTCGCGCAAATGATGGGACAAGGCGCACGACATTATATGAAATTGATTTATTCAAATGTGTGTATTGCGGATTTTGTGAAGAGTCGTGTCCGGTGGATTCGATTGTGTTAACGCGTTTACATGATTATCACTTTGAGAATCGCGGGGAAAATATTTTGACGAAAGAAAAATTATTGGCGATTGGTGATCGATACGAAGCACAGATTGCGAAAGATCGTGCTGACGATGCGAAATATAGGTAATTAACGATGACGGTATTACAAATTATTTTTTATGTTTTTGCAGCAGTTGCCATTTTTTCGGGGCTGATGGTGATTATTGCGCGCAACACGGTGCACAGTGTTTTGTTTTTAGTGTTGACATTTTTTGCTAGCGCAGGACTTTGGTTGCTGATGGATGCTGAATTTTTAGCGTTGATTTTAGTGTTGGTGTATGTGGGTGCGGTGATGACATTATTTTTATTTGTCGTCATGATGCTGCGTTTGCATGTTGCTCCGTTGCGAGAAGGATTTGTGCGATTTTTACCGATTGCGGCGATGATTGTAGCAGTGATTGTTGGGTTAGCTATGTTGGTGTTAGGCCCGTCGCATTTTGGCTTGAGCGTGGTTGCAACACCGGCGGCATTACCGGCGGATTATAACAATATCGCCAATTTAGGCAGTGTGCTCTATACCGATTATGCTTATCCTTTTGAGGTGGCCGGGGTATTGTTACTCACGGCGATTGTAGCGGCGATTGCATTAGCGCATCGCAAAGCGCATGGGCGGAAATCACAAAATTCAGCGGAACAGATTGCGGTGCGTGCGGCGGATAGGATGAGATTGGTGAAGATGAAAGTGGAGAAAAAAAAATGATATCACTCAGCCAATATTTGATTTTCGCAGCTATGTTATTTGGTTTAGGCATTGCCGGGATCATTATCAATCGAAAAAATATCATCACTTTGATGATGTCAATTGAGTTGATGCTGTTAGCCGTGAATACTAATTTCATCGCCTTCTCGCATTTTTTGCAAAATAACATCGGGCAGGTTTTTGTATTTTTTATTTTAACCGTTGCGGCGGCAGAAGCAGCGATTGGCTTAGCCATCATGGTTGTGTGGTTTCGACGAACCGGTACCATTGAAATTAAAAATCTGGACGTATTAAAAGGATAAAACGTGGAAAATCAACTTTTATCATTCGCGCTGATCGCGATGCTCCTGCCATTAGCAGGTGCTCTTATCGCAGGACTGGCGGGAAAAATAATTGGCCGCACGGCCACCCATTGGGTCACGATTTCACTCGTCGGCGTGTCATTTTGTTTGGCCAGTTATTTGTTTGCGAAAATTGTTTTACAAGGTGTGCCCGCGCAAGAAGCGGTTGTGTATAACTGGGTTACATCCGGTAATTTTCATTTTGATGTGGGTATATTGCTTGATCGCTTAAGTGCAACCATGACATTTATCGTCACGTTCGTTTCTCTGATGGTGCACATCTATACGGTCGGTTATATGGCGGATGATCCGGGCTACCAGCGTTTTTTTAGTTATGTGTCGTTGTTTACGTTTGCGATGTTGACGTTGATATTGGCGAATAATTTTTTATTACTCTTTTTTGGTTGGGAAGGCGTGGGCTTGGTGTCTTACTTGCTCATCGGTTTTTGGTTCAAACGAGAATCCGCTGTATTTGGTAGTTTAAAAGCGTTTATTGTTAATCGCGTTGGGGATATGGGTTTTATCTTGGGCATTGCTGCCATACTCTTTTATTTTGGCGTAGTGGATTATCATTCTGTCTTCACCCATGTGACAAGTATTACCGATAAAACCATGCATCTATTCGGCGGCGAGCAATCGGTAGTCACTGTGATTTGTGTGCTCCTCTTTATTGGCGCCATGGCGAAATCTGCGCAAGTTCCATTGCATGTGTGGTTGCCGGAATCCATGGAAGGTCCTACGCCTATTTCTGCGTTGATCCATGCGGCAACCATGGTGACGGCGGGTATTTATTTGGTTGCGCGTTGTTCGCCTTTATTTGAGTATTCACCGACCGCATTGAGTTTAGTGTTAGTGTTAGGTGCCCTCACGTGTTTATTCATGGGAATTTTAGCGGTATTTCATCATGATATTAAACGCGTCATTGCCTATTCCACCTTATCACAATTGGGCTATATGACAGTGGCACTGGGTGCATCGGCGTATGATGCGGCTATTTTTCACTTAGTCACTCACGCATTTTTTAAAGCATTATTATTCTTGGCAGCGGGTTCTGTCATTATTGCATTGCATCACGAACAAGATATGCGAAAAATGGGTGGTTTGGCGCGCTATATGCCGATTACGTATCTGACCTTTTTGATCGGTGCGTTTGCACTGGCTGCGATTCCACCGTTCTCTGGTTTTTATTCCAAAGATTCGATTATTGAAGCCGTGCATCTCTCAATGACACCCGGTGCCGGTTTTGCCTATTTTTGTGTATTGGCGGGTGCATTTATTTCACCGCTTTATATTTTCCGCGCGGTGTTTTTGACATTTCATGGTGAAACGCGCATGGATGCTGACACGCTCAGTCAGGTAAAAGAATCTCCTTGGGTGGTGTTAATTCCATTACTCTGCTTGGCGGTACCGAGTTTGATGGTGGGCGGGATGTTAGTTGGCCCGATGTTATATTCACACCCGCGTTTGCTCGGCGATAGCTTATTTGTTTTGCCACAGCATAATGTGTTAGCAAAATTAGCGATGGAGTATCAGGGCGCAAAATTGATGGCGATTAATGCGAGCAATAGCGTGTCGTTCTGGTTAGCGATCATAGGGATTTCCTGCGCGTGGATTTTTAATATGGAATTCACAGAGACAACCGAGAATTTAAAAAAGCGTTTCTCTGGGTTATACAACATTATTACCAGCAAATATGGCTTTGATGATTTTAATCAAATTGTATTTGTGCGCGGCAGTCGGCAAATTGCTTCCTTTTTTTATCATGTTATTGATTTGGAAATTATCGATGGCATGTTCGTGAATGGTTCGGGAAAATGTATTCGCTGGTTTGCTCGAGTCGGCCGTTTGCTGCAAACAGGTTATGTCTATCATTATGCGTTGGCTATGATGATTGGGTTGGCTTTTTTCCTTAGTTGGTTATTAATAGGATATTGATTTTATGTGGTTGCACTCTTCATTGCTCAGTATTTTAATTTGGCTGCCGGTTCTGGGCGCGGTAGCTGCTTTGATGACAGGCGGCGATAAAAATGCGAATGCTGCGCGTTTTATTGCGGCGGTAGTGGCTGTGGTGAGTCTCTTGCTCTGTATTCCACTGTATCTGGGTTTTGATTCATCGACGTATGCCATGCAATTTCAGGAAAATCATTTATGGATTCGCGCGTATAAAATTCATTATGCATTGGGTGTCGATGGGATTTCACTGGCGATGATTATTCTGACGAATTTTACGGGATTACTCGTTATTCTTGCGGGCTGCAATGCGATTAAAGTGCGAGTCGCGCAATACATGGCGACGTTTTTAACGATGCAAGGGATGATGATTGGTGTTTTTGCGGCAACCGATGCTATTTTATTTTATGTTTTTTGGGAAGGGATGTTGATTCCCATGTATTTAAGTATCGGCATGTGGGGCAGTGTGAATCGTTCTTACGCATCGATTAAGTTTTTTCTTTATACGTTTTTAGGTTCTATTTTAATGTTGATCGCTTTTTTGTATTTATACAATCAAACAGGCGTGTTCGACATTCAAGAATATTATGGCTTGCATTTAAGTCCGCGTATTCAAGAGATGGTGTTTTTTGCGTTTCTGCTAGCGTTTGCCGTAAAAGTTCCGATGTGGCCGGTGCACACTTGGTTGCCGGATGCGCATACCGAAGCGCCTTCGGGTGGATCGGTGGTATTGGCCGCGTTAATGTTGAAGTTGGGCATTTACGGATTTTTACGGTTTAGTTTGCCGATCGTGCCGCAAGCGTGCGAACAATTGGCGTGGTTTATGATTATTTTATCGTTGATTGCAATTGTTTACATTGGCTTGGTTGCGATTGTCCAAACCGATATGAAAAAATTGATTGCCTACTCATCGATTGCACACATGGGATTTGCCACACTGGGTTGTTTCATGGTGTATGACATTATTCGTCATACGGATACCTATCGTGATGCGTACATGAGTCTTGAGGGTGCCGTGATTCAAATGATTGCGCATGCATTTGGTTCGGGCGCGATGTTCTTGGGCGTTGGAATGTTAGCGGATCGGTATTACAACCACAGTCGCATGATCAAAGATTACGGCGGTATTGCGAATAAGATGCCTGTGTTTGCGGCTTTTTTTATGCTGTTTGCGATGTCAAATGTGGGCTTGCCGGGGACGGCGGGTTTTGTCGGTGAATTCATGGTGATGATGAGTGCTTTCCAAGCGCATTTTTGGGTGGCGTTGGTGGCTGCGTCTACGTTGATTTTAGCAGCAGCGTATACGTTATGGCTTTATAAACGTGTTTTCTTTGGGCCAGTTGCCAATGAACATGTGGCTGTTATGCAGGATATTAATTGGATCGAGAAAACGAATTATATTTTATTAGCCATTGGTGTATTTTTCGTGGGGCTCTATCCAGTACCGATTTTAAATATATTACATGTGACGATAGGACATTTGCTGGATATCAGCATGCCTGTTTACATGGTGCATTGAGGAAGAGTTATGAATTTTACCATGCCTATTTTTTCGGTTGCGAGACCTGAAATATTTCTCTTGTGCATGACAAGTTTAATTTTGTTGGTGGATGTTTTTCTCACCGAGCGTTTTCGCATCGTGACGTATTGGTTAGCGCAATTGGCCTTAGTCGGTGGATTTTGTCTGGCGGTGATGCAATATCGGGAATATCCGAATCCGATTATCACGTTTAGCGGCAATTATATTTTAGATAAATTGGCGGTGTTGACGAAATTATTTGTATTGTTGACGACGGTGTTTGCTTTTATTTATGCGCGTCAATATATCAAAGATAAGCAAATTCCACGCGGTGAATATTATGTGTTGGGATTGTTGGCGGTGATTGGCATGTTAGTCATGGCATCGGCGTATAGTTTTTTAACCATTTATTTAGGCTTGGAATTACTGTCGTTATCGTTATATGCCATGGTGGCGTTGCAAAAAGAATCGAAATTGGCTGCGGAAGCGGCGATGAAATTTTTTATCATGGGTGCGATGGCATCGGGTTTATTGTTGTATGGCATATCGATCATTTATGGCGTGACGGGTGTCATTGGTATTTCAGAAACGGCTAATGCATTACTGCACGCAAGCCATGGGCAGTTGATGGTTGTGGTATTAGGATTGGTTTTTATTTTAACCGGCGTTATTTTTAAATTTGGTGCGGTACCGTTTCATATGTGGGTGCCAGATGTTTACCAAGGTGCGCCGACGTCTGTGACATTATTCATTGCGTGTGCACCTAAAATCGCAGCCTTTGCGATCACCATGCGTATCTTGGTGGAAGCATTATCGAGTGTGATGGTGCAATGGCAAGAAGTATTGATCGTCATTGCTGTGTTATCGATGTTTACCGGGAATTTGTTGGCTATTGCGCAAACCAATATTAAACGCATGTTGGCGTATTCGTCGATTGCTCATATTGGTTATATGTTATTAGGTATTATTGCGGGGCCTGGTTCTGCGCAGGGCTATTCTGCGGCCATGTTTTACATGGCAACGTATGTGATTGTGGCGGCAGGCGCATTTGCGATTATTGCTCTATTGAGCAAGCAAGGGGTGGAGTTTGACCAATTGGATGATTTTCGTGGCTTAAATGTTCGTAATCCTTGGTTAGCATTTATGATGATGTTGCTGATGTTTTCGATGGCGGGTGTGCCGCCAACCGTTGGTTTCTTTGCAAAGTTGGGCTTATTAGAAGCGTTAGTGGAAGCGCATTTTGTCTGGTTAGCGGTGCTGGCATTAATTTTTGCGATTATTGGTGCGTACTATTATTTACGAGTCGTGATGTTGATGTATTTTGAAGATCCAAAAGAGGCGGTGATCGATACGCGTTTATCCATTACGCGCGGTGCAATGGTTGCTATTACGATCAATGGCGCGGCTGCGTTGGTGTTAGGTTTGCTGCCCAGCACGTTTATCGATATGTGCCGTATTTCGGTTAGCTAAACGGATTGGCTTGGCGTAATTTTTGGATGAGTTGTTGAATGGCTAAACATAATTCATCAGAAGGGCAAGAAATTGACTCTTCTTCGGTTGAAAACGGCGAGGGTTGTGACTCCCGATAGGCTTCGAAATCAATAATGAAAGCATTTTTCATCGTCTCATTCCTTAAAGATTTTATCTGGACAAAGCATCCCACCAACTATAGTAGATGATTTTGGCAAAATTACTATCAGCCATCGCACTTGAAATGGTTGAGAAATTGCTTACAAGAGGATCGTGATGCGTTTAGCAGATTTTGAATACGAATTACCCGATGAATTGATTGCCCGCTACCCATTAGAAAAGCGCAGCGCAAGTCGGTTATTGTGTTTAGACAAAAAGACAGGTGACATTCAGCATCGGCATTTCAGTGATTTACTCAATTTAATTGAGCCGAATGATTTATTGGTTTGCAATAATTCCGCAGTGATTGCGGCGCGTCTGCTCGGGCACAAAAGCAGTGGTGGGCAAATCGAAGTATTAATTGAACGAGTGCTGGATGAGCACCGTGTGTTAGCACATGTGCGAGCGAGTAAATCACCGAAGCCACACACTATTTTACAGTTTGCAGAGGATGTGCAATTTGAAATGGTTCAGCGTCACGGTGATTTATTTGAATTACGCTGTTTGGATCCGCGATCGATTTATGAAGTGATCGATGCGATTGGTTTAGTGCCGATCCCGCCGTATTTTAATCGAATGCCAGATGAAAATGATAAAACGCGTTATCAAACAGTTTATGCAAAGCACAAAGGATCGGTTGCAGCCCCTACAGCGGGTTTGCATTTTGATGCTGAGCTAATTGAGCAATTAACCCAAAAAGGTGTGCAGCTGGCATTTGTCACGTTGCATATTGGCGCAGGGACATTCGCGCCGGTCAGAGTGGATGATGTGACCCAACATAAAATGCATGCTGAAATGATCGATGTTTCGTTGTCGGTTTGTGAGCAAATCAAAGCAACGAAAGCGCGAGGCGGGAGGATTATTGCAGTGGGGACGACAGCAGCGCGTTGTCTTGAATCGGCTTCGTCTACTGGGGAACTTCAGCCGTTTTGTGGCGAAACAAGTATTTTTATTTATCCTGGATATATCTTTCGCTGTGTGGATGCGTTGATTACCAATTTACACTTACCCGGTTCGACGTTGTTGATGTTGGTTGCTGCATTGGCGGGTCATGAATCCATTATGCAGGCTTATAAAATTGCGGTGGCTGAGCGGTATCGATTTTTTAGTTATGGGGATGCGATGTTTATTGGGTGATGAATTTAGGATAATGGAACAGCCAATTTTTTTGCTGCCACTTTTAATGATTTATCAAGAGTACAGAGCGGTAATTTAGTATGTATTGCCAGTTCTAAGTAAGTTGCATCGTATATTGTTAGCTGAGTCTCTTCCGCAATTTCTATAATGCTGCTCATCGCTCTGTCAACGGAGGCATAATCTACTTGAATGGGTAGTTGGCTTAATAAATCCATAAACGCTATAGATTGGATTTTGCTAATTCTTTTTTTTCTTTGTGCAATGAGAAGCACGTTAGCAACTTCTAGTAACCAGAGGGAGGGTACAATGGCTTTTGTTTGAGACAGGGAGTCAAATATTTTTTCAGAATAATTTGTCACTTCATCTTCAAAACACCAGGCCATTGTCACTGAGCAATCCAATACAAAAGTTGCTTCTGTCAGCGTCTTCATTGATTTCATTTACGGCCTTCCTCGCGTAAGCTCTTAATCGAAAGACCCTTCCCTAAACGAATTCCCGTGCGCAATCGTCGAATAGAAGCAATGGTCATTTCTATCGTGTTAGTTTTAGGTGTATCGTGTTCTATAGGAACTAACATGGCAATTTCATTTCCATGTTTGGTAATAATAAATTTTTCACCTTTTTCAACTTTTAATAACAAGGATGAAAAATGAGTTTTTGCATCGAAGGCACCGATTGAACGCATGAAAGCATCTCCATTTAAACTAGTTTAAATTAATTATAGACTAGTTGAATGGTAAAATCTAGGTTTTTGGCATAACATTGATTTAATGGTGACATATTCAAGTATGAAAGCGAAATTTGCTTAAGGAAGGGTTTTCATCCTTTGAGTGCTTAGAAAGGGCTGTCATCTTGAGCGCTTAAAAAAGAGCTGTCATCCTGAGCGCTTAAGAAAAGGCTGTCATCCTGAGCGCTTTTCGCTCCGAAGGATCTCCCGCAAATTTCTGAGGCTCAGCTAAAGATTTTCCTAAGCAGTTCTCTACTATATAGGGAGATCCTTCGGAGCGAAAAGCGCTCAGGATGACAGCCTTTTCTTAAGCGCTCAGGATGACAGCCTTTTCTTAAGCGCTCAGGATGACAGCTCTTTTTTAAGCGCTCAGGATGACAGTTCTTTCTTAAGCACTCAGAATGGCAGCCCTTTCTTAAGCACACAAAAGCAATTGTCAACCGCCCGCAATCCAGGTAAATTAAGCGACCTCTGTTTAAACTAGGAATTTGCTATGTTGACATCCATCCTGAATTTTATTATCCCCAGTGCGCATGCGGCCGCAACCGGCGGGGCGACTGCTGCGCCTCAGCAAAATGGGTTCTCCTTTTTAATGATGATGGGAATCTTATTGTTTTTTATGTATTTTGTTTTATGGCGGCCGCAAAGCAAGCGTGCGAAAGAACATAAATCATTGGTTAGCGCATTAGCCAAAGGCGATGAAGTGGTCACCTCCGGCGGTATTTTAGGCACCGTGAACAAAGTAACCGATGCTTATATTGTCTTATCGTTAAACGAAAACACTGAAATTACCGTGCAAAAAACATCTGTTGTCAATGTGTTGCCAAAAGGAACGTTGAAAGCAATTTAATTGGAAGGGAAATATGGCGATTAATCGTTATCCATGGTGGAAAAATGTGCTCATTTTGGGCGTTATTCTGATTGCATTTATTTATGCGTTACCGAATTTGTATGTGGAAGATCCTTCCGTGCAAATTTCGCCAGGCAGTCCAACGTTATCAATGGATCAGTCTACCCTGGATACGATTAATCAAACCTTGCAGCAAATTCATGTCAGCTATAAATCCATCCAGCAAAGCGGTAATAAATTATTAATTCGTTTTGCCTCAACCGATGTGCAGCTCAAAGCAAAAGAAGCGATTCAACAAGCGTTAGGTGAAAATTATTTGGTTGCCTTGAATTTGGCACCGGCGACGCCGCAATGGCTGCGTGCAATTGGTGCGGATCCGATGAAGTTGGGTTTGGATTTGCGCGGTGGGGTGCACTTCTTATTGCAAGTCGATGTAGACTCTGTGTTAAAACAACGGATTGAAGGTGACTTAAACAATATCGGTCAAGAATTACGAAATCAACGTATCCGTTACACAGGCATGACGCGTCAAGGCAGTAATGGTGTCAGTGTGCAATTTCGTGCACAAGATGCATTGGATGAAGGCGCCAGTTATTTGAGCCAACATTTCCCTGAATTTACTTGGTCAAAAAATACGACAAATGGTGCATTCACGGTTCAAGGTGTCTTATCACCGGCTGCACTGCAACAAATTAGCCAAGATACACTTGAGCAAACCATGAATACGTTGCGTCACCGCGTCAATGAACTCGGTGTTTCTGAAGCGATTGTGCAACAACAAGGCGCAACACGTGTTGTGGTTGATTTGCCAGGAATTCAAGATACGACACAAGCCAAAAATATTTTGGGCAAAACGGCAACGCTTGAATTTCATATGATTGACACAGAACATGATGTTCGCGGTGTCGTGCCTGCCGAAGATAAATTATATGATTACAATGGTCAGCCGGTGTTGTTAGCGAATCAAATTATTTTACACGGTTCTGCGATTACCAGTGCAACGGCCAGTATGGGTGAAGATGGTCGTGCGTCGGTGGAAGTGCGCTTGGGTGGCGGCGGTGAAGGTTTATTTACGAAAACAACCGCAGAGAATATTGGCAAACCGATGGCGGTGTTGTTTGTTGAAGTGAAGTCCGAAACAAAAGATGTGAATGGCCAAACAGTGATTAGTTATCAAACCAATCGAAAAGTCATCAGTGTTGCTACCATTCAAAATGCGTTAGGCAATAATTTCCAAATTACCGGGTTATCGAGTCAAGATGAATCGCGCACATTAGCTTTATTACTGCGTGCGGGTGCGCTGCCTGCGACAGTGACTTACCTTGAAGAGCGACAAGTGGGCCCGAGTTTAGGCAAACAAAATATTCACATGGGGATCATGTCGGTTGGAGTGGGTTTTATGTTAGTCGTCTTATTCATGGCGTTCTATTATCGCGCCATGGGATTGATTGCTGATTTAGCGCTGACGATGAATTTAGTGTTAATTGTTGCGGTGCTCTCATTGTTAGGAGCAACACTCACATTACCCGGTATTGCAGGCGTGGTCTTAACCATGGGGATGGCCGTCGATGCAAATGTCTTAATTTTCGAACGTATTCGGGAAGAAATTCGCAATGGTGTCAGCATCCAGGCAAGTATTCATGCGGGATATGAAAGAGCGTTCACCACGATTGTGGATGCGAATATTACCACGTTAATTGTTGCCATTGTGTTATTCAGTTTAGGTTCGGGTACCGTGAAAAATTTTGCGGTCACCCTCACGATTGGTTTGGTGACTTCAATGCTCACGGCAATCACTGGTACGCGTGCCATTGTGAATTTAGTGTATGGCGCGCGCCATTTAAAACGCATCTCAATTGGAATTTAATCCATGGAATTTTTTAAACACAATACCAAAATTGATTTTATGGCGCAGCGTAAGTGGGCTGCGATTTTGTCCATCGTGTTATTTTCATTGTCGCTTATTTCATTGGCGGCCAATGGCTTAAATTGGGGTTTGGATTTTACCGGCGGTGCGCAACTACAATTAGCGTTTGACCATGAAGCGGATTTGAATAAAATTCGGGATGATTTGCAAAATGCAGGGTTTAAAGAAGCTGTTGTGATTAGCTATGGCACCTCAAAAGATGTGTTAGTGAAGTTAGCAGTATCAAAAGGCGATCAACAAGCGAGTCAAGAAGCCGTTGTCAGCCAAGTCATGAAAGTGTTGCCGGATGCTAAAATCCAACAGATTGATTATATCGGTTCGGAGGTCGGGCAAGAATTAGCGACCAAAGGTGCGCTAGCCATTGTGGTGGCGTTACTGGGGACGATGATTTACATTGCGATGCGTTTTGATTATCGGTTTGCAGTGGGCTCGACGGTTGCTCTCATTCATGATCCTATTATTATTCTCGGAATTTTTTCGTTTTTTCATTTGGAATTTAACTTAATTGTGTTGGCGGCGGTGCTCACGGTGATCGGTTACTCATTGAATGACACCATTGTTATTTTTGATCGGGTGCGAGAAAATTTTCGCAAGTTGCGCAAAGCATCGCCTGTTGAAGTGGTTAATCAAGCAACCAATCAAACGTTATCACGTACTATCATGACCTCGGCATTAACATTAACGGTTGTGTTGGCATTATTTTTGATGGGCGGCAGTATGCTGCATAATTTTGCTCTGGCATTGATGATAGGGATTATCGTCGGAACGTATTCTTCGATTTATGTGGCGGGTTCTTTATCGTTAGCATTGGGTTTGACGCGGCAAAATTTATTACCGCCGACCAAAGAAGCGCTTGATGAACGCCCTTAACTGAGCCGCGCGTAACTGAGCCGCGACCGTCAGGGAGCGTCACGGAATCAGCGATTGAAACTAACGCTGATTCGATGACGCTCCCTGACGGTCGCGGCTCAGTTTTTTTCTCAATAGACTAGGTTTTAATATGCTGACAGTGACTGAATATAAATCGTTTGATGGCATTGGCTTAGCTGATTTAATTAAGCAGGGTGACATTTCTGCGCGCGAATTATTGGACGTGTCAATTTCATGTATTGAAAAGAGTAATCCGGATCTCAATGCGGTTATCCATAAATTGTATGACCAAGCTTACCGTAGCACTGAGCTTGCTATTCCTACCGGTACTTTTCAAGGCGTGCCTTTTTTATTAAAAGATTTAATTTCGGATTGCGCGGATACGCCATTAACATTCGGCAGCCAATTTGCAAAAAATTGGGTTTCTGCATTTGATTGTGAATTAGTGCGACGGATGAAAAATGCAGGCTTAGTCATCGTAGGTAAGACGAATACGCCAGAATTTGGTTTGAGTCCAGTGACTGAACCCTCCCTCTATGGTGCCACCCGAAATCCTTGGAACACATCGTATACGCCGGGTGGTTCGAGCGGTGGTTCAGCGTCGGCCGTTGCGGCAGGTATGGTGCCGATGGCGCATGGTGGTGATGGAGCGGGATCGTTGCGAATTCCTGCGGCATTCTGTGGATTATTTGGTTTAAAACCGTCAAGAGGTCGAACACCGACGGGTCCTGCGGTGATGCGTATTTGGCAAGGCATGGTGGTCGAGCATGCTATCACGCGCAGTGTACGAGACAGTGCTGCGATGTTAGATGCGCTGTGCGGACCTGAGTTGGGTTCGCCGATTGCATTGCCTAAGCCCCAACAGAGTTTTTTGTCTTCGCTGGATGAACCGATTGCATCACTGCGTATTGCTGTCAGCGATGAACCCTTTTTTCAGAGCACGGTACATCCTGACTATAAGTATGCGATTAAAAAAGCGGCGCAATTGTGTGAAAGTCTCGGTCACAAAGTAGAAATCGCCGCCCCAAAATTAAATTATTCAGATGTTTTGCTGGCGTTTATGATTGTGATTGCAGCCGATACAGCGGCCAATATCAAAATGCTCGCCAAAGCGATGCAGCAAAAAGCCGATTATTCGTTGTTGGAAACAGCGACCGCCGTGTTATGTGAAGTCGGCGAACATTTTAATGCCAAAGATTTCGTTTGGGCGAGCCATGTATTAGATATGGCGAGTCGCTCTTTCGCTGAATTTTTTCTGAATTACGATGTGTTGTTAACCCCGACAATGCCGGTGCCGCCCTTAAAAATCGGTGAATTTAAACCTGCGAAGTGGGAAAAGAATTTATTAGAATTCTTGCGGCATGTGCCATATGGTCCCCTGTTACGTAGGTTAACCAAAGAAGTGGCGCGAAAAAATTTCGCGTTTACGCCCTTTACGCCGTTATTCAATATTACCGGTCAGCCTGCGATGTCCGTGCCTATGTATTTAGATCAACAAGGCTTGCCCATCGGGATCCATTTCGCGGCACGATTTATGGATGAAAAAACGTTATTTCAATTAGCCAAGCAGTTGGAATCGGCGCAGCCTTGGAATCAGCCTTTGGTCTCTTATTCCGCATAAAATGCAACATGTAGTTTACATATTTAAGAATAAAGTGTAATATACATGTTACATTTTTAGACGATACTTGTCACCTAGAGATAACAATATGCTGGAAGAGTTAATCGCGATACATGAAGAAGTGATTGCCAATACGCCAACGGGTCATACTCGATATCTTTATGATCGAATCGATTGGGAGGCAAAAGCAATATGCTTAGTTGGCGGAAGAGGTGTTGGCAAAACAACGCTGATGTGCCAATTTTTTATTAATCGTTATCAATCAGTGACAGAAGCTTTATACCTTTCCGCAGATAATATATCGGTGCTTAGTAAAGGGTTATTTGCCATCGCCCAGGAATATTTTAAATATGGTGGCCAGGCACTTTTTATTGATGAAATTCATAAATATCCAAATTGGGCGCAAGAAATTAAAAATATTTTAGATACATTTCGTAATCGGCAAATCGTGTTCTCTGCAAGTTCATCTCTTGATTTGCAAAAAAGTAAATTTGACTTATCTCGCCGTGTGGTTTACCACGAGCTGAGAGGTTTATCTTTTCGCGAATACCTTAATTTTATCCATGAGACAAGCTTTCATCCTATTACATTTGATGATGTTATCAACAAACATTCTCAGCTCACCGAAGAGTTTCGTGGTTTAATTATTCTAAAATATTTTAAAGAATATCTTGCTCATGGGTATTTCCCTTTTTTCTTGGAGGGAAAAAAAGATTATTTGTCTAAAGTTGCAAACATTATTGAGAAAGTTATTTTTGAAGATATTGCTGTCGTTTATAATCTTAAACAGACAACACTTCCTCTTCTGAAAAAATTACTTTGGCTAGTTGCAACGTCAAAAAGTTTCACTCCAAATATTCAAAAAATCAGCAAAAATTTGGGTGTATCCAGAGAAATAATCTATAATTGCTTGGATTACTTGAACCGTTCAGGATTGCTTTGTAATGTCTATCATGATGCAGCCGGAATGAAGCTTGCCCGCAAACCCGAAAAGATTTTTCTTGAAAATAGCAATTTACTTTATGCAATCAGCGGCAGTTTGCAAATGGAAAGTGACATCGGCAATGTCCGTGAAACATTTTTTGTTAATCAAGTTTCACTACAGCATCGCTTAAACTCGCATGATCATGGTGACTTTATTATTAATAGTGATTGCGTGATTGAAGTGGGCGGAAAATCAAAAACAACTAGACAAATCAAACAAACGAATAATTCATATTTAGCCGTTGATGAAATAGAATATGGATTCGGCAATAAAATTCCTCTTTATCTTTTTGGATTTTTATATTGACGACAGGTTCTAACGCTATGAAATCAAATGTTAACCAAATGCGGTCTGACTTGTTGCAATAATAATTTTAAAATTTTGGGATTGGCGGCGACAATGTTGCCATTGTCGAGATAATTTTCTGTGCCGGCAAAATCACAAACTAATCCGCCTGCTTCACGGATCATTAAACTGCCTGCGGCGACATCCCAAGGTTTTAAGCCCATTTCCCAGAAGCCATCTAATCTGCCCGCTGCCACATACGCTAAGTCCAGGGTGGCTGCACCTGCGCGTCGGACATCTCCGCATAAGGGAATGATCGAATTCAAACTTTTGGTATAAGCCTCGATATGGGCTGGGGAGTGGCGGAAGGGAAAGCCAGTGCCTAATAAGCATTCATCTAAATTCTTGTGGGTGCTGACGCGCATCCTTCGATCATTGACCTGGGCGCCTTTGCCTCGGCTAGCGATAAATAATTCTTGGCGGATAGGGTCGTAAATCACACCATGTTCAATTTTGCCTCTGTAGCTGACAGCGATTGAGACAGCAAATTGGGGTAACCCATGGATAAAATT
Organism: uncultured Gammaproteobacteria bacterium; assembly: GCA_963719645.1. Classification (GTDB taxonomy): domain Bacteria; phylum Pseudomonadota; class Gammaproteobacteria; order DSM-16500; family DSM-16500; genus CAVRCT01. Next base: position 148,857 of record CAVRCT010000007.1, read on the forward strand.
ACGGGTACCATCCAGGGGGTCGATAATCCAAACATAGTCATCATCACTCAGCGATTCACCGCTTTCTTCCGCTATGATCCCATGATTGGGGTAGGCTTTGCGAATGGTGGCGATGATCTCTTTCTCGGCGGCTTGATCAATTTCAGTCACATAATCATTGGGTTGTTTCTCGCTGACTTTGATTTTATCGAGGCGATCAAGCGCTCGGACAATAATCGTACCCGCTGACCGTGCCGCTGTTGTAGCGATGTTGATGAATGGATTTCTCATAAATTTTTTAAGAACAATAAAATGGGTGGCTAGAATAGCAAAAAAGGGGCTAAGACTAAAGTGATATTTTGAGTAAAGCGGGTGCGGTTTTTTCGTCAGAGGGAGAAGGGGGTAAAGGAGGCAGGTTCATATTCTTCTTAAAGTGGGTCATTGTGGTGTTAATAGAGGTGTCATCAAAATGATGTAACATCCAGAGAGGAATGGAATGATTTGATTCATTTGAATAGGCGGGATGATGTACGAGTAAATGTTTTTGTTTTTCTTGCAAGCAAGCAAGCTTAATGTCATCGCTCGTATTTTCTTTGCTATCAATCAACCTGCTTTCTTCAGAATGGGTTGATTGGTTCGCCAATAATCCTCGCGGATTTTTTTGCAAGCGCTGCAACATCCGTTGGGTCGTGGAGTGCTCTATTCCATCTGCGAAGGTTGTGCCATCCGGTAAAACACAATCGGCATCATTTTTATGGTGACGAACATTAAAAAATTTCTCCAGCGTAGGTGTATAGTGACCTAAGCAAATCCATTCGAGAAAACGCTGTAGTAATGATTTTTTAGGAACACTGTTTCGATCTTCAGTATGGCTTAAATTAAAATAATGAACTTGCTGAGGCGCCAATTCAGAATGCGTTTTCATCGAATCAAAATTAAGATCGCCGCCACCATATAATGCAAGTTTTGCAAAAGGTATTGCGGGGGTGAACGGCAGCTGTCCCCAGCGATTGAGCTGAGCAGCAAAGACATTATCGATAGAAGTGAGGGTGCGATCGAGATGAACGGTGAGCTCAATGTCAAATTTTTTAAAGTAATGTGCCACTTCGAGTACCACTGCGCCACCAAATGAATGTCCGTATAATTGAATGTGTTGACTGACTTCTTCGTTTTTCCACTGATGTGTCTGGATCAGATGAAGCACTAACGCAATGCCTTTTTTGACAAAATCGTCTTTTGAAAGGCAGGGGTTTTTATCTTGTTTTTCTGTGCCAGGATAATTAAAGACGACTGCGCGGACACCTGATTCGGAATACAATTTTGTATCCGCCAAAGTAAATGGATCTTGATAAGGAATGCCATATCCCATAAAACGCAGCAAATAAACATTGCTCTGAGTGGGTGTTGTCGCAACGAGAATGGGAAGCGTCCCGCGGTCGGTCAAGACTTGCTGGGGTTGAAATCCTTCGAATGTCTCTGAGTTTTGTGCAATGGATTGTTTTATTTTTTCGATTTTGCTGACAGTTATTTTTTGGATCAGGCTTCGCACCCAGGAAGGGACAAATACGCTCATGAGTGAAATGATGGCTAATGCCGTGCAGCTTAATGTGCCTACTACAATGGTTAATAAGGCTTTATGAGGGCGCAAGGTAAGTAATTGAAAAACAGTTTTCAAGGCCACGAAAAGGAATAAGAAGCATGTATAACAGAGTGCCGCTAGCCAAGCGAGTCTGAATAAAAAATGCTGTTTAAAAAATTGAAAGCCGGGACTCGGTGGGGCTGGAAGTAATTTGTGAAGAGGTGTGTCTTTTAGTAAAGGAAGCACAGGAGTCGCTTCTTGAGCAGTTATTTTTACCGTATTCGTCCCTGTCATATTGTTTGCTGATCGATTATATTTACGAAAGACAAATTATAACAAATGAGTGGCTTATGTTGAATCGAATTCGAATTATCTTAGTGAATACATCGCATCCTGGCAACATTGGTTCTGTTGCGCGGGCGATGAAGACAATGGGTTTAACGGATTTATGGTTGGTGGATCCGATACACTTTCCTCATGCGAAAGCGGTAGAGATGGCTGCCAATGCGGGGGATATTTTAGCGCAAGCGCGCGTTGTTCCTCAGTTAGAGGATGCTTTAAAAGATTGTCAATTGATTGTGGGCACCAGTGCGCGAGAGCGAACGATTCCCTGGCCGATGTTATCGCCTCGTCAATTTGCTGAAAAAGCGCAGCATGAAGCGCAGGTGAGTCAAGTGGCTGTTGTTTTTGGGCGAGAACAATCTGGACTAACCAATGATGAATTGCATAAGTGTCATTTTCATTTACATATTCCGAGTAACCCAGCTTACAGTTCATTGAATATTGCAGCGGCTGTGCAAGTTGTTGCATATGAGTTGCGCGTGGCGAGTTTAGGTGAAGAAAAATTGCCGATCTGGGATTATCCTTTTGCGAATGCGGAAGATGTTGAAAGTTTTTATCAGCATTTGCAGCAAGTGTTGATTGACATTCAATTTTTAAATCCAGATGTGCCGCGTCAATTAATGACGCGATTGCGCAGATTATTTAATCGTGCGCGGTTGGATGTGATGGAAATTAATATTTTGCGTGGGATGTTGGGGGCGGTGGAGAAAAGAGTGCGTGGGGGTTGAAGAAAAAAATTTAATTTTTTTATACAAATCCCCCTTGTTCCCAATGGCACTAGCTTAAGAACTGTCGTCCCGGAATTTAGTAGGTTCCCAATGGCACTAGCTTAAGAACTGTCGTCCCGGAATTTAGTAGCTCTTAACGAGCGCCTTTTGCTCGTTTAGAGCTACTTAATGTCCGGGATCCATCTTCAATTTATCGCCCTCTTGCTTTTAACTTATATGCTTTAAGCAAAATGGATCCCGGACATTAACTGGCGCTAAATTCGCAAAAAGCGCTCATTAAGCGCCAGTAAATTCCGGGACGACAGTTCTTAAGCTAGTGCCATTGCCCCTTGTTCCCCCTTTTTCAGAGGGGGAGACTTTCTTAAACAGCTCTGAATCTCAACAGCAAGAATAGCGATGCTTAAGAAAGTTTCCCCCTTTGAAAAAGGGGGAGCAAGGGGGATTTGTATAAAAAGAAGAAGTTCTTATTCGATGTTTACCCCTCCTTTTTCGGTAGTTGGAGCGCCCAGGAAGGCAAGCTCTTTCGCTTAAGTTTCTTTCAACTCCTCCAACGCCTCTAACCCTTTCGCCACCGCATCGCGTTCAGTCATCCGATGTATCCATTTGCAAATATTCGGAATGAGTTCTTCAGAAATGCCATATCGTTCATAATCACGAAGCCAGGGGAATGTTGCAATGTCTGCAATCGAATATTCATTCGCAATATAATCATTTTCACCCAATTGATTTTCAACAATCGTGAAAATACGCTTTGCTTCATTGTTAAAGCGTTTGACGGCATAAGGCACTTCTTCAGGTGCGTGATACATGAAATGTTTCGTATTTCCTAACGTGGGACCAATTTTAGAATTTTCAAATAACAACCATTGTAAAACATCAAAACGTTCAGTGCTTTTGCTTGGAATGAATTGACCACTTTTTTCAGCTAAATACATTAAAATTGCGCCAGGTTCAAAAATGACAAGCGGTTTTTTGTTCGGGCCATCGCGATCCAGAATGACCGGGAAAATATTATTCGGTGTCATTTTGAGAAATTCGAGTTCAAGTTGTTCGTTATTGCTTTTATTGATGGGAAAAACCGAATAATTGTAACCAACTTCTTCTAGCATGATTGCGATAGTGTATGCGCTGGGGGTGGGTGATCCGTATAGCTCAATCATTCCGTTTGCTCCTATTGATTTACAAATTGCGTTCCTGCAAAATTGTTTGGTAATCATATTTATAATCCGATGAAAATCAAGCAAAAACTAGTACGACAGGCTTATTAAACAACCAGAGTGATCTAAGATGATCATTTTGCGCTAAAGTCTGACAGTTGTTATACTGCACACCATGAAATTACCGATCTATTTAGACTATGCTGCCACCACACCGGTAGATCCATTCGTTGCTGCGACCATGAGTCGCTATTTAACGAGTGACGGTGTATTCGGCAATCCTGCATCACTTCACGTGTATGGCCAAGCGGCTAAGGCAGCGGTGGATGTCGCGCGTGAACAAGTGGCACATGTTATTCAAGCGGAGCCCAGCGAAATCATTTGGACATCCGGTGCGACAGAATCGAATAATTTAGCACTGAAAGGTGCGACTCAACTCTATCAACAAAAAGGCAAACATATTATTACGCTGAAAACAGAACATGCGGCGGTATTAGATTGTTGTCAAGAATTAGAGAAGCAAGGTTTTTTTGTGACGTATCTCTCGCCGCAAAAAAACGGTCTTGTTGATTTAGATGAGTTGCAAGAAGCCATTCGTCCAGACACGATTTTAATGTCTATCATGCAGGTAAATAATGAATTGGGTGTCGTGCAGCCCATTCAAGAAATTAGTCAGATAACGGCTGAAAAAGGGATTTTATTTCACGTGGATGCCGCGCAGAGTATTGGAAAAATTGCACTGACTGTGAAAACGATACCGATTGATTTAATTGCGTTGAGTAGTCATAAAATTTATGGGCCGAAAGGAATCGGTGCGTTATACATTCGTCGCAAACCGAGAGTCCGTGTCGCTGCGCAATTACATGGTGGGGGACAAGAGCAAGGAATGCGATCAGGTACGTTGGCCACTCATCAAATTGTTGGGATGGGCGCGGCATTTGAATTGGCTGAAAAAAATAGGCGTGAAGATTACGAAAAAATAAAATCTTTGCGCGATATATTTTGGCAGGGTTTGCAATCTATCTCAGGTATTTCTTCAAATACAGATTTTAAAGTCGCTGTGCCGCATATTTTAAATATTGTTTTTCCGAAATTTAAAGCAGCGGAATTAATTCAGAGGTTACCTGAGCTAGCGGTTTCCGCCGGTTCTGCTTGTCATGCAAAAGGTGTAGAGCCCTCGCAAGTATTACGAGCGATTGGTTTAACAGCGGACGAGGCGGGCAGATCGTTGCGATTTTCCTTTGGTCGGTATACGACGCAGGATGATGTTGAGCAGGCTGTTCAGGCAATTCATCAGATTTACTTGTAGTCCCGACAGAGCCGCGACCGTCAGGGAGCGTCACCTGCCATGAATGGACTCTATGCAAAATAGAACCACCGGTGATCGCTCCCTGACGGTCGCGGCTCTGTTTAAAAACATTCATCGCGATGACGAAGTTTCCTCAGGCGGCAAAAACGCATAACTCATTTCAATGGGTTTTTCATGCGGATTTCTGAGCCAAGAAAAATGCGCCACTTTAATCGCACCCAGATGGTGAAAACGAGATCGTAAACTCTCAGATGAAACTTGTACCGCTTCGGTTGGATCCCAAATAAAAATAGCGCCTTGTTTTTTTAAGGTCGCTTCATCAATCCAAGGGCTTTTTTTAGTATCCCAATCCATAAAAACCGCCGGGTGATCCGGTGAAAAGAGCGCAACATTACCCGCCATCCAGCGCGGACCTGCTACATAGTTAAGAGGTCGTTGATACGTCTGCTGCCATTCTTGGGTTAACACATTCGCAATGATTTTGCCGGGAAAATTCGCACTAGAAGGTTGTTTTGCTCTGATTAACGAATAAGAATAGACCGACACCATGGCCGTGAATAAGGCAACCCATAATGCCAGAAAAGAATAAAATTTTTCTCGTGTAATGTTGGGTGTTAACCAAACCATCAAAAGTAATCCCGTTAAAGAGAAGAGGGGTTGTCCCCAAGCGGCACGTAATTTCCAATCAAACAGCGCCGAAAAAATCAGAGTTAATAGAAAAGGCCCGAGCCCAATGACGAATAAAAATTGGCGATTGAAGGTGGACAGCGAAATTTTTTTGACAGCAAAGACAGGTTTTTTGCCGATTAATAACATGCTAAATAACAATAAAGTCGGAATGATCGCTTCAATTTGTTGCCAAGCAAATTGCAACGGAAATAAAATCCGATGATGCCATGCTGAAACGCTAGCAACGCGATCGATAGCATAATGAATCGTAATGAAATGATGTTGAGTTAACCAAATGAGATGTGGTGTCATGAGTAACAAAAAGAATAATAATCCGGCGTAAAAATAGTTGTTTTTTAATTGTTGTCTAGCGGTTGGGTTTTGACAGAGAAAAAATAACATCGGTAGTAAGAGCATGATGCTGTAATATTTTGTCAGCATTGATAGTGCGGCAAATAAGCCGGTCAATAGCCAGTGGCGCAGTTTCCCCATCGTAATGGCGTGATAGAAATATAATATAGTTAACGCCCAACCGCTGAGTTCGAGCGTATTATCATTAAAATCAATCGCATGTAAATTATAATATTGAATGCTTTCCATGAGTAACACAGCAATCAGCGCGGCGAAAGGCGTAACAAGCTTCTTTCCCAGCTGCCAGATCGCCCAGAAACTGATGCCCACAGAGAGTTGACTGAAAAAATAAGTCATCCAACCTGAATAACCGCCTATTTCCAGGGCAAGACGCGTTAACCAGCCGTTTAAAAAGGGATTTTTATCATATCCCCACTCCAATTGGTGTCCCCAGATAGAGCCTTCTAAGGCATCCATGGGTAAATCAAAACGGATGATAGCGGGCGCGACTGTCCAGAAAAATACATGCAAAAAAATAAAAAAGGTTAGCCAGCGTTCGACTTGGGGTAATTTAAAGTGTTCAGTAATCATATTGTTTTCAATAAATTGCAAAAGCAGACTATTTTAACGGGATTGGCGCAAGAAGGCCAGCAATTTGTGCACATAATAGACAATTGGTTTATAATTAAAATAATATAATGCTGTTCGTGGGAGGGGGTTATGCCAACTAAACTGTTAAAAGATTTTCTTGATACGCATCATATCAAGTACATGAGTATCGATCATTCACCCAGCTATACGGCGCAAGAGATCGCAGCAGTTGCGCATGTCTCTGGAAAACAATTAGCAAAGACAGTCATTGTGAAGGCCGGGGGCAAGCTCATGATGATCGTGTTGCCAGCAACGGATCATATTAACTTTGCGGATTTGCGTGATTTTTTGGGGGTGAAAGATGTTGATTTGGCGCGCGAAGCCGATTTCAAAGGAAAATTCCCAGAATGCGAAGTGGGTGCTATGCCGCCTTTTGGTAATTTGTTTGATATGCCGGTATTGATTTCGAGTCATTTGATTGATCAAGATCAAATTGCGTTTAATGCAGGTTCTCATTCGGAATTGCTTCGTATGTCCTATCGGGATTTTGAAAAGTTGGTGAAGCCGAAGATTATTACGATGCATTAAAATTGGGAAGAGTTGTCGGTGTGAGCACTTAAGAAGAAATCGTCATTGCGAGGAGCGTTTTTTGCGACGAAGCAATCCAGGTTTTTAACGCAATAACCAAAAAACTGGATTGCTTCGTTGCAAAAAACGCTCCTCGCAATGACGGGCTTTCTTAAATACCACTACAGCATATTTAATTTCCGTATCAACCAAGTCCGCCAAAAAACATCGTGAAATTTCTCATTGGAAAATTTGTCATGAACATGTTGATAAATTTTTTCTTGCCATTCACCTATTTCATTTTTGTCGAATTCAGTGCAGCGTAACATTGCCATGGTCAGTGCGGCAGGATTGCTTGGTTCTACTAAAATGCCAGAGCCAGATATCACTTCAGGAATACCATTCGTGCGTGTACCAATGATGGGCAATTTGGCGACCATGGCTTCCAGCAATACGCGACCAAATGCTTCTTTGGTTGAAACCAATAAAAAAATATCTAGCGCTTTAAGATAACGAAAACCTTGCGGCAAAAATCCAGCAAAAATAACATCCTCTGCAATCTGTAACTCAGTGGCCAATTTTTTTAATTCAGCCTCCAATGGCCCATCACCGATAATCAGTAATTTCGCATGAGTCACATGCGGTTTTATCCGGGCAAATGCGATGAGTAAATTTTTATGATCTTTTTCAGGTGCGAGACGACCGAGTGTGCCAAATACAAAAGCGTCTTTTGGCAAATGAAAAAAAGCACGTGCCTCCTCGCGAGACAGCATCTCGAGTTCTGTCATAGCGATGTCAATGCAATTAGGCAAGGTAATGATATGATTTTCGCTGACGTTTTTGAGTTGTTGTTGCAGATCATGTTGTACAGCGTTGGAAACACCGACAAAATACATGTTGTCGCGCCAAAGTGCTGCAATCAATAAGCGCCTGCTGAGGTAATGCATGGTTTTCATCGCATGCATCACAAAGAAAATCACAGGGATTTTTACAAATAATGAAGCCCATAAAAGAATGTACGTGGGTTTGTAGCGATGGCAAATCACAATAGTGAAATTTCTTTCTTTGCAAAGCTGGATTAGTTTTTTAATAGCAGAAAATTTAAAGTTGCGAATCGAATTTTTAGAGTAATTTAAAAATAATACTTCTTCTGCATGGGTGCGTTCAAATGTTTTCTCATGGGGTTTTCCAGATAAATAAGCCACAGTCACTTTAAATTGGTCTTTTGCAAACAAGTTGGCATATTGATTGCAAATATCAATAAATTGAGTGGCGTCGTTATGTGCGAGAATTAAAATATTTTTACGCATTTTTAATGTCTTCCACGCTGCAACCGAGTATACCGTGTTGCAAGCGGACTTGAATTTTATCGCCAAATTGAACTTGGCCCGTTGTTTGGAGAAGCGTCTTGCCTTCTTTTATCGTTGCAATAGCAAAGCCGCGGTGAAGGGTTGCGAGAGGACTTAATACATCCAACTTGGTAGCTGCGTTGCTGAGTAGTAATTTCTTCTGCTGTAAAATTTTTTGTATATCATGCTGTAACCGTTGCTGTTCGACCGTAAGCTGATGACGCAAATTAGCAATGCGATGCTGCGGCGTTGCGCTCATTAAAATGGTTTTTAATGTCTGCAACGTTGATTTTGCATCTGCCATTAATTTGGTTTGTAAGCGAATGAGTGTCGCTTCATAAAAATCTAATTTTTGGACTTGCTCAGCCAGTTTTCGTTTGGGATGCTGTTGTTGTAAATGTTTTTCGACCCAGCTGATATGCTGTTGCCAATTTTTTAATTTATGACGCATCACGCGAATCAATTGCATGCTTTGTTGCGCTAACATTTCAAGGAGTTCAGCGCGGTCGGGAGTCGCAATTTCTGCTGCAACAGAGGGGGTAGGTGCGCGTAGATCGGCGACAAAATCGGCAATCGTAAAATCAATTTCATGACCCACGCCACTGATGGTGGGCAGTTGGCTTTTGGAGATGGCATAGGCCACGTTCTCATCGTTAAAAGGCCATAAATCTTCGAGTGAGCCACCGCCCCGGGCAATGATTAACACATCACATTCTTTCCGTGCATTGGCGGCCGCAATGGCTTTCACGATAGCGGGCGCGGCAGTGTCGCCCTGTACCAGTGTCGGGTAAATGATGACAGCGGCGGACGGGTAGCGACGCTTTAATACACTTAAAATATCACGAATGGCGGCACCGGTTGGCGACGTCACCACGCCAATACAGGTTGGAAAGACGGGGAGTGGTTTCTTGCGCGCTTCAGCAAAAAGACCTGCTTCGGCTAATCGTTTTTTTAATGCCTCAAACGCTTGGCGCAATTTCCCTTCGCCCGCTTCTTCTAAGTGCTCGACAATTAATTGAAAATCACCTCGACCCTCATACAGGCTCACCCGGGCTTTGAGAAAAACATGCATGCCGTCTCTCAGCGTAAAGGAGAGTTTGCGATTATGGGGTTTAAACATGGCGCATTTGACTTGCGCATCGGCATCTTTCAAGCCGAAATACCAATGACCAGAACTAGGCATTGCCAGATTTGAAATTTCACCTTCGACCCAGATAGACGGGAAGCCATTTTCCAGCAATAAACGCACATCGCGATTCAATTGACTGACGGAATAGATTTCTTCAGTGTGGCTAATATCAATGGAGTTCATGCGTGTTTATTCTCTGCATAACTACTTGTTACTTAATTATTTTTTCTGGAAGACAATCATTTTAGCACTAACAAATAAAATTGCTATGAAAATTGGAGTCAAGGGGTAATGGCACTCGCTTTAAGCATTAAGTTTCTATTCAATGTATACCCCAAAAGGTTGAGGCGCGCGATTTTTCTAATGCCTCACTTGTGAATTTCGGGTTCTATTCGAATATTTTGAAAATACGATTGATTGAGGTGCTACATAACAGCTTTTTACAAGTCGATTAGGAAGCATAAGCCAATGAGGTGTTATCTACATTAGCTTTTCTCCTTAAATAAACTAATCCCATAAGTCCAATAAGCGTAAATGCTATAAGTAAATAACCTGGAAAATATGGAATATTTGTTATTTTTACTAAATATGCAATTAATAAAGGCAATGTACCCATCTCGATACTAACAATGATTTGATAAATCAATGAGGCTGTTGTGCATCTAATTTTTGGCGGGAAACATTCAGTGATAATTGCGGGATATAAACTAAAAAAACAGGATGCTGGTATAGAAATTAATATTGCAATTAAAATAATTTCAATATAAGTACCGTATGCACATAGCCAGAAAAAAGGTAACGCAAGTATCAATACAACACCCGATGTAATTTTGAGTAAAGTAAATTTATTTAAATAATCTGATACTTTTCCAAAGAAAGGAATTAGCAAAACGACTACTGAAAGTGTTAATACATCGAGACCGTAAGCTTCAATTTGGCTAAAATGTCTGACTGTAATTAAATTAATAGGAATGTAAATATAATATATGTAGGTTAGGCAGACGCCCATTAATGTTATTGCGCTGATTGATAAACATTGATTTGGGTTTTGAATAATATAACGAAATGAACTTATTAAGATTTCACGTTTTATATTTTTTTCAGTACTCGTATTTTGTAATACAAATGCGAGACTCTCGGGTATTGATTTACGCATCCAAAAACCAAAAACAACTCCAAATATTGAAAATAAAAAAACAAGCCTCCAGCACGAAACAGATATATAACCTTTTGCAATGAGAGTGGAGACTGCCAGAGTTGTTATTGATGCTAATAAATATCCGCCGCTAATGCCAATTGCTGTCCATGAAGTGTAAAATCCTCGGGTGTTTTTATTGCTGCTTTCTATTAAGTATGTTGCAGAGTTTATGTATTCTATTCCAGCAAAAAAATTTTGAAATATTCTTAGTGCGATAAATAATATAGTTGACCATGCACCTATATGCGCATAAGAAGGCAATACTCCTACAAGCATAGTTCCTATGCCAGTCATTATAAGCGAAAAAATCATTAGTTTTTTTCGTCCGTAACAATCAGCTAATATACCCATGATGATATTACCAACGGGTCTAACAAGTAATCCAATGAGGAAAACGTACAATATATTAATAACATGCGCATAGGGAGTCGCTGCGGGAGGGAAAAATGCTTCGCTTAAAGTAGTGGCCATTAGAGAAATTAAAATTAAATCATATGTCTCTAATATATTTCCAATGGCGCCGCTGGCAAAAATGCGTCGAGTAAGTTCTGGAGGGTAAATACCAAGTTCTTTCATGTTTTCTCACCGCTCGCTTTCTAGAAATTGTTTAATTGACTTAATATACTTATCGTTAGCGTCTGTTGTTAAAGCATGCCCGCATTTATTAAAAATTTTTAGTGTGGAATTGGATATTTTATCAGCCATTATTTTGGAGTGAGCTGGAACACAGACCCAATCGTTTCTTCCAACCATGATTAGCGTCGGGCATTTAATTTTTTTTAATTGCGGAATGAAATTAAATTTGTGCAAAAAACCACTAAAACCAGCATTTAAAACATCATAGGAGAGGATGTTGTCAATTTTTTTTGATTTAATTTTTGTTGTCGAGAGTTTTCGTCTCTTTTTCTTTTTGTAATTGTAGATGTAGAGAGAATCCATTGTTTTGAAATAGTGGTTAACATCCCGATTTTTTTTAAAGGTGCCATTCCATAGATACTTTTCACAGACGGAAATTTGTTGCTTCGTTCCTATTTCTTTAAGATTTTCTTTTGCAGTTTCGATAAAGTGATAACTTGGTGCGGTTGATACAAGAATAAGTTTATCAATATTTTTACTGTAGCGAATAGCATAGCCTTGCGCCACCATGCCGCCATAGGAGATGCCAAGCACGTTAATTTTTTCAAATCCTAAATATTTTCGCAGTGCTTCAATATCTTCGATATTGTTTTCTAATGTATAATTTGATTTTTTATCTTTTTTGCTAAAACCACAGCCACGTTGATCGATAAATATTAGCTGGGCATATTGCTGAAGCTTTATGGAATCATATTTAAAATGGATATGATTTCCGCCAGGGCCGCCATGAATTAAAAATAAAACGGGTTTTTCGATTAACACGTTTTTATTCGGTGCAATTTGCATCCCTGCAACATCAAAATAAATTTCTGTATTGCGTATTTTAGCTTTCATAATCATTTCTCTTGTTATTGCTAATTAATTTTAAAAGAGGTGAGCTTGTTGTGGCTGTAATTATTTTTCCTAAATTTTTTTCTAGCGATTCATTTATCGCTTTGTAGCAATAATCTCCAATGGCAGACAATTCGTTGATGTGCTCACGATAATACTCAAGAAGGTTAGCTTTTTCATATCTTGTAGCAAAAGAATATATGATTTGAGATGAGCTGAATCTTTTTGATAAATTGAATCCAAAACAAAATCCATGATTAGTTTGTTTGATTAGTTTGAGTTTTTCGAAATATTTTTTTTCGTATGCGGTTTCCCAGGAATAAAATCTATTTTCACGCTGAAATCTAGCGGAGAATGATTTGTCATATTTCCATACGTTCTGTGAAATTAAATTATATTCAACTGAGGGTGTAGCAGAAAAAATTATAACCTTGTTATTAGAATCAATAATATTAATGGCAAAATGGTCTATTAAAAAAGTTCCGCGAATATCATTAAATTTGCTATGCATTTTCTTTTTATATTCAAACAATATTTCCAAAACGTCTTCATGCAGGAAGGTTTCATTCGATGCTGCAAAATGTTCGGTACTTGAATCTTCGTTTTTAATTAAAGTGAATTCAGGCATTTTACGCTCTTTTTTCTAAACGGATATCTGCAAACTGAACAGCCGAGGAAAGCATCATATCGATAAATTTTATGATTGTTTTGGTGTCAGCAGCAATATGCGATGTATCATATATTACCTCCGCGATGTAGTTTGCAATTTTTTCCGAATTGTTTGTTGGTGCAAATAGAGTTACGCACTTATTAAGTATATATTTGAGAAGATCAAGATCAATCTCTATGGCCGAGCTAGGTTTTATTTCAGGTACTATTAATTCTTTTTCGCCGAACAATAACCAGCCTGGAGAAACATTCAGCCATTTTGCAATTTTGGACATAATGTAATAATCAGGAAGTGCCATGCCCAGAATATATTTCCTTGCCATTTGATACGATACCTCAGCAACTTTAGCAAGCTGCCTAATTTCAACGCCAGCCTTAGAGCGGGTGGAGGCATACCCTGCTTTGTGAAGTGAAGCGTTTAGTCTCTTGGAGAATTTGGCAACGAAGCCTGCTCTTTCCATATACATCATACCTTATTGAATTATAAGTAATTAGCTAGAAGTTTATCATCTGCTTGTGCATAACTGCTTAATATAACACATTAAATGTAAAAGATGGTCTCATACCTTGGCGTGGCGCAAAATAAATTTATACTTTTAGTTGCTCTTAGTTAAACACAAAGTATAATTGAACTTTAAGTTTAAAATGCAAATGATTGAATCATATTTTCGGTGTAAATATATAAAACAGAATTAAAAATCAAGATCGACCTCATAAGTAAGGATAACAATATGGCAGCAACTGAACCGCTCAGCCGTTTAATGAGAATAAAGCCAAATCACTTGACCAAGGAAGAAAATTATTTATTAGAAGCCGAATTGCTTAGATGCATTTGTAATGAGCTTAAGGAGGTTTTTAGAGATCAATATAAATTCTATTTTCGGTCTATGAAATTTTCAAAAGAAATGGAGGATAATATGCTTGAAGCAAATTTTGTAAGTTTGGTTGCCAACGATATTTTGGCTACAGGAGAATATACACTGGAAGGATTTGCTCGATACGCAAATACTCATGAAGATGTTATTCATGAAATTATCACTGGAGTAAATAAAGATCCTTCGGCGACATTATTACGCCGATTTATTGATTTGCATCGGATTGTGAGGAATGATTTATACGAGCAGATAATTAAAAAAATAATGAATCATTTTTAATTGATCATGCCTAGAATACTTACCGAGTGAGTTGCAAAACAAGAAAATAGCGTGATTTTCAGATTAAAAGATTTAACCTAAATTCGCAGTATTTTTTCGTTTTATGCGGTTTCAACCGCTGAAATTAGGTTTAAGGCTGCCGATAGTGTGTCAAGGTTGTTCTTTAGGTAGGTATCTTATGATGGTTGGATGTTATGCAAAGATATGCGTGCACAATAGCCCTTGGGCGTTGTTGAGTAATTTAAATTAACTTCATCCGTGAGTTCCTTCCACCCTTGTGGGCATAGGCGTCAAGCTAAGTATCTACATAAGCCTCCGCTGTGTCATCCCGCGCTAAAAGCCGCGCGGGACGACACAGCGGAGATTTATGTAGATACCTAAGCAAACCTATAGAGTGAAACATTTTCCTTAGCTTGACGCCTATAGGCGCCTTCCTGGCCTTCCCCTCCCGCAGATAAAACCTTCCATTTTTTAAAAAAACCTGTAGAATACTTTAGTTAATTTTATCCTGTGAATTTAGGGGAATTAACCATGAGATTAGTTCAAGAAGCCTTAACATTTGATGATGTGTTATTACTGCCTGCAGAGTCATCTGTTTTACCCAAAGATGTCGATTTAAAAACTCAATTAACACGCGATATCTTTTTAAATATTCCGTTACTTTCTGCTGCGATGGATACCGTGACAGAAGCTCGTCTTGCCATTGCGATTGCGCAAGAAGGCGGGATTGGCATTATTCATAAAAACATGACGATTGAGCAGCAAGCCGCCGAAGTGCGCAAGGTGAAAAAATTCGAGAGCGGCGTGGTGAAAGATCCCATAACCGTTTCTCCGCAAACCACCGTCCGGCAAGTGTTCGATATTATCAAAGCGTTTAATTTCCATGCATTACCCGTGGTTGAACAAAACCAACGATTAGTGGGTATTGTGACCAGTCGTGACATACGGTTTGAAACCAATCTTGATCAACCGGTGTCAAATATCATGACGCCGAAAGAACGGTTGGTGACGGTGAAAGAAGGCACAGAGCGCGATATTGTCCGTGAATTATTGCATAAAAACCGCATCGAAAAAGTGTTAGTCATTAATGATGCGTTTCAGTTACGCGGCATGATTACCGTGAAAGATATTTTAAAAGAACAAGAAAAACCATTTGCCTGCAAAGATAAATTGAGTCAATTACGCGTCGGTGCGGCCGTTGGCACCGGGGCAGAATCCGATGAACGAATTGATGCATTAATCGCAGCCGGTGTTGATCTCATCGTGGTAGATACCGCGCACGGTCATTCGAAAGGTGTGATTGAGCGAGTGCGTTGGATCAAGAAAAAATATGCAAACATTGCAGTGATCGCGGGCAATATCGCAACAGGAAATGCGGCCAAGGCCTTAGCGGATGCCGGTGTTGATGCCGTGAAAGTGGGTATTGGTCCAGGTTCGATTTGTACGACGCGTATTGTCACTGGCGTCGGTGTGCCACAAATTACTGCAATTTCCAATGTCAGCAGTGCATTAAAAGGCACCTCAGTTGGCATCATTGCTGATGGTGGTGTTCGTTATTCCGGCGATGTTTGCAAGGCCATTGCGGCAGGCGCATCGGCAGTGATGATTGGCGGATTGTTCGCGGGCACAGAAGAAGCCCCGGGGGAAGTTGAACTGTATCATGGTCGAACGTATAAAGCGTATCGTGGCATGGGTTCACTCGGTGCGATGGCACAACGACATGGTTCCAGTGATCGTTATTTCCAAGATGGTCTGACAGCACATGATAAATTAGTTCCGGAAGGCATTGAAGGCCGTGTGCCTTACAAGGGGACATTGATGTCCATCATCAATCAATTAATTGGTGGGTTACGCTCAGGCATGGGTTACACCGGTTGTGCGAACATTGCAGAGATGCGAACAAAAACAGAATTCGTTCGGATCACAGGTTCTGGCGTACGCGAAAGTCATGTACACGATGTGCAAATTATTAAAGAAGCACCTAATTACCAAGTGGATGAGAGTTATTTTAAATGACCATTGATATTCATGCAGAGAAAATTTTAATTTTAGATTTTGGTTCTCAATATACCCAATTAATTGCACGCCGTGTGCGCGAATTAGGTGTGTATTGCGAAATTTTTCCGTGGAATTTATCCGAATCCGCAATCCGTGAATTTGCACCCAACGGAATTATTTTATCGGGTGGGCCAGACAGTGTGACAGAAGAGACGACAGCGCGTGCACCTGAAATCGTGTTTCAATTAAAATGTCCCGTGTTAGGGATTTGTTACGGCATGCAAACCATGGCGATGCAATTAGGCGGACGGGTTGCGAAAGGTGACAAACGTGAGTTTGGTTATGCACAAGTTAAAATTCAAGAAACCAGCGAATTGTTGCGTGGCATTGAAGATCATATCACCGCAGACAATGAATCTTTATTAGATGTTTGGATGAGTCATGGTGACTATGTTGCAACCCTGCCTGCGAATTTTAAAAAAGCAGCCAGTACAGCGAATTGTGACGTAGTTGCAATGGCAGATGATGTGCGGCATTTTTACGGAGTGCAATTTCATCCTGAAGTGTCTCATACGCGTCAAGGATTAAGAATGTTAGAGCGGTTTGTATTGGATATTTGCCAGTGCAAATCGATTTGGACAATGAAAAATATTTTGCAAGAATCGATTGCATCGGTGAAGCAAAAAGTCGGTGAGGATCATGTTATTTTAGGCTTATCCGGCGGCGTGGATTCCTCGGTGCTGGCCGCGTTATTGCATCAAGCCATTGGTAAACAATTAACGTGTGTCTTTGTTGACACGGGATTGTTACGCTTGCATGAAGCAGTAGAAGTGCAAATGTTATTTGCGAAACACATGGGTATGCAATTAATTACTGTGAATGCGGAAGAAACATTTTTGTCAGCCTTAAAAGGCATCGATGATCCAGAACAAAAACGCAAAATCATCGGCAAATTATTTATTGATGTGTTTGATACAGAAGCCAAAAAAATCAAGTCAGCTAAATGGTTAGCGCAAGGCACCATTTATTCAGATGTGATTGAGTCAGCGGCTGCTGGAACAGGCAAAGCGCACGTGATTAAATCCCATCATAATGTGGGCGGCTTGCCAGAAAAAATGAATTTGCAACTACTGGAACCGCTGCGAGAATTATTTAAAGATGAAGTGCGTAAAATGGGTATAGAATTAGGTTTGCCATCTGAATTAGTTCATCGCCATCCTTTTCCGGGTCCAGGACTCGCCGTGCGAATCTTAGGGGAAGTTAAAAAAGAATATGCGGATAAATTACGTCTTGCGGATGCGATTTTAATCGAAGAATTACGCAGCCAAGGTTGGTATGAGAAAGTGAGCCAAGCATTTGTGGTATTCTTACCGATTAAATCGGTGGGTGTGTTAGGGGATGCGCGGCATTATGATCATGTGGTATCAATTCGTGTGGTTGAAACCGTTGATTTTATGACAGCCCATGCGACAGAATTGCCGCATGCGTTCTTGTCACATGTTTCAAATCGAATTATAAATGAAGTGCGTGGTATCTCACGTGTGGTATATGATATTTCCAGTAAGCCGCCTGCAACGATCGAGTGGGAATGATGACTGAGAGTCAATTCTCTGCCGATGATGTCAAATGGATGCAACATGCATTGCAGTTAGCCAAAGTCGCTCAACAACAACAGGAAGTTCCCGTGGGTGCGGTGTTAGTCTCAGGCAATGAATTCATTGCCGAGGGCTGGAATTGTCCGATTGGTACGTTGGATGCAACCGCACATGCGGAAATTATGGCGCTGAGAGAAGGCGCCAAAAAAATTAAAAATTATCGGCTCGTGAATACAACGTTGTATGTCACGCTGGAGCCTTGTTTGATGTGTGTGGGTGCCTTGGTGCATGCACGGGTGAGTCGGGTTGTGTTTGGTGCATTTGAACCAAAAACGGGTGCGGTCGACAGTGCCTTCCAATTGCGTGACGCTCTGCAATTGAATCATCGAATTGAGTACCAGGGTGGATTATTGGCGGGTGAGTGTAGTGAGATGTTGAAAAATTTTTTTCGAGAGAGGCGTCAGGTTTAGAGGTGTATAAAAAGCAATATTCGATTTTTTTTGAAAAAATCTCTTAAGATAATATTAATAAAAGTTAATTATAATGTACAAATTAAAATTAACGAAAATCCGGCTCATCTGAAGAAAGCCTGGTTGTAATCAATGGGAGGCCTTATGGCGTATAGCAAATTTCGTAAATTTCAAATCGCATGGAAGAGAATGACAGATCAGGAGAAAGCAAACCAGATCGATGGTGTTGATGCGAAGGTGGAGGGAGTCGAATCCGTCGCTGTGCTGCACATATTTTTTGCTTTGTTATATGAAGGTGGTCGGCAATTTGTTGAGACGCTCGGGCATTGGTATTTGTTTCCTTTGGTGATGGCGGCAACGAGTATTCGGGCTATTTTGCAATGGAAAAAAGCGCAGTATTGTAAGGAAGATTTAGATCAGAGTCAGCCTAATATTTTTGAAAAAAAGAAAGCGCATGTTGAGATTCTGAGTGCAGTGGGTATCGCGATTGCTGTGATCGGTGCCATCGTTACCACTGCTTTTACGACGTTAGCAGCCCCCGTTCTTTTTTTGGTAGGCGCTATTGCCAAGACAGTTTTTAATTTTGTGTGGGCTTGTGTGCATTGGTATCAATCTATTACGAACAAACAGCAAGCTGATCTCTGTGCGCAAAAATACCTTGCATTGACTGCTAAGGGCGATACCGCGGGAGCCGAGGCTGTTTCCGCAGAGCATCTTTACTATTCAAGATTGAGTGCTAAAAATAAACGTGCAGCATCCAATTGTGCGCAAGCTGCATTTTCTGGGGTATTGGCGACCGTTGCGATTGGTTTTGTTTTCCTAGGTGGACAATATCTTGTGGGGATTTTAGCGGTTGTTGCTGCGGTTATTGGTATAGCGACTGCGATAAAACGGTTTGATCAATATAGGAAAAGAGAGAAAGTGCTGCAACAGGCACTCCATAAGCCAATGCAAAAAAGGGTATCGTTGTCAGCGTCAGAAATGATTCCGGCACCTAGTCCAGCACCTAGTCCAGCACCTAGTCCAAAGTCGCAAAATGGTTCAGCGCTGAGTGTTGAAGAAGAAAAAGAGCCGTTGTTACAACGTAGAGAGAGTAATACGGTATTTCTTCTGGAAAGTTTAAAACCAAGGGAGGTTGCCCCCCCTTTGCAGCCAATTGTTGTATCAGATGGTTCAATGGTGGCAACGCATTCAACCCAGGAAGATTCATCGCAAAGTGGTGAATTGGCTCAACCAGCAGTTGTTCCACCAGTTATAGAAGTGGCTGCATCGAGTGCTGCGCCGTTACCAAAGAGCGCGAGCCAGCAAAATCTTTTTAAAGCGGTAGATAAGTCAGCGAAGGAGAGTGTATCTGCAAAAGCGAATGGCGAACCCGTCGCTCCTGCTACTCCACGCGCTGTTGCGTAAAGCAAAAAAACCTTAAGAAAAGGTTGTCATCGTGAGAAGTAGCCGGATGCAATCCGGGGTTTTTAAGCGGCTTAATTAAAAGCTCCGGATTGCATCCGGGCTACCGTGCTGAGTGTTTTAATCCTCGAAAAAGAGGGAGTAAGCATCGAATAAGAAATTATTTTTTTACAAATCCCCCTTGTTCCCCCTTTTTCAAAGTGGGAGACCTTCTAAGCAGCTTTCGCTGTTAAGACACAGAGCTGCTTAGAAGGTCTCCCACTTTGAAAAAGGGGGAACAAGGGGGATTTATATAAAAATAAAATTTTCCTCTCTAGATGTCTAATGACAAACGCTCTACTCAAACCACCCACATAAGGCTATAATTATCCAAATGGAGTATCTCTTCTCACGGAGCCAAGAGTGGCTAAAAAAAATCAAACTTATATGCGTTGCGTGTCTTTCTGCACAGCAGAGAGTTATGATTTGTCTGGTTTAGCCAATTCATTCAAACGCAAAGGTTATTTTACGAGTTTATCCCGCGATGTGTTGCACGTTGCCAGCAACAAAAAACCTGCGGATATTTATTTTTTCAATCATGGTTGTTTTGTGTGCTGGGGTTTCAACCGACGGCAAGAATTAAAATGGCTGGAATATGTGAAAAAATATTCTCGCAATTTATTACCAACCGTTGAAAATGATCATTTTTGTTATCAATTTGGCGAAGAAACATCCATCGATGCGCATGAACGATTTAAACTCGATGTGATTACGCTGGATTCTGATAATGCGCAAATTAAATTAGCCATTTCGTACGGCCTAGCACAGTCCATTAAATTAGAAGCATTTGAAGATGCGATCCAAGTGACGATTCGATTAAATAGTTACTTGCCCGAGGAAATCGCTCGCCGTGGCTATACCTCATTATCGAGACGGTCTTTGTTTAAACGCATGGGTGAAATTTTTCTTTCCCGTAGTTCAATTAACTTGAGCAGTGAATTTCTCGATACGCCCGAATTTTTTTGGCGCAATCCCAATCTTGAACCTTTTTACACAATGGTTAAAAAATTTTTAGATTTACCGAATCGCGTGATGGCGCTGAATCAAAAGTTAGATTTACTGCAAGAATTATTAGGCATTTTAAATAGCCAAGTACAACATCGCCATTCTAGTTTATTGGAAACAATTGTCATCCTCTTAATTTTGATTGAAATTCTGATTAGCGTCGTGCAATACCATATTGGCTAATAAAGCGTAATCATTTTTTAGCATACTCCCAAACTTTGTAAAAGTTGCCAACAAATAAACTCGACTGCATATTGTTTAACTCGGCTGCCGCGAAATGGAATTTCGACAGACAACTCTTTTTGAGTCATTGAGTTTTTAATATGAAGATTAGTTTGAGTGACGGAAGCTGCTTGCCAATATTCGTCTAATCCTTGGATGGAAATTTGTGTGGTAGGGGTTTCTTCAGAGGTAAAAAGTAAATGCGCTGCGGTTTTCGGCGTTTTTAATACCGATTCCAATAAACCGCCGGTGGCTTGATCGCAGATTTGTAAAATGACATCCGGCCGCGCAGCTATTTTTTCGCGCAACAATTCAGACGCCATGTGTTGGCCATCGCCAATTAAGAAAGGGGCAATGGCTTGTTCAATTTGCGGGACGAGTTGATTGAAATCGTTTGCATCCGTGGCATGTAATTTAAATTCAAGATAGGGATAAAATAAACGGTAGCCTGTCGTGCACGCAAACGGTTTTGCGAGTTGATCTAATATTTCGGCGATATGTCCCTCACTGACGCCGAACAATAACCAATTTTTATGGAAATCTATTTTTTGAAAGCCTGCTTTTTTTAATTCAGGTAAGACAGCTTCATGCAGCATGGGTAAACATTCTTGCGGAGGCCCTGGCAACATAAAAATTAATTTTTGTTGATGATGCATGATGCAACCTGCCGCAGTGCCATTTGGATTGGGAATGACGGTGGCATTTTCTGGGAATAACGCTTGCTGACGATTAGATTCAGGTGGCGTGTGGTAACCGAATCGATGGAGTCGTTCGACAATGATTTGCCAAGATTCTTCGTGAAAAACCAGGGGTATTTGGGTGGCATGCGCGAGTGCGAAACGGGTTAAATCATCTGAGGTGGGTCCGAGACCGCCGGTTATAATCAAGGCATCATGTGTAATGAGCAAAAAATCGATGGCGCGTTCCATGTCGGCAATGATATCAGGCGTGACCATGTGCATTCCAATATGCATACCATGATCAAACAGCTTACGTGCAATCTCTTGTGAATTGGTATTTAAAATATCGCCGTTACTGATTTCATCACCAGTGGCTAGCAAGGCAATTTGATGTGATTGAACCGTTTCTCGCGTCATGCCATTTTAACTGTGGGTGGAGGTGGAAATGATTATACGTGAAATGGGGGAATAGGGAAGTGTTGGTGGATGAGGGTTATTGGGGGCGCTCAGGATGACAGTATAAAAAAAGGCGCCTGCGGCGCCTTTTTTTATCAATAGATCAATTTTATTCAGTAGCAGGTGTTTCAGCTGAACTGTCATCATTGCCCGCATCATTCGCGACAACGGCTGCCGTGTTAGCGTTTGCAGATCGAACTGTTAGTTTTTCTTTAATACGTGCCGCTTTACCGCTTAATTCACGCATGTAATACAATTTCGCACGACGTACATCGCCACGACGTTTTAATTCAACGCTGTCAACCACAGGGCTGTAAGTTTGAAATACGCGTTCAACGCCGACACCATGAGAAATTTTACGCACGGTGAAAGATGAATTTAAACCACGGTTGCGTTTCGCAATGACCACGCCTTCAAATGACTGCAAACGAACGCGTTCACCTTCTTTGACTTTCACTTGGACAATCACCGTGTCGCCGGGTGAAAAATCAGGTAATGTTCGGGTGTTTTGCATTTGTTCCGCTTCGAGAATTTGGATAATGTTGCTCATAAGTATTTCCTCAATAAAAATTCATTTTTCACTTTGTTCATTCTTAAATTCATCAAGCAATTCTAATTCCAATTGGCTTAATTGCTTTTTTGCCAACAAATCAGGGCGTTTTTGCCAGGTGACGCCAAGTGCTTGTTTCAATCGCCAACGTTCAATGGCTTGATGATTACCGCTCATCAAAACGTCTGGTACGCTCAACCCCTGAAAATCATCCGGTCGAGTATATTGGGGATATTTTAATAACCCTGCGCTCAGTGAATCCTTCGCTGCCGAGTCTTCATGCCCCAATGCGCCGGGTATTAAGCGCGTTATCGCATCCATCATGACCATGGCGGCTAATTCCCCGCCAGAAAGGATGTAATCACCCACCGACCATTCTTCATCCACTTCCAGTGCGAATAACCGTTCATCAATTCCTTCATAACGGCCCGCAATAAAAAGTAAGCTTTCATTCATTCGCAATGCATGAGCTGCCGGTTGATCAAACACCTTGCCTTGCGGTGATAAGTAAATCACTTTAGGCGGTATTGGCGCAGCCTTTTTTGCATGGTGAATCGCATCTTGCAATGGTTGAGTCATCATCAGCATGCCAGGGCCACCGCCGTAAGGCCGGTCATCCACGTTGCGATGCTTGCTCTGGGTGAAATCTCTGGGGTTCCAGTGATTCACTTGAATCAAACCATCTTTCAATGCGCGTCCGGTAATACCATATTCCAGTGTGTTAAACATCTCTGGAAATAATGTAATGACACCGAACCACACTTAAATTAATTCCCAATCGACCTGCATGATTTTTTTGTCTAAATCAATGCGGGTTACTACTTTGCCGGGCAGATAAGGAATGCCATATTCTTTATCGTTTGCTTTAATCACCATGACATCATTACTGCCCGTCTCAATTAAATAAGCTATTTGACCCAGCGTTTCGCCGTGCTGGTTAATGACAGTTAGACCCTTTAAATCTGCCCAATAATATTCATTTTTCGTTAAGACCGGTAATTGCGTGCGTTTAATCGCAATGTGTTTGCCAGTCAGTAAACGGGCTTCTTCAGGGGTATCATAACCTGTTAGCTTCACGACGATGACTTTGCCATGCTCGCGACCCGCGGTGACGTCAATGGCTTGCCAGCCTTGCTCGCTTTCCAGATACCAAGAGTGATATTGCAAAATATCTTTTATCTCTGCGGTATAGGAAAAAACTTTTAGCCAACCCTGAATGCCATAAGTTGAACCTAGCTTTCCTACGATGACAAATTCAGAGTCGGCTTTTTTCATTCTTTCTGCTCAAACAACACGTATTATTGTTGCGCGGTGGAACTGTTTGCAGCGTCTTTTTGGAATGTTTTAATTAACTGCTGAACGCGGTCAGAAGGTTGTGCACCTTTTGAGATCCAATATTGGATGCGTTCATCATTTAAAAGTAAGCGTACATCTTTGCCAGAAGCGATTGGGTTAAAATATCCAACTCGTTCAATGCAGCGGCTGTCACGCGCGCGGCGTTTGTCAGCAACAACTACATGATAAAAAGGGCGTTTCTTAGCTCCACCCCGTGATAAGCGAATGACTACCATTCTATTTAAATTCCTCGTAAATCGGTTATATACAAAGGCCATGGATTATACGCGAGTTTTTGGGAGTTGCAAGCAGACCCTAGCATATACTTACCCACAAGTCTAAAAGCCCTACACCTTTCGCTTAAAAGTAGGCTGTCGTCCCGGAATTTACTGGCGCTTAATGAGCGCTTTTTGCGAATTTAGCGCCAGTTAATGTCCGGGATCCATTTTGCTTAAAGCACGCAAGTTAAAAAGCACGAAGGCGGTAAATTGAAAATGGATCCCGGACATTAAGTAGCTCTAAACGAGCAAAGGCGCTCGTTAAGAGCTACTAAATTCCGGGACGACAGCCTACTTTTAAGCGAAAGGTGTAGGGCTTTTAGACTTGTGGGAACGATATGGACCCTAGCTAACCCCCAAACGGCATACCACCTGGAAACTTAGAGGATAGCCCACGCATCATTTTCATCAAGCCGCCTTGTTTCGAGAATTTCTTCATCATTTTTTGCATCATCGTAAATTGCTTTAATAAACGATTTACGGCTTGAATATCGGTACCAGAGCCCATGGCAATTCGGCGTTTGCGGGAGCCGTTAATTAACCCGGGCAACCGGCGTTCTTTTTTGGTCATGGAATTAATAATGGCTTCAATTTCCACAAGGGTTTTATCATTCATTTTATCTTTGGCGGCTTGCGGTAAATTGCCCATGCCAGGCAATTTATTCATGATACCCATCATGCCGCCCATTTGGCTGATTTGGCGTAATTGGTCGCGAAAATCTTCTAAATTAAACGCTCGGCCTTTTTTAATTTTATTCGCGAGTTTAGTGGCTTTATCCCGATCAATGGTCCGCTCTGCTTCTTCTACCAACGTTAAAATATCGCCCATGCCTAAAATGCGGGAAGCGACGCGGTCGGGATAAAAAGGTTCAAGCGCATCGATTTTTTCACCGATACCTAAAAATTTAATCGGTTTGCCGGTGATTTGACGAATGGATAATGCCGCGCCGCCGCGTGCATCGCCGTCGGTTTTTGTTAAAATCACACCGGTTAAGGGTAAGGCCGCATTAAACGCATTTGCCGTATTCGCGGCATCTTGACCGGTCATGCTGTCGACCACAAACAATGTCTCGATGGGATGGATTGCGCCGTGTAGCTGTTTGATTTCGGCCATCATTTCATCATCAATATGCAATCGGCCAGCCGTATCGATAATCACGACATCAATTAATTTTGCTTTCGCGGCTTGGATCGCGCCTTCGGCGATTGTAATGGGATTTTGATCAGGCGAGCTTGGATAAAAGGTTGCATTGACTTGGCCTGCGAGGGTTTCTAATTGTTGGATAGCCGCTGGGCGGTAAATATCGGCGCTGGTCACTAAGACCGATTTTTTTTGTGTTTGGATCAGCCAGCGAGCCAGTTTGGCAACGGTGGTTGTTTTGCCTGAGCCTTGTAGTCCGGCCATTAAAATCACGGCAGGCGGTTGGGTTTGCAAATTCAATGTGTCAGAAAATTCACCCATTAATTTGACTAATTCGGTATGGACTAATTTGATGAGTGCTTGACCGGGGGTCAGGCTTTCCATGACATCTACACCGATCGCTTGTGCTTGAATGTCTTCAATAAATTGTTTGACGACGGGTAATGCAACATCGGCTTCTAATAAAGCCAGACGGATGTCGCGCAGGGTCTCTTTAATGTTTTCTTCGGTGAGGCGTCCTCGACCGCTTAAATTTTTAAGTACTTTGGTTAATCGTTCTGAAAGATTTGCGAACATGTGTTTAGGCTCTTCGTATAGTGAAAAAGTGGGTGGAAGTATAACTCAGGGGGGATTGATATTTCTACACTGTCATTGTGCTCATTTTTATACACCCCCCCCTTGTTCCCCCTTTTTGAAAAGGTGTTGTTGCGTAATTCACGCACCGTCATTGCGAGGAGCGTTTTTTGCGACGAAGCAATCCAGTTTTAGACTTAAGTATCAAAAACTGGATTGCTTCGTCGCAAAAAACGCTCCTCGCAATGACGGAAGTGGGAATTACGCAACAACGCCCTTTGAAAAAGGGGGAACAAGGGGGATTTGGATAAAAAGCAATATTCAATTTTAGGATGTTGGCATCCGCGTAACAAACACATGCGGACGATAAGTCGCCATCGATGCGGCTTGATCGCTGGCAGCGCGCTCAGTAGGCAGAAGCGTTCTTGTTGGAGCCGATTCAGATTGTTTTTTCCAAAATTTCCAGAATATTTTCGGCACAAATGTCGAAGACTCATCTGTTGGCGAAGACGCTGCAACCGCAGCAGAATCAGCCAATGAAATATCACGAAACTCACTTAAGTCAATTGCATTCAGATCAATCAAATCAAATGATTCGCCGCCTAACAGGGTATGACTAAGATTACCGGCTTTTTCATCTGCGTTTTTCCCCTCGTCGTTCGCGGATTTTCTTTCCAATACATCGAGCTCGATTTCAGCGAGTTCGATCTCTTTTCGGCAGAATAAGTAGCCCAATATTTTATGAACCAGGCTATCCGCTAAGGGGTAAATATATAACGAATAGATAACGGTATCCCGCATACCTGCACCGGCTGAAAATACTTGTGCAACTTCCTCAGTGACCAGTAAGTTTAAGGGATAAGGTAAGGTAGCTGTTGGATCGGTCATCATATCTAAAATTAATTTGTACTGTGCAAAACCGATGATAGAACCAAAAAAGAATGACAGACAAAAAGCAATAATATCTTCGTAGATAAATGTTTTATTGCCCAGCGCGGCTTTGAATTTATCGATGGCATCATCACAATTCTCACCGCCAAAAGAGGCATCATTGATACCATTGGCGAGACCTAAAATCAGCACGACATATTGTACAATGGGATTGGTGATGCCAAATATGGCTGTCACGGAAACGAAGCTGCTCACGACATCTTGGCCTGCGCCAAAAATTAATAAAACACGTTTAACAAGTGTTTCTAGTGCTCTTGCGATAAATAGACCGCTCGAGAAGGGTTGCGGATTTTTCAAAGCAATTATTTTGTGTGCGAGCAATACTGCCGCGTGTTGATCTAATTTGAAAGTTGTTTCCAGATAAGTACGGATTGCATCTAAATTATTTAATGCGAGCATTTTTAAAATATGTTCAGCTAATATTTCTTTACCGTTTTTGTCTTTTAATAAAGCTTCTTTAAGTGCTGCATTCTCGGGATGTTGTAACGCAATTTGCAAAAAACTCGCCAGATGAAACCACGTGTTATTGAAAGCATCTTTGTAAGCGCGTGTGGCGTCGGAGTAAACAGTATTTTTCTCGATAATCTCACGCGTGGCATTTAATGCAGCGCGTGTTTCAGAGAGTAATTTGCGAAACAACAAGTAGTTTTGCAAACTTTCTGTGGGTATATCAAGAGAGAGCGCAAAGGGTGCCTAAAAGATAGCAAATTCCATCATCATTAATCCCAGCTATCTTCAAGTAATAAGCATTTGCAATTAAATCAGAAAAAAGCGCGTAAGCATTGGTAAGCAATGAAAGTATCAATACGATTTTTTCTCGACAAGCAGACAGTTTTTCCCAGCCGGGTGGTTTAATGCCTTTGAGCAGGGCAATGAATTGATCCACACTCGAATTGGTATATTCTTGGGTAACGGCGCAATTTTGAATGAGATAGAGAATACTCACTGCCCAAGTGAATACGGTTGAATTTTCAAACATCCCTAACACTTTACCTGTAATGTATGCCATCCCATCTTTAAATTGCACGCTGTCAGCAGTGGATGCAGCTAGCATGATAGTCCATTGAATTGCGCGGCGAATGGTAAGCCATTTTGCGTTTTGCAGTTCTGCTAGAATTTGCGCTGCTTTTATTTCTTCAAGCTCGGGTGTTTTGTGAACGAGAATTGTGCTTGATAATGCAGTTTTGAATTCTTGTTTTTTGTCGCTCGGCTCTTCATTGCTAAAAAGATCGGGATCGGTATTCGAATTTGAAACGTTAAGTTCAATCGGTGCGGGGGGTGTGTGATTCTCTTTTTCATCTGTTACGAAGGCATGTAAAGGCGGGTTATTAGGCACTGGCATAGCGTCTAAAGCGGAATCTAGAATCCGTTCAGCTTGTCCATTCGGTGCGCTGTCTTTTTCTAGGGGAACATCAACCCATTCTTCTTCAGTCGATGGCGGAGGCGTTGCGTCTAATACAGAAGCAAGAATCTGTGCAGGCTTGTCATTCGCCGAATTGTTTTCACCTTTAGACGCATCAACCCATTCATCAACGTCGCTTGCGTCTTGCTCTACTTTAGAGGCGTCAGTCTGTTTTCCCTCATCTGGATCGATGTCGTCATGCTGTCGTGTATACATTGAGGTGTCTGTTGAACCCTAAAGGCAAAAGTTATTTTAATCAAAAAGTTATAAAAATAGAGACGAACAACAAACTATTTTGAAGGTTGCGTAATGGTATAGGGGAATTATTAAGAAATTATTAACAACGACAGGTTATTTATGGCATGCTTGATAACTGAAATTTGGCTTAGAGCGTCCCAGCAGGGCATAGCCGTCAAGCTAAGATGAAGTTTGCTTAGAACGCCTTCCCCGCAGGGGGAAGGTGGCCGATAGGCCGGATGGGGGGATATAAAATTTTGCATTATTGGAATATCGACGTTTTAAATAATGCTAAGAACATATCGTAGGATATCTTGGAGTATTGTTTTTATCCCCCCATCCGGCCTGTCGGCCACCTTCCCCCTGCGGGGAAGGCGTTCTAAGCAAGCTTATCTTAGCTTGACGCCTATGCCCCATAGGGTGAAGGCGTTAGTTCTAAGCAAAGTTTTCTTAGCATGTGCAATTGCAATTATTTTTAAAGGAATTCGCATTTGAGTCACAATCAAATTGTTATTTTTTCGATTATCTTAGTCCTTTTAATTATCCTATCAGGATTTTTTTCCGCGGCGGAAACCGGATTGATGGCAGTGAACCGTTATCGGTTACGCCACAAGGCGCGGATGAAAAAGCGCTCCGCGATCATGATTTTGCGTTTATTAAAACGGCCTGATCGTTTGTTAGGAATGATTTTAATCGGTAATTCTTTTGCTAATATTCTTGCCTCAGCATTGGCCACCTTGCTGGCCACGCATTTTTGGGGCGAAAGAGGGGTCATTCTTTCCACGCTTTTGCTCACGTTTGTGGTATTGATTTTTTCGGAAGTGGCGCCCAAAACCGTCGCTGCCTTATATCCTGAAGCGATTTCAAAATGGGTTCGCTGGCCTGTTTTCATTTTGTTAAAAATATTTTATCCCTTTGTTGTGCTGATTAATGTGATTGCGAATAATTTGCTGCGTTTATTTGGTATTCGCTTAAATCAAACGGGCATGGAGCCTTTCAGTCGGGACGAATTGCGCAGTATCGTGTTTGAAACGAGTGGTCGGCAATCACAACAATACCAAGCCATGCTGCTGGGTATTTTAGATTTAAATAAAGTTTTAGTGACGGATGTGATGGTACCGCGGCATGAAGTGGTGGGGGTGGATTTACAGGCGGATTGGGCCACGATTCAAGGCGTGTTGAGCACGAGTAGTTATGATTGGTTGCCAGTTTATCAGGATGATATTAATCAAGTGGTTGGTATGTTGCATATGCGTGAATTAATGCATTTTTCGTTGGGGCAGCCGACATTGAATAAAGAACTCATCCAACAAGTGATGCATGAGCCTTATTTTATTCCAGAGGGCACGACGCTCAATGTGCAATTATTAAATTTTCAGCGCCAGCATAAACGCACGGCGTTGATTGTGGATGAATATGGTGAAGTACAGGGCTTGTTGACGTTAGCGGATATTTTGGAAGAAATTGTGGGAGAATTTACGACGAGCGGCATGCCGAGTATTGAAAAAGTGATTCAAAAGCAAAGTGATGGCAGTTATTTAGTGGAAGGTTCGGTTGAGCTCAGGGAATTAAACAGAGTCACGGGTTGGCAATTTACGTTGGGAACCGCTAGAACGTTAAGCGGCTTAATTATTGAATT
Organism: uncultured Gammaproteobacteria bacterium; assembly: GCA_963719645.1. Classification (GTDB taxonomy): domain Bacteria; phylum Pseudomonadota; class Gammaproteobacteria; order DSM-16500; family DSM-16500; genus CAVRCT01. Next base: position 179,070 of record CAVRCT010000007.1, read on the forward strand.
TTTGCAGACGATGCCACGTCCTGGGACATGCGTTAAAATTAACGAACATCCGATTGAAATTCTGCGGATTGATGAAAATCGCGTGACGATGGCGAAAGTGTTTCCGCAGTTGGTGGTGAGAGAGGAAGAAGTGTTTTAACGAATCACTAACGCCGCCACTACATTCCTCTCCTCCGCCGTTAAGACATTAAACGTCCGACACGCCGCACCGGTATTCATAATTTCAACCCCAATGCCTTGATTCATCAATTCCCCATAGATATCCAGCTCAGGAAATTGTAGCGTAGTACCCGTCCCTAATAGTAAGATAGTTGGTTTTAATTCGAGTATAATCTGTAAGCTTTCGCGGGTGAGCTCATCAATCACTTGAGGCTGCCAATCTTCAATGAGAGTCGCTGCAGAGAGAATTAAACTGCGAGTAAAAATACGGTCATTGATTTGGATTTGACCTGGCTGATAAGCCTTAATTTGGAAGTTGGCTTTATTCTCGTCTAATGCAAGAGACATACTAGATTGCTCCACGGATTGGAAAATTGTAAATAATTATACTGTTTGGGGAGTAACTAATGAATGATTTTCCGCGTTTAAAACGATTGCCGCCTTATGTCTTTAGTATCATGGAACAATTAAAACTCCAAAAAATGGCGCAAGGTTGCGACGTGTTTGACTTTGGAATCGGTAATCCGGATCAGCCTACGCCGCCGCACATTGTGGCAGCCTTGCAAAAAGCGATCATGCGTCCTGAATTACATCGTTATGCCCCCTCCAAAGGTATTCCTGCCTTACGCGAAGAAATTTGTCATTGGTATGAACGACGTTATGCGGTGACATTAAATCCAGAAACAGAAGCGATTGTGACCATTGGTTCAAAAGAAGGGTTGGCGCATTTAGCCATGGCCACCGTCAGTGCAGATGATACCGTGTTAGTTCCCAATCCTTGTTACCCAGTACACCAATTTGGTTTTGTGTTGGCTGATGCGAATGTGCGTTACGTCCCTTTATTGCCAGAGCTAGATTTTATCGAAACGTTGCGTGCAACGCTCGCGGAATGCTGGCCAAAACCAAAAATGTTATTAATTAATTTCCCTGCGAATCCGACGACCCATTGTGTCGATTTAGATTTTTTTGCTGAAATAATTGCGATTGCGAAAGAGCACAATATTTGGGTAGTACACGATTTAGCGTATGCGGATATTGTGTTTGATGGTTACAAGGCGCCATCTATTTTGCAAGTGCCAGGTGCGAAAGACATTGCAGTGGAAGCGTATACCCTCTCAAAAACCTATAACATGGCAGGCTGGCGCGTCGGTTTTATGTGCGGCAACTCTGAGCTTGTGCAAGCCTTGGCGCGAATTAAATCGTATATTGATTATGGTTCTTTTGCCCCGGTGCAAGTGGCGGCGATTGAAGCATTAGCAGGCCCGCAAGATTGTGTCGCGGAAATTTGCGATCGTTACCAAACACGCCGTAATCTTTTGTGTAAGGGTTTAAGAGAGATTGGTTGGGAAGTGGATTTACCAAAAGCCACCATGTTTGTTTGGGCGAAAATTCCAGAACAATTTCGTGAAATGGGTTCACTTGATTTTGCTAAATTGTTGGTGCAAGAAGCGAATGTTGTCGTTTCACCGGGGATTGGATTTGGTGAATATGGCAATGAATATGTTCGATTCGGTTTGGTAGAAAGCGAATCGCGGATGCAGCAAGCGCTTCGCCACATTGAAACTGTTTTACGCGGTGATTTTGCTGTGCCAGTTGCAACCTTAATGGAGAGCACATGAATAACAGAACACAACCTATGATGAACTTTACGCCGCCTTTTCGCAGTGTTGCGTTGGCGTTAGTCTTTGGCGCACTACTCGGCCCGATTGGATTGCTTTATTCCTCTTTGTTGGGAGGAATCATCATGATGGTGTTCGGTCTTTTTTTATTGCGGGCAAAATTATTTGCGCTGCTGATTTTAGTGTGGTTGATCAGTTGTGTGTTAAATGTTGCTGCAGCGAATCGATATAATCAAAAATTATTATTCTTATTGTTAAAGAACTAACCAAGCCACGCGTAATCGACGCGTAACTGAAACCACGCGTAATCGACGCGTACTGAGCCGCGACCGTCAGGGAGCGTCACGGAATCAGCGTTAATTTAATCGCTGATTCCGTGACGCTCCCTGACGGTCGCGGCTCAGTGAGTTCCAATTAACGCAGGATGCAACAAAATGAAAAAAATTATCCGCCGAGAAGCTGTGATGCAGGATGCTATCGAACATGATCTTCATCCCTTGCTCCAACGAATTTATGCAGCACGCGGCGTGAAGTCTGTCGCAGAATTAGACCGTAGTTTAGAAAAATTATTGCCTTATCAATCTATGCTTGGTATTGATCACGCCGTGAGTTTGCTGGCTGACACGATCATTCAACAACAAAGCATTTTAATTGTCGGAGACTTTGATGCCGATGGTGCAACCAGTACAGCCGTTGCGATTCGCGCGTTAAAAAGTTTTGGTGCAACGCAAGTCGATTTTTTAGTGCCTAACCGTTTTGCATTTGGTTATGGATTAACACCCGAATTAGTCGAAGTCGCCAAAAAAAATCAACCCTATCTAATTGTGACAGTTGATAATGGTATTGCAAATCACGCAGGTGTGTTGACAGCCAAACAAGCCGGTATCAAAGTGATTGTTACCGACCACCATCTTCCGGCAGAAACATTACCGGATGCCGATGCGATCGTGAATCCAAATCAATTGGGTGATTTATTCCCAAGTAAACATATTGCAGGTGTCGGCGTAATTTTTTATGTCATGTTAGCACTGCGTCGTTATCTGCTGGAAAAAAATTGGTTTGCTGAAAAACAAATTCCCGAACCCAATATGTCACGCTTATTAGATATCGTGGCACTGGGAACCGTTGCCGATGTGGTGGCCCTCGATCACAATAATCGCATCATGGTGTATCAAGGATTGCGTCGAATCCGCGCGGGACATTGCATCGCTGGTATCACAGCCTTGCTTGAAATCAGTCAGCGTTCGCCGCATCGCTTGCAAGCAGCCGATTTAGGATTTGCCGTTGCGCCGCGTTTAAATGCAGCAGGGCGCTTGGATGATATGTCGCTGGGCATCGAGTGCTTGCTCACAGATGATTTGACGCGCGCGCGTGACATTGCGCAATTACTCAATCAACTGAATGATGAAAGACGCGTGATTGAGCAAGACATGCAAGATCAAGCGTTGCAAATTTTAAAAAAAATTCATCCAGAGACGAAAAAAAATCTGAATGGTATTTGTTTGTTTGATGAAGAATGGCATCAAGGTGTCATTGGTATTTTAGCGGGACGAATCAAAGATCGTTTTCATCGGCCAGTGATTGTGTTTGCATTGGCAAATGAAACTGAATTAAAAGGATCGGCTCGTTCCATTGCAGGTGTGCACATTCGCGATGTCTTAGCAGACATGGCAACACGCTATCCCGAGTTAATTCACAAATTTGGTGGCCATGCGATGGCAGCCGGCTTAACCATTCAGCGCGCTTCTTTCGATATTTTTTCAACGGTGTTTAATGAAATCATTACGGCAAAATTGAGTGAGATGGATTTGCAAAATGCATTATTGAGCGATGGTGAATTACACAGTGATGAGCTATCCCTCGAAATCGCCGAAATTTTGCGCGAAGCAGGCCCATGGGGTCAATCTTTTCCCGAACCTATTTTTGATGGAACGTTTCAAATTTTAGAACAACGTCTAGTCGGTAGCCGTCATTTAAAAATGACACTGAGTAAAAATAATCAACTCATTGATGCTATTGCATTCAATATTGATATAAATCAATGGCCTAATTATCGCTGTGAATTTATCAATGTCGCTTATCGGATCGATATCAACGAATTTCGAGGCAAACGTAGTGTACAATTAATTATAGAGCATCTGGAAACAGCATAATGTTTTTAGTTAAGAGGAACATGTATGCGCAAGTTGGCAAGTGTCACACTTGTCTTAGTCATTGCACTGTTTGTTATCTCACCGTGGTTGTGCGGGTTGGTGCTGCAAAAAAAATACCATCAATTTGTTCAAGAATTCAATGAGACCAATCAGTCGATTCAAGTGACTGTCACGCATTATGCGCGACACTGGTTTTTTTCGGATGCGACGTTGATCGTGACGGTTGAGTCGTTACCTAAAACACTGCCGGATGTTGCAACGCTGTTTCAGTCAACAACCACTTCTCGTTATCAATTTGTGATTCAGCAACATCTGATTCATGGGCCTTATATTTTTCACACACCCGCAAAATCCCCTACGCATATTGCTTTGGCATTGATAGAAAATACTGTTATTCCGGCGCCACAAACCGCGTTGTTATTACATGAAAATGAGATGCCAGATTTTTTTGCCGGAGAAAATTTTTCACTGATGTTTTTTAATGGTAATTATTTTACTTATTTTAAATTAAATAAAATGCATCTATCGCTAAATGTGATGAGCGGCACAGGCAGTATGACATGGGGTGGTGGAGAGGGGAAAGTTTGGCTGGATAGGGATTTGCAAAATGTGAGTGGCGATCTTCATTTGCATGATGTGATGATTCGAGATGCGGATAGTGCGCTGTCGATGACTCAATTAGATTTACAATTAAATCAACACAAGAGTCATTATGGTATTTGGTTAGGTGAAGACCGGGTGGTCTTACCCGCTTTTATTTTGCATTTATCGAATGACAACACGGTTTCTATTTATGGGGTCGACTTGCGCGGTGATTCAAATGAGTTAACGGGTCAATTGAATGGTTCGAGCAATCTGTCGATTGAGAAAATTTTATTTGCCAATCAAAAATTAGGGCCCGTGCACATTCGGTTAAGTGAGAGTAAGTTAAATGTAAAAACCATGCAAACGATGTGGGCAACGTATCGGGATATTTTGCAAAATGGCGAGATGTATGAATCGCAGCTGCATTATAAATTAGCTTTTTTATTACCGTTGATTATTTCGCCGGGAACCAGTGTGCGAGTGGATCAATGCGATATTGGATCTCCGCACGGGAATTTGCATATGAAGGGCGTTTTGTCTTGGCCGGCGAAAAATTTTATGCGGCCTGATAATGTCGATGAAATGGTTCAGGCGGCGAATTTGGCAATGAAATTGCAAGTGGCTAAACCGTTAGTGAATGATGCCATTAATTATATGTCGGGCATGTCAGATTTTATCGGTAATGCGGCGGTGCAAGATCGATCAGCGTTGTTGAGCTTGCGTGACCAGTTAGAATTTTCTGTTCGACAAAATGTTTTTTTAATCGCAGATTTTGAGCGCGACCAAATTATTTCAACGCAAGCAGCGGATAAGTTGCTCGACTTACAAGATAAATTTGTGTCGATGGAGGATTATTCGGCTGAGCTTTCTCGTTTATTTTGGGCGAAGGATATTACGCTCGCAGCTTCCTATTGGTTGAATTGGCAATATTATCAAGTGCAAAAACCGTATCAAACATTGTTAAATAAAGTAGATGTTTATCAGGTGGTCGTTAAAAAACAATTGCAGCAACAAATCAAAAAATTTATCGCTGAGCGTTATCTTATTCTGCAAGATGATAGTTATGTTGTTTTAATTAATTGGGCGAATGGGCAATTAAAGATTAATGGGGTTGTGGCGCAGTAGAGAAAGAGTTTAAAAAATTATTTTTATACAAATCCCCCTTGTTCCTGGCGGATCGACGCAAATTCCACCCATGTGTCGTCCTGAAAAATATGACGTCAACGTATTTTAACCGTAGCGAGGGTACTCGCACGGAATATTTATTCAGGATCCACTTGAGTATCCTCGATCTATATAAATTCAGGAATGAGTTCTTCGTTCGTGGATCCTGAATAAATCTTACGCGCTACTGCGATAACTGCGGTCAAAAGATTTGGGCGTAAGATTTTTCAGGACGACACAGCGGAGGAATATCTAAGCCCTGCGGGCTGGCGGATCGACGCAAATTCCACCCATGTGTCGTCCTGAAAAAATATGACGTCAACGTATTTTAACCGTAGCGAGGGTACTCGCACGGAATATTTATTCAGGATCCACTTGAGTATCCTCGATCTATATAAATTCAGGAATGAGTTCTTCGTTCGTGGATCCTGAATAAATCTTACGTGCTACTGCGATAACTGCGGTCAAAAGATTTGGGCGTAAGATTTTTCAGGACGACACAGCGGAGGAATATCTAAGCCCTGCGGGCTGGCGGATCGACGCAAATTCCACCCATGTGTCGTCCTGAAAAATATGACGTCAACGTATTTTAACCGTAGCGAGGGTACTCGCACGGAATATTTATTCAGGATCCACTTGAGTATCCTCGATCTATATAAATTCAGGAATGAGTTCTTCGTTCGTGGATCCTGAATAAATCTTACGTGCTACTGCGATAACTGCGGTCAAAAGATTTGGGCGTAAGATTTTTCAGGACGACACAGCGGAGGAATATCTAAGCCCTGCGGGCTGGCGGATCGACGCAAATTCCACCCATGTGTCGTCCTGAAAAATATGACGTCAACGTATTTTAACCGTAGCGAGGGTACTCGCACGGAATATTTATTCAGGATCCACTTGAGTATCCTCGATCTATATAAATTCAGGAATGAGTTCTTCGTTCGTGGATCCTGAATAAATCTTACGCGCTACTGCGATAACTGCGGTCAAAAGATTTGGGCGTAAGATTTTTCAGGACGACACAGCGGAGGAATATCTAAGCCCTGCGGGCTGGCGGATCGACGCAAATTCCACCCATGTGTCGTCCTGAAAAATATGACGTCAACGTATTTTAACCGTAGCGAGGGTACTCGCACGGAACATTTATTCAGGATCCACTTGAGTATCCTCGATCTATATAAATTCAGGAATGAGTTCTTCGTTCGTGGATCCTGAATAAATCTTACGCGCTACTGCGATAACTGCGGTCAAAAGATTTGGGCGTAAGATTTTTCAGGACGACACAGCGGAGGAATATCTAAGCCCTGCGGGCTGGCGGATCGACGCAAATTCCACCCATGTGTCGTCCTGAAAAATATGACGTCAACGTATTTTAACCGTAGCGAGGGTACTCGCACGGAATATTTATTCAGGATCCACTTGAGTATCCTCGATCTATATAAATTCAGGAATGAGTTCTTCGTTCGTGGATCCTGAATAAATCTTACGTGCTACTGCGATAACTGCGGTCAAAAGATTTGGGCGTAAGATTTTTCAGGACGACGCATGGGTGGAATTTGCGTCGATCCGCCAGGAACAAGGGGATTTATATAAAAATAATTTTTTCTCGCTTAATTCACTTCACAATCCAACGGTTCCAGAATTTCTCTTTCATGAAAAGTAAAATGCCAATATTCTTTTTCATAAGGAATAAATCCAGCGCGCTCCATGGTGTTTGTTAGTAATTGGCGATTCTTCAGTGCTTCCGCACCAATATGTGCCTCTGTTGCAGTCAGATGAGATAACTCATCAAAGAAATCAAAACAAGCACCCATTGGTAATAATTCACCGGTATGTAAATCAATCAGGCTCAAATCAATCGTGTCACCAAAGCAATGATTCGAAACAGTCCCATTCACATAACCCAATTGTGCTAATTGGATTTTTTCAATATGCGGGTAATGAATTTCTTTGCGCACTAATTCGAAGGGATCGTGAACCGGTTGATGCATCCAGTGACCAAAATCTTGGACGGCGCGTAAAGGGCGGTAACTGTCAAATACAAACAAACCTAAATTCTGTTGAAATAATTCATTTTGTACTTGGCAAAGTGCGTGAGCGGCTTTTGGGGCAAATAAGCAAAGATGAATGGCGCTCTGATGATAGCCTATCACCGGTCGGCCTAAAAAATTTTCAGCGGTTGCATAAGCAAGTTTACATTGAATGGGTTTTTTGCAGAGAGTGCGACTGAGCGCTACGGCGTCGATCAGTGTTGACATGCGTCCCTACCTATCTGTATATGGCGCGCCTGGAGAGATTCGAACTCCCGACCACCTGGTTCGAAGCCAGATACTCTATCCAACTGAGCTACAGGCGCTTTGCTTTTAAAAAGCGAATAAGGTTAAAAATTTAAATGGCGCGCTCGGAGAGATTCGAACTCCCGACCACCTGGTTCGTAGCCAGGTACTCTATCCAACTGAGCTACGAGCGCACAGCGATTAATCTGAAATCAAGAGCGGCATAGCTTATATAAAAAAAATGGCTTAAGCAACCTTTTGCTGCTTGGAAGGAGTGTTGTTTTCACATAAATCCCCTTTCTCAAGCACGGCATAAACAGAGCCGCGACCGTCAGGGAGCGATCACCGACGATTTTATTTTCGCCCATCTTAATTCAGGATGCGTGACGCTCCCTGACGGTCGCGGCTCAGATCAAAAGCCGCTTATTGCGGGAATGTTTTAATCTGAGCCGCGACCGTCAGGGAGCGATCGCCGATGATTTTATTTTTGCCTATCTTAATTCAGGATGTGTGACGCTCCCTGACGGTCGCGGCTCGGTTTATGCCGTGCTTAATTTGAGAAGGGAATACGGATGCTATTATTAAGCAGCACCCGGTGATGACAGTCGGCGGGATTGATTTTCTCGTACGGAGATATCATCAAGATTATTTGCATTTGCTTTTTTAGCACGATTATCATTCAAGTCAAAAAAGCTTACGTAGATTCTATTGTGAATTGCGCCTTTTTTTAATTTTTGCAATGCTATTCTGGCGTTTGAGTGAGTCATCACAATTTCTGCTTCTTCTCTATTCCCATCTTGATTGATTTTCAAGGTATAGTTCCCAGCTTTGATATTTTTAGCTAATTGATTTAATTCGGTTATGTTTGCACTCGCATGAGAATTGTGGAAAAAGGGTCTATTTTTTTTCTTTGCAGCATCAATGGCGCTCAAAATACTGAGGGCAACTTTAATTGAAACGCTTGAACTATAGGGGCTCACGCCGGGGGAAAAACGAGGGTTGACTTGTAACGCATGAGCATCGCTTGGGTCGCGCATATCTTTTTTAGCCAGATTGATTTTTTGTGCTTGTGTCAGGCGCCATCGATCTGGATTGGTATCGCCATATCGAGCGTAAGCAGCCAATTTAGCACTATATTTTGTAATGATTAAACCCGCTGTTGCGCCTAAGATAGCGCCAAGAACGAGACCTGCCACTGTGCCAAGACCCGGAAAAATAGCTGTACCAATCGCAGCACCCAATAGTGCGCCACTCTTTGCGGTGACTAACAGTGTTGCGCAAAGACCGCCGCCTGCGCCTACTAATTTCCACAGACTGCGCAGCGGGTTTTTACCTTTTTTGTCATCCCCCGTTCTTCCATGGTACGCATCACCGATGCAGTGACCAATGTTTACGAGAGAAGATAAGGTCTTTCTGACGGCATAAGATAGGCTTTTACCAATGGCCACGGCGATCGCGCCAAATGCGACGCAACACAGTATACAAATAAGACTAGTGCAATCGCTTGGGCCGCTGCTGCCTGGATTACAGTTATCGTCATCTTTTTTTATTTTTCCGTAAGTTTGATGATCATCAAGCGTGTCCACGCGAATGTTGTCAGTGAAATGGCTGGCTTTTGTGCCCTGATCTGTCGTTCTTAGTGGTGCGGTCGCAGAGTATTGAGGTTTGCTATCTCTTTTTGAATTTTGATTTTTGTTAGCTATGCGATCATCAATTTGTTTTTTTAAGTCCACAGGAACAAGCGTACTGTTCTTGAGTGCTTTTAGAAAAGCGAAAATGACGAGGTGATCTCCAGTTTTGGCAGCGGGATTCTGCACTAAGTGCATGTAATATTTTCTTGTCTCTTCATCTCGTTGCAGGTCAGGCTCTGGTATTTTTGCTAAAAAATCTTGATCTTTATCATCTAGCCCATCGTACCATTCTATCGCCAATGTGATGGCTTCTTTCGGGTTCAATGGTGCTAATTCCATATCTTTTGTTCTGTTGTTAGTTCTGTGACTTGCTGTTCGCATAACTTACTCCTGAAAAAGCCTGCTGTTCATAGCTTTATTTTCACCCTAACATGTTAAGGGAGTATGAACAAAAAGTTAAGGAATTCTGAAGGGTTTAGATAGTATGGCGGAGAGAGAGGGATTCGAACCCTCGATGGAGCTTTAAGGCCCCATACTCCCTTAGCAGGGGAGCGCCTTCAGCCTCTCGGCCATCTCTCCTAACGGACAACGCATTGCGGATGTAATAGTGCAGAATTAGATCACTCGGATTTATCTTTCTCATCTTTCGGAGTTGTCGTCGAATTCTTTTCTTGTTGAATTCGTTGATAAATTTCTTCACGGTGAACTGAAACATCTTTCGGTGCATTGATGCCGATGCGAACTTGGTTTCCTTTTATGCCAAGCACGGTGACAATGACATCATCGCCGATTATTAATGTTTCACCCACACGTCGAGTTAATATGAGCATTAATCTCCTATCAATACCTTTTACTTCTAACTGCCATTGTTAATATGTTATTACTTTCCCTGCTAACCAAAGTCAGCAATGGTAAACAATATGATACCGTTGTGCAAACAAGTTTTACATTTTTTTTTAGCTTTTTACATTTCCATAAATGCATCGTGTTTAGTGACAGCAAGCTTATCTAGATCAAAGGCTTTATGGACAGCATGGACGCCTTTTTCTAGCACGGTTTCATCAATCACGACGGAAATTTTTATTTCGGACGTGGTGATCATTTGAATATTGATGCCCACATCGCCTAATGCTTTAAACATCATGCTGGCGACACCGGCGTGTGAACGCATGCCGATACCGACTAATGATAATTTAGCCACTTTTGCATTACTTTTGACGGATATTTCGCCAATTTCTTGCGCCAGTTGTTGCATGATTTTCAATGTTTTTGGGTGGTCTTTGCGTTGTAAGGTGAAGGTAAAATCATTGGTTTCTTTATCGGTGGCATTTTGGGCAATCATATCGATTTCGATGTTTTCTGCGCTCACCATCGATAAAATAAGGCCTTCCATCCCTGCGCGATTTGGGACATTTGACAGTGAAATAATGGCTTCTTCACGGCTAAATGCGATGCCGGATACTAAACGTTTTTGCATGATGTGTTCCTCAAGAGTCACTAAAGTGCCTGCACCGTCAGTAAAGGTGGAGAGTACGCGGAGCGGCATATTATGTCGGCTGGCTAATTCTACCGAGCGCATTTGCAGGACTTTGGCGCCTAGGCTGGCCATTTCGAGCATTTCTTCAAAGCTAATTTGCGATAATAAAGAGGCTTCCGGCAAGATGCGAGGGTCAGTGGTGTAAACGCCTTCGACATCGGTATAAATTTGGCATTCATCGGCTTTTAAGCCAATCGCAAGTGCAACGGCTGTTGTGTCTGATCCGCCACGGCCTAAGGTGGTGATATCACCGCGTAAATTCATGCCTTGGAATCCTGCGACGACCACGACGTGACCTTCTGCTAAATCGCGGCGGATTACATCGGTTTTGACATCTAAAATGCGGGCTTTGGTGTGAATGTCATCGGTCATAATGCCCACTTGTAAGCTGCAATAAGAGCGGGCAGAGCAGTTTTTTGCATTCAATGCCATAGCGAGTAATGACATAGAGACTTGTTCGCCGGTGGCAACTAAGACGTCATATTCACGTGGATTGGGTTCGGGGGTCAATGCCTGGGCTAATTGAATGAGGCGGTCGGTTTCACCCTGCATGGCAGAGACGACCACGACGATGTCGTGACCAGCTTGTTTTGCTTGGATGACGCGATTGGCAACATGTTGGATGCGTTCAAGTGTGCCAACCGAGCTGCCGCCGTATTTTTGTACAATAAGTGCCATTACTAATATCCTGAATGTTGATCATTAAGTATACACAAGCTGATTTGTTTAGCAAAGCAAAAAATGCTGTTGCGGGGATTTTTTATTAATATAGAGATTGAATAATAATGTTTTATACAAATCCCCCTTGTTCCCCCTTTTTCAAAGTGGGAGACCTGCTAAGCAGCGCCGTGCTTCAACAGCGAGATATAGTGCTGCTTAGCAGATCTCCCACCTAAGCAGCGCCGTGCTTCAGCAGCGAGATATAGTGCTGCTTAGCAGGTCTCCCACTTTGAAAAAGGGGGAACAAGGGGGATTTGTCTAAAAAAAATTATAAATCACCCCATTAACTTTTCTTCAACCCATTTTTCTACGCTGGCCAACGCTTGTTTTAAATGCTCTGGCTGGTTGCCGCCCGCTTCTGCCAAATCGGGGCGACCGCCGCCTTTGCCGCCTACTTGAGCGGCGAGCATGTTAACTAATTCGCCCGCTTTAATTTTCGTGATATTTTCTTTTGTCACACCGGTGACAAGACTGACGCGATTATCTTGGACAACGGCCAAGGTAATCACCGCATTGCCTAATTTATTTTTTAATTGGTCAACTACACTGCGCAATGATTTTGGATCAATGCCATCGATTTTTGCCGTTAAAACTTTTACGCCAGCAATTTCTTTGGCTTGCGCGACTAAATCTTGGCTGAGCGAACTGGCTAATTTTTCTTTGATTTGTTCGAGATGTTTTTCCAGCACGCGAATTTTTTCTTCGGATTGCTGTAATTTTTGGCGTGCTTCGAGATCGCGCTTATCTAACCAATTTAATGCGCCTTCGCCCGTCACCGCTTCAATGCGGCGAATGCCTGCTGCAATACCCGACTCAGACGTGATTTTAAAAATGCCAATGTCGCCCGTGTGATGGGCATGCGTGCCGCCACATAATTCAACGGAATCACCAAAGCGCACGACGCGAACTTTGTCACCGTATTTTTCGCCAAACAATGCCATTGCACCGCTTTGAATCGCTTCTTCCGGCGTAGAGATGCGCACCACGGATTCATGATTGGCGCGAATTTCTTCATTGACGCGTTGTTCAATGTGTTTTATTTCGTCGGCAGTTAATGGATTGTGGTGCGAAAAGTCAAAGCGTAATCGTTCGGGTTCTACAAGAGATCCTTTTTGAATGACATGCGTGCCCAGCACTTGGCGTAACACCATGTGTAACACATGTGTTGCAGAATGGTTTAACACGGTTGCAGCGCGACGTTTTTGATCGACGGTAGCAGAGAGGGTGTCACCTATCAGCAATTTGCCTTGACTGACTTGGCCAAGATGCACATGCGCTTGGCCTTGTTTTTGTGTGTCTGTGACTTGGAATACATTACCTTTTCGATGTAACGTACCTTGGTCACCGACTTGGCCGCCGGATTCTGCATAAAAAGGCGTATTGTCTAAAATGACCGACCCTTTTTCGCCCATTGATAATTCTGTAACGGCTTGGCCATCGCGGTAAAGCGCGACAATTTTGCTGGCATCTTCAGTCAATAATTCTTGATAACCCATGAACTCAGTCGGTGTGTCAAGATGAGCACCTACGCAATAGTCTGCTTCAAATTTGCTGGCTTGCCGCGATCGTTCACGTTGTTTTGTCATCTCTGTTTCAAAACCAGCAAAATCCACTTGTAAATGACGCTCACGCGCAATGTCAGCGGTTAAATCAATCGGGAAACCATACGTATCATATAATTTAAATAAGGTGCTGCCGGGAATAAGCGTGCCTTGCAAATCACTGACGGCTTGCTCAAACAGTTTTAATCCTTGTGCTAATGTCACCATGAATTGTTCTTCTTCTTGACGCAATACATTTGCGACATGTTTTTTTGCGGCGCGTAATTCGGGATAAGCTTCACCCATTTCGTTTGCCAGCGGTTCTACTAATTTATAAAAAAATGGTTCGGTCAAACCCAGTTTGTTGCCGTGACGTAATGCGCGGCGAATAATGCGGCGCAATACATAACCGCGTCCTTCATTCGCAGGGATCACACCATCCGTTATCAAAAAAGAACAAGAACGAATATGGTCGGCAATGACGCGCAGCGAGGTATTGGTTAAATCACTTATCCCAGCAAGCTTTGCGGCGGTTTGAATGAGGGCTTGAAATAAATCGATGTCGTAATTGTTGTGTACGCCTTGCATGACTGCGGCAATTCGTTCTAATCCCATGCCGGTATCCACAGATGGTTTGGGCAGTGGGGTGAGCGAACCATCGGTTGCTCGTTCAAATTGCATGAACACTAAATTCCAAATTTCAATATAACGATCACCGTCTTCATCGGGACTGCCGGGTGGGCCGCCCGCAATCTCAGCGCCGTGATCATAAAAAATTTCAGTGCAAGGGCCGCACGGTCCTGTTGCACCCATGGCCCAAAAATTACTGCTTTCGCCGCAGCGAGTAAAACGGCTGGGGTCGACTTTTAATTCGTTTAACCAAATATCAGCAGCTTCTTCATCGTCTTGATAGACGGTGATCCATAATTTTTCGGGAGGCAACTGCATCTCTTGGGTTAGAAATTCCCAGGCAAATTGAATGGCGTCGCGTTTGAAATAATCACCGAAACTAAAATTACCGAGCATTTCAAAAAAAGTATGATGGCGCGCGGTATAGCCAACATTTTCTAAGTCATTGTGTTTGCCGCCTGCGCGTACACAGCGTTGTGAAGAAGTTGCGCGTTTGTAAGAGCGTTCTTCTTTGCCGAGTAACACATCTTTGAATTGCACCATGCCAGCATTGGTGAATAATAAAGTTGGGTCATTGCCAGGGACGAGTGAACTGCTCGGCACGACCTCGTGTTTTTTGCGATGAAAATAATCGAGAAACCGGCTGCGAATCGCATTTGCGCTTAAATATTGAAGAGTAAAACCACGAAATATTTTTTTATTACTCATAAACAGGCTCATCAAAAATGCTTTTAATCTGGGTCGGCGTGAAGCCGCGGTAAAGTAAAAACCGCATGTGTTGGCTGCGGGATTTAAAATCATGCGGTAATTGGCCTTTAAAACGTTTTTGCCAAACTCGCCGCACGTCAGTAAACCAAGCATTATCAGCCATATTTAAATGATGTTCAATGAAATCTTCAGTGATTCCACGCTCGAGTAATTCAGCTTGAATGCGGACAGGGCCGTAGCCTTTTGCTCGGCGAGCTTGAATATAATTTTCAATAAAACGGGTGTTGCTGAGTAAACCTTGTTGAATGAGTTGATCGATCACGGGTTGAATGTCTGCGCGTTGGAATTGTTTGCTGAGGAGTTTGCGCATTAATTCTGTTTCGGAGTGTTCGCGGCGCGCGAGGAGGTTCAGGGCTGTTTGTCGGATGGGGGTTGGCATGGCGAGTGCTCCTGCAACGTTAACTTTTCAGATTAAAACATTTCTCAGGGCGCTGCTGCATCATGCGCAGCTTTTAATCTGAGCCGCGACCGTCAGGGAGCGTCACGTATCTTGAATTGATATAGGCGAAAATAGAATCGCCGGTGATCGCTTCCTGACGGTCGCGGCTCAGATCGAAACATTTCTCAGAGCGTTGCTGCATCATGCGCAGCTTTTAATCTGAGCCGCGACCGTCAGGGAGTGTCGCGCATCCTGAATTAATATAGGCGACAATAGAATCGCCGGTGATCGCTCCCTGACGGTCGCGGCTCAGTGACGGCGCGAGAATTATTCAACTTCCTCTTCTTCCTGCACCACTTCATCCGTTGCTTTAAAAGATGACAGAGGAGCCAATGCTTTATCCCGAATTTGTTTTTCAATCTCGTTTGCTAATTCAGGATGCTCTTTCAAGAAGTTGCGGGCATTGTCTTTCCCTTGGCCGATGCGTTGATTCTTGTAACTGAACCAAGCGCCTGCTTTATCCACTAAGCCATGTGTTACACCCAATTCAATGATTTCACCGTGGCGTGAAATACCTTCGTTATAAAGAATATCAAACTCAGCTTGTTTGAATGGCGGCGCCACTTTGTTTTTAACAACTTTTACCCGTGTTTCACTGCCGACAATTTCATCGCCATTTTTGACACTGCCAATGCGGCGAATGTCTAAGCGAACAGACGCATAGAATTTTAACGCATTACCGCCGGTCGTTGTTTCAGGATTGCCAAACATTACGCCAATTTTCATCCGGATTTGATTAATAAAAATCACTAAGGTATTTGAACGTTTAATGTTAGCAGTCAGTTTACGTAATGCTTGGGACATCAGACGTGCTTGTAATCCCATGTGTGAATCACCCATTTCACCTTCAATTTCAGCTTTGGGTGTCAGTGCAGCGACAGAGTCGATAATGACGATATCGACAGCGCTTGAGCGAACCAGCATGTCAGTAATTTCTAAGGCTTGTTCACCAGTGTCCGGTTGTGAAATTAATAATTCGTCGACATTGACACCTAAGCGTTTGGCATACATCGGATCTAATGCATGTTCAGCGTCCACGAAGGCAGCGGTTCCACCTAAACGTTGGCAGGCGGCGATGACTTGTAATGTCAGCGTTGTTTTGCCAGAGGATTCTGGACCATAAATTTCAACAATACGACCTTTGGGTAAGCCGCCGATGCCAAGGGCAATATCTAATGTCAGTGAGCCGGTTGAAATCACTTCGATATCACGCAATGATGCTGCGGCATCGCCTAAGCGCATGACAGACCCTTTGCCAAATTGGCGTTCGATTTGCGTGAGCGCGGCGCTGAGTGCTTTTTTCTTGTTTTCTTCCATTGTTTGGTTCCTTATTGTCAAAAAAGTATGATCGCGTTAGTTTGCTTGAGCTCTGTGCGGAGTGCAAGAGGAGCTTGTTGTATTTGAAAAGATTGAGCTGGGATTGGAGATGCTCATTACAAAATAAAAAAGGGGAGAAAGCAATGTTTTTAGTTAGTTTTCCAACGCCGTCATTGCGAGGAGCGTTTTTTGTGACGAAGCAATCCAGTTTTTGACTTGAGAGCAACCAAAAAACTGGATTGCTTCGTCGCAAAAAACGCTCCTCGCAATGACGGCGGAGCAGGCTTTTGCTGTTTGTATCTGTTTAAATAAACTCTAACAACTGCTGCAATGCAATCTCAATCGCTTGTTCGCGGATGGCTTGACGGTCGCCGGTTAGCACAACATGAAGTGTTTTGACTTCTTTCTCGATGCTGGCACAAGCAAACCAGACAGTGCCAACGGGTTTTTCCACGCTGCCGCCGGTTGGGCCTGCAATACCACTGATGGCAACGGCGACTTGGGCTTGGCTATGTGCTAATGCACTCATGGCCATTTCAAAAACAGTTTTTTCACTGACAGCGCCCATGGCGGCTAAGGTATCTGTTTTAACGCGCAACATCTCTTGTTTGGCGGCATTGCTATACGTGACAAAACCACGATCAAACCAATCCGAGCTGCCCGCAATGTCAGTGATTGCATACGCAACACCTCCGCCGGTACACGATTCGGCGGTGGCAAGTTTCCATTCACGTTGGTGTAATTTTTTACCCACCGCAACGGCTAATTGTTTAATGGATGCAGTCATGAAATACGTTATACTCCTTCACTTCCCATTGGCCAAGCAGAAGATTTCTATGACAGATGACATTAAACAACATACTCCAATGATGCAACAATATTTGCGAATTAAAGCAGATCATCCAACGACGGTGTTGTTTTATCGCATGGGCGATTTTTATGAATTATTTTTTGAAGATGCAATACACGTAGCGCGTTTGTTAGACATTACGTTGACGGCAAGAGGTCAGTCAGCCGGTCAGCCGATTCCGATGGCGGGTGTGCCTTATCATGCGGCGGAATCCTACATTGCCAAATTATTAAAACAAGGCTTATCCATCGCCATCTGTGAACAAGTGGGTGATCCCAAAACCAGCGTCGGCCCCGTTGAGCGACAAGTGGTCAGAGTCTTAACGCCCGGCACAGTCAGTGACGCAGCGTTTTTGGAAGAAGGGCGCGATAATTTGTTGGTCGCCGTGCATGCAATACAGCAACGATTTGGTATTGCAACACTGGATATGAGCAGCGGCCGATTTCAATTGTTAGAAGTGACTGGCAAAGAAGCCTTACATAGTGAACTAGAACGATTGAAGCCAACGGAATTATTAATCAGCGAAGAATTTCCATTGCCCCTCTCGTTAACCGGTGTGCGTAAACGCGCGCCCTGGGAATTTGAATTAGAAAGTGCATTGCGTGCGCTGACGCTGCAAATGCAAACACACGATCTCGCTGGGTTTGGTTGTTTGGATTTATCGGCTGCGTTGTGTGCTGCGGGTGGTTTATTACATTATGCAAAAGAGACGCAGCGCACGCAGTTGCCGCATATTCGTGCGATTCAAGTGGAGCGGCGCGAAGACAGTATTATTTTAGATGCCGCCACTCGAAAAAATTTAGAGATTACGAGCAATTTAACCGGTGGATTCGAAAACACGTTGGCGTCGGTATTTGATCAAACACACACCGCCATGGGCAGTCGTTTGCTCAAGCGTTGGTTGCATCGTCCATTGCGCCAACATGACGTATTACGTGCGCGCCAAAATAGTATTAAAAATTTGTTGGCCGATCGCCAGTATTTAGCCTTGCAACGTATTCTGCATCACGTGGGTGATTTAGAGCGTATTTTAGCGCGTGTTGCATTGAAATCAGCGCGACCTCGTGACTTAGTTGAGTTGCGCGCAACGCTGGCGTTATTACCCGAATTACAAGCGCAATTAAAAAATTGTTCGGCAGATTTATTGCAAACATTAGCAAATACTATTCGTGAATTTCCCGCCTTAACCGCATTACTGACGCAAGCGATTGTTGAAAATCCACCGGTGACGATTCGTGATGGGGGTGTGATTGCAAAAGGTTACGATGCTATTTTTGATGAGTTGATGGCGCTCAGTGAAAATGCCGGACAATTTTTAATTGAGTTAGAAGAACGAGAAAAAAATCGCACCGGTTTATCGACATTGAAAGTGGGTTATAACCGGGTGCACGGTTTTTACATTGAAATTAGCCGTCTGCAAGCAGAGCAAGCGCCTGCAGATTATATCCGACGTCAAACATTAAAAAATGCAGAACGATTTATCACACCCGAATTAAAAGTATTTGAAGATAAAGCATTAAGCAGTCGAGACAATGCATTAGCACGCGAAAAAGAATTATATGATGGTTTGTTGGAAAAAGTGTTAGTGGAATTAAATCCCTTGCAACAATCAGCGCACGCATTAGCAGAATTGGATGTGCTGGTTAATTTTGCTGAGCGAGCGGATCGTTTACATTTAACTTGTCCTGAATTCACGTTGGATGCGGAAATTAATTTGACGGCAGGACGTCACCCGGTAGTTGAAGCTGTTTTATCGCAACCGTTCGTGCCAAATGATGTGTGTTTGAATTCACAAACTCGCATGCTGATGATCACCGGCCCGAACATGGGTGGTAAATCAACTTACATGCGGCAAGTTGCGTTAATTGTTTTGTTAGCGCACGTCGGTAGTTTTGTGCCTGCTAAAGCAGCGCGGATTGGGTTGGTCGATCGTATTTTTACCCGAATTGGTGCAGCGGATGATTTGGCCAGTGGTCGATCTACTTTTATGGTAGAGATGACTGAGACGGCTAATATATTGCATAATGCGAGCGAGCACAGTTTAGTGTTGATGGATGAGATTGGCCGTGGCACGAGTACTTTCGATGGGTTGTCATTAGCATTTGCTTGTGCGGAATTTTTAGCAAGAGAGATCAAAGCATTTACTTTATTTGCGACACATTATTTTGAATTAACGGCGTTGCAAGATGAAATCGCTGTCGTGAAGAATGTGCATGTGGCAGCGACAGAGTATCATGAAAAAATTATTTTTTTGCATACGGTGCAAGAGGGGCCAGCGAATCAAAGTTATGGTATTCAAGTGGCGCAATTAGCCGGTGTGCCGCCTCCTGTCATTCAATTAGCCAAACAAAAATTACGTGCATTAGAAAACGAAGCGCATTTGGCAATGCCACCGACGCAGCAATTCGAATTATCTTTTGCGTCAGAGCCGGAAGAGCATCCTATTGTGGCGCGTTTAAAAGAAATTGATTTAGACGCGGTGTCGCCGCGGGATGCTTGGCAATTATTAGCTGAGTTAAAAAATCATGTTACATAAAAAATATTGCTACGACAAAGCAGCGCCTCGTACGTCCGGCTTGTATTATAGTTTGCGGGGGTTAACAGCGAGCGAACGTGATTGTGTTGTTGCTATTCATGCGTTTTATCAAGAATTGGAAGAGATTTTATTTGAATGCCAAGATCATCAGTTAGTTATGATTAAGTTTAGTTGGTGGCATGCAGAGGTATTAAAATTAACAGTCGATACGCCGGAGCATCCTGTTTTGCAATTTTTATTGGCGAGTGTGAAGCACGATAATGGCTCTCTTGCACAACTGCAGGAAAAATTATTAGCGATGATTGATGGCTTTGAGCAAGCGGTGGTTCCTGAGCCGTTTGCAACGTTTGAAGAGGTGACAGTGCATTATATGCGAACGGCGGGTGAGCGCGAGTTAGCGCTGCAAGTTGTGTTGCAAACGCAGCTCGCAACGGAAACATTATTTCAAGCGATGTTGGTGATCGAGTTATTGCATTATATGCAGCATTTGCGCCGATATGTACGGCGTGGATTAATTTATTTTGCAGCGGATGAGATGCAATCGTCCGGTGTGTCAGTTGAGAAGTTGGCGGCTTTGCAGACAACGCCTGAGAGTCAGAAATTATTGCAATTACAAGCTGAGAAAATAGACCGGGCGGGCGTGGCTTTTATGAATGGACTGACAGAAAGCGAGAGAGAAAAAGCGTCGCATTTGATGATTCGGTGTCAAATTGCAAAAGCTATTTTGGCTGAAATAAAAAATGAAGAATACAGTGTGTTGGAAAATTATATCTCATTGACGCCGCTACGGTATTGGTGGATTGCGTGGCGAACGTAGGTTGGTGAATGCGATCGTTTCAAGTTGGAATGAATGTTGCCTTTTATACAAATCCCCCTTGTTCCCCCTTTTTCAAAGGGGGAACAAGGGGCAATGGCACTAGCTTAAGAACTGTCGTCCCGGAATTTAGTAGCTCTTAACGAGCGCCTTTTGCTCGTTTAGAGCTACTTAATGTCCGGGATCCATCTTCAATTTATCGCCCTCTTGCTTTTAACTTATATGCTTTAAGCAAAATGGATCCCGGACATTAACTGGCGCTAAATTCGCAAAAAGCGCTCATTAAGCGCCAGTAAATTCCGGGACGACAGTTCTTAAGCTAGTGCCATTGGGAACAAGGGGGATTTGTACAAAACAATTTATATCAATACGATTTAGAAATGGATTAGGATTTTCCAAGTCCAGACGTAGGTCGTTTTTCATCGCTCGCATCAGCAATCGGTGCCGAGCTTTGCGCCGTAGCCTCTGGATTAAAGAGACTGATAGATGGCGCTGTTTCTACCGCACCTAGCTTTTTTAAATCATATTTAAATCCCATCGCTTGTCTGACTTCATCTGACTGATCATCTAGACCTTCTTTCTTAAATGCTTCCACGGCAGCAGTTGCGAATTTGTAAGCGGTTGCTAGATACCCAGGAAGATTATTTTCTTTCACTTCCTGCATAGCATCTTTCGCCATTTTTTTAGCGTAATCTTCAGGCGTTAGCGGCATAGAGCCAGTCTGATCATATTGCAGGTGGAAAATTAATTGGGCACATTGATAATTTTGTTTGCCAGTCAGTTTATCAACGAGTTCTTTATTGGGCAAAATAGAATTTAACACTTGATATTGCAATGGTCTTAAAAAGGTAAGTTTTTCCATCGTCTCATCTTTTTGTTTTTGGTGTAATTCGCGTAGTAATTGCTCGTGTTTTTTTACCGGTTGCTCCATCAAATCCTGCAACACAGTGATCTCAGTCTTACGTTCAAAAATTTCTTTGCGTAATATTGTCAATCGTTCGCTAAGTTTAGCTGTTTTCACTTCTTGCGTTTTTAATTTCTCTGCGATCATTTCTTTGGTGTGATATTCAAATGGATCAACAGTATTCACTTTCAAGTCAGCTAACTGTTGCGACACAGATTTTTCTTGCTCTGAGATGGCATCCAACTGTTTTTTAGCGTCAGCTAATTGTTTTTTTAAGGGTACTAATTCAACAAAACTCTTGCCTTTCGGCGACTCAAGCAGTGCGTTAACATAATCCTGCCCAACTCCTTCCGATGCTTGATCACCAAGCCATTCTCCTAACGCAGATGTTTTTTCATCAGGCGGCAATCCCATTGCTTTGTACAACACAGCTAATTGCGCTTGTTCATTTGCGGAAGCTTGATTTGTTGTTAATTGATGCTCAATGGTTTCTGCCATATTTAATAACAAATCGGGCCGATCGTGATCGCATCGAATGCACGTTTGAAGTAACTCAAACATTTCAGGCAAATTCAATTTGCCACTCGCTGTTTTCTCTACTTTTGCTTCTGCTTTCTGTTCCAGAAGACCAAAGCCTAATTTTTTAGCTTTGTCATGATGAATGATGCTGAGCACTGTTAATGCTAGATTTCTTTCATCGGGATGATCTAATACATAAGCATATTTTTGCTTCGCTTTATGATGATTTGCATTGGCATCCGCTAATAGACCTTCGGCAAGTTCACGAAATGGAGGCTGTATCAAGGAGCGTTTGACAATGCGTTGGATTTCTTTTTCTAAGTCAGCACTGAGTTTTTTTCCTGTTTTAAGGAAGCCCCATAATAGCAGCACAAATGTTGCGGAGTCATAAATACCACTATTCACTTTAAGACGTTTTACCGCAAGCTCCATAGCAAATTCGCTCACGGTGACATTGTATTCGGTTAGTAATAAGGAAACTTTCGTTGTCACCTCAATCGACTTGGCTGTTCCCGTAAAAATTGCAAACTCTAAGGAAGTCATAGGCCTTGGGCGACCTGTTGCAGCATGAACATCCCCGCCGTGTTTAATATAAATATCCATCGATTTTTTTAAGCTATTGTAATCAGGGTCGAACGCCATCTGCACCGCTGTATTGCCATCGTTATTCTGAACATTAATTTGAGCACCTCGCTGAATAAGGAGCTCGAACAGTGCTGGATTACGTGTCTGCATTCGCATTAAAGGGGTATATCCCTCACTATTTCTTTGATTCACATCAGCACCCTGATCCAGGAAAAAATTAATTAGTTCTTGCTTTTCTGGTTCACTAAGTGAGGTAGAGGAGCATATGCTATGTAGCGGAGTATCCTCTTGATTGTTTGCTATATTAATATCAGCACCAGACGCAGCCAAAGTGAAAAGAATTTCTTTTCTTTCTGAGAAAGTCAGTTCAGGTAACGAGTGAACAAGAAGATGAGCAAATGTGTTACCGGCTTTGGTGCGCAAATTAACTAAGGAAATATAGCCTGGATTATTTGCAAATAGCCGACGATCCGTTTCAATTAATAGCTTCATACTTTTTTGAAACTCACCCTTTGGGGAAAAGGCATAATTTTGGCATATTTCCATTAAAGCAGAAAATCCACTTTCGCTTTGAGCTCGAATGATCTCTGGTGCGCGAAGTTGATTTGACTTTGGATCCATCGTCATGGCTGCGCTGACCAGATATTCCACCATGGCAAAAGAACGGGCCTTATGTAATGCAGTGACATCTTTATAAAACCTACGTTTTAATGAAAAATGCTGTTCCTCAACAAGATACTTAACGATATGCAAGTGATTACACTCAATAGCAGTGAGCAGAGGATTAGTTTGATTTCTATTTTCTTGTTCCGCTGAAATTTTGTAATATTTACAACAGGCGCAGATTTTTTTTACTATCGCTAAATTTCCTCCAAAAACTGCAAAATAAAGCACATTCATATCGTAAAGAGGATCAGTCCATTGCAAATCGGTATTGGCTATGTAATCAAAAACGCTACTATTTCCTTCAAACGCTTTGCTGCATCGATCGCTTAGAATAGCTTCTCCATGGTACCATGTATTAGATTTTATGATTCCGCTTTCACTGTTCCATCTTTTTTTTAATTCAGCAACAGAAAATAAATGATGATTTAAGGGGCGGGCAATAAAATTTATTATATCGAGTGGCTTTAGCTGATAGCCAAGTTGGAAAAGTAAACTAATTGTTTTTGTATTTTGGTCAGCGGCCAGGGCGTCGCTCATTGGGCTAGTTTTATCCCAGGGTGGAAAGTCTGCATTTAGGTCGAGCCCATTTCGGCATAACCAAACCATCATAGGGAAATCACGTTTTTTTACCGCCTCCATGAAACGTTGATGAACAGTGTGTCTCTTATCTTCTCTAGCGGCAGCCAATGCGATCTCTTTATCTGTAATCGTACTTAACACATCAGGCAAATCTGTTTTTCTTTCTGTTTCAGCAGGAGGATTATATTTTTGCTCTTTGGATTCCAGTTGCTGAAATTCCTCCTCAGTTGAATCCAGTGATAACGCTGATGATAAGACAACAGCTTGCCGCTTTGTTTCTGCTGACTGAGAGGCGGCAAGTCCTTGTTGTATTATCGAGGAGGATGTTTTTTCTTCTGGTGGCACGAGCGTTTGCATTAAGGTTGGCAGCAAGGAATCAAATTCACTTTTAAGATTTGCCAAGAGTTCTGGGTTATTAATAAAAAAATTGCGGACTAGTTTATCATCTATTTCATTCTGGTCTTTTAGCAATAACGCATTGATATCGATAAAAATCCTCATCTTGCTATGATTCAGAAAGGTATTTTTTCGCGAATCACTGCTTGGGTTAAAAAAAGTTGCAAGTTTTTCAAGACCTTCTCTAACGTTTGTAGATATAGGCATTGATGCAAATCTCCTCGATTTAGTTTTAATTATAGCATTACAAAAATGCAAAGAGGGGGCTCAATGGCGCTCGCTTAAGAACTGTCATCCCGGAATTTACTGGCGCTTAATGAGCGCTTTTTGCGAATTTAGCGCCAGTTAATTCCTTGATCTATTTTGCTTAAAGCACATGAGTTAAAAAGCAAGAGGGAGGTAAATTGAAGATGGATCCCGGACATTAAGTAGCTCTAAACGAGCGAAAGGCGCTCGTTAAGAGCTACTAAATTCCGGGATGACAGTTCTTAAGCGAGTGCCATTGTGCCCAGTTCCCCCTTTCCAGAGGGCGTTGTTGCGTAATTCACGCACCGTCATTGCGAGGAGCGTTTTTTGCGACGAAGCAATCCAGTTTTAGACTTAAGAATCAAAAACTGAATTGCTTCGTCGCAAAAAACGCTCCTCGCAATGACGGAAGTGGGAATTACGCAACAACGCCTTTCAGAGTGGGAGACCTTCTAAGCAGCTCGGTGCTGTAATAGCGAAAGTTGCTTAGACCGAAAGTAGGCATCACTCTATTTTTGGCGTGCATTTATGGAGTTGACTCCGGAGATCCAGTGCTGTAAATGACTGGGATATGAGAATGTCGTTTTGTATCTACTCTTTTTTCAACTGCGACTTCAACGCAGTCAATTCATCTAACGTCAAATCCACCCATTTTCCTCGTCGAACCGAACGCGGTAATTCAATTGCGCCAAATCGAATTCGAATTAAGCGACTTACGGTGACATCTTGCGTTTCCCACAAGCGACGGACTAACCGATTACGTCCTTCGCGAACAATGACATGATACCAATGATTGGTTCCTTCACCGCCAGCATCAATCACGCTTTCAAAATGTGCCATGCCATCTTCAAGTCTCACGCCTTTTTTAAATAATTTCAGCATGGCAGGTGTCACTTCACCTTGAACTCGGACAGCATATTCACGCTCGATTTCAGCAGAAGGATGCATTAATTGATTAGCGAGTTCTCCGTCATTTGTTAATAATAAAACACCGGAGGTATTGAAATCGAGACGGCCAATCGAAATCCAGCGGCCATTGCGTAATAAGGGCAGATGATCAAAAACAGTCGGTCGTCCTTCTGGATCCGAGCGAGTACACATTTCACCTTCGGGTTTGTGATAGAGAATCACACGCGTTTTTTTGTAGAGACTTTTAACGAGCTGAACTTCGCGACCATCGACCCATACTCTGTCATCGATTGTCATGCGGTCGCCTAATTTGGCTGGGCTGCCATTCACTACGATACGGCCTTCGCTCAACCAACCTTCAATTTGGCGACGCGAACCCAAGCCTGCATTGGCTAATACTTTTTGAATTTTTTCACTCATGCGAGTCAGAACTTGATTCGGCGATTGTGGCAACTTCCGTGTTGTCAAATTCTAGTTGGACTTGAAGTTTGGCTTCCTGGCTTTCTAAATCGTTTAGCTCGATTAAAGAGGGTAATTCTTCCAAACTTTTTAAATTAAAATGATCGAGAAAAGCTTTGGTCGTGCCAAATAAAGCCGGTTTGCCAGGCACGTCGCGATAGCCGATTACGCGAATCCATTCCCGTTCTTGCAATGTTTTTATAATATGTGAATTCACCGCAACGCCGCGAATTTCTTCTACTTCGGCGCGGGTAATCGGTTGGCGATACGCAATGAGTGCTAACGTTTCTAAAAAAGCACGTGAATAACGGGGTGGACGTTCTTCCCAGAGACGACAAAGCCAAGGACTGAATTCAGTGCGTGCTTGGAATTGAAAACCACTGGCGACTTCTTGTAATTCGATACCGCTCTCTGCATAGCGAGTCGCGATGGCTTGTAATTCTGTTTTAATGTCAGCGGCGCTCGGTTGTTCTTCGTCGCTAAATAATTTTTGCAAGTGAGCCACTGTTAAGGGGTGACCCGAAACCATCAAGGCTGCTTCAATAATTTTTTGCAATTGTTCAGGTGCTATACTCATTTTCTTCCTCGCGCTCGATCACGGTTTCTTCTCGATCTTTAGAAACGGCTTTTAAATGAATGGGGCCAAACGTTGTCGTTTGCACAAACTCGATCAAATGATCTTTCAATAATTCCAACATCGCTAAAAAAGTGACGACGACGCCTAAACGACCTTCGGTCAAACTGAATAAACTCGAAAAGGGAACAAATTCTTTTTCTTGCAGCGATGATAAAATGCGAGTCATGCGCTCACGCACGGACAAGGGTTCGCGTTGGATCTGATGGCTTGCCGTTAATTCAACGCGTTTAAAGATATCGGCTAAGGCCAAAATCAATTCTTTTAATTCAACGGTCGGTTGTGGTTTTTCAAAGGTGACTTCGGTGAGTTGTGCGCTGGCGATAAACGTGTCGCGGCCATGACGCGGTAAGCGGTCGATGTCTTCGGCGGCTTTTTTAATCCGTTCGTATTCTTGTAAGCGGCGAATTAATTCAGCACGAGGATCTTCTTCAATCCCTTCGAGCGATTCGGGGCGCGGCAATAACATGCGCGATTTAATTTCTGCCAGCATTGCTGCCATGACTAAATATTCTGCGGCTAATTCGAGTGATACTTCTTTCATCAATTCGACGTATTCAATGTATTGCCGGGTGACTTCCGCAATGGGGATATCCAGAATGTCGAGGTTTTGCTTTTTGATTAAATAAAGCAATAGATCAAGCGGGCCTTCAAATGCTTCCAAAAAAACTTCCATCGCATCGGGTGGGATGTATAAGTCTTTTGGCATGGCAGTGAATGCTTGGCCTTTGATGAGAGCAATGGGTTCTGCCGGTTGCTCGTTAACTGAAATAGTGTGGTCGGTATGAGTCATGGGGCGTATTTTAACGAATATGGTTAGGAACTGCATCTGGTTTTTTGTAGAATACCCGTCATGAGTATCGAAAAAGCGATAAAAATTCTGCAAACGGGTGGTTTGGTGGCTATGCCGACGGAAACCGTCTATGGGTTGGCGGCGGATGCGCAAAATCCCGCGGCATTGCGGAAAATATTCCTCGCAAAACAAAGACCTATGGATCATCCGCTGATTGTGCATCTGGCAGAGATGAGCCTATTGCCTCAATGGGTGAAAGAGGTGCCTGCACCTGCGTGGGTGCTCGCTGAGCGTTTTTGGCCTGGACCTTTAACGTTAATTTTTAAAAAAGCCTCTCATGTGCAGGATTGGGTGACGGGTGGGCAAGAAACGGTGGGGATTCGAATTCCGCATCATCCGGTTGCATTAGCCTTATTGCAAGGATTTGGCGGTGGGTTAGCGGCACCGTCTGCCAATCGATTTGGGCGGATTAGTCCGACGACGGCTGAGGCGGTACGAGAAGAATTAGGCGATGCGGTCGATTTGATTTTAGAAGGCGGTCAATGTGCGGTGGGGGTTGAGTCCACGATCATCGATGTGAGCGGCGAGCTGCCGACACTCTTGCGACCTGGGATGATTACGGTGCAAGCGATTGAGGCCGTGTTGAGACAGCCTGTGCGAGTGAGACAAGATGCTTCACCGAGAGTGTCTGGGTCGCATGAACAGCATTATGCGCCGGTGACAAAAACATATTTATTGAGTCGAGAAAAAATTACCGAAAAATTATTTAATGTAACGAAGCGCGTTGGCTTGATTGCGTTTCCTCATCCCGGATGGGTGTTGCCGGATCATGTGAAGTTAGTGACTCTGCCGCGTGATCCTTTGGTTTATGCGCATGAGTTGTATTCCGTGTTGCGCGAATTGGATAAGCAGGGCTGGAATGAAATTTGGTTAGAGGCGGTGCCGATGGGTGTCGAGTGGGATGGGATCCGGGATCGGTTGCAGCGGGCGAGTTGTCGGGGTGAAGCGAATTTAAATAAGGGGTTACTGTGAAGCATTATTGGCGCGTATGTAAATATATATTTGGGATGTTATTCGTCTGTTGTATAACATTTAATAACGCAGTAGGCTTATCACCCTATTTTCCTCGCGGCGCACACAATGTTTTGATTCCAAACGTACCCGGGGTGCGTGCTGATTTATTGAAAAATATTACTCCTCTTGTGGAGCAATCGATTGCTGAAGGTTACTATCCAGGAGCAGTCATTTTCGTCGCACATCATGGCCATATCATTTATCGAGGTGTTTTTGGTAATCGACGAGTGGTACCGGACATTGCGCCGATGCGTTTTAATACCATTTTTGATATTGCGTCTTTAACAAAAGTTGTTGCCACAACTCCTGCTGTCATGCAACTTATAGAACAAGGGAAATTAGATATCGATGCGCCGGTCGCAAATTATTGGCCAGCATTTGCGAATAATGGTAAACAAAATATTACCATTCGTGAATTGCTAACCCACACGTCGGGATTACAGCCGGATATATCCATGGACGGTCAGGGTGAGTCTGAAGCGTTACGTCAAATTGAAAAAATACCTGTCTACCAAAAGCCAGGAACAACATTTGTATATAGCGATGTCAATTTTATTGTCTTGGCATATTTAATTGAAGTTATTACAGGTGAGAGATTTGACGTGTATGTGCAGCATCATATTTTTAAACCACTTGGAATGAATCACACTTTTTTCCTTCCTTCTCCCAGGATGCGAGATCGCATTGCACCAACTGAAATTGTGAATGGTGAGCTTCGCTGGGGGCAAGTGCATGATCAAACAGCTTATGCGATGGGCGGTGTTTCAGGAAATGCAGGTCTATTTTCTGATGCGTCGGATCTTGCGATTTATTCGCAATGGTTGCTCGATAATGGCCGTATTTCTCATGGGGTGAAAAGGCAAGTTAATTATATTCTTGGACCACTGACCATCTTAAAGATGACAACGCCTCAAACAGCGCAAAATATAATAGATCAACGCGGACTTGGCTGGGATATTGATTCATCTTTTTCAAGTCGCGGCGTTCTTTTTCCCAATCATTCATTCGGTCATACAGGATGGACGGGAACATCCATTTGGATCGATCCAATGACACAAACTTGGGTTATTATTCTGACGAGCCGTACTCATCCACAGCTTTCAAAAAACAATCAGCTCATTAAGGATAGGCGCTCTATTACCAATATAGTTGCTGCTAGTCTTACTGATGTATCGACTAATGATTTAGCAAATACCAATGCTGGCGAATTAAATCGAGCCTATAAATAATTTATTGAACCCTATATTCAGCTTTTAATTATTTTCAATATTTCATTTTTAAACCACTTTGTTTTAGCTAAATCAGCTAAGGAGTATTTAAATTGGGATAAATAATTTTTATTGAAATATTTTTTCATGTTGAAGTAAGGATAGAAGTCGTTAAAATTGTCACTTCGTAGTTTATCAGTAATGGGTTTTATATTTCTATCATCCGTAATGCAATCTTTAAATTCAATGTAATGAGTTCTTGATATAGCTATTTCGCCTACTATTTCAATTAGCTTTTCATTTTTTTGTTTTAATATCTCTGTAATATATTCATCTCTATTAAATTCTTCAAAATTTAATTCAGCAATATTATCTGGATGGTAGGTGTAGTTTTCAAAGGTATAAAGCGATAAAACTTTGAGGTTAGGTAGCTTTGACTTCATTTTTTCTATTTCGTCATCTCTTAAATAATCCCGATCTCTCAAACCAATTTTTTGGCTATCGCTTTTTACAGTCAGAAAAACTTCTCTGTTATTATTGGCGGGTAAAAATAAATAACCATCCTCGCCCAATGCTGCGTTAAAATACTCATCATTTTTATTTTCAACAACAATTAATTTGTAAGCCTTTAGTATTGATGTAATAGTAGATTTTGGAATTGCAATTTCATACACTTCCAATGTATCTTTGGGAAGTGGTTGTAATTCTTTCTTTGTATCAAAATTTAATAAGTCGAAGTCAATGATGGAAGCTGTTTCGCTATTTTTTGCATAATCAATAAATCCAAGAGCATGGGAAGCAGTCCAGAGTTGCGCGTTTGCAGGAATCCATCGAGATACAATTTCCTCTAATAAACGAGCTTGTAACGCTGTATTTAAATGACTATCCATCTCATCGATAAATATTATTGAATTTTCATAATATTTCTCTCGGACAATAAAGTTAATTAGTAAAATAATGACTTGTTTTTCGCCGTGACTCAGTAAGTCATAATTGATTTTTGATTCACCTTTTTTGAAGATGAGCTTTGCTGGAGTGGCTGGCGTCGCATCCTGAAATTCAGCAATTTGAATAGTTGTAATTTCATCGCCACCAAATATTCTTATTAGTGAACTATTTAATGGTTCAATAAAGTCTCGGAAAATTTTTAAAGTATCAGCCTGTTGACCGCTAAAAACCGGCTCTCTTAAAGCCTGATTTATTTGTTGAATATATAGAAATACATCATTGATAAAACGAGTATCATTTTCAATATAGGTAAGTGGACTGTCCATATCAGTCGAAACAAAGGACAGATTTCCATTGTTTAAAATACGCGGTACAATTCGAATACTGCTCCGCCCGAAAAATTTTTTTACTAATTCATTCCCTTTTGTTATTGTTGCTCCGACTTTTTCGATTGCATTTCCGTCAGAGAGCTCAATTAATGCGGTTGGTTCACTATTTCCATTTTTTCGATAGTAATTTGTTCCATCTTCATTCCCGTAAGGGATTCCCTTATGCACTCCCTTGCTTAGCCAATCAAAAGCATCGAATAAAGAAGATTTACCAGAACCATTAGAACCAATGATTAGCACCAACTTTGATGTGTCAGGGATATTCGAAATAATTAAATCAGTGAATCGTTTAAAATTCTTTAATTCAATTTTTTTGATTCTCATTATAAAAATCCTAATTTATAGTTGGTAAATATCATTTTGAGGTAATGTTCGTAGTGTCTTTATTTCGAACTCGTGCCATTTTGGCACAAGTTCGATTTTTATTCAGCTCAATTTGTCTTGGTCATTGCCCTTGCGCCAAGGAATATCCCAACTTCCCATCGAACGTATAAAGATTTTCTGTCTTAATTACATCTAATCCTAATAAATCAAATTGCTGGAGTAATTGAATGATTTCTTGATGAGAAGCCGGTTTTAAATCGTTTACATCCATGGCTGTTTGAAATCGGCAGCTACAGTGATTGGCATACGGTGCATCAATCATACTGTTTGGCCAAATTTTTAAACCGCGGCTGGTGATCACGACTAATTTTAACGGCGTGGCGATGGATTTCAGTTTTTCACCTAACTCGTCAGGTGTCAGTGTTGGGTTATCAATAAAAATATCGACGCCGACTAATTCTTTTTTCACTAAGATTTTTTTCGACACACCATAACATTCGATTTTGGCACGCACATCTTGTTTGTAGACAACAGGCTTAAAATGCGAAGGCTGCTGACCTAAGCGTTCAACCACCGCCGCAGCAAATTCATCTGTGTTAGCTTTTTTCTTGCTGTATTGTGTGGAATAAATATCAGCCGTGTGAATACCATCTTCTAATGTTTTTAACCATGCATTTTCAATCAACATCGCGGTCTCAGGTTGATTGATGTGGATTAGCATTTGGATCGCGCCATTGAGTAAGCCTGATGGATTTGCAATTTTTTTGCCAGCAATGTCAGGTGCTGAACCGTGAATGGCTTCAAACATCGCAACATGATTACCAACGTTTGCAGAACCTGCTAAACCAACTGAACCTGCAATTTGTGCGGCGACATCTGATAAAATATCACCGTATAAATTGGTTGTGACAATCACATCAAATCGTTCAGGCGACGCTGCAACTAAGGCGGTACCAATATCAATAATCAAATGTTCGGTTTTAATGTCTGGATATTCCGTCGCGATTTCATTAAAGACTTGATGAAAAATACCATCGGTCATTTTCATGATGTTATCTTTGCTCAAGCAGGTTATTTTTTTACGATTAAATTTACGCGCATACTCGAATGCATAGTGAACGATGCGTTCACAACCCGGACGCGTGACGAGTTTTAAACATTGATACACTTCATCGGTTTGACGATGCTCAATGCCTGCGTAAGTGCCTTCTTCATTTTCCCGAATGATCACCAAATCCATGTTGGGGTGTTTGGTGGGGACATACGGTGGATAAGAAACGCAGGGACGCACATTAGCAAATAAGCCTAATGTTTTACGCAGTGTCACATTTAAACTTTTATAACCACCGCCTTGTGGCGTGGTGATCGGGCCTTTTAATAATACTTTCGTGCGCTTTAAAGATTCCCATGCACTATCTGGAATGCCGGAACTGAATCCTTGTAAATATACTTTTTCACCGATTTCAATGATTTCAGGTGCGATCTCAGCATTGGCAGCCGCTAAAATAGTTAAGGTAGCGGTCATGATTTCGGGGCCGATGCCATCACCGTATGCAATGGTGATCGGAGTTTTAATGGGCATAGAATATCCTCTAGTGAGCGTGTGCTAATTTAATATCTGGGTGCAAACCTGCAACAATCTTTTCCATGCGCATGGAACGAGAGCCTTTCACTAACACAGTCACATCTTTTTTGAGATAAGGTGTTAATGCTTGGATTAATTTTTCCTGATCACTGAAATGAAATGCATTGTTGCCAAAATTTTCCGTCGCAGCTGCTGATAAATTGCCATACGTGAATAAGTAATCAATGCCTGCTGCGCGTGCTTTTTCGCCTGACAGAAAATGAAAATCTTTGGTATCAGGGCCTAATTCTTTCATGTCACCTAACACTAAAATTTTAATGCCGGATGTGTCAGCGAGTGTATTGATGGCGGCTTGTAGCGAAAACGGATTGGCATTGTACGTGTCATCAATGAGTGTCGCACCATTTGTTAGTGTGTGTTGGTTCATACGTCCAGGAGCAGGTTTGATGTTTTCTAAACCGGTTTGAATAGCGCTGAGTGGAATACCAACGGCCAGTGTTGCTGCGGTGGCTGCCAGTGCATTCATTGCATTGTGTCGGCCAAGCAGTGGCAGTGCGACGTTGATGGTTCCTTTCGGTGTTTGAAGGGTTAACTGATTATTTGCTTTGATGTCAGCGGTGACATCGGCCGGATGATCTAAGCCAAACGTAAAAAAGCGCCGATTGCCAATCAGTGTTTGCCAATACGAAAAGAAAGCATCGTCACGATTTAAAATGGCGATGCCATCGGCGGCTAAGCCCAAAAAGATTTCACCTTTGGCTTTTGCAACACCGGCGACATCGTTTAAACCTTCTAAGTGCGCTTCGGCAGCATTATTAATAATGGCGACGGTGGGTTTTGCCAATTGGGTTAAATAAGCAATTTCACCGAAATGATTCATGCCCATTTCTAATACGGCATAGCGGTGTTCTTTGTTGAATCGGGCGAGGTTGAGGGGTAGACCAATGTTGTTGTTTAAATTGCCTTCGGTTGCCAACACGTGTTGAGGATTTTCACACGCTGCTCGCAAGATCGTTGCAATCATGTTTTTTAACGTTGTTTTACCATTACTGCCGGTGACCCCAATAACCGGTATGTTAAATTGATCACGCCAGCGTGCGGTGAGGCTGCCAAAGGCTAGAATCGTATCGGGTACAACCAGTTGTGGGAGAGAACAATCAATCTGTCGATTCACGAGTGCTGCAGCCGCGCCGTTTGCAGTCGCTTCAGAGAGAAATTGATGACCATCAAATTGCTCACCTTGAATGGCTATATATAAGTTACCCGGCGATAACGTACGGGTGTCGGTACTGATGCCTATAAAAGATACATCAAGGGCGGGGGCGGAGACAGCTAATTGATTGGCAATACTGATAAGAGAAGCGTGAATCATGAGACAATTTATCCCTTTTTGGCTAAATTTTTGATGATAGCATAGTCAAAGTGAACGCAGTAGTGGTTGCGCAAAAAACTCCCGTTGTTGTGCAAAAATGTGTGCTATAATTTCCGGCTTGCGTGTAAGCCAATCGCCATAGCAAAAAAACATCCTGTTTTAAGCTCAAAGATTGGACAGCATGCAAATTGCCTCATGTGTTGTTTTTCCATCCAGAAAACGGGGCAATTATTCACTCTTTCTAAGTTTTCCTTAAGGGTTAGTTGGTTGCCTTATCGCTTGGAATTTGTTTGGATTTTTCATCTAACAATAATGTTAACTAGGAGGGTTACAGTTTATGAGTCGTTTCACAAAAGTTGTCAACACAATAAAACAAGCAGTAGAATATTTTTCCACAGGTGTGGGTGCCGTTTATTTTTTAGCTATTGTTATTGGTGCGTTTGTCGTTGTTCCCCCCGTTATTTCTTTGCCCGTCGCTGGCGTTGTTGGTTTAACGTTAGGGTGTTATAAGCCAGCGTGCTGACAGGACCGCCGAGCGCGGGCGACATCGGCATAGACGCAACCAACTGCCCCACAGAATGGTCCGGATACAGCGCCCTGCTGCCATCCAACCTCTTCACAGCAGGCTTCAATTACCAGGCCATCCTCGAAAACCCAGCCCAGGGGGGACCACGCGGCGCCCGCCTCACGGTCGGCGACCCAGACACCGGGGACCAGCTGCATTCCCAGTGGACAAGCTTCCCGCTCGAACTATAAACACTCGCGCACGGGCCACCATCAAATAACCATTGACCAAGCAAACACCTACGCTCATCATGAGCGCGTGACCCCAAACCGACTGAGCCCCGAGGATGCCAAGGCCATCGCAATGCTGGTCGCATCAGTTCTGGCATTAGTAGGGGTCTCAGCCCACACCCTCCACAAGATGCTGCGGACCTCAGCACCGAAAAAGAAGGAGAGGAGAACTACGGAAAGGAGGAAAAAGCTATGACACTGCTAGAACAATTCTTGCTTAGCCTGCTGCCAGCCGGAGTAGCCCTGTTGGAAGCAGAAATCAAAAAGCTCAGCCCAGGACAAGCAACGACAGTCGCAGCCGCCCACAGCACCGCCGCGTCCATCGTCGCCGGAGCCCTCAAAGCACAGACAGCCACCAAGGCCACATAATGCCGATCGACAAGAACTTGTACCCGGCCGGATGGAGGGATTTCAGCTACTTCATCCGGCTGGTTCGCGCTCAAGGCCAATGCGAATGCACCGGGCAATGCGGCCTCCACCAACCCAACCCGAGCACCCGCCGCTGCATAGAAAAGCACCACACCAAAGCCCGATGGTTCCGTGGAATCGTTAGACTCACCACGGCTCATATCTGCACCTGCAATCCCATATGCAAGATCCCAGAACACACGCTCGCCATGTGCCAGCGTTGCCACCTACGACTCGACAGCAAGATGCACGCGCAGCACCGCGTGGCGACGCAGGCAAAAGCAGCCGCAAAACAAACCCTGTCGGCGGACGATACGAACCAAAAACAAAATCCATAGCCCAAAACAATAAGACGCACACATCCAGAGGCCCTAGGATGCCCCAGGAGGCGCGAATAGGGGAGAACCCTGCCCACCATACCACCCCTTGGGGGGGACTCCAGCAACCACAAGCAGGGGGGGGGGTCGCGGAAAGGACAGCGAGCGTTCTATGCGAGCTGTCCGGGGGGGGTTTCGGAAAAAAGGACGAGCGAAGCGAGCTCCGCTCCGATTTCCACACTCACGTGACCAACAGCAGAGACACTAGTAGTAGTAGGCATTGCCCCAAAATGGTGCAAACCCATACTCGTTTACACTATGCGTAACACACCTATGTCTGATAAGACACAATACGTTAACCGGTTTATGGGGTTACAGCTCTAAGCTGTGGAAAACCCTGTGGATAACCTGTGGACGGACCTGTGGATAACTCGGAAAACTTTTGATTTAACATGTTGCTTGACTTCTTAAATCAAACATGATAATGTCCACGCTTATGGTGCTCGCATCACGCGATACAGCCATTAACGAATCGAATCTCGAAAGGAGAAAAACCAGTGTTTAGCTTTCCGCAAACTGTTCTAAGAGCAGTACTTAGCATGAAAAACACAACCCCAGAGCGGCTTTCAGAGACAGAACGCAGGGTAGCCGACAGAATTTGCGCGTGCACCGTGTGCCAGTACCTTTGGATCCGCAACGTCAACAAAATTCCCATGCGCTGCCCGAAGTGCCATACGGCAGCATGGGACCGACCTTTGCTCAGTGCGCTCATGTCGCGACAAACGACTACCACGTCCCTGAGCGATACACAAGACAAAAATTAGAGAGAGGTGACCAGTGAGAAACCACACCCAAACACAGGCGGAGCTTGCCTACCACCGTAGCCAACTAACTTCCGCACTCGAAACCGCACAAACCTTCCTCGACAACGCGGCCAACGGAATGAAGCAACTACGAAGCCTAGAACCGACACTCACGACGCGCGACGTAATCGAACGCCTCGCCACACTCGAGGGGCAACGACTTGCCCTTCTGCACGAACTCCGCTACGCGGCCTCCCACGCGGCGCACATCGAACGGCTTAGCAAACAGAAAGAGCTACCCATCCCGCAACCCGAAGAAGACAGCATGAAAGGCGGTGGCCAATGAGCCCCTACGAAAGAGCAAAAATCGAACTCTGGTGCGCGGCACTTGAGATATTCGGCACCCTGATACCGAAGATCATCGAGAGCGGAACCACCAGCGTCGAGACCAACCTACTCGCGGCCAAGGTCAAGGCCACAACAGAAAAAACCAGAGTCGCATTGAAGCAAATTCTCATGGATACAACGGCAGGCTACGTCAACGCGCTCGACAGGCAAACGAACGACCCCGAAGGGAGACGCCTATGACGGACCTCCAACTTGAAATCCTCGTACGGGCCAACATGCACCTGTCCTTCACCATCGCGGACATAGTAGAGATGAGAACCACGATCAGTACGGACAGCGTAGCGAGCGCGTTCGTCGAAGGCATGCTTCAGCACTTGAAAAAAGCCTCCGTCCTCGGAAACGCACTAGCGGTTGAACTCGAAGAACCAGGCGAAAACCAGCAGCTACCGTTCTGACAGCGGCATTGCCGCCGCTGTCAACCGGCCCGCCGCTGCACCGCAGCAGCGGCGGGCACCTCAGGGAAAATTAGCAATCATAGGCTCTTCCCGTGAAACTCCCGTTCCCCTCCACTTCACCTCCGCCCCTCTCCACAACATCCCCACACACAATTCCACTTCTCCACAACCCCCACCCCAGCCAAATCCAAGCCCCACGCCAAAGCTAACTCCATCACGCCCCACGCAAACCCAAGCTCTACAGCAATTCCACGCCCTCTATTGCCAACCCTGCTCATACGCTTTTACGAATGCCACTTGCTCAGCATCCGCGAATGCCACGCTCACGCGAACCCCAACATCGTGGCACCCAGGCCCGTGCTTTGCGCGAACACCATTCCCTGTGGGTTTCGCGTCCCCCCTAGTAAGCCCCGCCCCCTTGCGTCTGCCTGGGGGGGGGACGTTTGCCTGTGCCCCACGCTTCAGGGTCCCCCCCCGGCAGCCGCTCACAGCAGGGGGCAGGGCTCAAACGGCTTTCGGCGGGCGGATATCGACAACTCAAGTCACGCGAGCACTCCAGGCGGGAACAAGGTGCGCGGCAAACGATAAAGCGAACCGCGAACTAAGCCATTGCGCCAGTGAAGGGCGACGTGGCGCGAAGGGCGTCGTGAAGTGGGCGGGTGTCGCGAACATCACCGCTGGCGCTGCCGAGTGGTACCGGATGGCCGTCGATAGTGGCGGGTATCGTGTTTGGTTGAAACAGGCAGGGACGGGTTACGCGGTTGATCGCCAGCGGCCAGCCGGAAACGCGTTGTGTCATCTCACGTGCACGCAGACGCACGCGAGCCGCCACAACGCACCGGCTTTTAACATAATACGCGTTATCAAACACTCGCCCAAAAGGCAGGGGCTCGTGTCTGATGAACGCAGCATTATGTTAACCGCTCCCTCGTCAACTTTGCTCCAGCGTGGTTGCATGGCCAGGGCGCCCGCCTGGGCAACGGCGGGCGCCGAAGGTGAAGTGCGGCAAGCCCGAAAACGCGCACACACCAAAAGAGCGTGTCTGATGTGCGCTCGGGCTTGAAGGAAGTTTGTCTATGAGGCCTCCGGCAAGCCCCATTGCATTTCGGGGGGCTTGCCTCCGGCCTCACGCGCACGGCTGGGTGGGGGTGGGTTGGCGAGAAGGGTGTAGTGAAGTCAAACGCG
The DNA here is from genome assembly GCA_963719645.1 of uncultured Gammaproteobacteria bacterium. Lineage (GTDB taxonomy): Bacteria > Pseudomonadota > Gammaproteobacteria > DSM-16500 > DSM-16500 > CAVRCT01. The sequence goes on from CAVRCT010000007.1 coordinate 217,710, forward strand.
AAAGCAAAAGCCCGAAACGTGCAACCGCGTACAGGATGTTTCCAGCAACCCCCAGGCATCGGCCTCCCGCTCGTGCGCGCACGCTGGGGGGGAACAGGGCTCCAGGGCATCGGGCCACGCATCCCCCAGCGCGTGCGCACAAACAAGCGGAAGGCAGCCAACACGCCTCTGGTATCGCAGGCCGCGCCCGATCGGCCTGCTGCACCAGAGGCAAAAACCCAACAGCACGAAAAAAACGAACGCATCACGCAAACCGCCAGACATGCCGCAATCGAACAAATCAAACGAAAATCAAAACGCCACCAGCGTATCGTGCATACAAAGAATATAATGATCGTGAAGCCAAAGTGCTGTTAGCAGCAGCACGTAGACATGCCGATGCGCAGGATTCGTCTGAAACCAAAATTGGGATCAGCGAATTAGAGTATCTATTAACGCAATCAAATAGTGCTTTCGCGCAAGTTTTTATGAGCGGTGGTCGATCGGTGTTAGAAGCACAAGTAGCAGCTGAAAAAGCAAAAGCAGAAGATCGTAGACAAGAGGGGAAAGAATCCGAGTCAGTCATAACATCTGATATGGCAACGCATTTTCAACCCTTGTTTCAAGTAGGACATAGACCGTCGTTTCAAACAATTACTGCGGCTAATCAGGCAGTATTTGAGGGGACGGATGAGCACAAACTGAGTCTCTAATCATGTTTGTTCGAAAGGTGGAGTGGTCGCCTCACTCGGTTGTACAGAGTGGGGCGATTTTTTTTGTGGTACAATCCCGCGCATGTATCAAGAAATACCTTTTCAACATCCATTAACAATTTTTTCTCTCTTCGCAGCGCAACAGGGTGCTTTATTGTTAGAGAGTGCGATGCTGCGAGAAAATGATGGGCGCTATAGTTTTATTGCAGTGGATCCTTTTCTCATTCTCAGCAGTAAAAATGGCTTGGTGACAGTCGGCGAGCGCTGTTTTCATGCCAATCCTTTCGATGTTTTAGCAACCGAGATGGCAAAATTTCCGAGTGAGACGTTATCGGAATTACCCCCTTTTCAAGGCGGTGTGGCGGGTTTTTTCGGTTATGAATTAGCACAACATATTGAACAATTGCCTTCTGTGCCAGATGATTTGCAATTTCCTGATTTAGCCGTGGGATTTTATGATCTGGTGATTGCGTTTGATTGCCAAGAACAACGGGCTTGGATTTTTTCCAGTGGGTATCCAGAACAAGAACCCAGTGCGCGTGCTGTGCGTGCACAAACAAGATTGCAAACGTTGCGTCAACAAACAGAACACGCACCCACACCCACTGAATTAAATGTTTACCAACCTTCTGCAAAAATGCCGGTAAAAAGTAATTTTACGCCAGATGACTATGAGCAAGCTGTTCGCCGCGTGCAAGAATATATTTTAGCAGGCGATATTTTTGAAGCGAATATTTCGCAGCAATTTCGTACGGCATTCGTTCCTCAGGATACACCGTTTGATTTGTATCAACGATTGCGTCACATCAACCCTGCGCCATTTGCTGCATTTTTAAATTTTTTTTCGACGACATTGGTGTCAGCTTCTCCCGAACGGTTTTTGCAGCTAAAGCAAAAAAATGTTGAAACACGGCCTATCAAGGGAACGTGCGCACGTGGTCAAGATCCCATTGCCGATCAAGCCGCTGCAGAAGCTTTATTACGGAGCGAAAAAGATCGCGCTGAAAATGTGATGATTGTTGATTTGTTGCGAAATGATTTATCGCGGGTGTGTGAGATGCACAGCGTCAACGTACCGGTGCTCTGTGGCTTGGAAACCTATGCAACCGTTCATCATTTAGTATCAACGGTGCAAGGTAAATTGCGCCAAGACTTAACGGCGTTAGATTTATTGCGTGCTGCGTTTCCCGGCGGTTCCATTACGGGTGCGCCGAAGATTCGCGCGATGGAAATTATTGCGGAGATTGAAAACATTGCGCGTGGACCTTATTGTGGCAGCATTGCTTATCTCGGTTTTGATGGATCGATGGATAGCTCAATCGTGATTCGTACCTTTGCAATTCAAAACAAAATAGTCACGTTTCAAGCGGGTGGTGCGATTGTATTAGATTCAGAACCCAACGCAGAATATGAAGAGACATTAACAAAAATTAAAGCATTGATCGGTGCATTATGATTTTACTCATTGATAATTACGATTCGTTTGTTTACAACTTGGCGCGCTATGTGGCGGAGTTGGGTGTTAAATCGAAAGTGGTGCGCAATAATAAAATAACCTTGAGTGAAATTGAATGCTTGAAGCCCTCGCATATTATCATTTCACCAGGACCTCTCGCGCCTTCTCAAGCTGGCATTTCGCTCGATGTCATTACACATTTTGGTGCAACGGTGCCAATTTTAGGTGTCTGTTTGGGTCATCAAGCCATCGGACAAGCGTATGGCGGTCACATCACACGCGCATTGCAACCGATGCATGGCAAAGCATCAACAATTTTTCACGATGAAAAAAATTTGTTTGCGGGCATTGAGAACCCAGCACAGGTTGGACGATATCATTCATTAATTGTGAGTCCGGAAAATTTACCGACAACATTGCGAGTGACGGCTCATTGTGAACGGGGTGAAATCATGGCGCTGCAACATCAAACGCATCCTGTATTTGGTGTGCAATTTCATCCAGAATCGATTTTGACAGAAATCGGTCATGCATTATTGAAAAATTTTATTCGTATTTAAAGCCGAGTCGTTCGAAGTGACCTTCTAGTTCATCAATATTATTAAATCGAATTCGCATATAGCCGCCTCCTCGATCCTCACAATCAATATTCACTTGGTTGCCGACATGGTCAGAGAGCGCTGTCTCTAATTGCTTGATATTGGGATCGCTGTAGGGATCTTGTGGGTGCGTGGGCTGCAATAATTTTTTGGCTTCTGATTCAATTTTGCGGACGCTCCAATTTTTTTGGATCGACTGCTCAGCTAAAGCAAATTGATGCGTCATGGCAACACCCGCTAAAATTTTTCCATGACCTTCAGAGAGTTGACCATTAATTAATAATTCTTGCACGCGCGGATCCAGTTTTAATAATCGCAACGCATTCGTCACACTGGTGCGTGATTTGCCGACTGCTGCTGCCACTTCTTCGTGCAGATAATGAAATTCATCAATTAAGCGTTGATAGGCTTCTGCTTCTTCAATCGGATTTAAATCAGCACGATTAATATTTTCAATGATCGCTGCTTGCAATGCTTGTTCATCAGTGTAATGACTTACTAAACAACTGACTTCGGTAAGCCCAGCTAACTGCGCAGCGCGCCAGCGTCTTTCACCCGCGACAATTTCATAAGTCTCTTTGCCGATCGGACGGACAACAATGGGTTGCAACAAACCACCGGTGGTTTTAATCGAGTCGGCCAATTCTTGTAATTGGGCCGCATCAAAATGTTTGCGTGGTTGGTATTTTCCGCGCGATAACAATTCAATCGATAAATGTTGTAAAACGGGTTTTTGCTTTGCCATTGACGCATCTCAGTTACAGGTTCGGGGTATTTTATCAGCTTCCTCTTTTTTTTGCCTGGAAAATTAGGCAAGAGGCATTTGGTGATAAAATAGAAGATAGAGGGCTCATCAGTGAGTGTTTCTATGAAAAAAAAGAGTAATAGCTTTAATAGGTTACAATATCTAGGATGGTTTGTGTTCATCACACTGCTGTATGCGTTGACAGGCATCAGCGGTCTCTTTTTGGTTGCGATACCGCCTGGGTTTGCAACACCTATTTGGATACCATCAGGCATTGCACTTGGTGCGACCTTAGTGTTGGGACGTCGCATGTTACCGGCTATTTTTCTGGGTTCGTTTGTCACGAATTTTTATGTGTCAGGAATCATTTTTTCCTATCCTGCTTTTTTAACTTCTTGCTTTGTCGGTACGGTGATTGCATTAGGCGCTGTTTTTCAAGCGTTCGCCGGATGGTATTTCATTCATCGATGGGTTGGTTTAAATAATCGCTTAAATTATCCCAATGATATTTTATTATTTGCACTGTTATCGGGGCCGGTTTCTTGTCTAGTCAATACCACGTGGAGTAATACCATTTTATTCATGATGAACATTGTGCCTTTAAATCAATATTTATTTGATTGGAGCACTTGGTGGATTGGTGATTGTATTGGCGTATTAATTTTTACCCCGATTTTTCTGATTCTATTTGCAAGACCCCATTCGATTTGGCGTCAGCGGATTTACTCTATTTTAGTGCCGCTGTGTTTGAGTTTTGCCGGCGTGATGATGCTGTATTTATTTGTTAGCAAAACTGGCGTAACCAGTGAAATTTGGCCGGTGTTGATGAGTGGATTGCTGTTTTGCGTATTGATTAATGCTATTTTATTTATTGTGCATGGCCAAAAAAATATTGTCCAAATGCGATTGGCTGCCCAAGTGTCTGCGTTAAAAATTGCGGAAGAAAAGAATTTATTAATTTTGCGTTCGGCGGGGGAAGGTATTTTTGGTGTCGATATCATGGGCAAAATTACCTTTATTAATCCGACTGCAGCCCGCATGCTCGGGTATACCGAACATGAATTGTTGGGGCAATCTGCTCACGCTGTTTTGCAACACAGTTATGCGGATGGTAAGCCTTATCCTAGTGAAAAATCGCCGATTTATACAACATTTCAATTTAATAAAACTTGTAATTTTCGCAATGAAGTTTTCTGGCGCAAGAACGGCGAACAATTTTGGGTAGATTATACGTGTTCGCCCTTAATTGATCGCAGCAAAGTCATTGGCGCTGTGGTTGTCTTTAATGACATGACGCAACAGCGTGAAATTGAATCGACGTTACAAAAAATGGCACACTACGATAGTTTGACATTGTTACCGAATCGCTATAGTTTTTTAGAAAAATTAACTATCTCAATTGAAAACGCAAAACGCACTCATCAAACCCTCGTTGTGTGTTTTATCGATTTAGATAATTTTAAGCAGATCAATGATAACCTGGGTCACGCCGTTGGCGATGAAACATTAAAGCGTATACCGCAATTATTGCAACCGGAGTTAACGCGTTCTGATTATTTGGCTCGCTTAGGCGGCGATGAGTTTGCCATCATTATTGAAAATATTGTTGCACTGGATGAAGTAAAGCTAACACTGCAACGCTATATAGCGACACTTAATAAACCCATTTATATCGAAGGCCATGAAATTGTGACGTCATTTAGCATTGGTGCCGCATTATATCCGATGGCCGGACGCACGGCGGAAGAATTAATAAAAAACGCAGATATTGCGATGTATAAAGCCAAAGACATGAATAAAAACACGTTTGCATTTTTTGATGAAGAAATGAAAGAAAGTGTACAGCGCATGCATCAATTAAATACGTATCTCTATCAAGCGCTTCCTAAAAAAGAATTTTATTTAGAATATCAGCCGATGATTGACTGCCAAACAAAACAATTGATGGGCTTAGAAGCATTGCTGCGTTGGGATCATCCCGCGCTGGGATTGGTGTCGCCAGGCGAGTTCATTCCCTTGGCAGAGCAAAATGGTATGATTCATGAAATTGGTGAGTGGGTGATAGAGCAGTCGATTATTGATTACCAAAAATTCGTCACGGAGTTAAACGATAAAAATATTTTATTATCAATTAATATCTCAATTTTACAATTTGAAAAAGAAAATTTTTTGGTAAAAGTGAAGGATCACTTAAAGCATGCCCATTTTGAAAGTAATATTTTAATTTTTGAAATCACAGAGTCTGGTTTGATGCGCCATCCCGAGCGGACGATTAAAATGATGAATGACATTAAAAAATTGGGTGTGCGATTTGCGCTAGATGATTTTGGTGTACGCTATTCTTCAATGCAATATTTGAAAAACTTGCCTATTTCTCTCTTGAAAATAGACCAAACATTTATTCACGATATCACAACAAATTCAAATGATGCCGCCATTGTAAAAGCAATTATTCAATTATCCCATGGTCTTGGAATTAGCACGATTGTGGAAGGGGTTGAAACCAAAGAGCAATTTGAATTCGTGAAAGCCTTGAAAACCGAATACGTGCAGGGTTTTTATTTCTCCAAAGCGTTACCGCCACATCAACTGATTCCTGAGCTAAAGCGTTATTTTATTAAGTTTCAATAAGTCATTAGAATTATGAAGAAAGATCATGCATCATATTTTCTCGAATGGATGCTTCAAGTTTGTTAATTTCATCATCCGTTAAAAGTGAAAAAAAACGATCTTTTTTTTGTTTTGCTAATTGACCATTGTTTTGAAGCACGCATTTGATGAATAAATCGATTTGCCTGTCAGGTATGTCTGCGATTTCTTGCATTTCATTTTTTGTTTTATCGTAACTGATGAGAAATATAATTTCTCGTTCTATCTGATTATGAATTGCTTCATCAATGCATTTAAATAAATATTCAGTCATGTTTGTAAAATCAATATATTGATAAAATGGTTTACTATCTTGTTTGACGGCCATGACGCCATCGTCAGATAAATGATAATTTTTCAAGACTGCTTGTAAAGGCTTGGAAAATGATTCTAGTGTTGCATCATAAGCCATCATATCCTGTAACATGATGGCAGATACAGGAAAGATCATATTTTTAGGTGTAAAATCTTTTTTAGATAAAATATAGTGAATTAAAAATCGATGTATTCTTCCATTGCCATCTTCAAAAGGATGAATAAATACAAAACCAAACGAGATTGAAGCAGCAATAATCACTGGATGTATCTCTGCAATAAGCATTTTCTCTGATGACTCTAGTAGACCGTGCATTAATTCGTTCACATTCTCAGGTTTCGGTGAAATATAATGTATTTTTTGGAAGTAAGGACTTACATTTTCTCCTACATAATTCTGAGTATGACGATAATCAGTATCCTGAAATCGCGGATCGACTATCATGTTTTGTAATTCGATTAATTTTTCCTTAGTAAAAATTTCTATGTTATGCGCTTGTTGCAGCATATTAACAAAACGAGTGATGCGATTTTTATCGGGTTGTTCCCGTTCGATTTGATAGGACGACATTGTTTCTTTTGTATATAGGTAGTTGCATGCTCTCGCGATAACATGTGGATTATATTTTTTTAATAATGCATTTGCTTTGTCATCTAGCCGCTCTTTTATATATTTTTCTATTCTATCTGTTCGGCGCACGATGGGGCAAAATTGATGGGTTCCAAGTAAATTATTATTGATGTAATGACGGACGCTTTTGATAGCGTTATTGGTAAAATACTTTTTCGAGTCGAGTAAATCGACATATTGTATTTTCCGGCAATCAGGAATATCTAATTGGTCATTCATGAGGAATTCATAGAGGTACCAAATTTTTCGTGAGTATATTCCGCTGGGTTGCTTTTTTATATGGGAAACAATGTTGCTTTTGTTCATCTTTTCAAAGAAAGCTTTGATAATTTCTAGATTGATACCATCATATTTTAACGCGAACTCTAAATTAGCGAACAGATCCTCTGCATTTTTTAGCGCATACGATTTTGGGTAAATATGTATTTCATGGTCATTATCAATGATGACCCTTCCTCTTCCATGGGTTGCAATATACGATTCGCGATAATGGGGTAGCGTGTTGAGTTGCAACTTTTCTTGAATCGCCTTGTATCCTATCGGTGTGTTATCCATAGACTATCCAACTTTCATCAAGTGTAAAAACGTTAATTGTTAGGTACCTTGGTTTTAAAATACTTTCTCATGTCATAAAACACTATCAATAATTAAAAAATGTCATAAAATAATAACATCTTTTCAATGCAAAGAGTAGGTTTTGTTATAAAAGGGTCACAGGTGTTCTAAAATACTATCTGAATTAATAAGTTGTCATAAAATAATAACTGGTTATACGGGTTCATAAATTGGAGAGGTAGTCGCTAAATCATTCTGAGCCGTGACCGTCAGGGAGCGGATATTTTGTGTAAAGCATGCACCGAGAGTTGCGCGGAGTATCCGCTCCCTGACGGTCGCGGCTCAGAATGTGCGGTCAACCGTAAAGGTTGGTGTCTGATACCGTCACTTTACAATCTCATTTCAGTAAACATAGGCGCAAGATTAGGAGTGATATCATCATCGTCATCAACTTTTGCAGTTGAGAGCATGCCTTTCATTTCAAATGCAGAATTATCAGTAGATGAAGCATGAGTATTAAAATGTTGTTGAAAACTTTCTTTCGCATGAGTAATCCATCTTTTAGAAATTCTACCGACAAAAATTGTCATAAATAAATTATTAAAAGGCGTGTCTAGTAAGCCATCTGCATACTGAATGAGTGCAGAAAGTTTTTCACCAGGTGTTTTACTGATCTTTTCTAAAGCAAACATTTCGTCATGAATAAACTTAGTGGATCTTGCAATAAAATTTCGATTTCTTTCAATCTCTGGATGGAGAGACACACTGTAATTACGCTCTTGGTCGTATTTTCTATTACAAAGCTTAGTGCAACGCTTTGCAGTTCTTTTCACCTCATCTAAAAATTTTTTTTTAAAATCTAAATAGAATTTCTCATCAACACGGGGTTGGAATTGACTGCACCACATTTACGTTTCCTCGGAATAATCTGTTTTTTTGTGAGTGTGAAGTATACCACATCCTGGGCTGCGCAGAAAAAATGTAGCTTATTTAAGGTTATTTTAATCTACCCTATATTAAAATAACGTATCTACACTGATTACTGTTAAAAACAGAGGTTTACACGCATGAGCTCCCCTAGAGAACTCCCTGATCTTGACAGGTTAGCATTAGACTATTTCTATCCTATTCAACGCACGGCTCTCTTGAATGAAAGACAGAGACTGCAAGAAGCGTTAAAAAAAGCACGGGCTGAAAAAGAACGACAAGAAAGAACAGATTACGTAGCACTGTATGTGCCTACGTTGCTGACTGGCATATCCTCTGAAAGGAAAAACGAAGCAACGGCAACGATCCAGACGCTTGAGGGGACACTCGCTGCAACTGAGGTGGAAATGAAAGATTTGTTCGGAGACAGCATTGATTCTTCGAATCCTCGTTTTAAAGCCAAGTATTTGCAAGCCAGCCTCCAACAATTTTTAAAAGCACGTGATGTTGCCGGTGAGTTAGAGTTACATCGTGCTATCCGTCGTGGCGAATCGTTGGCGTATATCAGATACATTTTAACGGTTTGTCCGGATCAATTGAATGCGCTGGGCGGTCTTTCCGGCAAGACATTATATCCATTACATTATGCGGCTAAATATGATCGAGAGGAGTTAATTGATTTATTTAAAGAGCGTGGTGTACCTCTCAATCTGGCCTGTGAACGAGGAAAAACAATTGCTCATTATGCAGCACAAAAAGGTCATGCACGATTGTTAAAAAAGTATCGCGATGTACTGATTTATGCGGGAGATCACAAAGGAAGAACCCCCTTACATTTGGCCGCTAAATTTAATCGAGTGGAGGCGGTTAACATGCTGTTTGCCGACAATCCTCGTCTGGCTTGGATGCCTGATAAGAGCGGGTCATGGCCTGTGGCTTTAGCGTCCAGTCGTTCTATTGCGAAGGCCAATGACAAAGTCGGTCATTTAAAAACAGTTGCTCAATTAATCGAATTAATGAATGCACAAATTGCTCTCCCGCCGGTGAGTGAATTAAAACAAGACACTGCGTCTCTCGATGTCATTCAAAAAAGCGTTAACGTGTATGCTGCTTTGAAAGCGTATGGGAAAAATCTCATCAGTGGATTAAAAATTCCAATCACAACCTCAGCAGGGATCACGTCTTTTTATACCCTTCAAATACTCCATGATAGCTATGATTCTGTCGGTATTAAATGTGTAGGATTGATACCCGATCATCCAACAGAAAACCTGAAAATCGTATTTTTAGGGTTAGAGTTAAAAGATGATGAATTGGATTTAGTGAGAAGCTTAAGAGCATTTGAAAAAGATCAAATGGACTGGGCTCAGCGGGAGCGAGTCATTGTCAACCAGGTATCTCCCGCTCTGTTGAATTTACTGAGTCTTTCAAATGAAACCCCATCCATTGAATTGCTGGGTCAAGGCTTAGGAGGAGTGGATGCTCAGCTTGCGCTTTATGCCATGCTAAGACATGCACAAGCGCCACTGCCCGCGTTACATTTAATTGCACATAACAGTTTTCGAGCGGTGAATTCAATGGTCAATCAAGCAGCGAATGAATGGATTGCGCGCAATAACAAACTGACGGTTGCTTGCGATTATATCGAAGAGCTCGGTTCCCCATCTGCTCTCATTGGCACAACGTATTTATTAGAGGGTTCACGTAATTGTAAAGTACATCACGTTCAAAATGATGATCTGGCTCTCAAAATACAACATCTTGTGCAAGACATGCAAAAGGATGAAGCCATGCTTCAAGAAGTTGACGCCGCTTGCAACGTGCAAAAAAAAATTGTTGAAGACAGAAAAGCTTTAGAGGCTGATACGAGTTTCATCGCGATGGTGCAGAAAAAAATGACAGCGGCTACGTTACAGGCAGAAGAGGAAAAGTTTTTACAATTAACGAGTGAGAAAGACAGACTCGTAAAAACCAAGATGAACGCGAGCAAAACATTGGCGGACTATGAAACAAAAGCGTTTCGCGGATCGCAACAGTTAGTGCTGGCAAAATTTTCTCTGTCACTGCAAGACCTGAAAAAAATGGAAGTGAATCCAGAAAACACTGCAAAAGATGCGAAAAAAGAGGAGATGGTTGATATTTTCGCATCAGGACTCAAAGGTGCAGTCTCCCGCTCGCCGTTGGTGCGCATCGGTTTGAATGTAGTGGATACCTTGTTAGGTGCTAGCGAAAAAGCTAAAAAAATGGTGCGCGCAGAATCCAGTGTCGATTGGCAAGCGTTGGCAGCTCAATCCGGTTTTGGATCGGTTAGTCTAAAAGAATCCAAGCGAGAATCTAAAGCTGCAACGATGTCTGCGGTGTGGGGTGCTGATGATGTCTCTCGTTTCATCCAGCGCGATAGATCGGCTGAATTGCAACGTTATGCAAATGGTGAATATTTATATCACCACTTAATTAATTCTATCGAACAATTTCAAGTGAATGATAGAGTCGCTGTTCCGCAGGAAGGAAAGGCTGAAATCTATCGCGTTGCTGTCGAGCCCATTACGTTTGAAGGAATAACAAATGCCATTCTCATTCCGGAAAATGGTGAAGGCGACATTAAAGTTTTATTTAGAGGTACGGGTGACTTGGCCAGTATTCACCGAGATTTTAGCATGGGTGGCGCAGGTGTTCAGAGTTATCTACGCGCAGCGCCGCATTTGTTGCAAAATCTGATCGAGGCCATGCAAACACATCAGGCAAATCGTCGTGCAAAGAATTTGCCTGAAGCGAAAATACAAATTGAAGTGGGTGGGCATAGCTTGGGTGCTGCGGATGCGCAAATGTTTATGGCTACGACGATGACAGAAATGTTGCAAACGAGGCTATCCGATCCTTTATCACCCTTAAACCAAATTTTCTGCTTACGCATGCTGGCTTACAATGCACCCGGCATTGCAGAAGATATTAATCATAAAGGAATCATGGCTGCAAAACAGTTGAGTTCGACAGGTGTAAAGATTGCAGCGTATTACCAGCGGGTCCATAAAGATCCGGTGCAGCAATCAGGCGATTCTCATCTTTTCATCATGAAAGAAAATGACAAAAAATTTAAAGCAGCAACGCCTGATATTGCAACGGTTGAGACATTGAAAATTCAATACACAGGCGCATTAGTGGTTGCAAATACGAAATGTCCTTTGCCACCGCATCAAGATTTTCATTTTCGTGACGGTGATTCTTCGTATGCGAGAAATATTTTTCGCAACAATACACTTGACGGGGCGCTAGGCGATGAATTTAGTGCTCGATTTGAAACAGAATGGACGGAAGCTGCAAAAGAGGCGATAGCAAAAATGACCCAGCCCTTATTGACGAGAGAAACAGCGCCGCGAGGACTGGCTTCAACGGCTACGTTTACAGCGGATGTGAAAGAACAGAAACGTAAACCTGCAATCGTTGTCGAAGAAAAAGGTTCTTTGCTCGCAAGTCATCCGAGTAATATACTTCCGTCAGAAGCATCTGTACCCAGTCACGGTGTGGATGAAGCAACACAAGCAATGTCTCATATTATTGGAAGGAAGTCTCGATGACTAAGGCTCGTTATAATATTAAGTCGATATTAATTGGCGACAAAGGAGTTGGTAAATCTTCATTTGTCGCTGTCATGAAAGCAATCGATGTCAAGATGCAAGAAGACGAGTACAAATTTGACCAAGACAGGCAGCCTACTGCGGGAATGGACTTTGAGGGGATTCACGTTGAGGATGACCAAAAGAAAGTTTCTCTGGAGATAAGGGATATTTCAGGCGATGAGAAATTCGAAAATATGTATGAACCTTATGCAAGTAGTGCAGATGTTCTCTTCTTTTTCGCAGATGCCAGTAAACCGTTAAAGGAGCAGGAAGAGGTGTTAGTTCGAAAACACAAAGCATGCCATTTAGATCCGGGCTCACCTACCTTACGCATCCTTATCCTAACTAAATCTGACTTAGCAAAAAAAACAGCGCTGGAGGAGAAAGCTTTTTCTCGTGAAGCAAATTTACTTGCGAGAAAACTCGGTGCATCAATATGCGAAAATTCGAATAAATTTTTACGTTTCAGTGCTAATTTGCAGACAAGTGCGGAGACAGTGAAAGCCGGTAGAGGTCTAGCTCAAAAGCTGGTTAATCTGGCGGGTGCTGAAGTTGCACCACTGGTTCCTGCTAAAAAACGGAAAGATAGCCGATCATCTTCTCTTGCGATACGCAGAGCGATTCAGCCTTTAAGAATTGAGATTGCTCCCAGGCCATCGTCAGCTGAAAACACCATTGCTGCTTCAGTCGCACCTAAGGAAGTTGTAATTGCTGATGGACAATTCTCGGAAACAAAATCCAGTGCAGGGTCTATTGAGCTCACTTCGGTTCAAGCAGAGAGCAAAGAACTTTCTTCAGAAAATAGTCAGGCTCATTCTCCTCGACGAGTGAGAACCCGAAAATCGTTAGTTCGTAATTTAGAGGAAGCAAAAACCCACCAAGATTTTTTAGATTTGATTAAAAGTTATTTAGACATTCTTGACCGAGAAAATCCAAAGAGAGGAACAGGCTTTTTTAGTTCATGCTGTTCTTGTTTTCTTTTTTATGCGAGAGGTCGTTCATATACTGCGAAAAGTGAAGCGGCAGAAGCAATACAAAAATTTATTAAACTAATGACAACGCAAGATGTGACAGAGCAAGCACAGAGAAGCGAGTGGGAGCACGTTAAAGCAGCGTCTCTAGCATTTAAGAATGGATTTTTAGAGAAATTCTACAACAAATTTAGCGCGGAGCATTTAATAACTCCGTCACTGTCTGCTTTGCGAATTAAGTAGTATATACTCGTCGTACTTCAATATACGCACTTAAAACTTGGTGTCATCCCGCTCCGGCTTTTAGCGCGGGATCCAGCGCCCTAAGCAAACTCTGCTAAAGGTGCTGGGTCCTGACGGATCGACGCAAATTCCACCCATGCGTCGTCCTGAAAAATATGACGTCAACGTATTTTAACCGTAGCGACGGTACTTGCACGGAATATTTATTCAGGATCCATTTGAGTATCATCGATCCCTATAAATTCAGGAATGAGCTCTTCGTTCGTGGATCCTGAATAAATCTTACGCGCTACTGCGATAACTGCGGTCAAATAATTTGGGCGTAAGATTTTTCAGGACGACGCATGGGTGGAATTTGCGTCGATCCGTCAGCACAAGGTTCCGCGCGAAAAGTCGCGCTGGATGACACAGAGTTGACACCAAGCTGACTTCGAATCTCAGTCCGCATTTTGAAGTACGCTGGGTATATATGCTACAATCGCTAAACTGAAATAATCACGTTGCAAAGGAGAGTGTGACATGACGAAAAAAGCAAATAAGCCAACACCCGATACGGTAGATGAAGCATCCGAAGAATCCTTTCCGGCCAGTGATTCACCAGCCTGGACGAAAGCGCATCACAAAGAAGTGACAACGCATACAGAATCCGACGATCATCAAAAATATTATATTCATAAAGCACAGCAAGTTTTAACGGTGCAAGGTATTCCGTATCATTATTTTAGTTTGCCACTGGCCGAACAGGCGGGATTGCAAGGGTTGTCTAGACTCCCTGTTACGTTAAAAATTCTACTCGAAAATTTATTGCGACACGAAGACGGTCATACCGTCACAGCAGATGATATCCGAGCCGTCGTTGATTGGTTAAACGAAAAAAAATCCAATCGTGAAATTGCATATCGTCCCGCGCGTGTTTTAATGCAGGATTTTACCGGTGTTCCTGCGGTGGTGGATTTGGCAGCGATGCGTGCCGCCATCACAAAATTAGGCGGCAATGCTGAAAAAATTAATCCGCTTTCACCGGTTGATCTGGTGATTGATCATTCGATTCAAGTCGATCAATTTATTGCGCCGGATTCATTTACGATCAATGCCCAAATGGAAATGGCACGCAACCATGAGCGGTATGAATTTTTGCGTTGGGGACAACACGCTTTTCAAAATTTCCGTGTTGTGCCACCTGACACCGGTATTTGTCACCAAGTGAATTTAGAATATTTAGCCAAGGCGGTTTGGACGCAAGAGATTCAAGGCAAACAAGTTGCCTATCCCGATACACTGGTTGGCACCGACAGTCATACCACCATGATCAATGGGTTGGGCGTGTTGGGTTGGGGCGTCGGCGGCATTGAAGCAGAGGCGGCGATGTTAGGGCAGCCGATTTCGATGTTAATTCCCGAAGTGATTGGGGTGAAGTTAATCGGTCAATTACGAGAAGGTATCACCGCAACAGATTTAGTGTTGGTCGTAACACATGAGCTACGGAAAAAAGGCGTCGTTGGCAAGTTCGTCGAATTTTTTGGACCTGGATTGCATGATTTATCCATCGCAGATCGTGCAACCATTGGCAATATGGCGCCGGAGTATGGTGCGACCTGCGGATTTTTTCCAATTGATGAAGCGACGCTGAGTTATTTGCGCTTAAGTGGTCGGGATGATCACACGATTGCGCTGGTTGAAGCGTATGCGAAAGCACAAGGTATGTGGCATGATGCCAAGCAAGCCGATCCTGTTTTTACCGATGTTGTCACTTTAGATCTTGATTCGATTCGACCGGCGTTGGCAGGGCCTAAGCGTCCACAAGATCATGTCGAATTACCGAATTTAGTGGCTGCTTTTGATAAATTACTCATCGATGCAAAACGCATGGAAGAAAAAAATCAAACATTTGCAACGAATGATGATTTTACCTTGCGTCACGGGGATGTTGTTATCGCAGCGATAACCAGTTGCACGAATACATCCAATCCCAGTGTGCTGATTGGCGCGGGACTGTTAGCCAAGCGTGCAGTGGAAAAAGGATTAGTGCGCAAACCCTGGGTAAAAACATCGTTTGCACCCGGTTCGCAAGTCGTCACTCGGTATCTCGAAAACACAGGCTTGCAAAAATATTTAGATCAATTGGGTTTTACCTTAGTCGGTTACGGGTGTACAACGTGTATTGGTAACTCAGGACCATTGCCTGATGCGGTTGCAAAAACCGTTGCAGAAGATGACTTAATTGTCTCTGCCGTATTGTCTGGAAATCGAAATTTTGAAGGACGTATTCACCCGCAAGTCAAAGCGAATTGGTTGGCCTCACCTCCTTTGGTGGTTGTGTTTGCATTAACTGGTACGGTTGCAATTGATATTACAAAAGATCCGATTGGTTATGATCTATCGGGATTGCCTGTTTATTTAAAAGATCTTTGGCCTAGCAATGCAGATATCCTGCGTGAAATGAGCAGTATTTCAGGAAAAATGTTTCAGGATGCGTATCAAAATATTTTTACCGGAACGGATGAATGGCAAGAGATGAAAATTCCGACGTCTCAAACGTATGAGTGGCGTGATGATTCCACGTACATTCAACATCCGCCTTTTTTTGATGGGATGAAAATTGAATTAGATAAAATCAATGATATTGATGATGCACGCATTTTAGCGTTACTAGGCGATAGCATTACGACCGATCATATTTCACCGGCAGGTTCGTTCAAGGCAGAGAGTCCGGCGGGAAAATATTTATTGGCGAAAGGGGTGGCTGCAAAAGATTTTAATTCGTATGGTGCGCGGAGAGGGAATCATGAAGTGATGATGCGTGGCACGTTTGCCAATATTCGCATTCGTAATGAAATGCTGAAAGATGTTGAAGGGGGTTTTACTCAGCATATTCCCAGTCAGGAAATTTTATCCATTTATGATGCAGCGATGCGTTACAAGAAAGAACGTACGCCGTTGGTTGTCATCGCTGGGAAAGAATATGGCACAGGGTCATCCCGGGATTGGGCGGCGAAAGGGCCTAAATTATTAGGCGTCGTAGCAGTCATTGCAGAAAGTTTTGAGCGGATTCATCGTTCGAATTTAATTGGCATGGGTATTTTGCCGTTAGAATTTTTGCCGGGTGAAAATCGGCAGACGATTGCGTTGACGGGCAGTGAAAAAATTTCGCTTAAAGGATTGGCGGGTGAGCTTGCGCCTAGGATGAAAGTGAAGGCCACGATTGAACGTGACGATGGTTCAAGAACCGATATAAATTTGTTGTTGCGAATTGAGACGGTGAATGAATTGGATTACTACAAGCATGGCGGAATTTTGCAATTTGTGATGCGTAAAATGTTGCAGGAAAAATGAGAAAAATACTCTTGAGGTCAATGGTATCTGGTTTAAGAAAGGGCGGTCATAATGTGTAAAGATTTTCTTAAGCATCTCTTTACCCTGCAGGGAGATCCTTCGGAGCGAAAAGCACTCAGGATGACAGCCCTTTCTTAAGCACTCAGGATGACGGCTCTTTCTTAAGCACTCAGAATGTCAGCCCTTTTTTAAGCGCCCCCAAAGAACGTTGTTGCGTAATTCAACGTATTGCTTAGAACGCCTTCCCCGGAGGGCTACCCTGCACACACATCTTTGCGTTAAGTTCGTACACGTGAACGTGCCCGCGTGCGTGCCCGTGCCTGTCTCTGTCCTCTTTATTCAAACAATTCCTGCCACACACTCAATTTTCTTTAAAGCCTATTTTAGTAATGGAAATAATAATAATGATGCGAACTATTCAAAAGGCCGAGAATTATTACTACGTAATAGTCTCAATGTTAATTAAAATGGTTAAAAATGCAGGTTAATTTATTAAACCAGGCACGGGCACGCACGCGGGCACGTTCACGTGTACGAACTTAACACAAAGATGTGTGTGCAGGGTAGGTGCGGAACTGCTATTCATTAAATTTCATATGCATCTTCCAAAATGGAAGTATTGCTATTTTTGTATGATTGACAGACAGCTGTTCCTCTTGATTTAAAGTAACAATCGTTGTAAAGCTCGCGTTCAGTTCATTTTTGGCTTCAATCAATGCATTAATTTCTCTAGTCCGTGTAGAGTCATTAGAAAGATCAAGGCAGACTTGAACAAGATGAATGGATCCATCAATATTTTTAATTACATAATCAATTTCTTTCGACGAACGTGTTTTGTAATAAAAAATTTCATTATTCTTACGGCGTAATTCGTTAAACACTGCATTTTCTAGTGAAGCACTTTGTGACATCTCTGGCTTAATGGAATAGGCTGTGATTAAACCCGGATCAGCGCAATAAATTTTTTTGGGGTTCACTTGGCGCTTTCTAAGAGAAAGATCAAAAATTGAAATTGGAAATAATAAAAATGCATCTTCAAAATAATCTAAGTACTCATATAAGCTATTTTTACCGAGGCTTTCTCCTTGCGATTTAAAAGAGTTGTACATCTTAGTAATACTCAAACCAGAAGCAATATTTTGCAAGCAATGGGTTAAAAATAATTTAACAATATGTGGGTTAGTCATCATATGGCGCTCGATGACATCACGATAAACCACAGCATTAACATACTCCTGCATCAAAGCGCGATGGTGGTCACGTCCAATAAAAAGAGCCTCAGGAAAACCGCCCATTGTTAAATATTCCTGAGCAAGATGTCGCACGTGAGATAATTGTTTACTGCTTAAATGATTTATATCAGAGATATTATGATAGTGTAAAAATTCTTGAAAGCTCATCGGGAAAACTTCTGTGGTGATACTGCGTCCCCGCAAGCTCGTCGAGATTTCTTTACTTAAGGCTTTTGCAGATGATCCAGTAATATAAATTTGCATGTATTCTTTATCAAGTACTCGGCGAATGAATTTTTCCCAGCCGTCGACATTTTGAATTTCATCAAAAAAGAAATATAAGTCTTTACTATGAGCATAATTAGGATAGAGCTCGAAATAAGAATCCAAGATATCTTGAAAATTATCAACCTTAAAATGGATGAGCCGCTCATCTTCAAAATTGATATAACATAATTTAGTTTGCTCAATGCCTGCATTGAGTAAATCTTGCATATGTTGATACATGAGATAGGTTTTTCCGCTGCGTCGCATTCCTATAAAAACATGCGCTTTGCGAAGTTGCGGAGAAAATTCAGTTATTGGAATAGCGCGTGGAATGACTTTAGGTATGGATTCGCTATGGAAATCTAGGATAATTTGTTTTATAAGCTTTTGCATATTGTCTTCCAGAATGATATGGTTTTATCATATACCATCTTTTTATTAAAGACAATAATTATCTTATCTGTTTTCCTACAAGTGATATGGCTAGCACTGCTGTATCTAGGCTGCTGAACCTCAAAATGCGAACTTAAAACTCGGTGTTAAAACGTTGGTGTCATGCCGACATGACACCGAGTTTTTATGCTGCCAAGTTTTAAGTTCGCATTTTGAGATGTTATTAGTAACCTTATCATCCGGATAATTACAAAGCGGAACTATTATTTCCTTATTTGCAATCCTCAGAACAACCCAATTTAACGACCTTAAAATACATCATGTCATTCGTCAAAAAAAAAGGAACTCTACCAACTGCCAAAGAAATTCAAAGCGCACTTGAAAAAAGAAAACTCCCTAAACTGCCGGATGATATCGTTGACTACTTGAATGGAAAATGTAAACTGACTTTAGCTGATAGGAAACCCTAAAACCATTGGTATTGCTCTAAATTTTACTTAAATAAATCTTCTAATGTCACAACACCCTGGAGTAACTATTATGGATAATATATTTTCAATTCTCATACTAATTTTTCTCTATCTCTCTTTCCCAAACAGGAAACTTAGTTTTCGAATTGCTATTATATTTTTTATCTTAGCGTCTATTGTTCAAGGAGTCACTTCGGGATATCTAATAGATATGTTCATTTTAGCTATTTACACCTTTGGATTCGCGTTGATGGCGTTTACTTGCACTAATGTATTTCAATCATGGCGTTCGACTCAAAAGGCGGCTGATTACAGCCAACTTGGTTTTTTTAAACTGACAGCGCATTTCGATAAGTCAGGTTTTCAGATTTTAAGTCTCTTAATTGCTTGCTATGTTGCGAGTTTAATTTGGCTAACGATTTGGAATATGCGCTTTGTGCATATCATGGCTATTTTTATCGTGGTTGATTTGGTATTGTATTTTTCTTTAAAAAAGAACAGCAAAAAATTTATTGCTCCATTCATCGCATTTTTACTTGCTGATTTTACCACTCAAATTGTATGGTTAAATATTTGGAAAGAAGGTGCTTTTTTCTCCGTGTCACAATTATTTAGCTGGCCAAGCGTTATCATTTTTGCATTACTGCTTGTAACAGGCATCATTTTTCTTCTTAAAAAAGGATCTACTGCTGCAATTGTTTTTTTACTCCTTGTTCAATATGCCCGATTTGGTATTATGCTCCTCCATTTTTATAACAGCTCAAGCGAGCAGACCTTTAGTTTATTTACAATTATTGCAAGCCAAGCTTACCTCTCTCTTTGGATCGTTGTGCTGCCAACTCTACTAGCAGTCATTGGTAGAAAATCAATGAAGTCTGCGCATGATTAAGAGTAGATGATAATTTAGCACGTAGCCTGGATGGCTACTGTGCACACACATCTTTGCACAACATCCAGCCATCATAAATGCCTTGAAATCTTTGAAGCCCTCTTCCTAGTGTAATAGGTCCAGGAGGCAATGGCACTAGCTTAAGAACTGTCGTCCCGGAATTTAGTAGCTCTTAACGAGCGCCTTTTGCTCGTTTAGAGCTACTTAATGTCCGGGATCCATCTTCAATTTATCGCCCTCTTGCTTTTAACTTATATGCTTTAAGCAAAATGGATCCCGGACATTAACTGGCGCTAAATTCGCAAAAAGCGCTCATTAAGCGCCAGTAAATTCCGGGACGTCAGTTCTTAAGCTAGTGCCATTGGGTCCAGGAGGGCCTTCACTGCTTCTGTATCCTTGCCATCCGCCCAATCTTGCAATTATCCAAGTTGCCCAGCCCAAATTTTCTTTGGAGTAAGGATTTTTTTGTTTAGCTGTTTTTCCTTCTACTTTTGTTAGCAACACTTCTAACACAACTTGTTCAGTGGCGCTAAATACATCTTTAACTTGTTGTTCTGTTGTGCCATCACGAGCTAATACTAATTGCATGATCTTTATCGCTGCGCATAATGCAACAATAGCTAATTTCATCAATCCTTCAGCCGATTCTACTTGGCTTGATTCAATATCCAATCCCTGTTTTTTCATCGTGCGAAAAAGCTGCTCTCCATTCCAGCGCTTTTGATACCACACGATAATTTGTTTTGCATCTTCAAAGCTTGTGACTGCATGAGTTGTCAATAGACGCCAATGAATAGGCTCTTGTCCTGCTACACAGCTTATTTCTTTTGCTTCTATCACATATATTTTAATTGTCTTCTCAGCATCTTTATCAGTACATTTGGGCGGCTTCTTAATTTCAACATTGCTATATTTTATTACTAAGGTCGCTTCTCTTTCTTCGCGTCCTTTCCTAATATCGCGTCGGATAGTAATAATTAATCTTCCCGCTTCTGGTTGTGCATCTAAGTAAGAATATAATCTTTCTCCTGTCTCTAGCGCACGATCATGTCTTATACGCGTTATAATGTGCGTCTTTTCGTCAGGAATACGATCAATGAATTCGTAAATATCATTTTCACGATCGCCTATAAAAGTAACGCAATCGGCCTCTGATAATACCTCTTTACTTGTCTCTGCCGTTGAAATCCAGCGATACGATTCTTTTTCTTCGATAGGTAATTTTTGATAATTAGCTGATGCGCCTTCTAATCGATTCTCAATATGAATTGCCGAGCTTCCTAGACAAGAGCCTGTCTTAGCATCCAGCACCAACATCGGATGTATGAAAAAACCAACGTCTTTTCCATTACCCACTGTCCCTAAACCATAAACTCGACCGGCATGTTTTTGAAGATTAATTTCAGTTGTATCTTGAATACCCAATACATGTCGACCACTTACTAATGGTCTTAGTCTTTCTTGTTCTGCTTGAATTAACCTGTATGTCGTCACGTTTTCATTACCTAACCAACGTTCAAATTTAACAGCCTCTGAGCGTCCATTCCCTAATCGTCTCAGATTAACTACTTTTCGTTCAACTATGCGATTAAATAATAATTCACCGTTTTTTTTAAACGCTTATCTACAAATGGGTGTGTCAATTTCATCTAAAATCCTTTTAATTCCATTCTCTAAAAATTGCTGCGCAATACTAACACAAAAATGTGTGTTCACAGTAGCCCGGAGGGGGAAGGTGGCCGACAGGTCGGATGGGGGGGTGAAAAAATGCAAGAATTCATTCAAAATTCGATGGATATAGCACAAATAATTGTTAATATTTCATTAAGCTTTACACGCTAAGCTATTCAATAATCCATGCTCGAGACCCTATATGCCAAAAGTGCTGTTCCGCTACATACGCCAAAATAATCAATCGTATCTCTTACTGCGATTTGATTCGAATTATCATCATCGAACGTCCCGAGAGGGTCTGAATTATAGTAATTTTAGGAATGATCACGGATTTTATCATCAAGAGATACCCTCTAGAAAAGCACAAAAAATTGATAGCACATTTGATCCTAGTTTAGATTTTTGTTTTCACATCAAAAATGAACGTTTCAAAGAGAATGCCCATACGTTGCAACAAACGCTGCAAGATTTTCAAAGTATTTTAGAAGGCTACAGAAATAAGTGTTTTCAACGATTTGATGTTGAATTTTCGCCAGATTTTAGATTGGCATTAACCAACGGCTTGGAAGAAGCTGCTGGTCTCATTCGCCAACCGCATGTCATTAACTTATTAGATGGACAGTCTAAAAAATTATTACCAGATATCCAACATGAATTAGAAAATTGGGATGAAATCACTGTTCATATTGAGGCTGCTCGTAAAGAAGTAGAGCAGAAACACTGGGAGAATTTATCACTTCACGAAAAACAAGGTGCTCTCAATTTAGCAATTAGCAAGTTACGGTTGGCAGAAAAGGCTATCAATCATGAACGAAGAAAAAAGTGCGCGGATTACTCTGACTTCACAGAGTATTTATTTACTCGTCATGTCAGTGAATTTTTTCAGCTAGATATTGAAAAATTATTCGGCACGCAAGAAGAAAAATTAATTTGCTCAACATACGATTTTTTGCAGGCGGCAGTGTATGACTATCTCAATCATGCCGAAAGTCAGCCTAAGGCACCCAAAAAAGCGGTGGCTGAGGAGCTTTATCAATCATTGGGCGGAATGAGGTATGCAGTCTCAGTACAAGAAAAGCTAGCTCGTATCAGAGATTGCTATGCGTGTTTAGAGCGCCCAGAGGTGCAAACAACATTACGTCAAGATCGAAGCGGTTGTCTCTTGTTGAAATATTTTTTTGTCGGGTTGTCATTTCTTATTTTTCCAGTTGGAGCCGCGTTAGCCTTTTTTTCAAAATGTGCAACTGGTTCAGGAAAATATTGGGCGAGTACAGGGGCTCGATTTTATTCGGTTGCAAGCAAGTCAGTGCATCAATCTACGTTGTTTAAGTCCGTTGTGACAAACGATAGACAAGCCGCTGTTTTAGAATTATCGGCACCGCGAAAAAATTCGTTAAATTAATGATGTTATTTATCGAGTCGGTGTCATGCCAGCATACTCTTACAAAGATATCTACACAAACCACCCATGTGTCGTCCCGGAATTTAGTAGCTCTTAACGAGCGCCTTTTGCTCGTTTAGAGCTACTTAATTCCTTGATCCATCTTCAATTTACCGCCTTCTTGCTTTTTAACTTACGTGCTTTAAGCAAAATGGATCCCGGACATTAATTCCGCGATGACAGTTCTTAAGCGAGTGCTATTGGGCTGAGAGATCGACACAAATTCATAACGAATATAAAAAATTAGCGATCACAATAACAGCACCTCAAATCCAAGAATTTCTATACCGAACCCACCACTTCAAATTCAACATCAATATTGCCGCGTGTCGCATGGGAATAAGGACAAATTTTTTCATGCGCTTCTTTCACTAATGCCGCAAGATCAGCTTGCGATAAATTGTTATCACGAATTTGAAATTTAACCGACAAGGCAAAGCCACCCCCTTCACGTTGACCAATCGAAACACTGCAATCAACGGTTGCGTGAGTCGCATCTTTTTTATGTTGTTTGGCAACATAATCAAGTGCACCGCCGAAACAGGCCGCATAACCTGCTGCAAACAAATGTTCAGGTGTCACGGTATCGGGTTTGCCAGGCCCGCCTAATTCTTTTGGAACTGACAGATTGACATCTAATGCACCATCACGGGTTTCACTGTGACCATTGCGTCCACCTGTTGCGGTGGCAGTTGCGGTAAAAAGAGGTTTTATCTTATCCATGGATTTCTCCTTAATGAGTTAATATTAAAATTTACTTGAAAATTACTTGATTGCAAGCGTTTTTCAAATTCGATATTACTGCACGCCATTGTTTGCATGAAATTTGCCATAATGGTAGGCTAATGAATGCTTTCTGCTTGGCAAAGAAAATAAAATTATAATCGAATTTAGAGGCGCACGATGACAACATTCAATATCATGAGAGAAAAATTTATTGGCGAATTAGATGCTTTAGATCCAGAAGAATTTGCAGACCTTATAGCGGACTTTGAAAATATAAAAGCACCTAATAATTTATCTAAAATTGAAGCAGAGATGTATTGCAAAGTAAAATTATTGTATCTCACAGCGAAAAGCCTTTCAGAGGAATATTTTAATAGGCAAGACGATTACGGCAAGATCAAATTAATATCTTTATTCAAAGATGAGTTTGGAGAAGAGCAAGAAGTGCTAGAACAGATGGGTATAGAAGTTGATCCGGAGGTTTTTGATTCAAATTTTAAGTCTGTAAAAAGAATGGGAACGCGATTAAAAAAGCTTTTAAATAAATTAGAAGGTAAAAGTAAACTTGATGAAGAGAAAGAGCATTTTAGACCGTTGACTCCGGTAAAAGAAGTGCGTAAATCCAAATCTTATTTTGATAAGATGGATATCGATGTTGATATGGATGAATACGAAGCGGTTCTTTTAGATGAAAAGACTGTTATCGGAACCACAGGCCTTGCCTGTTGTGGAGCGATTATTGTTATTGGTCAAAATGCAAAAGGACAATACCATGCATGCGTTGGGCATTACTCCACGCCTTCCGTTGCAGATATTAAAGAACAACGTAGGTTTATGCTGACCGAACTGAAGATTAGACGTAACACAATAAAAACAACTTTCATAGGTGGTTGCATTGGATCCTTAGCGTCACATTGCAACTTAGCAACGAAAGCCGATGAATTAGTTGATCAAATGTATGTGGGTCTCGCTGATATAGAATTTATGGAAGGGACTAACATCGCTGTACGGTTGAAACATGGCAGACCTATTATTAATTACGCAACCATTTCAGAAGATCCTGTGATAGAAGATATTAAATATTCTAGCCATGAAGATATCTTCTGCCCCAAAGAAGATGCAGACATGTCAGATACAGTCTGCGAAGATGAAAAAAAGCACGACCAAAGTGATGATGTGGATATGCTTGATGTTAGCAAAACGAATCAAAAAGATGAAAGCAAGCAGCAATTACCGAAATTACTTAGTTCAAGTTCATCAGGATTTCATTCCGTCCATGCTTCTGTTAAGAAATCATTGGAGTTTTCATCTTCGAGTGCAGGCTTAGGACTTCCTCCAGCCGGTGCAAAGATTGCAAAAATTAAACCCTTTCAACAAGCAAGCAATTTATCTAATCTAGGATTTACAGCAATTCATGAAAGATCAGAGCAATCACCGGAATTGCCTGCAGCACAATCATCCTCACGTGTTGGTTCATCATTAATAGTGCCGCGTATAGATGGAGTCAATCTATTTAAAACACCTTCGCCTCACAAGCAATCGACAAAGCTATGCGAACGAAAAGTAAAAACATCTGTTAGAAAATTATTTTCTCAAGATATACCTTCAGCACCAAAAAAGCGTAAAGAAAATCCTGTTGATTCCAGTTCTGCTGACGATCACGCGGCGCTTTTAATAGCTTTCAGCCAGGCGGATCAATTTCAAAATAGTTCTTTATTAAAAACAGCTGACAGACCTGTTGCTAAAAAAGCACGAATGTCGTGAATCACTTATAGGTTGCACTCATAGCCTTACTCGAATTTTCAGTGTTAATTCAATGTGTCATGCCAGCATGACACATTAAAATTCAGCAAACCAGAGTGAGTATTTTCATGATATATTGAATCATTAAACAATACATTCATTGAGAATACCTATGATTTACGTACGCAAAAGTCATGAGCGTGGCAGAGGCCAAACAAATTGGCTTAATAGTTTTCATACTTTTTCATTCGCAGACTATTATGATCCTGGCTTTATGGGGTTTAGCAGCTTACGCGTGATTAACGAAGACACAGTGCAACCCGGTTTTGGTTTTGGCAAGCATCCTCACGATAACATGGAAATTATTTCTTATGTGATTGAAGGTTCACTAGAGCATAAAGATAGCATGGGTACAGGATCTGTCATTAGGCCGGGTGAAATTCAAATAATGACGGCAGGCACAGGTGTTGAACACAGCGAATTTAATCATTCAAAAACAGACCTCTTGCATTTTTTACAAATCTGGATTATTCCTGAAAAACAAAATTTAAAACCCAGTTATCAACAAATGACTATTCAAAAAATGAATAATCAATTTATTCTGTTAGGCTCACATGAAGAAAAAGAAAATACAGTCACGATTCATCAAAACGTGAATTTGTATGTTGCTTTTCTCACGCAGGGTGATGCGATCGATTATCCACTCAAGAATGATCGAATGGCCTGGTTGCAATTAATTAAAGGCGCAATCAAATTAAATAATATTGAATTATCTGCGGGTGATGGTATAGCTATTCAGGATGAAAAAATAAATATTCACTGTGACAAAGATGCGGAGTTTCTATTTTTTGATTTAGGCAATTAAAGACATTTATACTACCATGATGGTATTAGAATGTATTTATTATAATTTTATAATCTTAATGTTTCCTTAATCTTATTTGTATATCATTTAAAATCCATTATTTGAAAGAGATAGAAAAATGTCATTTTTACGAACTTTTACATTACTCGAAATGCTACCTAACAACACAATTGATAACGATACCATTGATATTAATGTTTCGTTTAAGGGGTTAATTTACTCGCAATCGATGAGTTTAAAAAGCATTGTGGATTCTACAAAACCAAATGAAGGAATAATATTTGAAGGATCTTATGCAATCGATGAAAAATATTATGAGTTATTCGTGAGCTACTCAGATATCAAGCTCGCTTTTTTGCTTTTTCCCAACGTGAAATCTCTTACTTTGCAACCATCGAATGTTCACGAAATGACGCCAGATGAGATCGCGAAGGCTAATATAAATTTTCCGGGAAACTTACAAAGAGCCAAGGAGAAGTCGCTAAAAGACCCTGTTTTCTTAGATTTAAAGGAAAAGTTTTCTGCTGCCGATGCAAAACAAACAACATCTGCTACAGCTAACGCATCAGCCGCAAAATACAAATCATCGAATCTAAGTGTGCTCTTAGGTGATAAAAAAAGCGAAACGACAATAGAACAAAAAAATATTCCTCGAGCAATGAAAGAAAAGTTGTTTGCACTGACACAAATGCACTTAAAGTGGAGTCATTATCACAGCAGTCAAAATGCTTTATACATGACGAGGCTTGATAGACAAGGCGCGCGGGATTTACGTATGATCATTGCTAAAAGAAGTCAGCATACAGTGATGCCAGTAAATTTTTATGAGAATGAGAAGAATGCATTTTTATTACTTGATGCTAAAAAAGTAGATAATTTTCACCTATCAGCCGATACGCAGACTTATTTAAAGTATTCACCTCCTAAACGCCGCAAACAGTGATTTGTGAATAGGTGCGCTTAAGAAAGGGCTGTCATCCTGAGTGCTTTTTGCTCCGAAGGATCTCCCGCAAATTTCTGATGTTTAGCTAAAATATTCTTAAGCATCTCTCTACTATATAGGGAGATCCTTCGGAGCAAAAAGCACTCAGGATGACAGCCCTTTCTTAAGCACCTCTTGCAATAATGAATAAGGAATTACGCTACAAGGCCGTTTCACACGGGGTACTTGCTAGGTGATAACCCAAATTAATTTGATTTTTTCGCTGCCGATGGAACTCGTTTGCATATCTCTGTGCCCAATTTACTTTCGCCTAAATAAACCCAATAACCCTGCATGGTATTCTTATCATCTGTTAGTGTATATTGTTCAAGACCTACACGTTTTAAGTTTTGAATGTCTTGAAACACGACAGACATGAGAGTGGGATCGTACTGACCACCGGTCGCAATATAGCTTTCACCCGTATCGTATTTCATCGTTAATTTATAAACGGTATTTTGTTGGGCAACTACAACGGTCCCTGAATAACTTTTATTTAAATAGGGATCTGTACCCGTGCATGAGTAAGTGCCTACAAAAACATCTTCATTTCCAGCTGATGCTAGTGCAGGGAGAAGCAGTAATATGAATGTACAGAGTGATTTCATAAGTGAACCCTTTAAAAAGTTTTTTATAAAAAAAATCGAGTCATCAACTAAACATTATCAATTAAATCAGCCTGAGTCACAATACCCAGGGAGTTTTAGCAAGTTGCTAAAATCTATAGGCTACCCCAATGGCACTAGCTTAAGAACGTCGTCCCGGAATTTACTGGCGCTTAATGAGCGCTTTTTGCGAATTTAGCGCCAGTTAATGTCCGGGATCCATTTTGCTTAAAGCATATAAGTTAAAAGCAAGAGGGCGATAAATTGAAGATGGATCCCGGACATTAAGTAGCTCTAAACGAGCAAAAGGCGCTCGTTAAGAGCTACTAAATTCCGGGACGACAGTTCTTAAGCTAGTGCCATTGTAGGCTACCCGAAAAGTTTCAACATCTTTGTTTGCACCTTGCTGAGCGAGGTAATGCCTCTAGCGCTATCGAGAGCCGGATAAGGTGAAATCAAACTTGCTTTACTTCTTTATTCCGAAAGCAATCAATCGTATGATCATTTACCATTCCAACCGCTTGCATAAAGGCGTAACAAATCGTACTGCCAACGAATTTAAATCCTTTCTTTTTTAAGTCTTTTGACATTTGATCAGAAATAACAGTATGCGCCGGAATTTTTTTAAAATCTTTCCAGTTATTTTGAAGGGGTTTTCCGTCAACAAAATGCCAAATATATTTACTCAAGGAATCCCATTCTTGTAGCAAATCAAGATACGCTTGAGCATTCGAGATGGTCGACGCTATTTTTAAACGATTGCGAATAATACCCGGATTCTCTAACAACGCAGCCACTTTTTTTGCATTATATTTTGCAATTTTCTCAGGATTAAAATTATCAAACAAGCGCCGATAATTTTCACGTTTTTTTAAAACAGTGATCCAACTTAATCCGGCTTGTGCACCTTCTAGATTGAGAAATTCAAAAAGCAATCTATCATCATGAATCGGCACACCCCATTCATTATCATGATAATGAATGTAAATAGGATCATCAGAAACCCACACACAACGTTTTTTATCATCCATTTTTAACCTCAGCCACTGCGGAAATTTTTCAGATAATTTCAATCTCAATTGTTTGCATGACACGGGCCGCTTTATCACGTGCAGCCAAAATAGAATCACCTAAACTTAAGGCAACACCTAAACGCCGCTCGCCTTGAATGTCTGGTTTGCCAAATAAGCGTAATTGCGTATCATCCAATTGCAACGCTTTTTCTAAGTGATGATAGCGGATTTCATTGCCATGTCCTTGACCTAATAATGCTGCAGAAGCAGCGAATCCGAGTTGTTTTACGGTAGGAATAGGTAATCCTAGAATCGCGCGTACATGCAAAGCAAATTGAGAGAGATTTTGAGAAATTAGAGTCACTAATCCGGTGTCATGTGGACGAGGTGATACTTCACTGAAATAAACTTCTTCGTCTTTAATAAAAAATTCCACACCAAATAAACCCCATCCGCCTAACGCATCTGTGATCTGTTGCGCGATCTGTTCGGCTTTTGCTAAAACCGATGGCGGCATAGGATGCGGCTGCCATGATTCACGATAATCTCCATTCACTTGAATATGACCGATGGGCGCGCAAAAAGTGGTGCCATTGATGTGTCGAATCGTTAAGAGTGTGATTTCATAATCAAAAGGAATAAATTCTTCAACAATAATTTTGCCAGCGCCCGCGCGTCCCGCAGATTGTGCATATTGCCATGCAAGAGCGCACTCTTCTTGTTTGCGAACGATGCGTTGACCTTTACCAGACGAGCTCATCACGGGTTTGATAACGCAAGGTAAACCGATTCGATTAACAGCTTGCAAAAATTCTTCTTCTGAATTTGCGAAAAAATAACGAGAGGTAGGAATGCTAAGCTGTTCTGCCGCTAAACGGCGAATGCCTTCACGATTCATTGTTAGTTGAGTGGCTTTGGCAGTCGGCACGATGTGATAGCCTTCTTGCTCTAATTCGACTAACGTGTCAGTGGCAATGGCTTCAATTTCAGGCACGATAAAATCAGGTTGTTCAGTTTCAATAACGTTGCGTAGTGCAGCACTATCTAGCATAGAGATCACATAACGTTTGTGCGCAACTTGCATGGCTGGTGCATTGGCATAACGATCGACAGCAATGACTTCGATACCAAGACGTTGTGCTTCAATCGCAACTTCTTTGCCGAGTTCACCGGCGCCTAAGAGTAAAAATTTTGTGGCTGAGGAAGTGTGCGGGGTGCCGATTGTGCTCATGGTACGAAATTCTCCTGATATTGCATTGCGTGTTTTGAGGATAAAAGCCTAGCAAAATGAAAAGATATTTGCTAGTGAATACCTATTTTTCCTCCTTCAATTTGAGTTATAAGCAATGAAAGTGTATTATGCGGCATCGCTAAAAAAACATTAACCATCTGTAATGTTTTTTTGCATTTTAAACCTATAAAAAATAGAGAAAATTTATGAAAACGTCGAGATTGGCAGCAACGTCATTCGCTCAGCCCGCGCAGCGCAAAACATTTCTTGCAACATCTGTTTCAGGAGCATCTTTAAGTAGCCGTGCAAGATTTTTTCCCCGTGCTTCATATAGCAGCGTGAGTGGCCCTTTGGGTCCCCACAAATTATTCAATGCTGCTAGGAATGTTCTCGGGCGTCAGCAGCACCTTGGGTTGAAGCGTGCACTTAGTACAACAGCACATAACGCCGATGTTACCCATTTGATTAAGCCCGGTGAGTCGAAGGATGTGTACGCGGCCATTTATACAACTAGCTACTCTGAGCCTTTTAGTCTTTTACTAAAAGAAAAAGATGGATATTTACAGACATTGTTTGATAAGCGTGGTATTGCGAAAACATCACCCGGGTGGTTACTTCAACACGTGCCAGGTATGAATAACACCGAGAAGCTTCATCTTAAGGGTATGGAATCAGGCAGTATTAGTGAAACTAAATATTTCTCGCAAAAAAACTGGATTCATTTCTTAGATTATCTTAACCCACTTATTATAGGTAACTTACAAGTTGATAGCCCGCATAGAAGACATCTCGTTGATACCTATAATTTTTGCCTGACGGATGACCCGATTGTCACCCGGAACAGAAGCCAAGCAGTTGGATCGTTTCCTGTCATAAGACATCTTGTCAAGCCGTGTCGTTTTAAATGGGAAAAGGAAACAACATTTATTAAGCATATAGATAAAGGTTTATCTCCAATAGAGGCATTAAAAGAATATTTTGAGTTTGCGCCATGGGCAACCGAAACATTTTTTAAACGGATGGCTTTTGCTTCTGATGACATTCAGTTAAAACAAATTGGCAAATTTTTAGCACGTGGTTTACATATGAATGGTCAATTTGATACAAAACGTTATGGCTTACGAGTAATGAATATTCCTTCATCGATAAAAGATCATGAAAATTTTAAAGCGATGTTGGATGTTGTCGCTGCAGTTGAATGCCTTGGTGACAATGATGCTATTCCTTCCCAGCTACTGATAAACACAGGGAATGATTGGGCTAAAAATAAAATATTAGTTAAGAATGAAACATCTTCTTTTACACATTCTGTGCGGGATTATTTTAAAGCTGTTGCAGAGGATTTACTGGCTCCTTATTTTTTTACAAAGCTAAGTCAACCGTATACTGCTAAAGGACACGCCATACCTGATCAATTCACTCAACCCGATTTTGTAAATTATATTATTGGGACATTACGAGATATTGTGGGTGAACAGCTAACTGTTTCTCTTACCCCGGTTACTCTGCAAGGTTATTCAAATAGATGGCATCGCAATCAAACTGTCATTCATTCAAAAAAACCGCTGCTTTTGGACAAAACAAAACAAACTGAAAACAAAAAAAATGAATGGTACGCAATTATTCAAGATCAAACGATTGAAGGTTATGTCTATGAGGTACTCACTAACCAACAGCAACTCTCTCGCGAAGGTGAGGAAATGCATCATTGTGTAGGTGGTTATGCAAAAAGGTGCAAAGCGGGAAGAATCCATATTCTTTCGGGGAAAGGACCAAATGGTGAGCGTTTCACGCTGGAAATTGCAAGAGAAAACAATAAATTTATCGTGAGTCAATTGCTTGGTGCTTATAATAAACCCGTTTCATCGGATATCAGCGCAGCTGCAAATTCACTGGTCGATCAAATCAATACGGGAGAAGTAACGAGTCATTCAAAATGTGGTGCTATCGCAAGCGGCGAATCCCTCCAGAGCCAATTTGGATTTGATCTTTTTGATAGCCAAGCAAGAGAAGGTCTTTTCCAGGCATATCAAGAAACACGTGTTCTGCCAAATCCATTCCAAAAATATAAATCTTTATCTGAGCTACTGGAAAAAACGGGTTTAGATGCACTCATAACCAAGATGGCTCAAGATGATGTTGTTAATTCTGCTACCTATAGTAAATGGCAGAACCAACAAGCCGAATTAAGGAACCCTGGAATGAGAAATCATATTGGTTTTGATCGGGTGCTTCCTGTTGATGAGTATAGATTAGGGATGAGATTCGGAATGGGAAGATAGCGTGTAGCCCGTGTGAAACGGCGTTGTTGCGTAATTCACGCACCGTCATTGCGAGGAGCGTTTTTTGCGACGAAGCAATCCAGTTTTAGATTTAAGTATCAAAAACTGGATTGCTTCGTCGCAAAAAACGCTCCTCGCAATGACGGAAGTGGGAATTACGCAACAACCCCGTGTTTCACACGGGCTTGCTGTTACTTTTTATTAAGGCCCACTTCCAACTGAGGAAAATTGGTAATTTCAATAGTCATCGATGCATATTCGACTTTACCACGGGTTTCTGCAAATGCATCAACATACTGGGTGCATAATCGGTCTTTCATCAGGCGACGTTGATTGAAAAGAACGATATAACGAGCGGTAAATTCTAGCCAGTTATCATTTGCAATCAGAGTCACAGAGGAAGCGAAATTGCTCTGTTCAATCATGTAACGTTCTCGAACTTGCAACCATGCTTCATTCGCTTTAATTTGAAAATCTTGCGTAGTTTTGTTTGTGACATCTAAAATAATTTTACGCGCTAAATGTTGATCGCTGCCGTATCGCACAGGCACCACGACTTCATCCCACACAAATGGAAATGTGGCAGAGTAATTAATCAAATTATCTTTCAGAATTGTGCTATTGGTAACATGAATGACTCGTCCTGTATACTGATCTGCTTTCACCCAATTGCCAATTTCCATGAGTGAAGTACGCAAAAATCCAATATGAATAACATCTCCTTGAATGTCACCTATCTGGATGCGATCACCTATCTGAAAAAGATTACTAGAGATAATAGAAATTCTACCCGCAATGCTAGTAATAATTTCTTGTAACGAAAAAGCAATTCCAGCGCCAATGACGCTAAAAGGGATGGCAAATTCTTTAAGATCATTTGCAAATAAGGTAATTAGAAAAATAAAAAAAATAATACCGCTACACAGATTAGCAATTTCTTGAATTCGATAGCGAATCGGCAGTTTCTTAACGAAACAGCGTAATCCGGTTTTTAGTGTACTTAAAGAAAATTTTATAATAAGCAAAAACACGATGAGAACAACGACTTTGTATAGTAATGTTGTATATTCTACGGAGATAAGCCAATTCATTTGAGAAATCCTTGTAATCAGTTATGAACCACTATGCATACTTATAGCATGTTACCTGCTTCGTAATTATGCTTCATCTAGGTAACTATTTATAGAAAAAATAGGGGTCAAGGTGCAATGGCACTAGCTTAAGAACTGTCGTCCCGGAATTTAGTAGCTCTTAACGAGCGCCTTTTGCTCGTTTAGAGCTACTTAATGTCCGGGATCCATCTTCAATTTATCGCCCTCTTGCTTTTAACTTATATGCTTTAAGCAAAATGGATCCCGGACATTAACTGGCGCTAAATTCGCAAAAAGCGCTCATTAAGCGCCAGTAAATTCCGGGACGACGTTCTTAAGCTAGTGCCATTGGGGTCAAGGTGTGCCTATATCATTACCCACAAATATTTCCTGCTTGCGCGCAAGCAGGAAACATTTGTGGGTAACGATATGGTCATAGACCCCTTTCTTCTACTACGTCTATGCGGGAATGACAGTTGGGTTTCATTGATGTCAACCCAACATTGCCTACTCAGCTTGACGAACCTCCACCTGGGCGAGGCAGTGATGAGCCATTCCCTGCCTGACTACTCGACGAAGATGCTGCAGGAAGTGGTGCTGCCATTTTATATGCTTTTTTAGCCAGAGCATTATATATACCCAATTTATGTTTATGTTGAGTAATCGCCGCCTTTATTTGATCCGTTTCCTTTCTTATTCTCTCTTTGAGTATCGGCAATGTATCTACTGGTTTGCCTTCTTCAAGTTGAGGTGAAAACGTATCTCGATCTTTCTTTGTTTCTTGGTGCAACTTATCTCTTAACACTTCCAGCGCATCTGTTAATTCCATTAGTTCTGTTATCGCTTCATCTATCGTCGGCTCTGGCGCTGCACTCCCATTCTGCATGAGACTCAACACAGAACCTCCATTAGAAGTTGGTGCTGATGAAGAATTGCTTGAACTAGACGAGGAGGAAAGAACTTTTTCGGCCAATACAGGTTGTATGCTTTGTGCTGTCGGTACGGACGCGCTGTTAACGAGAGAAGGAGAACGTCTAGAAAACAGACGGGATGCCGAAAGCGACGAAGGTTGTGCAGACGAATTTGCAAGTGAAAAATTCGTGGGTCTCCGCTCTGCTGGTGCCGATGATATACCGCTGGGTCTAGATGCATGACTGCTTGAGGAACTTTGCAAAGCGGAAGAGCTTGAAGAAACCTGATGAGGCGCAGCAGCAAAGGGATTCGCATTTCCATTCTGTGCAGCGAGACTCTTGCCAAGTGCTTGACAACACCATTGTATGAATTCAGGCTGATAAAGTGGCGAGCAATCTGGACATTGCGGCACACTACCGTCTGTGAGTGTTTGCGAATTCCATTGTTTTATTACCGCATTGCGTATAACAAATTCTATTCTAGCAATAGAATTACCCTGCCCAAGTTGCTGGCGTAATCCAGCAAGATAGTTTTCATTTAGACAAATTTTCAAAACGGCAGTGCCAAGACGCGCAAAATTACCCGGAAATAGAACTTCCTCAGAGCTACCATCTTGCTCATGACTAGCTTTTACAGAATATTTTTTATTTGAGTTAATTAACACACTCATTACGCAAAGACAAATTTCGTGAATCATTCTCAGCACTATACGATCGCTGTCTGTTAATTTTATGTGTGTCTTAAACGCATTAACGAGAAATTTTCTGTCTGGCGTATTTTCAATATCCGGAAAAAACTGACCCTTAACAAATTCAATTACACACCCTTGAACTTTTTCTTGCAGAGGTGATATCAAAGCAGGTCGCGCTGGAACTGCTGAAGAACTTGAAGCACGACTGACGGATGGCTCGGATGCTTTCCGTTCTCTTGGTTCCGCCTGCATGATAACGTCATTATCACTGGCGCTTGAATGGCTTGCACTCATCGATAGGCTTGAGGAACCATTGCTTGCCGGTGCTGATGCAATTGCTACTGTTGAAGATTGCGACTGTGCAGCAGGCCCCGGTTGCACATGGAGTGCACTATTATTAATATTAACAAGTGACATTGGTCTCACTTCCTCTCTAGCGTCCGTTTCATTAGGCTTTGCTCTTCTCGGACGCTTTGACGCTGAGTTATCATCTGATGAATCATTGTGAGTAGACGGTTTTTTACGCTTTCCATTTTCTTTTTCTTTAGAAGCAGATTTTTCATCAGACATTTCACTGCTTGGCAGTATTGAAGAATAGTTATCCGCCACCCACCCTGACCTTATTCTTCTAGCATTCACCTTCGGTTTTTGATCTGAAGAACTCGACGCTGAAAGCGATTGAGCAGATTGCTCACTGGCTACAGACAGAGGTGATTGGCTGTTAGAGAGTGCACTGCTAGAATGACTACTCGCCATTTCCATGGGAGATCGCGCTTGAACTGCCAGCGCAGAAAGATCATCCAGCGAGGCACCGTTAGACGAACTGCTGCTCATGTCATTTTGGCGATGAGGAGATAACGCAGGTGTTTCAGCCGCCTGCAAAAGCGCTGCGATTGCTAATGCATTCGTTGGAAATGGGCTGGGTGACGTTGCAGAACTTGATGAAGAAGAGCTGGAAGAGCTGCTTACATTTAATTGTTGTGCTGATAACATTTCTACATCCTCCTGATCCAAAAGGGGGGCTGCTGCAGCCCTTTTATTTTTTCTTACCTGAGTCGATTTTTTTCGAGATGAGCTAGTAGAACTCACGTCTTTTTTAGAAGAAGCACGTTTTTTTCTTTCGTCAAAGGCTGACCGTTTAGCATCAGCATCAGCGGCATTCCAGACAGGATAGCGCTCGTAATTATTTGGATCCGCGTTAAATCCTTTAAGAATGAGAAGGAAATTGTTAGCGTTTTCCATACCTTTATGAGATACGCGAGACGATAGCTCGGGGTAAGTAGAACAATTTGTTAAAAATGTAATAGCGTCTTCAAATTTAAAATAGAGTGGATTTTGGTTAGTCGAAGTACATAATGCATTCGCGTCGTCACCTTGCAGGCTGTGTATTTTTGTTCTTGTTATATTATGCTTTGTTACTTTCTCATAAAATTCGATAAAATTTTTTGTACTTTTCCCATCCGATCTACCCAGCAAGTGAAAAAGAATCAGATCAGCAAGTGGAAGATAAATACCTTTTTCTTCCGTATTTTTAAGTACAAGCACGGCTATTTTTCCAGCATCATCTGTATCGAGAGAAATACGCCGTATCTCGTATATACGTTTCTCGTTAGAATTTTTAGACTCATCTGTCATGCGCATGTTCTCTGAAGGACTGGCGGATGAGGATGAGGAACTGGCAGTACTACTTTGCGCAGAACTAGCAGAGTCTTGAGGAAAAACAGAGGCCATCTCGATGTCATCCATCGATTGACTACTCTCTGCCTTTTTTTCTACTGAAGCCGATGATGATGAAGAGGAAGAGCTGGATGCACTGCTTGCAGAAGAATCACTCGCTGCTGCTGAACTACCGGCTGTTTTAGGCGGTTTGATTTTCTTCTGACTGCCCTCAAATAATCTTGGGATACTAATATTACGCTGAACAACCTGTTTCACGTGCTTATAAAAGAATTCTTTCTCATTATTTGTCGTTGCTTCAGAAGCCGTATAATTAAAATGATATACGTCCTTCAACTGTTCTTGTAATAAAGAAGCGATCTCTTCACGGTTAAATTCGAGATATAAATCATTTAATTCAAGAAAATTAAATCGAAAGATCGTTTTCTTAGCTATCTTTTTCAATAATTTAAATAGCCATTCCATCTTATCGGTATCAAATACGGAAAGATTATTAACGACTAATGCGAATGTATGAGCGATGTTTTGAATTTCCCCTTTGTTTTTTCTGACAGGCTTCGACCTTTTGCTGTCTTCCTCAGCTTTTTTTGCGTCATCTAATTTTTCCTGTGATGCAATAAATTCATTAAATTTCTGAGTAAATAAGTCGCGTTGTTCTTTTGTTTTCAACTCTTTTGCATCCATTTTGCCGCGGATAAAACCGTTGGAATCTGTTGTAAAATCGATTTCTTTGACTAGCTGGACTGGCTGCTCGCTTCGGACTGACGACATGACAAACCTCGTATTATTTTGTTTTAACAATGGGCTAGGGTACCGTTGAAATATTAACAAAACCTTAACGACAAAAGGTGATTTTCAGATACTTATTTTAAGTTCTTAATGTTGCCTTAATTAAATATTGAGATAGTATACTTCTCACTAATATTCTATTGACAAAATATGAGGGAACCGTGATGAGTTTTTTAAGAAAATTTGCATGCTGTGATTCAACCGGAGAAAGCAAAAAAAATGCTCAATTTTATCGCGACATCCATGAATGGTTAGAAAAAATCATCCCTGCTGAACAAGAAAGAGTTATAAAAGATGCTACTGCGGGCGTTTTCTTTAGTCCTTCAACAGAAAGATATGCCGAAAAAAATAATCTATGGGGTACGCCTGATGATAAAGAAGAAATTGTTAAACAAACTAAATCAATTGCAAAACGTCTCAATATTGTATTAAAACCGACAACGAATATGTCAGATTTTATACGTACGTTAATTAGTAAAGAAGATGAGCTATATAAACACCTGGCTGATACTCTATCGCATGCAGAATTTAAAAAAGAAAAAATCGAAGAACCTCATAGCAAAAAGTTACAAAAAGAGGGTGCAGAGATCGCTGCTTCATCAGGGTTAGGGTGCGTTACAATGTAATTTTATCAAGGGACTGACCGCTTTTCATTGGCGGGGAAAACACGCCTAATAATACAAACTATTGGGCGTATTTTTTTGCACCTGAGATCAAGGGGTCAAGATCAAAGGGTCAAGTGCCATCATTTGACATGTTTTAAAATAATCTGAGTCAGCATATCGACTGCTTTTTTATAATCATCCCTCTTATTAATTGCTTCCTAGATGGGCTGTTTCAACAATCCTTCCTTGCTCGGCCCACTCACTAACGTCGTGCAAAATATCATTTATAAACTTTGTTTTTGCATCAGTGTATTGTTCACGGTCGTAAGTATGTTGCTGTGCTAATTGAATCTCTAATTTTGCCATAACTGGCCACTGATTATTATAAGGTACTAATTCAATAGAATCATTTTTATAAATTTCATACCTAAATAATTCAGTACCATCATCTAATTTTATTCTTCCTCTAAAATCTAATCCGGCTTTTGTTAAAACTTTTTGAGAAGAAACATTTTCTGGGTATGAGGATGCAATAAGTTTATCTTTTGATAAATGCTGAAATCCCCATTGAATAATCGCTTTTGCTAACTCTGTAGCGTAGCCTTTCCCCCAGAATTTTTTGTGTAGACGATAAGCGATTTCGATTTCTGGTTGCGTATCATCAAATAAAAGATGAAATAGACCCGCTTGACCGACAAAGTTACCAGTTTCTTTTTCAAATACTGAAAAAAATCCAATACCATGCTTCTCATAATAGGAAATAAAAAAATCCAAGACTTCCTTTACCTCTTCCTGCTCTTGAACATCATCACCAGTATACTTCATTACAGCAGGATCGGATCGTAATATTACTAAATTATCCAGATCAGATAACTCCGGCGTTTTAAGTATCAATCTTTTGGTTTCTAAAAATATACTCATATAATAACATAGCACCATTCAAATAATGTTTCTAAAACTTAAATTCAGAATAAATAAAATTTGTAAACGAGTGTCATTGTACTGTGCTTCTGCTCAATTGTATTTATACAGTATTGTTTACGGCACGGAAATTTTTAATAATGCTCGCACTCGTATAAACGAGTTTCTAAACTAATTAATCAAAGGAAATAATATTATGAAAAATGAACGTATATTGGCACACACGATGTCACAAAAATTAACGAAAGAAGATATTGAGAATGTCTCAGCTGCTGGGATGACATCCGTACCAACCGCGCATGGCTCATACAGTCCACAAAGCGGATGGGATTCTTCTATAGATCTTACAGTGGACTTTTAAGACAACGTTCCTCCTCTGGGGGAACTTTTTTAATTTCTCAGTTACCGCAGAGAGCAACAATGAAAAATGTTCTGATTCCTACAAAACCCGATGACACGCATGCAATTTATGTTAAATTAGCACTAGAAAAAAAAGGGCATAAAGGTATTCTTTGGTACACAGCAGATATGCCCGGCCTGCAAAAAAATACTTTTGCGATATCCAAAAATGATATTACCTGGCACTCAGCCGGTTTAGAATTTTCTGTCAATGACAATAATGAATTTGATGTTGTATGGGTAAGAAGGCCACGTCATCCAGTATTGCCTGACGCAATCCATCCTGCAGATAAAGAAAATGCAGCCAATGAGAATGCCGCATTTTTTAAAACTTTTTGGCAAGTTATCTCGCCGAATGCTTTTTGGGTTAACCCGTTTGATAAAACAAAAGCAGTCAATTGTAAATTGCAGCAACTTAAAGTTGCCGCCGATGTCGGTTTAAACATTCCAGAAACTATTATTTCTAATGACGCCGCCAAAATTAAAGACTTCATTCGAAAACAGAATCTAACGATATATAAAACACTTTATCCAATGATCTGGCTTGAGGATAATGAGATGCGCTTAACTTACACGAAAGAAATTAATATAGATGACCTTCCATCAGATACAATGCTTCAAAATACGCCAGGTATATTTCAAAAAAAAATACAAAAAGCTTTCGAACTCAGAGTAAATTGCTTTGGAGAAACCATTATTGCTGCTAAAATACACTCTCAAGAACATCCCAAAGGCATCTCCGATTGGCGCTACATCCCCCCACAAGAACTTATCATCGATGAATTCAATCTTCCCAGCGAAATAGCTTTAAAATGCAAAGAATTTATGAAAAAATTCGGCATTGTTTTTGGATGTTTTGACTTTATTGTCACCCCAGAGAATGAATATTATTTTTTAGAAATAAATGAACAAGGTCAATTTTTATGGATCGAAGATGTTAATCCCAACATAAAAATGTTAGATGTCTTTTGTGACTTTTTAATCAGCGGCTCAAAAGAATTTAATTACAAAAAAACGAATGATTTTGTTTCAATATCGGACTTTGCTGCCAAAGTAATTGATATTAAAAAAAGCGCAATGACAATTCACCAGCAACCAGATTTAATTTATTAACCAATAGAGAAGCGATTAACTAATGAAATCCGCATTTAAAATAAAATATTTAATCATAGTAATTTTATTAAGCATCGATTGTGTTTTCTGCCTTACATCATTCGCCGAGACAAAAGAAAATCCAGCACCAGTAATAGACCTTTACAAATCAAATCAACTATCTGCAAAGGTAGTAGAGAAGAAATACAAAATACAATTTCAAAAAATTGCTGATATTTTTAATTCTCCCGACAGCATGAATTCTAAGAAAAATATAGACATTTGCATGAAATCAATGTTTGAAATCTTAACCGGAATCAAAAAAATGGGAGATTTTTCTTATGTTAATATTACACCGATCATATATCCTAACGTCAAAACAATATATTTCAGTATCGATATCGTAGATAAAAAAGATAAAGCAAGATTATCTTATTTTACAGCAAAACCTACCAAAAATATTCCTGACCCCGATGGACTTATTCAATCTTGGCTTGAATACGAAAAAGTTGGGAACTCAATCTTATATAAAAACAAAACAGCACCCATATTTAAATCCTGTCCTGCCATACACTGTACTTATGGTTTTGATGATCCAAGATTAAAAAAATATTTGCCTGTATTTTCTCAATTAGTTCCAAAGGACAAAGATCAGCTCATTGTAGTTTTAAGAAAAGATAAAGATGAAAACAAAAGAGCCGCGGCAGC
Source organism: uncultured Gammaproteobacteria bacterium (assembly GCA_963719645.1). GTDB lineage: Bacteria > Pseudomonadota > Gammaproteobacteria > DSM-16500 > DSM-16500 > CAVRCT01. Next base: position 259,141 of record CAVRCT010000007.1, read on the forward strand.
ATTTTTATTGGCTCATATCAACAACAAAAATGAACTTATTAAAATATTAACACCTTCGATAAAAGATCCGAGTAGCTCAGTGAGAAATAATGCGATGCGTGTGATTGCAGCAACATTAGCTGGCATGAAAAATCCAGACTTCCCAATCAATGAAGCTGTGTTAGCTCTCAATTTTCCAGAAGCTCTTGATAGAAACAAAGCATTGTATATCTTATCCTCATTAGCAAAGCAACCGCGTTACGCAAATTATCTCTTGCAACATGCACAAAATGAGCTGCTTGATGATTTAGAATTAAGCCAACCCAATATTCACGAATTTTCTTATATCATATTAAAACTAATAAGCGGCAAAGATTTTGGTGAACATAATTATCAAGCATGGAAACGATGGCTACAAAATAATAAAAATATTCACGAGTCATGATGTTTGTCTTTCGCTCCGTTAAACTTGGTCAATCAGACTTGCCCCTGAAGTATCCCAGCAAATCTAAAAAGCCCTACGGCTCCAGCTTAAAAGTAGGCTGTCGTCCCGGAATTTAGTAGCTCTTAACGAGCGCTTTGGCTCGTTTAGAGCTACTTAATGTCCGGGATCCATTTTCAATTTACCGCCTTCTTGCTTTTTAACTTGCGTGCTTTAAGCAAAATGGATCCCGGACATTAACTGGCGCTAAATTCGCAAAAAGCGCTGATTAAGCGCCAGTAAATTCCGGGACGACAGCCTACTTTTAAGCTGGAGCCGTAGGGCTTTTTAGACTTGTGGGTAACGATATGGTACTGAGGTATCCCCACAAATCTAGGTAATAACATTGTTCTGAAAAATTTTACAACTGCTTAGAACGCCTTCCCCGCAGGGCATAGGCGTCAAGCTAAGGAAATTTTGCTGAAAAAACCGTCATTGCGAGGAGCGTTTTTTGCGACGAAGCAATCCAGTTTTTGAATTTGCAAAAATTTTGCATAAACATAAAGCAAAAAACTGGATTGCCGCGCCCCTACGGGGCTCGCAATGACGGAGTTGTTAGCAAAATTTCCTTAGCTTGACGCCTATGCCCTGCGGGGAAGGCGTTCTAAGCAGTTGTAAAATTTTTCAGAACAATGTTATTACCTAGATTTGTGGGGATCCCTCAGTACTTGACCCCTTCTCTCTTGTTTTTTATTTGCAGCCATCGGCTATCTGCTTGCCAGCAATTCGATCTTCAATCCATGAAACATAAAATGGCGCAGACTTAGCGGGTGTTGAAAAATGAGTTTGGCTTCCTTCAAGTTGAATGCGTGTGATGTTTCCGCCTAATTGACACATTTGTTTGCGATACAATAACCCCATGACAGGAGGTACCACTGTATCATGGGTGCCCCAATAGATAATGACGGGTGCAACTGGTTTAACAGGCGAAACACTTCCATGAATAAATGCATTTGCCCATGCTAGCGAATTGTTGCTTTGAGTTGATAACAATGATTTATAATTATCCGCGAAAGCATATTTCATCGTATCAGCGGCTACGTGCATACATTTGTTTGAGCTTATTTCATCGATAACGCTAGATCCCTCGCTGGTAAATACATCTGTTAACTTAAGATTTGGAAAAGCCGCCTGATTTGCCCACATAAACATAGCAAAATGTGTAAAGTTAAATACATTATTTAAAAAGCTAGCTTCCAACTCAGTTATCATTTTTTTTGCGGATTGTTCGTTCAGCGCTGATTTAGGTGCCATCACTGCAACATCATCGGGTGCCATTGCAACAAACCCTAGAAAGTTAATTCCATCTGCAGCCGTGCCTTTTTGAGCGATATAATCTACCAGACTTGCAGCTGCTAACGTTGCACCTCCTCCTTGAGACCAGCCATAAACAATGGCTTTATTGCCGCCACCCGCATCTTTCATAGAATAAACAGCTCTCACTGAATTTATAACATCGCGCGCATTCGTTGCCGCGACGGAGTATTGATGTTTTCCGCCACCACCAAGACCTTGGTAATCCGTACCAACGACAATATAACCATCTTTAATGAAAGTCTCGACGCTGGGTAAACCATAATCTGTCCATGAATTCCCATTTATCAAAAAATATTGATTTAATGATTGTGCGGGATTTGGAACTTGCGAGGGCCCGCAATTTTCTGCTGTACCTGTGGTACCGTGTGCCCATGCAATGATTGGTCGACCTTCGTCAGGTATGACACCTATCGGTGCTACAACTAAGGCTGTCGATATTGTTTTTCGTTCTTGTGTATCTGAAGAAATGTAAGCAATACGCCATGCTTGCGCACCAGGGACAGAAGTATTTATTTTTTCTTGTTTAATGACCTGACCTAATTTACCAACTGGCTTCATTTTTGTAACATCTGCATAAAAGGAGGGGAGTGAAACGTCTGGAAAAGATAGTGCAGGGAGCATTAAAAACATTATTCCAGTTAAAAAGATAAGTACAGTATGAGATTTCATCAGCATTCCATAAGCCCTCAAAAAATGACATCATTGTCAGATAAGCTTACATTATAATCGAACAGTGAAAAGGTTAATAGAAGGAGAAGGGGTTCAAGTATTCATTTGACATTTAAAAATGGCAAATGAATACTAGACCACGTTGTTTTCTGTTGTTTTTTCACCATAGAGAATTTGTTATCTTCGGTAGAGTAAATTCTAGAATTTCCGATTTTTTTTGTATCATTTTTGATTGGGGGTCATAGATATATCCATGATCATCTCGATGCGCATTTTGCTTTACCAAATCAATCAGACCATTCAATTGATAAGGGTGAAATTTTTCCAGCATGCGTTGAAGTGTGACAGAATCAACCCTTTCTCGTCGATAACCCAAGTCGATCACTCTGTCCGAATCGTCGCGATCTAATGTGGGGAAGTCGGCTGAGTCCAGAACTCTATAAAAATGCCCCAAGCCAAGAACAATGTCATTCTGTGACCGACAAACCGCTGCAACGGCCATGCACGGACCGAGACGATAGGTAAAAAGAAAAACGAGTTCATTCGGCGCACATTTTACGACAGCATAACTATTCATACTTACATTTAAGGTGGCAATTCAATTTTATCCACCCGCGTAATTTTATCTCTCAGCGCCGCCGGAGAAAAACCAGAGCTAAAATGTCTTCTTGATGGTTGGAAAAATCCGGCATTAGCCAAAAGTCTATGCCGTACAAGAGATGACATTAAGGTGTCTACAAGTCAGTCACGACCCATTTGACATATAGCCCGGATGAAATCCGTGGTTTTTTAAGCAGTTTAAAAACCCCGGATTTCATTTACTAAGTTGTGGGGATCGCTCAGGACTTGATCCTTTTTTCATGGGCTAAATTTTCTGACCGAAAAACTATTTCAGCGGTGAGAATCCATAAATCACCGAGATTACGTTTGAGACAAGCTCTGTCCGCGGTGTAGATGTAATAATTCTTGCGAGTTCAACTCTCCTGTGCTCGAAGGGGAAGAGGGTGGAGGAGTAATAGGTGTGTGGGAAGAAAAAAGTTGAGGTGAATTTTTTTGTGGTGGTGGAGATTTTTTAGATTCTGGATCATGAAATTGTTCTATGGGATCGTTTGAATCATCTGTCTTTTCTGCGCTTGTGCGCCGTGAATATAAACTACTCTGCTTAGAAAGTTTGGCTGCTTGAAGTTTTATAGGTTTTGAAGCGGGTTCATTTGTCATTTCTGTATCTGCTTCTGGTGTAGAAAACATGAGTACCGGTAATTTTGCAACAGCAGTAGGGCGCCGTCTTTTCGGTGAAGGAGCCACGCCGCTTTGGTCTGAGTGCTGCTGCTTAGTGCTATTCGCAATAGATGCTGAACTAGATGAGCTGTTTGTAGTTGCTTCCGTGATAGAAGGTTCTTTACGCTTTTTAGAAATTGCAGGAGATGCCTTCTTATCTTTATCATCAGAATTTTTCAACAGAGAATCTAAATGATTCGTTAACGCTTGAACAAATTGTTGTTGCTCTGAGTGGGGATGTTTGGGCAGTTCTTCCGATGCTTGTTGTTTAATTTGTGCTAAAAAACGTGCTAGACTCATGACAGTTTATCTCCGAGCAAAAATTTTATGGTTGGCTATTATCCACTTATCTCGATTTTCTGTAAACCATGGATGAGAAGCGGGCAATGGCTAATATTGCATTGGAGATGCGATATCGTTAAAAAAAATAGAAGAGCAAGCAAATGTCTATATCAAAAAAATCTTTTTTTGGCGCTGCGATTGGGGAGAGTGAGTCAGGCTTGTATATTTGCCTATTTATATTTTTTTAACTGCCGAATTTAAGTTAAATTGTTTGTATTCGAAATCCATTATTTTTACAGAAGATAATCCAGGAAAATAGGCATAAACACGTAAGTGTGACTGCCATAGGAGTAAGAACACTACTATCAAATAGCGAAACCAATATTCCAATCGTGGCAGCTAACAATCCTTGAATGCCACTGAATAAAGCGCTCGCTGTTCCGGCATTGTTGGGGAATTGTCCGACGGCAGTGACAGAAGTATTGGGATAAACAAAACCTGTTCCGAGCATAAACAAGGCCATAGGTATCATGATAACTAACAAATAAAGGTAATTTGTTACACTTATCATTAACAACATTAGACTAGCAAGCGTTGTAAAAGAGAGCCCGATAAGAATGAGTCGATAGCAAGCAATTTTAATCGCCAAGCGTGAAGAAATTCGGGCACCCGTCATGAATCCTACCGCTAAAATAAACATTAACCACCCATATTTTATTTCAGAGACGCTCAACTTGGTTTGAATTAAAAAAGGAGCGATTGACAAAATGACCACCTCACCAGAATACGTAATTCCTCCACAGAATGCATTTTTTAAAAATGCGGGTGATTTTGCAATCATCAAATAATTTCTGAGCACACTCAGGATAGAGATAGAATTTATTTTATGATCGCATTTATTTGTTTCTTGAAATGAAAAATACCATAATATAAAAACCGAAACAGAAAACCCCAGTAATATAATAAAATTAGTTCGCCAACCTGCAATTGCTTGTATATACCCTCCCAACATGGGCGCGACGATCGGAACGATTGCTACGATGCTGGCTAGTTTTGATCCGGCTTCTATATAATTAGCCCCATGAAAACTGTCTCGCAACACAGCCCTGCTTACAATGGTAGCAGAACCGATACCAATCCCTTGAACTAATCTAGCTAATAAAAATACGTATATAGTCCAAGAAAATATGGCTAAAACAGATCCCACTATAAAAATGCCTATTCCAAACAGTGCGACATTTTTCCTACCATAATGGTCTGAGAGTGGCCCATAAAATAACTGTGAAGTAGCAATCCCAATTAGATAGTATACAACGGTGTTCTGTACTAAAGATGATTGTGCACTGAATGTAGATGCAATCGCTGGTAATGATGGAAGATATAAAGCTAGGCCGCATTGTGCAATTGCAATCAGAAGGCATAAAAAAACAAAAGGACTACTTAACTTAGCAAGTAGATAATTTTGAGGGGCGGTTGATATCATCTCTTCTGATACCGTTTCAGGTTGTTGGGTAGTCAATGTATTTTCCATTCGATAAATATTCTATTACTTGAGCTTGCAAAATGACTATCACTTAATGCTACCACAGCTTAAGCAAGTTCTGTATTTAGTTCAGTTGTTTTTGTTTCCGTCATTAAAAGGCGCCAAGTATTTCAATTAAATTATTTGAATCTTGCACCCGTGCAAGCTTGGACAGAATTCATGCTTTTACGCCGGAGTTCGTGACTTGCATTTCCTGTCAGAAAACTCATTGGAGCTACGTGATCCCATTTCATTTCCGAATCTTCACCGCTCACTAACCATGCATATGCGGGGCGTATTGGAGGCGCTATTTCTGGTGCTAAATATCTGATGACCAATCCTACACGGCAGTGTGACGACATATTCGGTCCTGATGCATGGTGAATCAGTGGATGATGAATTGAAAATTCACCCGCTTGTAATTCAACATGGATGGCTTTTTCTTCATTTACTTCAACAACGATTTCTTGGCCACGCGTAAGCATATTATTAGCATTTGTATTTTCACGATGCTCCCTAAGATGTGTATGACTACCTGGTATTACTCGCATACATCCACTTAATGCATCGGCAGTAAATATTGAAAGCCACACTGTTACCATTGGGATAGTGCGAATGTCTTTTTCATATTTGTGCCCCCAATAATAGAGATCTTGGTGCCAGGAAAAATAATTAGGGGTGCCCGGCGCCTTCGTATTGAACTCACTAACCCATACTAATATGTTAGGTCCTATCAGTATATTGACTGTTTCAAGAATGGCAGGATGGCTTACAAGTTTTGCTATCCAAGGATGAACCAAATGGCCAAAAACTCGCGATTCACCTTCTATAACAACTTTTCCTGGGGAGCAAAGTTTTAAATATTGCTGTTGCGCTTCAACTATTTCATTTTCATTTAAGGCTGGGATAGGAAACAAAATACCTTCGTTTTGAAACTTAAATTTAAGTGATTCGTGCTGTATCATAAATATCTCTGTCTATTGTTATTTGTTAATACACATCAAGTGGATCTGTTCCGCTCTAATCTTTGTGGAATGTTCCTCTCGAACTTTTATTGACGCTTTTTCAACGATTGTTTTCCATTTGATGTTCTTGTGAAGAAATTTATTACGCACTTCTGCTGCATCCTCCTGCACATTAAAAATATCTGTTCCTACAAAATGCTCTCCCTCTACAAACCCTAAAAGAGATAACTGTGAACCAAGAGAAGTGCGGTCACACACAATCAAACAACCTGCAGACATGCCTTCAAATACCTTGGCTACCAAGTAATTAAAGATCGATCCACATACAAGCATTGCAGGATAGCTGCGAAGTAAATCTGCATATTTCTCCCGACCAATGCGTTGAATTTCAGTAAGATCGGATTTTGATTGGTTGGCTATATCACCCGGATATCCTGGATAACCAGGATGATCAATAACATCACATATTTCTGTAGGCAATTTTGTTTGACAAAATTGACGAAACGGATAAGGCCAAGTGCGTGATCCAGAAAGTAAAATGCGATTAGACGAAGGAGAAAATATTGGATAAAAACAAGTTGCTGCAGAGTGTGGTGTCCACTTTATTTTGGATTTCGAGATTTCTGGATACCATTCGCTAAGTTTGTCGTGGTAGGTTGTCAAGATCGTGTCAGCCCAGTTAAAAGCGCGTAGCCGTTGCTGACGACGCTGCTTGGTAAAAAAATGAGAATCATCACAAAAAAATATTTTATGTGTGTCGCTCGAACTGAATTTTGATTCATGACGAAGCCTCTCTTCGTTTCGTTCAAGAAATTCATAGGCTTCCCACAGCAAAACAAACCGCGCGAAACTTAGAGCAGTTAATATCTCTGCATCAGACGTTTCGTCAATAATAAGCCGCGTCCAACCGAGCTGAACTAAATGAAGATGTAACTCATAGAATTCACAGGAAATATAGGCTTCCCAACCTTGCGGTACACATAGCACTAGCTCTGGCGAACTATTAGGATTTATTTTTATATCTTTCATCTACACCTCTATTTTTTTATCACTGCAGCGATCTTTCTATACTTGATGAGCAAACGGATGGAGAAGCTCTAAATACTGTATTTAATTTTTTTATGCGGATGGTGGGTAGAAATGGAAGGAAGTTTGTTTTTTCAATGTGATTTGAATTAATCCATTTTTTTTAATTAAATTTGTTAATTTTAGTTTTTGCGAGGTAATGTATCAGGGGGGGGGTGAAAAAAATATTTTTTTGAGATAGTATGCCATCATCCTGCCAAAATAATTTTTTCTTGTCCACAATTTTTTTCTAAATTTATTTTTATTGTGCGGCGGATTTAAGTAAACAGTAACCGCGAGTTTTTCTTAATGTTGGTAGCTTATTGTTGAATCGTCTTGAATTTTTCAAATGTGTAGATTGGGTTAGCATCAGCGAAGCCCAGCGCATCCCATCCCAGGAAATACAGCTGCCAATGGCAATATTTTAGTTTCCGACATGATGCTAACAAACAAATTTATTTACGCGATGCTCTCGCTAAGTAACTAAAATAATTGGTATTTACCATACAAAAGTCGGTTGCTTTCGGTAGGATCAATTATTTCATGGCAAGGTATTTAGCTGTGTTGACAAATGTCAACAAGCTAAATTATACTATCTATTAAGGGAAATTTACAAGATGGCAAAAAGACCAAAGCATCCTAGTAAAGAAATTGAAGAGGCTATTATGTACGCGGAAGAAAACGGGTGGATATATAAAGATTCTGGAAAATCTGCTCATGCATGGGGAAGATTATTTTGTCCGTTACATAGACGAGAAGGACACCAGATGTCGATTTGGTCAACGCGAAGAAGTAGCTATAACCATGCGCAACAAATAACAAAATTAGTTGATAGATGTCAGCATAATGCTGCGGAGGGCAACGAATGAAACCGACTAAAACATATCAGTTTATTCTCGTTTTAAAAAATGTGCATGCGCATACAAATGATCTTGAAGATACTCTCTTTGAAGCTGGCTGTGACGATGCGCTTATCAATTTTAGAAGCAACGCGGTGTATTTAGACTTTGACCGAGAAGCTTCTACGCTCGAAGAAGCTGTTATTTCAGCAATCAAGGATGTACATTCGAGTATAAATGATGCTGAAGTTGCAAGTGTCGCTCCAGAAAATTTAGTAACAGAATCTGAAATTGCAAAACGACTTGGAAAATCCAGACAAGTTGTTTCTCTATGGATAAAAGGAGAGCGTAGAAAATCTTTTCCATATCCTGTTATGCGCCTTGCTGAAAAATCTCCGCTATGGAACTGGAGTGAAGTAGTCAATTGGCTCTTCGAAAACAAGATAATTGACGATAAGGAATTAGTAGAAAATGCGTTATTTCTTGCAAATATTAATGCTGTGCTTGAAGAGCGTGATAATAAAACAAGAGAAATTCGTCACAGTTTGCTAGAGAGAATTTCTTTACAAGGGTAAAGCAGATTATTCTTTTTTTATTGGTTGCATGAAATCAGATGTTTTCTGAATTAATAATGAGATGTAATCTTTCTTTGAATTTTGTAGAAACATTATCTTATTAAAGAGCAAGGGGGACTATGTTTGTTTGATCGTTTCTCGTTTAAGGATACAAAGTTATGAATGTTGTAATTACTATGCTGAAATTTAATCTGCAATGGTATGGTAGAGCAATGCGAGATATATTATTTCGCTACAAAATACTAACATTATTTTGTATTTTATTGATATGCCCAACACTGGCTAGTTTAATTAACTTGCTTATTTTTCCTTTAAAATCTCTTTTTTTATATCCTGTCACAAATGTGATGGCCTTGTGTGGTTCATTGTTTTTCTATCAAGTTTTTGCCTTAATTTGGATATCTATGCTATATATAATCCTATTTAAGCAGCCATGGCAAAAATATTTAGTTACATTGCCATTATCAAGTAGTCAAAAAAAATTAATTGATGTTAGCTTGCTACTGTTTGTCGATATTATCATGTGGATACCATTACTACTGGCAAGTATTGCATCAATTTTTGAATCGTCTTTTTTACCCTATTCAATTTTATTAATCATAACAAAGTGTATTCTGTTTATTAGCGTAACTTTACTGGCGCAAATTTTATTGATTAAGTCAAAACGTTATATGTGGATTACTTTTTTACTAATCAACTCGTGCATTATTTTTTCTTCCATCTCTTTCAGTCACTTATCGCAATTGATAATAATGATTCTTTTGATAGCTGTTATTTACGTTATGATAAGTAATTGCTATAAAAATCAAGCCCCGAAGTCAGTGGTTGAAAAAAGAGAGCCTCCTGCTTGCATTAGCAGGGCTAATTATAAACAATCCGTACCTATATTAAGAATACAAATAAAAAACTTAATTGAGCATTCATCACAATTAATCATGATGTTTTCGGTCATGTTCATTATTTTACTAATAGCTATCGTGCTAATGGTGTACGGCAAAACTAATCCACTTCTACCATTCTTTTTGTCAATAATTATGCTACTAAATTCATTATCAGTCAGTAATATTTTTAAGCGTATTCATATGCAGTGGCAGGAGTTTTCTGGTTATCTTGCTTCTCTTCCTATTAATAAAATTTTAGTATTTAAAAACACTTTAATGATTGCCTTGAGCATTACTATGTTGTTTAACTTGATTATCATCTTTGTGGCGGCTTTTTTATTGGGAAATGATCTTGTAGCTAAAATTACTACAGCATTTTTGTTGGCTACCGTCTTTTTAGCAGCTAGTTATCTACCTCAGATCAAGTTTCGGAGGTATGGATTTTTTGTTTCATTCTGTTTGATGTTTGTATTTTTATATGTGGACTATTTATTAATATAATTGCAGGAATATAATATGTCATGTTTATTAGAAATAAAAAATGCCTCTAAGGCATTTGAGAAAAAAAGAATTTATCATAACATTTCATATTCATTTGAAATGGGTAGTTATGCAATTGTTGGCGCAAATGGCATGGGAAAAACTGTGTTAATTGAAATGCTAGCAGGCGTTTCCTTACAAGATGTTGGAGAAATTTATTTGCGAGGGATAGGTAACAATCACTCACTGCACTATAAGCAGAACTTAACATACATACCTGGAAGGCCTTCGTTCTTTCCTGACGCAACGGGCAATGATTTTTTAAGCTTTATTTCATCGATTAAACGAGGCAAAAAGTCTAATGATTATATTGACTCATTAATAGATGGATTTAAATTAACTCCGCACTTAGGTACAAAGTTTAAAGATATGTCGTTAGGAACTCAAAAAAAAATATTTCTCACAACTATTGCAATGGGTGATAGTCAGCTAATCATCATGGATGAACCCACAAATGCTTTGGATGATGCGTCAAGTAAGCTATTGCAAGAGATCATTCAGAAAATGTCTCTGGAAAAAATTATTATTACTGCATCTCATGATAATGTTTTATTAAATGCTATTAATCCAACTATTATTAATCTCACTACGCGTCCTGTCACTTCATTAATTTAATGTATGTTGAGGTAAAATGTTGGATTTGTTTTTAATATTGAAGCTTGAAATTAAGTTATTTAAAAAGGGAAAGTTATGAACACAATATTGCCTGTGGAAGTTCTTATAGACTTAGAATCATCTTTTTTAATTTGCCTGATCACTGGCAGATCTTTGAGAGGGCAATAACCCTGCTAGCTGCAGACACTAGTGTATTGGGCTTATACTTATCAGGCTCTTTCGCAAATGGTAAGCCGGATCGTTGGTCCGACATTGATCTATGCATAGTGGTAGAGAATGGGCGTGTCGATACTATTCTCATTGATCAACAGAAACTAATTGACTCGATTGCACCCGTTGTTACTAAATTTCCAGCAATACACCTAGGTAACTCTCATCAAATCATTGTGTTTTACAAAGCGAATGATCCAATCCATGTAGATTTTCAGTATAAGGAGTTGGCAGAGTTGGAACCTTGTAGGCACGATGCAAATATTAAAATTATTTTTGATCATTCCGGAGCAGTTGCCTATTACCGGCAGCTCTGTCAGCTTGCAAAAGATACACAGATACTATCGCATGAAAAAATACAATATTTAGAAGATCGCTTTTGGGGATGGTGTTGGTATACATATACGAAGATTATGCGAGGAGAGTTATGGGAGGCCAGAGATGCACTCGAGTATATCCGGAATAATGTGTTAGTTATTCTGTCTCATAATGAAGGACAGATACTAGAGGGCAATAGACGCCTTGAGACGAAGTTGTCCAAACATGCGCGTGATGTCTTAACAACTACTGTATCGCATGAGCATAGTGGTGAAGAATACGCACGTATACTTACGTCTATGATGCACGTATACATTGATCTATTTGATAAGTTATCTTCCCAGCTTCGCAGTAATATAACAAAAGTTGATCGTGGTTATTTCATACAAGCTATTGATAGTGTTAATAAGAACGCCGGGTGATGCTTGCGCTAATCATGTAGGAAATTCATCTTTGAATCATTCATGAAGCTCTGTAAAGAATGGCTGCGTGTGTGCAATGAGAAACTATTTTTTTGGCATCTGGTGGCGCCGCCTGTTTGAAACAAATTACAGGATAAGGCTAGAAATGGGAGATGTAAGTTGCATGGAGGGCTGTCAACCGGCCCAAATGCTGAGGCTGGTAAAGAAAAGATTAGAGCTAGTAACGTTAGTCGTGGCAGTAAAAAAAATATAGATAAATAATAAGCGGGAAAATTTTTTAATTCATATTAAGTAATTGAATAATTAGTAATATTTATAAATACCCTTATGTATTTGTAATACCTATATTCGACATATATGTCGATATCTGGTATTATAAAAAAGGAGGTTAATAATATGAAACAATATAATCCTAGGCAAAGTGTAGAGCTATTCCATCTACTTTTTCTGTGCCAACTAGGTCGAAAAGTTGATAAAAAACTTTATGCCTTGAAGGGTGGATGCAATATGCGCTTTTACTTTAAAAGCATAAGGTATTCTGAAGATATGGATATCGACATTCAAATTATTAATAAAGACACATTGTTTAAAAATGTTAATAAACTTCTGAACTCTGTACCATTTAATAATATCCTGCAAACTCAAGGCATAGAAATATTAAACATAAGCGCTCCAAAACAAACGCCCACAACCCAGAGATGGAAAATTGAATTAAAATCGAAATATACTGCGTTACCTTTGCATACTAAAGTAGAATTTTCGCGGCGTGAATTTGAAGATGATACAAGTTATGAGCCTATTGATTCGCAAATAATAAGACAATATTCACTCTCGCCTTTTATGGTGAATCATTATTCTATCCAGAGCATGTTTCGACAGAAAGTTCGTGCATTAGCTTTACGAGGCGAAACCCAATCTAGAGATATTTTTGATTTATATCTTCTTATTGGCTCAGGCAATCATTTTGAATTAGATGAGAACACTATTGCTCTGTTGGAAGATGCAAAATCTAAAGCCAAGGGAATAGCTTTTGAAGATTTTAAAGGACAAGTAGTAGCTTATTTACCAGATGACCAACAAGAAGAATACGATGACGTATCAGTATGGGACGTTATTGTGAAAACTGTTATAACATCGATGGATGACTATAAGCATGAAGTTAATTGACGCTTATACGAAATTAAAACAATTAAATTTACCAGTCATTCAAACTAATGATGCTGCAGCTTATCTTGATATTAGTGTTAATCATGCAAATAAGTTGTTATCTAGAATCTCTAAAACAAACCAGCTTATTCATATTAAACAGGGTGTTTGGGCATTTCCTGATACTGACGCACTAGTATTGCCTGGTTTTTTGACCGCACCGTTTCCCTCATATATATCCTTACAGACCGCTTTGTATTTTCATAACATGATTTCGCAAATACCAAATATTATTTATGCTGTTTCAGTAGGGAGAGCAAAAATATATAAAACTCCAATAGCAACAGTTTCAATACACCACATTAACCCCTCATTTTATTTTGGATATGAAGAAAAAGGTGTAAATGGATTAATAAAAATCGCATCTCCTGAAAAAGCATTACTTGATATTTTTTACTTAAGTCAAACGAAAACTAGGTTATTTAAAACATTACCAGAAGTGGAATTACCTAAAAATTTTAAAATAGAAATTGCAAATAGAATGATAGCAAAAATTACCTCTATTAGAAAAAGAACTCTTGTGCAGCGTAGTTTTTTAGAATTTATTAATAATATTAACGTTAATAGAGAGTATGAAACAGATTATTAATAAAATGTGTGATTTAACTTTTAAATAAAGCTAGTCATTAATTCCAACTAGTGTCAATCATAGACTTGACCCCGTTTTTGTTTTCTCTTGCCAGACGAGGGTTTTTTAGATAATCTCCTTCCGATAGCTTCCAGCAAATACCCCTAAAATCCACCCAAAAATGGGGTACAAAATCGGTGTACTTTGATACTCCAAAAAGGAGATACCCCAGCAAGTAGTCCGTGTGAAACATGAGGTTCTAAAGGAGTTTAAGAGCCTCGTGTTTCACACGGGCGTGCTAAGCACTTACGTGGAAGAGACCATGAGTGAAATCAGAATTGCAACATTGAACGATTTAGAGACGCTTGCCGATATTGGAAAAACCACTTATATCGCTCATTTCTCATCAATTTGGCCGGTCAAAGAGGAGATGGACACCTTCTTGCAAAAGGATTTTTCTCTTTCAGCCTTACAACAAAATCTGACAGGCACTACCTCTACTTGGTTTCTAGCCGAGGAAGATAAACATGCATTAGGTTTTGCCAAAGTGAACTGGGATTCGAAAATACCCGCCAGCGATTTAGTCGGTGTAGAACTGCAAAAAATCTATTTCTTACCGGAAGCAACAGGGAAAGGACTTGGAAATCAATTATTTAATAAGATTGAAGAAATAGCTTATGTGCATAAAACCCCTTATTTATGGCTGGAAGTCGTACAGAGTAATGTTGCAGCGAGAGCTTTTTATGAGCGACAAGGTTTGACAGTCGATCATGAAGAGATATTAAAAATAGGTGATAACCGTATTCCTATGTGGGTGATGATGAAAAAATTAGCCAAAGCTTAATGGTAGTTGGCGATGATTTAGCGCGTCTTTGCGGTAAGCCTGTTTAACTCAGCACAGACTTCACGCAAGGATACGTTTGCGCCATTGAGGTCACACATTAGCCGAACTCCGGTCAATAGCAAGTAGCCCGCGTGAAACACGGGGTTTTAAAGGAGTTCAAGAACCCCGTGTTTCACACGGGCTACTTGCTATGCTGAATATTTACCGGGGGGATGAGGGTCAAGTGCCATCATTTGACATGTTTTAAAATAATAAATTTTTCTGATTTACAACATGTATAATGATGGCACTTGACACCTTCACCTGGAACTGGAAACAGTAGCCAATATGCCTGTGATATTGCATCACTTGGACACGGTATGGCACTTAAGATTTTCTGGGGCATTTTATAATGCCAGGGGTTTGCCGTAAGCTTTAGGCTTGGGCTTATACCTTGATCCTGATGGGTGACTGTTGCAACTCGGTGGCGAGTTGACAACTTAAGACGAAAATTTGGGTGCATGTCCTTTACAGCTATATAAAACTTTTAAAAATATCTTCAATAAAAATGCGAAATTAAAAATATTTCGTAGAGGGGCCATTTTTTCTATTGACCGGAGTTCGGCTAATGGGTGACCCCGTTTCCAACTAGTGTCAATCATAGACTTGACCCCGTTTTCCTTAGACTTGACCCCGTTTTCCTTTCTTATTGGCTCAAGCAATCATTTTAAATTAGATGAGAACACTATTGCTCTGTTGGAAGATGCAAAATCTAAAGCCAAGGGAATAGCTTTTGAAGATTTTAAAGGACAAGTAGTAGCTTATTTACCAGATGACCAACAAGAAGAATACGATGACGTATCAGTATGGGACGTTATTGTGAAAACTGTTATAACATCGATGGATGACAAAAGAAAACGGTGTCAGGTATCATCATAAAACAACTCTCTATTGTATTAAGAAGATAACAAGTTGTTTTATGATGATACCTGACACCGTATCTCACTGGCGAGTCTAGTGGTAATTCACCGGATAGGATGGATGCGCTTGTATGGGCGCTGTCAGAGTTGATGTTGAAGCCGGTACGTGAATATTTAATCGCTTAGTGTATCATCTACCCGAATTATTGTTAGCTAAGCGCGTCGTATCGGAGAAATGAAATGTGTATTGTATGTAGACTGATCTGTATATTTTGTTCTAATAGACGCAAATGCCAGGCTGATGCTATTAGCGATACTTTTGAGATTGGCGATCATCCAATTCTCAATAGGTCTGGTGACGTTTTTAAAGTTCAAGAAAGGATAGTGAATAAAATATATCAAGATTTAAACGGTATTCACGGCCAGATAGCAATAGCAATAACCGGTGAGTGGGGTATTGGTAAGACATCTGTTATGAATTTGCTTCAAAACAAATTAATTGAAGCTGATGATAAAAATATCATCATTAAATTTGATCCCCAAATAGAAGGTAAATTTGAAATTTCTGACCTGATTGGGGCATTTTATCTCAAGTTGTATCAGCGAATCAGAAATAAGAAAATAAAGGCATTTCTCGTTAAATCGTTGCAAGCTCTTTCCGTTTTATCAAATGTCGATATCAAAGGAAGCATTGGTATACCTGGTGTAGTGGAGGTAGGCGCTTCGTATAACCCGAAAAAAAGTATCGATGCATTGATTAAAGCGTTTGAGAGAACCAAACCTGAAGAATTCTCCCTTCAGGCAGAAGAACAAAATAAATTACTTAAAGAAGAAAAAGTTAAATTATACGTAATTATTGATGAAATCGATCGATTATCTGAACCATATATTACAAATTTCCTTTTGTTCTGCCGAACGCTAGAGGTGTTTGATAATTTAATTTGTATAATTGGGATGGATTATGAGCAAGTCTTAAACAAGTTAATGTATGAAAGGGCTGGATCACAATTGAAAACGCATCAAATAAGATATAGCGGTGCTAAAAATTATGTAGATAAATTGTTTCAGATAAAATATCAAGTTCATCATGATATATATACGCTAACTGCATATGTTGTTGATCAGATTAAGCGTATTGATTCTGAAAATGTCCTACCGGAAGTTTTTGCTCCGGATGATTATAAGAAACAAGAGGAGTTCATGAGTCTAGTTTCTTACCTTGCAACTCCTCGTCGAATTAAAAAATGGCTTATTTCGTTAAAATTGAATTACTCACTTCTAAAATATTCGCATGCAAATAAGTTTGACTACATGGCATTCCTTGCCGTCACAGTTAAGCACCCTGTTGTTACGGATAATTTATCAAAAAATACAAACATGCTTATTAAACATAGGGGTATTTTGTATATTGATGTCAATGATCAGTTTGGATTTTCTTTTACTGAAAAAGATAATGACGACATCCTGATGGCTGGCCTTGGAGTTATTGGCGTACACAATAAAAAAGATAAAGTAAGCGACGATAGAAAGGAAAAATTGGAAAAATTGATTGAGTCGCTCGGCACGCAATTTATTTGTGATCCGCAGTCTTCTAAATATGTGCTGAATTTTTTAAACATACCTACCTATTTAATATTGTTATTTATTCAGGGGGTGTTAAATCCCGAGCATGCCTCTCTTTTTTCAGACTACTTTAACGGAAAAATCGACGCAGCTTTAAAAACTCTGTTGGAAGATGATCCGATAGTCAATATGTCAGCAAAAGATTTAGCTGGTATTTTATATAAAGGTGGCGTGGGGCCATCCGATATTCCAACATTAACGGCCATAAATAAATTATGGTCTCAAAAAATCGATAGCAGCGACATAATTAATTACTATATTAATTACTATGAAATAATAGCTAGGATCTCACTGAGAAAAGTGTCAATTGAAAATATTATAGCCGATTGTCCTCTTGGCTTGTCAGAATCTTATTTAAATGAAATTCTTTATGTGTGTGGCGTTAGTAATAAAGATGCTAAATACAATCTTGTTGAATTAAGAAAGCCTGAGGATGAAGTAATATATAAAAAATATTTAGGTGATGCTAAATTTGAGGGCAAGTTAATAAAGGATTTCGGTGGTGATTATAAAGCACTAAAAGCTATGTTGACAAAGTGGTTGGATAAATTTGAAAGCGATTTTCAAACCTCAAATGCAGAAGTATTTTGCCAAAAGTCTCTTATCTCTATTTTTTATCGTTATATTCAATGGGGACAATCAGTTGATGCTCGGGATAACCGTGGCAAATTGGCTTCCTATGTGATTGCATTTTTGCAGAATAAAAATACAGATGAAAAAGACAAAGCGTTTTTAAAAAAATCACTGAATAACGAAGTCGCTAAAAACTCCAAAGATGGTTTTCTTGGTCGAGGTAATGTAATGCAAGATTTATTTAATGACAGAGGTCAAGAAGTTTTATCTTTAGTAACTTAGAAAGTGTAAACCTTTAAATAATCCAAGAAAAAGTTAAAGATAGGCTGATCAAATACAGTTGTGGTAGATGCATTATATGGCTTAGGTTGCTAAAACTGATTAGGCTGCTGTACGATTTGAATTTGAAATCACTGGGGGTGATGGTGGGAGTGATGTGGAGTTAAAAAATAGCGGAATTGATTCGCTTACCGATATAGAAGTGCTTTGATCCTTCTGCGTGAGTGTTTGTTGTGTTTTGTCTTTCAAGCTAACTCTCTGATTTTTATGGTGAGCTAGCTGTTTTAATTTGTTTAAAAACCCCAGTTAAATCAATTAGTACCCGTCTTAAATGATAGTTAGAGTAAAATAAATATCATATTAAGATATTATTTGCATTTTCATTATATTTTTATTATAGTTAAAGTACACTCAATATCTTAATGCGATATTAAATGAATCTAGAATATAATGAATCACAAGCTGGCATCGGGCAAGCGGAAAGGCGTGTCCTAGAGACTATGAGTCGCTTAGGCAAAACGGTTATTCGCGCCACAGACTTAGAGAGAGAGCTGGGATACAGTAGGGCCGTGTCGAATTTAGTTCTATCACGTCTCACCAAAAAAGGTTGGTTACAACGGTTGAAATCAGGAATATACCGCATCGTTCCTCTGGGGTCGGAAAGTGCTACTCCCATACCAGAAGATGCTTGGTCTATTGCAATGGAATTATTTTCACCATGCTACATCTCAGGTTGGACCGCTGGCGAGCATTGGGAACTGACAGAACAGATTTTTAATTCTACGGTTATTTTTACCGCTCAAAAGCAACGCAAGAAAGATATCATCGCTGCCGGATTAAACTATAGAACTAAATCAATCCCAGCCAAAGATATCTTTGGAACAAAGAAAATCTGGTCGAGTAACACTCCGATACTTATTGCAGATATGCATAGGACAATCATTGATGCATTAGATGATCCTGAGATTGGCGGGGGTGCGCGCCATACGATCGACATGGTTAAAGCATATATGAAACATAAAGATGCCAATCCAGAAATATTGTTTCAATATGCGGAAAAGCTGAAGCATGGGGGTGTTTTTAAACGACTTGGATTCATAGCTGAAAAAATTATGCATCTGCCAAAATCATATTTAGATAAAGTCCATTCAAAAATCAAAAGTGGAATTATCAATCTCGATCCACATGGATCAAATACAGGTTCCATCATTACCAAATGGGGAATTAGAATCAATATTCCATTAGGCGACATTTCATGATTCAGAAACAAGAAATCACAGCCGTAGCAAAAGAATTACAACTGCTACCCACTACAATAGAAAAAGATTATGTTCTCAGCTGGATTTTATATGGAATATCACAAAATACGTCATTATCTAAATGGCTATTCAAAGGTGGCACATGCCTTAAAAAATGCTATTTTGAAACATACCGTTTTTCGGAAGACTTAGATTTTACTGTCCCGGACGGGGCGATCTATAGTGAGAATGATATTAAAAGCGCACTTAACGAAATAGCGGATGTAGTTTACGATGCTGCCGGTATTAACATAAGAACCCGTGAGATTGAAGTTGTAGAGAGCATAAACAAGCGGAATAAGAAAACCTATATTGCTAAATATACTTATTTAGGACCTTTAAATCTTCCATCACGAACCCAGCAGCGAATTAAATTTGATATTACAAATGATGAGATAATTGTTGACTCTCCTGATATACGAGATGTGCTTCACGCTTTTAGCGATGCACCTAACCCCGTTGTAAAGATGAGATGTTATTCTGTGAACGAGATACTTGCTGAAAAAACTCGGGCAATATACGAGCGACAAGGTCGTGCTCGAGACATTTACGATATCGTTAACATTAGCCGTAATTTTCGCGAAAATGTTGATAAAGATATTGCACGAGCGGCGCTGAACAAGAAATTTGATTTTATAGGTATAGCAAATCCAACAGTTGACAGTATTCTTTCTCAATTGGATTTTCCGCAGCTGCAGGCTGCTTGGTCGGATCAACTTAATCATCAGTTAGAAGTGCTGCCTCCCGCAGAAAGTTTCTATAATGAGTTACGGCCAGCATTATCGTGGTGGATTGATCTGCACCCGACAGAACAATTGCTTGCTACAATTTCTAATGCTGCAAATGAAACAACATTGCCTCGCGAACATTTTCCATTGACCCAACATCGACCATCAAGGAGGGTTGGTATAGGGCATAATGTTAGCGGCATATTCTCACCGAATATGGGTCAAATTAGATATGCTGCTCGAAATCGGTTATGTGTTGAAATTGAATATCATGGTGTTAGACGGCTTGCCGAGCCATATTCTGTGAAGCGAGCAAATACAGGAGATGTGCTTTTGTATGTATATGAGCTGACGAAGGGAGCATCGAGAACGAATGGGATTAGATCATATAAAATAAATGAGATTATGGATGCAAGAGTTGCAGGAGAATCGTTTTTGCCGAGGTATGCAGTTGAGTTGTGATGCGAAAGTCTTGATGTTGATCAAATGTATGGTTAATACCATTATTTTATTGAGTCATAAAATCTATGTTTAAATCAATAATAATATTCCATATGCACTTTGCTTTAACCATTTTGCACTCCAGTTGCACTCCAGCGACTTATCAGGGTTTTGGAATTTTTGCGGAATCATGACTGGGACTGAGTTAGGCTTGGGTAGTTGTGTATTAATTTATATTTTCAAAAATACGCATAAAACATGCACTTCATTTGCACTTCAGAATTTTTCTTCGGTTTGAGAATTTAAATATAACTACTAGTTTTACTGGTCGGGGTGACAAGATTCGAACTTGCGGCCCCTGCCTCCCGAAGGCAGTGCTCTACCAGGCTGAGCTACACCCCGTTGATGTGTTTTAATAACTGCGTTCGACGACGAACTCAGTTAGGTCGTGCAAGGCTTGGCGGTATGGTGATTCGGGAAGATACGTCAAGCTTGTGCGTGCTGTCTGTGCATACTGTTTTGCAGCGTTGGCAGTGTACTCGATGGCGCCGGTCGATTCAATAATGCTGATGATTGAATTGATTTGGTCAGTCGAGCCTGTTTTGATGGCTTCGCGGATTAATGCAACTTCCGCTTTTTTGCCTTTCCGTAACGCATAAATGAGTGGCAACGTTGGCTTGCCTTCGGTTAAATCATTACCGATGTTTTTCCCCATTTCAGCTGCGGAAGAGTGATAATCCATCGCATCATCAATCAATTGAAATGCCATTCCTAATTGCATGCCATAATCTTGCATCGCCCGCATTTGCTTACTGGAATAATCCGCGAGAGCAGTCCCAGTCTGGGTCGCCACTTCAAATAATTTGGCGGTTTTACGCTGGATCACCTCGTAATAGGCTTTTTCCGACGTATCTGGGTTATGACAATTTAATAACTGTAAAATTTCACCCTCCGCTAACGTATTGGTTGCATCGGTAAAAATTCTTAAGACATCCATATTATTTAATTTAACTAAGACCTGAAAAGCCCGGGAATAGAGAAAATCACCCACTAAGACACTGGCGCAATTGCCCCACACGGCATTGGCTGTTTCATGACCGCGGCGTAAATTCGAATTATCCACGACATCGTCATGTAATAAGGTCGCGGTATGAAATAATTCAATGGCGGCGGCTAATTCAATATGCTGTTGTTTTTGATGGTTCAATGCGCGGGCAGATAATAAGACTAACATCGGGCGAATGCGTTTGCCGCCAGCCGTTAATACATAGTCAACTATTTGATTAATAAACTGAACATCAGACTGCAATTCCGTGCAGATAAATTTATCCGTTGCTGCTAAATCAGATTGCACTAGAGCGCGTATAGAGGCTAGTGGCATGGGGTTAACTATCTCTTATTTATATGATTTTGAAGGGAAGATGCTAGATGGCCGGGTGACGGGTGTCAAGAGTTATTATGCTAAGTATTATCTCTTGCTTCAAAGCAAATAACCCCCTATAATCGCACTCCTTCAAGAATCAGAAAGATATCGAAAAGAATTTGGAGTGTAAACATGTATGCAGTCATTACCAGCGGTGGTAAACAATATCGCGTCACAGAAGGATTAACGCTTAAACTTGAGAAGTTAACCGCTGAAGTTGGCACAACCGTCAATTTAGAAAAAGTATTAATGGTCGTCAATGGCGAGAATATCCAAGTCGGCAAGCCGCATTTAGATGTTGCAGTGGAAGCTTCCATTGTTTCTCATGGTCGTCATAAAAAAATTCACATCGTGAAATTCAGACGCCGTAAGCATCATCGCAAACAAATGGGTCACAGACAGTATTTTACTGAAGTGAAAATTACAAAGATTGCTGGTTAATTCAGTATTTGAGAGAGGATTGACAGAATGGCACATAAGAAAGCGGGTGGTAGTACGCGGAATGGTCGCGACTCAAACCCAAAATATTTAGGTGTAAAACGATTTGGCGGTGAATTAGTGAGTGCAGGTAATATCATCATTCGTCAACGTGGTACGAAGTTTCATCCAGGCCGTCATGTGGGCATGGGCAGAGACCATACGTTATATGCGTTAGTTGCAGGCAAAGTGGTTTTTGCGGTGAAAGGCAAAGACAAGAAAAAATGCGTTAGCATTGAGCCTGTTGAGACGGAAGTCGCAGCATAAATTTGCGACTATCAAATGAATTGAAAAGCCTCGACTATTATCGAGGCTTTTTTTTATGTTTTAAAAAAAGATGAATTATGAAATTTATTGATGAAGCAAAAATTAGAGTAGACGCGGGTAATGGTGGCAATGGCTGCTGTAGCTTCTTGCGTTTGAAATTTATGCCAAACGGCGGCCCTGATGGGGGAGATGGGGGCGACGGTGGCAGTATATTTTTGCAAGCCGATGAGGGCATTAATACGTTAGTCGATTATCGCTATACCCGCGTTTTTCAAGCGGAAAATGGCAAAAAAGGCCAAGGGCGAGATTGCTCAGGCAGAGCGGGAAAAGATTTAACGTTGTTGGTGCCGGTGGGTACCATGATTTATGACCAGGATACCGATGAGTTAATTGCGGATTTAACGAAGCACGGCCAATTGATGTGTATTGCCAAAGGCGGCTCAGGTGGTGTGGGGAATGCGCGCTTCAAAAGCAGTGTTAATCGGGCGCCACGGCGAACGATACCGGGCGGCGAGGGTGATCGGCGTAATTTACGCTTGGAATTGAAGGTATTGGCGGATGTGGGTTTGGTTGGTATGCCGAATGCAGGTAAATCTACCTTGATTCATGGAATATCGGCTGCGCGGCCTAAAGTAGCGGATTATCCTTTTACGACGTTGCATCCCAATTTGGGTGTTGTTCGGGTTTCGATGCATCGCAGTTTTGTGGTGGCGGATATCCCAGGTTTAATTGAAGGGGCTGCAGAAGGCGCAGGTTTGGGGATTCGTTTCTTGAAACATGTCATGCGGACGCGGTTGTTATTTCATATGGTGGATATGTTGCCGCCGGATGGCAGTGATCCTGCTGTGCAGGTCGAGGCGATTTCGCATGAGTTAGAGAAATTTAATCCTGAGTTGTATGCTAAAGAACGCTGGTTGGTCTTAAACAAAATTGATTTATTGCCTGAGGATGAAGTTGAGGCGCGCTGTGCGGATGTGGTGAAGCAGTTAAATTGGCAGGGTAAAGTGTTTAAGATTTCTGGGTTGAGTCGTAAAGGGACGGATGAATTGACTCAGGCGGCGATGCGGTTTTTGGAGGCGTCGCGGTTGGAAGGTGAAAGTGAGGGAGATTGAGAGAGGAGTTTTTTAGTTAAGTCTCAGAGATTTGCGGGAGATCCTTCGGAGCGAAAAGCGCTCAGGATGACAGCTCTTTCTTTTGCGGGATATCCTTCGGAGCGAAAAGCGCTCAGGATGACAGCTCTTTCTTTTGCGGGATATCCTTCGGAGCGAAAAGCACTCGGGATGACAGCTCTTTCTTTTGCGGGAGATCCTTCGGAGCGAAAAGCGCTCAGGATGACAGTCCTTTCTAGAGAAAAATTTAATTTTTTTATACAAATCCCCCTTGTTCCCACTTTGAAAAGGCGTTGTTGCGTAATTCACAGAAGTGCTTGGAACGCCTTCCCCTTCAGGGGGAAGGTGGCCGACAGGCCGGATGGGGGGATAAAAAATATAAGAAATCTTAACAAAAAAATGAGAGCTACATAAAAAAACCATCGTTGAGTGTTATTTTGATCCCCTTATCCGGCCTGTCGGCCACCTTCCCCCTGAAGGGGAAGGCGTTCTAAGCAATATTTTGAATTACACAACAACGCCTTTTCAAAGTGGGAGACCTTCTAAACAGCTCTGTGTTTTAACGGTAAAGCTGCTTAGAAGGTCTCCCACTTTGAAAAAGGGGGAACAAGGGGGATTTGTATAAAAAGAAGAAGTTCTTATTTGATGTTTATCTTAGAGAATATGACAAACGCTTTGCAAACGGCCTGGGCTGTCGCCCAGGCTATTTTTATGAATCGAAAAGATTCTATTATTCAGCTGATTTTGCGGCTTTGCTTGATTTAGCGCGGGACGTTTTTGCTTTTGCGGCAACGGCTTCGCCAGACATCTTTTTGACAGCGGCGGATAAACGACCTTTATGACGCGCTGCTTTATTCTTATGGAGCAATCCTTTATCGGCCATTCGATCGATAACGGGTTGGGCTGCTTTAAACGCTTCTTGTGCTTGCGCTTTGTCACCGGCCGCGA
Organism: uncultured Gammaproteobacteria bacterium; assembly: GCA_963719645.1. Lineage (GTDB taxonomy): Bacteria > Pseudomonadota > Gammaproteobacteria > DSM-16500 > DSM-16500 > CAVRCT01. Next base: position 283,782 of record CAVRCT010000007.1, read on the forward strand.
CAGCTGCTACCACTTTTTTAATGTAGGTGCGAACCATTGAACGCAGGCTGGCATTGTGCTGGCGGTGCTTTTCTGATTGTTTGGCGCGTTTTTTCGCGGATTTGATATTAGCCAAAGGTGTTCCTCCAAAATTATATGTATTTTTAACCTAAATAATTTAGGTTTAATATCAAAAGGTGGCTACTATGCCTGCTTCTTAGAGGCTTGTCAAATACTTAGAAGGAAATGACAGGGGGTTTTTGTCTTATTTTGATAGATAAAATCAATGGGAAATCTCGGCGTTTCACTGGCCATACTAAAAACCTAAGGTTATACTCATTTTCTTTCAATTTTAGATAAAAACCATGAGCAAAGCACTCTTCAAATCCACCTCCGTTGTAGCCGGTATGACCATGGTGTCGCGGGTGTTTGGTTTTATCCGCGATATGGTGACCGCGCAGCTATTTGGTGCAACGGCGGCGTTTGATGCTTTTTCGGTGGCATTTCGCATTCCTAACTTAATGCGGCGCTTATTTGCGGAAGGGTCTTTTGCCCAAGCTTTTGTGCCTGTTTTATCAGAATATCAAAAAAATCGAACCCATGTGGATATCAAAAAATTTATCGATGCGATTTCAGGCACGCTCGGTTTTGTTCTCCTCTGCGTGACGATTGGCGGAATTATTTTAGCACCTTGGATTATTCGGTTGTTTGCGCCTGGATTTTTGGCAGATGGTGAGCGGTTTCATTTGGCAGTCACCATGGTTAGAATTACGTTTCCTTATATCATGCTCATTTCATTGGCTGCTTTTTCAGGGGCTATTTTAAATACCTATAGTCGTTTCTGGGTCGCTGCTTTTTCGCCTGTTTTATTGAATGTTTGTATGATTGGTGCGGCATTTTGGTTATCACCGCATATGCTTATTCCGATCGTTGGTTTAGCCTGGGGCGTCTTAATTGCTGGATTTGTGCAGTGGATTTTTCAATGGCCTTTTTTAAAAAAAATGGATTTATTGCCCCGACCTAAAATTGCATTTCATGATCCTGGCGTTAAACGGGTATTGAAACTCATGGTGCCTGCTATTTTTGGTGTGTCTGTATCGCAAATTAATTTATTGCTCGATACGTTGTTTGCTTCATTGTTAGTGGTGGGCAGTGTGTCCTGGTTGTATTACTCTGATCGGTTGATGGAATTTCCGTTGGGGGTGATCGGGGTTGCTATCTCGACTGTTATTTTGCCGCATTTATCGCGCCATCATGCGACTGATGCGCATGTGGATTTTTCGCATACGTTGGATTGGGCGTTGCGTTGTATTTTATTGGTGGGATTACCGGCTGCGGTGGTATTTGCTGTGATTTCAGGTCCGTTAATCAGTACGTTGTTTCAACATGGTCATTTTGATGGTCATGCGGTTTTAATGGCGCGGAAAAGTTTGACGATGTTTGCGATTGGTATCACACCGTTCATGCTCATTAAAATTTTAGCGTCGGGTTTTTATGCTAAACAAAATATGGGAACGCCGGTGCGGATTGGGATTGTTGCCATGATTGCTAATATGGTTTTTAACGTGATTTTGATTTGGCCGTTAAAACATGCGGGTATTGCATTGGCGACGTCATTATCGGCTGTTATAAACAGCGGGTTGTTATTTTATTTTTTACAGAAGCAAAAAATTTATGTACCGCGCAGTGGTTGGAAATTTTTTAGTTTGCGATTATTGGTTGCTAATGTTGTGTTGGCTATTTGGTTAGCCTATGGGGCGGGCGATATTCAAGCGTGGATTACGCATCCGACGTTGTGGCGGGTTGAACATTTGGCGGGGTTGTTGATTTCTGCGGTTGTTGTTTATTTTATGGGGTTAGCGCTTGCGGGGGTTCGGTTGCGGGATGTGTTAATTCCGCAGCAGTCTTTGAAGGTGGAATGAAAAGCCCTCACGATGACAGCCCTTGGCCGGGGGCTTGGCGCGCAACTTCTTGGGATAGAGAAATCTTGCTTTGTTCGACGCCTGGTAGTGCTTTCCAAGCGGTGAGGATAACACCTCGTAACGCTTCGAGTACTTTTTCGTTTTCTTTCTTATATTTTCTAAATTGGGTTTTATTCGCGTCTAATGCGTCAAATAATGAACGGAAAGTATTTAATGTGGCAGTGTCTTCGGCGGTGACGGCAGGATCAGTTGCACCGGCAACCCGAGTCATGAGTTCCTTGAGGACGTCGAATGAATGGCTATAGAATGTATTAAATTCGGTTTCAATGGCGGAATAGCGTATCTCAAGCTCATCTGCTGATTTGTTCAATGGATCGGCTTGGCTTTTGCAAATAGCATAGCTTTGTTTTGCTGTTTGGGTATTCGTATCTGCTAATTTATTTAAAATGTTACTTAAGGTCGCTCGCTCTTGCGGTATTTCACTGGAGGTGGCGGCATAATCAATACGCAAATGCGATAAATTTGAATTCATGATAGTTGCTTTTGCTAAGGCAGAATTATCGTCTGGTAATGTTAAGACGTCTAAATAAATTTTTGTCAATTCAAGCATCATCCGAGTGGTCGACAATTGATAGTGTGATCCTGCGGTATTTTTCAGTGCCGTTGACAGGGAGGGGGATAATTCTGGGTTTGCCATAACAACCTCGTTCAAAAGGGGTCTTTTACTTAATAATAGCACTTTTACAATCAGACGGGTATACGCGTATAATCAATTCCCTAACTAAAAATAGCGCCGTCATTGCGAGGAGCGTTTTTTGCGACGAAGCAATCCAGGTTTTGACTTGAGAATAACCCAAAAACTGGATTGCTTCGTCGCAAAAAGCGCTCCTCGCAATGACGGCACTAAAGAATAGGCTGAGTGAATGACGCGATTGATTCGTGGATTACATAATTTAAAAAACCAGGTAAAAGGCAGTGTTGTCACGCTGGGGAACTTTGATGGGGTGCACATTGGCCATCAAGCCTTATTGGCGGAGGTCACAGCAACTGCGCGCCGGTTAAATACCACCTCATTGGCCATGATTTTTGAACCCCAGCCATTTGAGTTTTTTGCCCGTGAAAAAGTGGCACCGCGGTTGACGCGCTGGCGGGAGAAATTTCAATTACTCTCGGCGTATGGCGTGGATGCGGTATTGGTTATTCGTTTTAATGCTGCTTTTGCAGCATTTACGGCTGAGCAATTCATTCAACAAATTTTAGTGGATGCATTAGCTGTCAAAGCGATTATTGTAGGGGATGATTTTCATTTTGGTCGGCAGCGGCAAGGGAATTTTGCCTTATTACAACAAGCCGGTAATAAATACGATTTTCGTGTCATGGCAATGCCAACCATCCAATTGAATCAGCAGCGAGTCAGTAGTACAGTGGTTCGCCAGGCATTGGAGACAGGTGACCAAGCACGCGTCGCACAATTGCTGGGTAGACCTTATACGATGATAGGTCGTGTTGTTTATGGTGATCAGAGGGGCAGGCAACTCGGTTTTCCAACGGCGAATATTTTTTTACATCGGCAAGCGACACCGGTACAAGGTGTTTATGCGGTTCGCATGCATGGGGTGCAAAAAAAGTCGCTGCCTGGCGTGGCTAACATTGGAACTCGGCCGACAATAGACGGCACTAAAACGTTATTAGAAGTACATTTATTTGATTTTAATCAAGAGATTTATGGCCAGCATGTGACAGTTGAGTTTTGTGCGAAATTACGCGATGAAAAACGTTTCGAAAACATAGGTTTACTGAAAGAACAAATTGCGCGAGATGCACTCGCTGCGCGACATTATTTTGAATTGCACGGGGAAGTACGATGACAACCGATTATAAAAATACACTCAATTTACCCAATACTGATTTTCCGATGAAAGCGAATTTGGCGCAGCGTGAGACTGAAATATTGCAAAAATGGCGCGATTTGGATCTTTACGCCAAACTGCGTGCCCAAGGCAAACAGCGACCACGGTTTATTTTCCATGACGGTCCTCCGTATGCAAATGGGCATATTCACATGGGCACAGCAGTGAATAAAATTTTAAAAGACATGGTAACCAAATCAAAAACGTTTGCGGGTTTTGATGCCCCTTTTGTACCGGGTTGGGATTGTCACGGTTTACCGATTGAATTAAACGTCGAAAAAAAGCTGGGAAAACCCGGCCATAAAGTGAATGTGACCGATTTTCGCAAAGCATGCCGAGAATATGCCGCGGGTTTTATTGAATTACAACGCGAAGAATTTATTCGCTTAGGTGTCGTGGCAGATTGGTATAAGCCATATTTAACGATGGATTTTAGTTACGAAGCAGACATCATCCGTGCGCTCAGCAAAGTCATTCAAAAAGGTCATTTGCAAAAAGGTTATAAACCGGTGCACTGGTGTTTAGATTGCAGCTCAGCCTTAGCAGAAGCAGAAGTGGAATACGCCGATAAAACATCGCCTGCGATTGATGTGCGTTTTTTTGTGATAGATGAAAAAGAATTTTGGCAACGATTAGAGGTGAAACCGTCGGGTAGCGGAAAAATTTCCATTCCCATCTGGACGACAACGCCTTGGACGTTACCCGCTAATCGCGCAGTGGCATTAAATCCTTATCTAGATTATGTGTTAGTGGAATGTGACGGCACAGAGCGAATGGTAATAGCAGAACCTTTGCTAACAGGCGTGATGCAACGATATGGCGTAAAAAACTATAAAATATTGGCTAAAACATTAGGCGAAAAATTAGAAAACATTCTGGTGCAGCATCCTTTTTATGAACGTGAAGTGCCTGTTGTCTTAGGCGAGCATGTGACCGTGGATTCCGGCACAGGGGCTGTTCACACAGCACCCGCGCACGGTGTTGACGATTATGAAATTGGTAAAAAATATCAATTATCGATGGAAAATCCTGTCGCAGATGATGGTTGCTTTATATCAACCGTGCCGATTGTCGCGGGTGTGCATGTGAACAAAGCCAATGAGTTAGTGCTCAGTGCATTAAAAGAAAAGGATACGTTAATTCATTTCGCTAAAATTACGCATAGTTATCCGCATTGCTGGCGGCATAAAACACCCTTGATATTTCGTGCGACACCGCAGTGGTTTATTAGCATGGAACAAAACGGATTACGCGCCAATGCATTAAAAGCGATTGATCACGTCAATTGGATTCCAGACTGGGGTAAAAATCGGATTTATTCAATGATGGAAAATCGGCCGGATTGGTGTATTTCCCGACAACGTGTATGGGGTGTGCCTATCGCGTTATTTCTTCATAAAGAAACAGGTGAGCCACATCCTGACACCGCGCACTTAATGGAAAAAGTAGCAGAACGTGTTGAGAAAGAAGGTGTGGATGTCTGGTATCAGTTAGATGCGGATGATTTTCTCTCGGCTGCTGATGCGCCCCATTATAAAAAATGTTTAGATATTTTAGACGTATGGTTTGATTCGGGCGTTTCGCATGATTGTGTCCTGAGAAAAAATCCAGATCTCGGTTTTCCAGCAGACTTATATTTAGAAGGATCGGATCAACACCGCGGTTGGTTTCTGTCATCCTTGACAACATCTGTCGCGATTTCAGATGTCGCACCTTATAACACCGTGTTAACACATGGCTATGTGATCGATGTGCAAGGACGCAAAATGTCAAAATCACTGGGTAACGTGATTGCGCCTGAAAAAATTATTAAAAGTTTAGGTGCGGATGTGTTGCGATTGTGGGTCGCCTCGATTGATTATCGCGCGGAAATTAATGTCTCTGAAGAAATTTTAACGCGCACTTCTGAAACGTATCGTCGTCTGCGTAATACAGCCCGTTTTTTATTAGCGAATTTAGCAGGTTTTGATCCTGTGAAAGATTTAGTGCCCGCCACAAAAATGTTATCGCTGGATCGCTGGGCCGTAAATAAAGCGCGTAAATTACAGCAAGAAATAGTAAAAGCATATGAGTCTTATCAATTCCATACGATTTATCAAAAAGTCCATCATTTCTGTGTGGTTGAATTGGGCGGTTTTTATTTAGATGTGATTAAAGACAGACAGTATACGACTCAAACCAATAGTTTGGCGCGTCGTTCTGCACAGAGTGCAATGTTTCATATAATGGAAGCACTGGTGCGTTGGCTGGCACCGATCTTAAGTTTTACAGCGGAAGAAATTTGGCAATATATTCCGGGTGAACGTGCTGAGTCGATTTTTTTAACGACATGGTATGAAGGATTTGCAAATTTTTCTGAGAGTGAAACCATGAATGAAGCGTATTGGGAAAAATTGCGCGCGGTGCGAGATGCTGTGAATAAAGAATTGGAAGTGCAACGCAAAGCCGGTAAGTTAGGTGCGCCCTTGGAAGCGGCTGTTCATTTATATTGTGATGCGGAATTAAAAAAACAATTAGACTTGTTAGAAAATGAATTGCGTTTTGTCTTAATCACTTCCGGTGCGGAGGTGCATTTGCTGAATTCACATGTTGCGCCGGATGTCGTGGCGACTGAATTCCCAGGATTATCCGTCCGAGTAGATGCGCTTAACGCACAAAAATGCGAACGGTGTTGGCATAGGCGCACGGATGTTGGCTCTAATCCGGCGTATCCTACATTGTGTGCACGTTGTGTGGATAATGTGGCGGGGAAAGGTGAAGTGAGGAAGTTTGCATAATGCTTTACTGCAAAAAAGGATTCATCATGAAACAAACACTCTCCCAGTCTGGCTTACGCTGGCTATGGGTCACTGTCATCGTCATTCTGTTAGATCGTGTCGCAAAATATTGCGTGATAACATGGTTAACACCTTACACATCGGTACCTGTTTTTTCATTTTTTAATGTCACCTTGGCTTATAACAAAGGCGCTGCTTTTAGTTTTCTGGCAGATGCAGGCGGATGGCAGGCGTGGATGTTTGGTGGATTGGCGGTGGTGGTGAGTATCACGATTTTTGTTTGGTTGTCGCGGTTGTCTCAAAAACAAATTTGGCTTTCATTGGCATTAGCCATGATATTAGGCGGTGCATTAGGCAATTTGTCGGATCGGTTGCTGTATACCCACGTGATTGATTTTCTGGATTTTCATTTAGGAAATTTGCATTGGCCTGTTTTTAATTTAGCAGACAGCGCAATTTGTATCGGTGCATTTATGCTTTTTTGGGACGCTACCTTTCGTCGGAAAAAATAAAATTTTCCATTTCTTGAATAAAAAAATTAAAATCGGGATTAAAGCTTAATCGAGCGTGCGGTCTTTTCGAGAGACCGCTCAAGTATTTCAGCTGATAAAACCAACCTGTGATGACATTTTCTGCGCCGTAGGTGAAACGTCTCGAATCCACATGACTTGCCTCAGCATAATAACCATGTTTGCCATAATGCACATTATTGGGTGAGAAGGGTAAGCAGATATGCGAAAAATTTTCGATGTTCATTTCAGGATAAAAAGAAGAGCGCATCTGAATGCGTGGATCCGCTAGCGGAATTTGTTTTGCTGAATAAATCAATGCACGGCTTTGCTCATTCGCATAGCGGGAAAAAAAATCAAGCGTGGCAGGCGTAGATACCACCTCATCTTCAGAAGACACCATGAGAAAAAAAGGTGTTTGTCGGAGCGTTTGATCAAATTGTTTGATCGCTTGCGCTAATAAGTAAACTTGATACGCCGCGTTAAAGGTAATAGAACAATATTTCACATAATCAATTTCATTGCGCACATGCAACCATTTTGCACGTGGCCAAGCCCAGCTAAATAATTTGTGCCAATTCGCGCACGCTGCAAAATGGCTATTAATGCGAACAACAGGTGCAATCATCACGATTCGGTCGATGACATTGGGTTCGAGTGCATCATATAACAAAGAGAGAGTGGCGCCAGTGGAGTATCCGACTAAAATGATTTTTTCGACTTCATCTTTAAACGATGCCACGCCATAGCGAACCGCTTGCAGCCAATCGAGATAGCTGACATTCAGCAATGCCCCAGGCACTAGTCCATGACCTGGCAAGGCAATGGCGCGGACAAAAACATCATTATCGGATAAGGCTTTGCCAATATCCCGGGCTAAAAAAGGCGAATCCAATAAACCATGGATTAACAATGCCCCATATTTTGGCTTTTTTGTGCGAGCGGGGCGTATTTCAAATGGAGAATTTGCACTGATGATAAAATCGGTGTTCAGTTCCAAGTCTTGACGGGTTTCTTTCACCAATTGTTTGGATAAACGAATATAATCGCTAAAATCCAAGTTAAGATCATGGATTGGGTAGTGAACATGGGGATCTTGAAAAAGCTTAGATTCTTTTGCCGACATGGATTATAATTCAGCAGGTAATTTAATTAGTCCTATCATAACTATGAATATTCGAATAAACAAAATATATTTACTAATTTTCTTCTGGCTGCCCGGTCAACTCTATGCGTATGACGTTGGCACGACGGGTATTGGCGGTGTTGCAGTGAATGCGCTGGAACCCGTTTCACTTTTATCGAGTTTTATGGCCAGTGCTGCCTTGGCAATCGGCATTACGTTTGTGGTGGCTGCATTTTTTAAATATATACAACATCGTCGCAATCCCTTGGCGCATCCTATTAGCACAGTGGTTTTTTGGTTTATTTTGGGTTTGATATTATTGTGCTTACCATTAGTTTATAAGTTGACTGAAAGCGGCGTTCCGAATCCTTATCATTTTTGAGATATATTTTTATGAAACAACGATCGATCCTGTTATGCAGCGTAATGTTTTGTTTAAGCTTGAGTGGCTGTGAGCAACAACCCAAGACCTATCAATACTTGATGACACACCCGAATAATTTGCAAACTGAATATGATGCGTGCTCCCAAAATGCTGCATTACCCTCTTGCGAAGTCGTCAAACAAGCGTCACATGATTTTATGGTGTTAGTGAATACACGTGAACACGCACCTGAAAAATTTGGCCAACAAATATTGGATTTGCAAACAGCGTTAATCACATTGCAAGCGCAACCTGCGCAACATGTTAAATATCAAGAGATCTCACAACAATTAGCGGTTTATTATGCGGTGATTGCTGCGACGACGAGTGAGTAGGTTAGACAATAAAAATTGTGAGCTTGGAAATCAGAAAAACACCTAGAAAATAATTTATTAAAACGGGTGTATCTGCTGCAATCATAGTGACTAGCGATGATAAGGATGATGCTGCAAGATGCTGAGTGCACGATAAATTTGTTCGGCTAATACAATTCGTACGAGAGGATGCGGCAGGGTAAGAGGAGAGAGTGACCATTTTAATTCAGCTTTTTCTAGACAGGCATCTGCTAAGCCATCGGGGCCGCCAATCAGTAAATCAATATTTCGTCCATCTGTTTGCCATTTTTGTAAGTGAGTTGAAAGTTGCTCCGTGCTCCATGAGGCGCCTTTTACATCCAGAGCAATCACTTTGTGTGTTGGTTTAATGGCTGTTAACAGCTTGTCACCTTCCTTCTCAGTAAGACGCTGAATATCAGCTGTTTTAAAGCGTTTTTCAGCAGAGATCTCAAGTAACTCAAGCGATAAGCTGCCAGAAATACGTTTCGCATACTCGTTAAAACCGTCATTCACCCAAGCAGGCATTTTAGTACCGATGGCGAGAATGCGAATAATCATGGGTTAACCTTGTTGTTCGCGTAACGCAGTGATAGGTTCCCAGAGATCTTCTAAATGATAAAAAGCGCGTGCGGAAGGTTGCATCACATGAACAACCACATCGGCTAAGTCAACAATGACCCATTCACCTTCCCGTTGGCCTTCCATTTTAATGTAGCTGACTTGATTGGCTTTGGCTTTGGTAACGACATTTTGCGCCAGTGATTGCACATGACGGCTAGAGCGACCGGTGCAAATAATCATGCTATCGGCAATGGTAGTAATCTCGCGTACATCGTAAGTGACTAAATCGATTGCTTTTAAATCGTTTAACGCATCAATTGCAAGTTGTTGTAATTCAGCAGTATTCATCGTTTCTCGTTCTCAAAAAATTGCATTATATACTAATTGCGTCTCAAAATGCGATAAACCGAGCCGCGACCGTCAGGGAGTGTCACCCATCTTGAATTGAAAGAAATGAGAACCGTATCGACGGTGATCGCTCCCTGACGGTCGCGGCTCTGATTCAAACACTCCTCGCAATGATCTGAGCCACGACCGTCAGGGAGTGTCGCCCATCTTGAATTGAAAGAGATGAGAACCGTATCGACGGTGATCGCTCCCTGACGGTCGCGGCTCTGATTCAAGCATTCTTTGCAATGATCTGAGCCACGACCGTCAGGGAGTGTCGCCCATCTTGAATTGAAAGAAATGAGAACCGTATCGACGGTGATCGCTCCCTGACGGTCGCGGCTCTGATTCAAGCATTCTTTGCAATGATCTGAGCCACGACCGTCAGGGAGTGTCGCCCATCTTGAATTGAAAGAGATGAGAAACGTATCGACGGTGATCGCTTCCTGACGGTCGCGGCTCTGATTCAAACACTCCTCGCAATGATCTGAGCCGCGACCGTCAGGGAGTGTCGCCCATCTTGAATTGAAAGAGATGAGAACCGTATCGACGGTGATCGCTCCCTGACGGTCGCGGCTCTGATTATTGGCATTATAGTCGATTAATACTATAGACACCTTGTTGCAAAATGTAATGATAAACCGCATCCGGTAACAAATAGCGAGGGTTGCGACCGCTCGCAATTTGGCGGCGAATGTCGGTAGCTGAAATTTCAAGCGGTGTGACAGGATGTAATAAAATGCTGCCAGCTTCTGTTTGATGTAACGCAAGCGGATGCGAGGTGAGTCGTTGTTTGAGCAAATCGGCAATGAGCCCTGTCTTAGGTAACTGATATTGTGGACGATGAGCAATGACCAAATGCGCTAATTCTAAAATTGACTGCCAACGATGCCAGCTCGTAAAGTTAAGTAATGCATCAATACCCATAATTAAGCAAAGTGGTGTAGCAGGAATTTTGCTTTTTAATTCTTCCAATGTTTCGATCATGTAAGAAGGCCCTTGCCGGACAATTTCACATTCTTCCAATTTTAATGCGGGTTCATCATCAATGGCGCAACGTACCATGGCTAATCGATGTTCGGGCGAGGCGACGGGTAATTTGCGATGCACAGGCTGGTAACAAGGCACTAACCGCACCTCAACCAAATCAAGCGCTTGACGTAATTCGAGCGCAGTGCGCAAATGACCAAAATGAATGGGGTCAAAGGTACCGCCGAGTAAGCCGATGGGAGGTTGCAGTGGGAGCATGTGGCTCTCCATGATTGAATACTCGTTAAATTATACCATTTGAAATTTGATATAATATATCAATATCGTGAATTTATCAGGCATCGGAGGTAGCTCGTGCGAATGGGTAAAATAATACTGTGTTGTATTTTATTCCTGGTTAATTCGCCTATTTATTCTGAAGAAACCCAAGCCCTTCGCAGTAAAGAGATATGGCTTCAGCAATTTAGTGAGTTGATTGGGCCTGCAATATGCGAAAAATTAGAAAAAAGTGGGTATATATTCGATGCTTCTAAAGAAGCGAATAATACACATGAAGCATGTCTAGCAATCGCTAACAATTCACTAAAAAAATGTATCCCTCTCTACTCAAATCTAATACCTGCTATGGTTGATTCAGCAGCGAGACAGTATTGGGGTGGTCAGTTGGGAGGGTGTATTGGACATGACTTTGATGCTTACCCAATCAGTAAAGAAGCCTGGCTTGAGCAATTTACTGAAGCGATGGTACCCGCTATGTGCGAAAAGTTGGAGAAAGATAAACTTACCTCTGCTGTTATGAAAGGAGCGAATATCACACATGAAAAGTGTATAGCAATGACCAGCGATGACCTTAAAAAATGTATCATTCAATATTCAAATCAAATACCTTCTGCGCTTGATTTAGCAGCTAAGCATCACTGGGGTAAAACGTTGGGAGGCTGCGTTGGGAGAGATTTTGATGCTTATTTTACTGGCCCGAGTACAGGCCTACCCGTTTTTGTTTATTTATTCATTTCAACAGGATTGCTACTTATTTTTTATAAACTGCTGGATAGGATTCGAAAACGAAAAAAATAATCTCTTCAAAAAAGTGACTGCTTACTGAGCCGCGACCGTCAGGGAGCGTCACGGAATCAGCGATTGAAATTAACGCTGATTCCGTGACGCTCCCTGACGGTCGCGGCTCAGTGGGTTCTGAGAGTTACGCAAACAATAAACGCTCTAATTCATCCCACGCATTCCCGATTTCAGCACCTTTAATTAAGCGATCGATTTTGGCTGCGACTAACAAAAACTGGCAACATTTTTCATAGGAATTGCGCTTTAGAAAAGCGCGTACACTGGGTTGGCGTTTTTCCCAAATCCGAAATTGACTGAATAATTGGCTCAGGGCAATGCCTTGTTGAAGTTGTTTTGCGATCTCCGCCATCGTGCGCAATTCACGTGATAATGCCCATAATAACAACGTAAGCTCAGTGTCTTCTTCACGCAAATTGGCTAAAATTTTTAAGCTACGCGCCGTATTGCCAAGCAGCATACTCTCTACCAAATTAAAAATATCAAAGCGCGCATTATTAGAAATCATTTTTTCTAACGTGCATTCATCTAACGCATCACTGGTTTGCAATAAGCACAATTTTTCAATTTCTTGTGCGGCAGCAAATAAATTACCTTCAACTTGTTCTGCTAACCAGTCTGCGGCAGGCTTAGCAAGCGTTAAGCCCGACTTTTTGGCGCGCGCTAAAATCCATGCGGGTAATTGCTCTCGATTGATTGGCCAAATTGGCAGGGTCACGCCTGTTTTTTCACACGCTTTATACCAAGCACTTTGCTCTGTTTTTTGTTCGAGTTTATGAGTTTGAATGATAAGCAACGTATCTGACAAAGGTTTCGCAGCGTAATCTTTTAAAATATCCGTAGTCGCTTGATTGAGTTTAGCGCCGCGCAAGTCTAATTCTAAAATTTGTTTTGCAGAAAATAACGATAAACTGTGCGCTTGTGCATAAAGTTGTTTACCCCAATCCGCACCTTCAGCCGCAATGCGAATGCGCTCAGCAAAGCCGTTTTTTTCCGCAGTCAAACGAATTCGTTCAACCGCTTCTTGGCTTAGCAATAATTCATCGGTGCTAATTAGATAAATTGGCGCAAGTTGTTTTGCAAGATGCTGCTCAAGTTGTTGATGCGCGAGTTTCATGCCGGTGCTTTGCTTCCTCTAATAAGTTAGTCACGTGCTGTGACGTCAGCCGATTCATCAGATCGAAAATAATATCGCGCCGCATTTGTTGATACATGGTGGTTTCTTCATTGCTGCCACCTAAAATTTGATTGGCTTGCATCGTAAAGACGCGTGTTTCAGTAACAGCTTGCTGAGGTAAAACGACTGTACCATCTGGACGTGTCATTTGGAAATTGACCGTCAACACCAAACTATATTGACGTGTTTGCTGAGTGCCACTGACGTTGATCAAGATATCATTTTGTGTTTCGCTCAGGATATTTAAGACATAGGTCGCCGTCTCAGGTGAATCCGTCAAATGAATTCCCGCTAATTTAAAATACGCTTTCAAATTATGAGTCAATTGACTGTAAGGTTCTTTGGTTTTTAAATAAAGATGTTGTAATTCGGGTGTGATAGGTTCTTCGCCGCGCAAATGAAAGCCGCAACTGGTTAACGCGAGTAGAATCAGTGTTGCCAAAAACAAGCGAAGCATTTATTTTTCCCCCGTCACAATGTTAACCAAGCGCCCCGGCACGGTGATGATTTTTTTAATCAGTTTGTCCACAATCGCTTGCTGCACTTTTGCATCGCTAGTGACGATGGTTTCAATGGTTTTCGTGTCGGCATCGGAGGGTACCGCAATCCGTGTGCGCAGTTTACCATTGATTTGCACCACTAATTCGATGTGATCCATTTTCAACGCAGCCGCATTGGCTTTCGGCCAAGTCGCATGCAAGAGCAATCCTGGGAAGTGCAATTCTTGCCAAAGTTGGTGCGTCATATGAGGCGCAACCGGCGCCAGCAAGCGCAATAAAATACTCAAGCCTTTGAGCAGCAAATCTTGTTGTCTATCCGCAGCAGGATCACTGGCGGCTGGAATTTTAACGAGTAAGTTAAATAATTTCATGCAGCCGGATACAACAGTATTAAATTGCAAACGCTCATAATCAAATTTCATTTGATTTAAAATTTCATAAATCTGTCGCAAAATATCGCGTTGTTTCGGGTCAGCATTTTCCCAATCGACATGTTCATTGTCACCGGCTTGATTTTGCAACGTGATGGCTTCACGATGTTCGTAGCAAAACGTCCAGAGTCTTTTCAAAAAGCGATGAGCACCTTCTACGCCACTGTCAGACCACTCTAAACTTTGTTCAGGCGGTGCAGCAAAAATAATAAATAAACGCACGGTGTCGGCGCCAAATTTTTCAATCAACGATTGTGGGTCGACCGTGTTGCCTTTTGATTTCGACATTTTGATGCCGTCATTCAGCACCATGCCTTGCGTGAGCAAGCGGATGAAAGGTTCATCTGAATTAAGCAAGCCTTCATCGCGCATCGTTTTATGCAAAAATCGAGAATACAATAAATGCATTACCGCATGTTCAATGCCGCCAATGTATTGATCGACTGGAAGCCAATAATCTGCACGGCTATCGAGCATGGCTTTATCTTGTTGTTTGCAAGCAAATCGCGCGTAATACCAAGAGGATTCAAAAAAAGTATCAAACGTATCTGTTTCACGTTCTGCGGGTGCGCCACACGTCGGACACGCCACATGAAAAAAGTCAGGCATGGATTTCAAGGGAGAAGAGACACCGCTAAAGCTGACATTCTCTGGCAGCACGACCGGTAAATCTTTTTCCGGCACGGGGACAGCGCCGCAGGTTGCACAATAGATCATGGGAATCGGAGCACCCCAGTAACGTTGCCTTGCGACACTCCAATCCCGTAAGCGAAAATGTACTTTGCGTTCCCCTTGGTTTTTTTCAACTAAAAATTGAATAATGCGACCGCAAGCAGTTTTGGAATCTAATTCACTAAATTCACCGGAATCAAATAAAATGCCATATTGGGTCAGAGCACATTTATCAAAATTGTGTGTAGAGCCATCGTCTGCTCGAATGACCGGTTTGATGGCTAAGTCATATTGTTGGGCAAATTCAAAATCACGTTGGTCATGTGCAGGGACTGCCATCACCGCGCCCGCGCCATATTCCATGACAACAAAATTGGCTACCCAAATCGGCAATGATTCTTGCGTGATAGGATGTCGCGCAGTGAATCCCGTATCCACACCCTTTTTTTCCAGGGTGGCGAGTTCTGCTTCGGCCACTTTAATGTTGCGACACTCTTCTAAAAAGTGTTGCAGCGGTGGATTTTTTTCAGCGGCTAATTTGGCTAAGGAATGTTGTGGTGCAATAGCAATGTAGGTGACACCGTAAATCGTATCAGGACGTGTGGTAAAAATAGTTAACCGTTCGTCAGTTTGGTTGACGGAAAAGTTGACTTCAACCCCTTCTGATCGACCAATCCAATTGCGTTGCATCGTTTTGACTTGCTCTGGCCAGTGAGGCAAATGATTTAAGTCTTCGAGTAATTCATCCGCATATGCGGTAATTTTTAAAAACCATTGTGGAATTTCACGGCGTTCGACTAATGCACCAGAGCGCCAGCCGCGACCATTCACGACTTGTTCATTGGCCAAAATGGTTTGATCGACAGGGTCCCAATTTACTTCCGCATTTTTTTTATAAACCAAGCCTTTTTTATAAAGCTGCAAGAAAAACCATTGTTCCCAGCGATAATAACTCGGGTCACACGTTGCAAATTCGCGACTCCAGTCGATGGCGAGCCCAATGCTTTTTAATTGGCTGCGCATATGATCAATGTTTTTGTAAGTCCATTCTGCGGGTGGAATTTTATGTTGGATGGCGGCATTTTCGGCGGGTAAACCAAATGCATCCCAGCCCATCGGTTGCATGACATTTTTGCCTAGCATACGTTGATAACGGGCGATCACATCACCGATGGTGTAATTTCTAACATGTCCCATATGCAAGTTACCGCTCGGATAAGGGAACATGGATAAACAATAAAATTTTTGTTTATTCGCATCTTCAATGGCTTGAAAACAATTATGCTCATTCCAAAATTGTTGGGCATCGATTTCGATTTGTTGTGGATTATAGTGTTCTTCCATAGGGTTTACTCAGTTAGATAACGTATTGTTAACGAAATTTCTTCAAAAAATAGGCTCGCCAACTTGGCACAGCAGCGCCGAACAGCATCAGCAAAATCAACGAGAGAATCGGCGTCATGCCAAAGGAATGCCAAGGTGTCTTGCCTTGCATAGGTTGCACGTTATCGGTTAAGACGACGGCTTGAAAAGGTGGGACACTGGATTGGATCTGTCCTTCGGGAGTGAGAATGGCAGTGATGCCATTATTCGAGACAAATAAAACAGGTAACTGCATTTCGAGCGCACGCATTTGACCGATTTGTAAATGTTGTGCTTGCGCAATGGAATGACCAAACCACGCATCATTACTGACTGTCAGCAACATATTGATCCCATCGTCACTCAATAACACTAATTCGGGGAATGCAATTTCATAGCAAATAAACACAGCAATATGAACATTGTGTGCTAACAAAGGCACTGTTTGTTGATGTGCCGGGATAAAATCAGACATGGGCACCTGTAAAATATCGAGTAAATGATGTAATACGCGATGCAGTGGCACATATTCGCCAAAGGGAACGAGCTGACGTTTTAAATAATAACCAGAATCCGCGCCTAACATGATTACTGCATTGTAATAATTATCCGTATTCGGTACTTGAATCGGCACACCGGAAATGAAATCTGCATGATGCGCTGCGGCTGTGTCATGCATCTCTTGGATAAATCCTTCGACGGCTTGATACGGTGCGGGAATCGCAGCTTCTGGCCAAATGACTAATTGACTGTCCCAGTGAGGGGCTGACAATTGTTGATACGTGTTTAAGCTCAGTTGTAATGCACCGGGAGCCCATTTAATCGCTTGCGGAATATTGCCCTGGACAAGGCTGACTTTGAGCGGTGTAGCTAAGGGTTTTGTCCATGAGATTGCACTGAATGCAGCACCCACTAACCAAATGAGAACGATAAAAAGAAAACTAGAGCAAGCATGCAACAATCGTTTCTGTTGTATTTGTTGATAGATCAAAACAAGCAATGCGCTGCACAGCAAAATAGCCAGTGTCACGCCGTACACACTGAAAATACTGGCATAGCCTCTAAGCGGTGTATTGACTTGACTGTATCCTAAATAGAGCCAAGGAAAGCCGGTGAAAATCCAACTGCGGATCCAGTCGACTAATACCCAAAACGCAGGGAATGCACAGAGTAATTTATAGGGTGTATTTTGTTTATAAAAACGAGTCAGATAATAACCGCACGCTGCAGGAAAGAGCGCTAATATTGCAACAAATCCAGCGGTAATGAATGCGGAAATGAAAATGGGCACATCGCCAAATGTATGAATGCTAATGTAGATCCAATTGGCACCGGTGCCAAACAAACCTAAGCCAAATGCGAAGCCGCGGTATAGAGCTGTTTTAGGGGTAGCATTTAACCAGAGTGCGAGTAACACAGTAGGTGTGAGGATGGCCAAGGGTGCAATATCAAAAGGCGCAAACGCAAGCGTCGTGATCGCGCCGGCGATCAATGCTAATAAGTTACCAAACCTATTTGAGGTAATTAACTTGCGTATTGTCATGATAGTTGACTCAAGAATGTTGATGCTGGGTGAGTTTAGCAGATTAGAGTGTTGTGGCACTAGTACTCTGTTACATATGAAGTTAGAGCATTTATTTTATAAAAATCCCCCTCAATCCCCCTTTTCCAAAGGGGGAAGTCTTACTAAGCAGCTTTGTGTCTTAACTGCGAGAATCATAATGCAGCTTAGTAAGGCTTCCCCCTTTGGAAAAGGGGGATTGAGGGGGATTTTTATAAAAAGCAACCTTCTTAATCACTCCTCCAGGGATTTTTATCCAAAAAATTCTTTCCAAAATATTCTCTTGAGCATTCAAATTTTTTTTGCTAGCTTAGCTCGCTTAATTAAATCTATTTCTTCTGTTACTTACCGCAGGATGCATTAAGTTTCGGGTCACTTGTCTTTAAAAAATACACACATCATGGATTGATATTAATAAATAGTTGGAGATTATTCCATGAAGCAAAGACTCAAGCCTTTGGTCGGTAGTTTGTTTTTACTGGGCGTTATTTCAATGCCCGCATTTGCTACCACAGGTGATAACCAAAATTTAGCCAAACAAGTTGCAGAATTGCGAGCAGAAGTTCACGATTTACAAACCCAAATAGCACTAGGCCATCGCACTAGCAAAACGAAACATCGCAAAACGAGCAAGACTGCAACCAATGCATCCGCTTCCTCGATCGAAGAACCTGCGATGACCACTAAAGCAGCAGAAGAAACAGCTAAACAACCAGAGCACGATGTGAATGTGCCTGAATTAGGTGAAATGCCGACTAACGGTTTAATGTATTTACCGGTTGATGTCGATGTGCCCGGGCAATCATTTGTTTCAAGCGGCCCTTATATCGGTGTGCCGTTGCAATATTCCGGCGGTAATTTAATTGTTAATGCACCCAGCGTAAATAACGATGTGGCTCTCTTAAAAATTCGTAAAAATATTCATCACCGTTTGCAAGCATTAGGTGTGACAGAACAAGAAGATCATGCCCACGTATTATTGAGTGGTATTGTCGAAGGTCAAGCGCTCTATAAAGATATTGGCGGCGGCCCTGACAGCAGTGACATCGATTTAACGAATGCAACATTAGACGCCTACATTTTAGGCCCCAGTGCTTGGTTGTCTTCTTTGATCTCATTTACCTATGACAACACCATTGGTACGGATACCGGTACATTTAATAATAATTCACGGGTGCAAAATTCACGTGTTCAACTCCGTCAAGGTTTTGTGACCATTGGTAACTTGAGCGCAACACCGGTGTATGGAACATTCGGTCAATTCTTTGTACCGTTTGGTGCTTACGCAAGTAACATGGTGACGCCGCCGTTAACCCAATTAATGGCGCGTACCAAACAACGAGCCATCGAATTAGGTTGGCAATCACCGGGTGAAGATGCACCTTATGCAGCAGGTTATATTTTCCGTGGCGATACGCACGTGGGTTCCACCAGTCGAGTGAATAATGGGGGTGTGAATTTAGGTTACCGATTCAATGAATTGGGTTTGCGAGGTGATATTGGTGCGGGTGTGCTGGCAAATATTGCAGACTCCAGTGGTATGCAGTTCGTCAATAATTCCCCAACGACTTTCAATGGTTTTGGTGGTGTCGGTGGTACCGGTAATGAAAATATTGCGCATCGTGTACCGGCTTATGATTTAAGAGCGAATCTTGGGCTCGGCGATCACATCAACTTAATCGGTGAATATATTGCAGCGTCAACCAACTTTAGTCGTGGTGACTTGACCATGAACAGTCATGGTGCAAAACCACAAGCATTGGATGTGGAAGCGGCTTATACATTTGAATTTTTATCGCGTCCGACGTCAGTTGCATTAGGGTATGAAATGACAAAAGATGCATTAGCATTGCAATTACCTGCACAACGTTATGCGATCGTTGCAAATACATCGATTTGGCGTGATACGTTGCAAAGTTTAGAGTTTCGTCATGATGTGAATTATGGCGCGAGCAATGTTGCTTCGGGTTCAGGAGTGCCTGCACCGATGGCGAGTGGCAAGCCGGATAATATTGTGACTGCCCAGTTTGATGTTTATTTTTAGAAAGATTGCAATGCACCTTCTGTGAAAATGTTTTACTCTGAGCCGCGACCGTCAGGGAGCGATCACCGGCGGTGCTATTTTCGCTTGTGGTAATTCAAGATGCGTGACACTCCCTGACGGTCGCGGCTCAGATTGGAAGCTGCTTATAAGGTTAGTGCCGGTGCTCCCTTTACAACGATTGGCTGAGTTGCATTCAAACTGGGTTGGCTGCTTGCTTGTGTTGGCGGGGAATAAGTTTGCTTTGATTCATCATGCTGAGTGAGTTGAACAGCAACTTGATTCTGGCGTGGTGATCCGCATCTTCTGAAGATTGCACAACAGCTAGATTGAGTCTGTGTATTGCTCGCTGGCGGATTTGCTGAAGAGGATGCAGTGGCTATCAAATTTGTTGGATCTTTTTTGCAAAATTTGGCGCGGAACAATGCAAATAACGAAACAGTACCCGTAAAAATTGCATAAAGAGAAAATGCACTTGCCGTTGTCACAGATGCACTCGCTGAGGTAAACGCAAATGCATTCGCAAAGATGAATGCTGCACCAGGGCCGAACGCGCCGTATGTTGCAACAGACGCTAATATCAACACGCTCGCTAACAAAAACAAGGCTGCTGCTATTTGTACGCGATTATTCTTTGCGTTGCTTGACGGTGCAGAAGTTTTTGTTGCATGTTGTGACGCCATGTCAGAAGTAGAAGAGACGACAACAGATGTTTGTTGTGTTTCATTTTTAGAGTCTGCTACTGGAGCAGGCGTGGGGTTCGATGCAGTATATTGACGAACAGAATGTTCAAATAATTCTTTTGCGTTTGCAGCAGCATCCTCGTCTAGAGCAGAAATTCTTTTAAAACAGTTACCCTCAGTGGATGTTAACATGGTAACTTTATAGGTAGTTTTAATAAATTCAGCCAAATTTTCTAATTGCTGATCTGTTGCAACTTCTTCGCTAGGTTTATCTTTAGCTAAGTCTGATTTAGTGGCAACTAACATTACAGAGTGAGAGGATGATAACTTATGCTGGGAAAGTATCTCTTCTATCCTTGTTCGCTCGGGGCTCTCTTTCGCTAGAGATTGACTCGAATCAACAGCAACGAGGATAATCTGGCAAGTACGAGTGTAGCAAGCTGTTAACGAATCGAATCGTTCCTGGCCTGCTAAATCCCATATTTGAAGGCGAACTTGCTCACTATTATTAAAATTAAAGTTGTGCAACACAGATTCAGCGCCGATAGTTGGCTCAAGTTTACGATTGTATTCCCCTTTGTAAACCAATTGTGTAAGAGTAGATTTGCCCACATTTGTATTACCGATAAGACCGATCTTTAATGTTCTCGTATTCATTTATGCCTTCGTTTTAACTGTAAAAAAATAGATACTAAGCATCATAGATAGGTTTTATTAACAAAATCTTAAATGCAGTAAATTTTGTGCTTTTACAAGGCAGGACGTGTCTATTCATACAGACATAGACAGTTGGTTACCTTCTCTTTACAAAGGGAAATTTAATTAGTTGAGATAAATCCCCTTCTTTAAAAGGCGTTGTTGCGTAATTCACGCACCGTCATTGCGAGGAGCGTTTTTCGCGACGAAGCAATCCAGTTTTTGATTCTATTGTAAGTCTAAAACTGGATTGCTTCGTCGCGAAAAACGCTCCTCGCAATGACGGAAGTGGGAATTATGCAACAGCTCTCTTTGAAAAGGCGTTGTTGCAAAATGAGCCGCTCTCAATCTGAGCCACGACCGTCAGGGAGTGTCACGTATCCGGAATTGATACAAGCGAAAATAGCATTGTCGGTGATCGCTCCCTGACGGTCGCGGCTCAGATCAGCACATTTCCGCAATGAGCCGCTTTTAATCTGAGCCACGACCGTCAGGGAGTGTTACGCATCCCGAATTGATACAAGCGAAAATAGCATTGTTGGTGATCGCTCCCTGACGGTCGCGGCTCAGTTTAAAAATCTTATTTAGCAAAATTATCCGCTACAAAATCCCAGTTAACCAATTTCCAGAAATTATCGACATACGTAGGCCGTGCATTGCGATAATCAATGTAGTAAGCATGTTCCCACACATCGCAGGTGAGTAAGGCGTGTTTGTCTTGGGTCATTGGTGTGCCCGCATTGCTGGTGCTAATAATTTCCAATTCGCCTTGTGCATTTTTGGCAAGCCAGCCCCAGCCAGAACCAAAGGTTGAAATCGCAGTTTGACTAAATAATTTTTTAAACTCATCTAGAGAACCAAATTTTTTCTTAATCGCATCGGCTAATTTGCCAGTGGGTTCGCCACTGCTGTTGGGGGTTAAACAATGCCAATAAAAAGTATGATTCCAGACTTGCGCAGCATTGTTAAAAATGCCACCACTGGATTTTTTGATGGTTTCTTCTAGAGAAGCATTGGCAAATTCGGTATCTTTGATTAAGTTATTGAGGTTGTTAACATACGCTAAGTGATGTTTACCATAATGGTATTCTAAGGTTTCTTTTGAAATATAAGGTTGTAAGGCATCCATCGCATAGGGAAGTTTGGGTAATTCATGTGTCATGTTATGCTCCGTTGAGTTGTAAGAATGAAAAGTGTATGAACGAAAAGGGATGAAAGCAAGTTTGTTTCACTTAGAACGCCTTCACCCATCAGGGGGAAGGTGGCCGACAGGCCGGATGGGGGGATAAAAATGCAAGAAAACTTAGAAAAGAAATGAGAAGAGTCGTAAAAAAGCGATGGTTGGGGGCGCTAGTTTTATATCCCCCCATCCGGCCTGTCGGCCACCTTCCCCCTGCGGGGAAGGCGTTCTAAGCAAAATTTTCTTAGCTTGACGCGTATGGGATGACACATGGATAAAAAACAGCAAGGAGGCTGAATGTCCACCGAAGTGATTAATATTTGTTTAGGATTTGTTGAGGGTCTAGGTTTAATTCTTTCGCCTTGTATCTTGCCGATTTTGCCGCTGATTTTATCCGGCTCTCTAGCGGGTAGTAAAAAAAGACCGTTTGGGATTGTCTGTGGCTTTGTCGTGATGTTTGCTCTCTTTACGTTTTTTTCCCGCGCGATCGTGCGGCTGTCTGGCATTGACTTGAATGTCATTCGTTATATTTCATATGGATTATTGCTGTTATTCGGCATCGTTATGCTCTCAACGTACCTCACAGAAAAATTTTCACTCTGGACAGCGCGTTTTGCCAATGTCGGATCGAATGCAGCCACGTTAAATGATGTGCAGGGTGGTTTTGGCAGCGGATTTTTATTTGGTTGTTTGGTTGCACTTATTTGGACACCGTGTGCAGGGCCTATTTTGGCGGCTGTGATCGTGCAAACAGTGATACAACAAACGACCTGGGTTAGTTTTTTAATTGTGTTGGCATTTGGACTGGGTTCGGCGTTGCCAATGCTGTTCATCGTATTATTCGGGAGAAAACTCATGACCAAACTCAGTTTTTTTAAAACACATTCTATGTTGTTGCGAAAATTATTAGGCGTGATTGTGATCGCCAGTGTGGTTTATATGATTTATAGCGGCGGTGCGGCAACGTCTTTTGCAGCGAATTCGTCTACCCATGAGCAGAGTGGGTTGTCACTGCAAAATGGTATTGCAAGTCCGTATCCCGCGCCGGAGATTGCGGGCATCACGGCATGGATTAATTCATCTCCATTGACAATGCAGGCATTGAAAGGCCACGTCGTTCTCATCGATTTTTGGACATATTCTTGCATCAACTGCGTGCGCACGCTGCCCTATGTGAAAGCTTGGTACAGTCATTATCATGAGAAAGGCTTGGTGATTATTGGTGTGCATGCACCTGAATTTGATTTTGAGAAAAATTTAGCAAATGTTCAAGCGGCTGTGAAAGCCGATGGCATTCTTTATCCCGTGGCGCTGGATAATAATTTTGTCACGTGGCGCAATTTTCAAAACAGTTATTGGCCTGCTGAATATTTGATTGATAAAAATGGGACGGTTGTTTATCAGCACTTTGGTGAAGGGGATGACGATGTGATGGAAAATAATATTCGTTATTTATTGCACCTGAATACGCAAGCAGAAGCGACCGTCATAAATCAGGCTGACGTTTCCGTTGCTGGAACACCTGAAACATATTTAGGTTATGCGCGGCAAGAAAATTTTGCTAGTCCTGATGTGGAGATTCAAAATCAAACGGCCAATTATACCTTTCCGACCGAGCTGTCTGAAAATGCATGGGCTCTGCGCGGCGCTTGGAAAATTGTCAGTGATCGGATTATTTCAATGGCAGCTAACGATGAGTTAAAAATTCATTTTAATGCACGCAAAGTGTATGTTGTGATGGGTAATGCAACCAACCAACCGATTACGGTGAATGTGTTATTCAATGGTGAAAAAGTTCTTTCCGTCAAAGGAAAAGATGTGGTGAATAGCACTGTGGTAGTTGCAAAACATACGTTGTTTGAAGTGATTTCCTTGCCGACTGCGCAATCTGGTATTTTATTATTGCAACCGGATGTGCCGGGGTTAGAGGTTTATACGTTTACGTTTGGGTGAATGAGAAAGAGCTGGCAGCTTGAGTACTTAAGAAAGGGCTGTCAGCTTGAGCGCTTAAGAAAGGGCTGTCAGCTTGAGCGCTTAAGAAAGGGCTGTCAGCTTGAGCGCTTAAGAAAGGGCTGTCAGCTTGAGCGCTTAAGAAAGGGCTGTCATCCTGAGCGCTTTTCGCTCCGAAGGATCTCCCTATGAAGTAGAGAGATGCTTAAGAATACTTTTAACTAAACATCAGAAATTTGCGGGAGATCCTTCGGAGCGAAAAGCGCTCAGGATGACAGCCCTTTCTTAAGCGCTCAAGCTGACAGCTCTTTCTTAAATGCTCAAGTGACAGCTTTTTCTTAAATGCCCAAGCTAACAGCCCTTTCTTAAGCGCTCAAGCTAACAGCCCTTTTTTAATCGCACTCAACAAATCCCCATCAGTGATCAACCCATTTTGCACAGCCACCTCCATCCATCCGGCGCGAATTAATTCTACTTGTTCATCAACGATAAACGCTGATTTTTCGCTAATAAAAGCAGCGTTGTCCAGCCCCACCACTGAGTTGTCCAACTGCGTGCAGATGGATTATTGACATCCGTGCGACGATATAACTTGTTCGCCTGCCAATAAAAAAGTGGCGCGATATCTTGATTACCTTGATCTTGAATTTCATCCGGCTCTGGGATGAGAGACATGGCGCGATCTTCATCCGGTAACCGACCGGTGATGAATGCAGAAAAAATATCATCCGCAGATTGTTGCAATGCATCGTTTAATAATTTTCGATTTGTTTGATTTTGTGCATCTAAATAATAGTCATCACCAAATGCTATCCAATGATCACCACGTAAGTTGTGCACATGCAAACCCCATTGATTTTCCTCATGATGCATGTCAGATGCTAAAAGAGCGCCAAAAATAGCGGGTTTGACAGAGAGCGGTAATTCCACACGCGGTGTTCGTAAATGCCCTGCGGCAAAGTGATCGGAGAGAAAATGACATGCAAATGCATTCATCGCATAAGCTAATTCTAATTGTTGCGCGTCATGATTTTTGTAAGCACTTACTGCGGTTTGCAACGCAACAGCATGACCTGCTTGATAAGCTACGCGAGCGTTATCACCAAAATGATCATAATCATTTTCGCTCAATAGCAAAAAACGACCCGGTTTTAAAAACCAAGTGGTGTTGCAGCCACCGCCGGTGATGCAATTCAATTGCTGATTGTTCGCATTGCTGATGCGGGCATAAATAGACTCTGGTTTTTCACCTTGTTGCATACCTTTTTTTATGGCGGTTTCTTCTGCTTGAATGACCGCAAGAATCTTAGGTGCTTCATCTTTTGCTGCGGAATCACGCGCTAACGTGTTAAATGCCGCGCTGAAATTGGCTTGTTGCGCATTGGCGGAATCACCACTTGAAATGGCTTGTTCAACGTTACCGTAGAAATCACCCATTGCAATGAGTTCACCATAGGTTATCTGTAAGCCATTCGGCAAATGCAATTTATAATCGAGAACGCCTACATCGCTGAGTGAAAAAAATAATTTCACTTCATTTCCAGCAAAGACGTGTTCGCCGCTTTCAAAGCTGGGGAGTGGAGTGGCAAGGTTGAGGGGTGAATGGAAGAGAGCGAGGCATGTTACAACGGACAGGATTTTTTTACATGGCATGAGTTATTTCCTTATGTGGTTAGATGTTGTTGCATAATGAGCAGCTTTTACAGAGCCGCGACCGTCAGGGAGTGTCGCGCATCCTGAATTGATACAGGCGAAAATAGAATTACCGGTGATCGCTCCCTGACGGTCGCGGCTCGGATTGAAAGAGGGGTTTATTGCATTGTTTTAGAAAAAACGGAAGGCGCTACAAGTTACCTTCCTCAGCGCGCTTCGTCAAGACGTCATACCCTGTTTCAGTCACTAAAATAGTATGCTCCCATTGGGCAGAGAGACTATGATCTTTGGTGACAACGGTCCAGCCATCTGGCAATAACTTTACAAACCGTTTTCCAGCATTGATCATCGGTTCAATCGTAAAAATCATTCCGGCTTCAATGCGCTCACCCGTGCCGAACTTACCATAATGCAATACATTCGGCGGTTCATGAAAAATTTTGCCAATACCGTGACCACAATATTCTCGGACGACGGAAAATCGATTTTTTTCAGCATGCTCTTGAATAACCGCCCCAATGTCACCAAAATGCGCACCTGGCTTAACGAGTTGAATGCCTAAATACAGACATTCTAATGTTACTTTAATGAGCCGCTCAGACAAAATCGACGGCTTGCCGACAATAAACATTTTGCTTGTATCACCATGATATTCATCTTTAATGACAGTCACATCGACATTGATAATATCGCCATCTTTTAATATTCGCGTGCCAGGAATCCCATGACAGACTTGATGATTCACCGAGGTGCAGATGGATTTGGGAAATCCGTGATAGTTAAGCGGTGCAGGGATCGCGTGTTGGACATTGACGATGTAATCATGACAGATTTGATTTAAGTCGTCAGTGGTGACACCCGCTTTGATATAAGGTCCAATCATATCAAGCACTTCAGCCGCTAAACGACCCGCCACCCGCATCTTTTCAATCTCATCTACTGTCTTAAGGGTTATTTGCATCTTTATTTGTCTTCGCTGTTGTTGGGAATAAACAATTATGGTATAAAGGCGGGCTTTGTTTAGCAATTGAAATTTAATAAATAAACTTAAACCCCACACACGTATCCTATACTTATTTATCGGGTGCCTAACTGATTTCGTTTAATTAGGTTGATAAATAACTTACGTGGAGGCCAAACCCAAACATTATTGAGGAAAAGATATGACATCATCAGTTAATATGCGTGACATGCTAAAAGCAGGCGTTCATTTTGGTCATCAAACCTGCCATTGGAATCCCAAAATGGGAACCTATATTTACGGATCCCGCAATAAAATTCACATTATCAACTTAGAACAAACAGTCCCGATGCTGAAAGACGCCTTGAATTTTATGGGCAGTATTGCGGCTAAAAAAGGCCGTATTTTATTTGTCGGCACAAAACCTGCCGCACAAGAAATTGTTAAAACCGAAGCATTGCGTTGCCATATGCCCTTCGTCAACCATCGTTGGTTGGGCGGTATGTTGACTAACTATAAAACCATTCGTCAATCCATCAAGCGTTTGAAAGAATTAGACGCGATGTTTGAAAAAAACAGCTTTGGCCGTTTGACGAAAAAAGAAATTCTTTACATGACACGCGATAAAGCAAAATTAGAGCGTAGCTTAGGCGGTATCAAAAACATGGGCGGCTTGCCTGATGCATTATTTGTTATTGACGTCGGTCATGAAAATATTGCAATTGCTGAAGCAAAGCGTTTGAGAATCCCCGTGATTGGTATTGTTGATACCAATAATAGCCCAGATGGAATTGACTATGTTATTCCAGGCAACGATGACTCTCTTCGTTCTATCCAATTGTATGCAACCCTCGCAGCGGATTGTATTTTGGATGCACGTGCAGGCAATGCAGACATTGCGAGTGCGGAAGAAGCGGATGAATTTATTGAAGTCGATGTAAAACCCCGTTCTCAAGACAATGAAACAACCGAAGAATAGTTAACTTTATAAGAGGGTCTGGCAACAGACCCTGTTCCTCATTTTGAAGGTTTTTATCAGAGGAACTTGCTATCCCATACGTGTCAAGCTAAAAAAATGTAGGGTGGATTAGACGCGCCTTTTGCGTCGTAATCCACCTTACTCAAATTGCTGCAACTTGGTGGATTACGACGCAAAAGGCGCGTCTAATCCACCCTACATTTTTTTAAGCTTGATGGGTATAGGTTTGTATCCCTGTATTTTACTAGTCATCAAACATTTTAGGAGTGATTTTGTTATGACAGCAGTCACTGCAGCACAAGTGAAAGAATTACGTGAACGTACCGGCGCCGGCATGATGGAATGCAAAAAAGCATTAGAGGCGAC
Source organism: uncultured Gammaproteobacteria bacterium (assembly GCA_963719645.1). Taxonomy (GTDB): domain Bacteria; phylum Pseudomonadota; class Gammaproteobacteria; order DSM-16500; family DSM-16500; genus CAVRCT01. The sequence goes on from CAVRCT010000007.1 coordinate 311,991, forward strand.
CCAAGGTAATATGGAAAACGCTATTGAAGAATTACGCAAGAGCGGTCGGGCAAAAGCGGACAAAAAAGCCAGCCGAATTGCAGCAGAAGGCACCGTCATTATCCGATCCACGAGTGACGGCAAGCAATCTGTGATCGTAGAAATTAATAGTGAAACGGATTTTGTGGCACGGGATGAAAACTTTCTGGCATTTGCAGAAGCCGTTGCACAAACCGCATTGGCAACCCAAGTACATGAGTTGGCAGCGTTTGCAAAATTACCATTAGAAGGCCGCGCTGGATTAACCGTCGATGAAGCAAGACAAGCATTGATCGCCAAAGTGGGCGAAAACGTCAATATTCGTCGGATTGCCATTACCCATCTCAATGCCGCCACCGTGGGTGCTTACCTGCATGGTAATCGCATTGGTGTATTGGTTGAATTGGATACGCCAAATCAAGAGTTAGCCAGAGACATTGCAATGCATATTGCAGCGAGCAAACCCATTGTCATTTCACCGGACGATGTGCCAAGCGATGTTGTTGCTAAAGAAAAAGAAATTTATCTGGCACAAGCAGCCGGCAGTGGTAAACCACAAGAAATTATTGAAAAAATGGTTGGCGGCAAATTGAAGAAATTCTTGGATGAAATCAGTTTGACGGGCCAGCCGTTTGTGAAAGATCCCGATATTTTAGTGGCGAGCTTGCTCAATAAACACCGCGCAAAAGTCATTGCGTTTGTACGATATGAAGTGGGTGAAGGTATTGAGAAAGAAGAAGAAAACTTTGTTGAAGCAGTGATGGCGCAAGTAAACAATAGTTAACGGAAAAATACTATGTCAGGTCAAGGAAAACCGATTTACCAATGCATCTTACTGAAATTAAGCGGCGAAGCTTTATTAGGTGAAAATCTTGTTGGCATTGATCCTAACAAACTTGCTCGCATCAGCGATGAAGTGGCGAGCGTGGTTAAGTTGGGCGTACAAGTTGCGTTAGTGATTGGTGCGGGCAACCTTGTTCGCGGCATTGAATTTTCATCCTCTGGTTTTGATCGAGTCACCGCGGATCAGATGGGAATGATGGCAACCATCATTAACGGTCTTGCTTTGCGAGATGCCATTGAGAATAAATCAATCCCAGTAAAAATCATGTCTGCTTTACCAGTCCCCGGCATAGCAGACAGTTTTAATCGTAATAAAGCCAAAAAAGCGTTGCAAAAAGGTAATGTTGTCATTTTTGTTGGTGGTACAGGCAATCCTTTAGTCACGACCGATTCTGCTGCGGCGTTGCGCGGTGTCGAAATCGGTGCTGATATTGTTTTCAAAGCGACGAAAGTCGACGGTGTTTTCGCAGCCGATCCTATCAAAAATCCAAAAGCCAAAAAATACGATACATTGACTTATGATGAAGTGTTGGAACAGCGTTTAGGTGTAATGGATATGACAGCTATTTTACTCTGCCGTGATAATCGCTTGCCGCTTCGCGTATTTAATATGAATCAGCAAGGTGCATTGCAGCAAATTGTCTTAGGTGAAACCGTGGGTACGTTAGTTAAAAGTGGAGAATAGAACATGGCGCAAAAAATATTAAAAGACGCAGAAGGTCGCATGCAAAAAAGCATCGAATCATTCAAACATGAAATGTCAAAACTGCGGACTGGAAGAGCTCATCCAAGTTTATTAGAGGGCATTCGAGTTGATTATTACGGAAATGAAACACCGCTCAGTCAAGTTGCCAATGTCACAGTGAGCGATGCGCGTACCTTGGTGATTACACCGTGGGAAAAACGCATGACACAGGCTATTGAAAAAGCAATCATGACATCGGGTTTGGGACTTAATCCTGCCACGTCAGGTGACTTAATTCGTGTACCACTGCCCGCATTAACCGAAGAACGCCGCAAAGATTTAACCAAAATATTACGCAATGAAGCGGAAGCTGCGCGAGTCAGTGTGCGCACTGCGCGTCGTGATGGCAATAACGCGTTAAAAGAATCGCTCAAAAATAAAGAAATTGCAGAAGACGAAGAACGACGCTTAACAGATGCGATGCAAAAATTAACCGATAAGTTTATTGCTGAAGTTGATCATCTGTTAGCTGCGAAAGAAACTGATTTAATGGTTATTTGATGAGTACAGTTGTGCTGCCGAAACACATCGCCGTGATTATGGATGGCAATGGTCGTTGGGCTAAAAAACGATTATTGCCGCGAATTGCTGGCCACAAAGCCGGTGTGGATGCGGTGCGTGAACTGATCAAAGCGTGTGTCCAAAAAGGCATTGCAGCGTTGACGCTGTTTGCATTTAGCAGTGAGAATTGGCGCCGACCTGCGCAAGAAGTGAATTTTTTAATGGATTTATTTTTTAGTTCATTGGAAAAAGAAGCCAAAAAATTACAGGAACAGAATATTCAATTGCGTATTATTGGCGATCGTTCTCCGTTTAGCGAAAAATTAAAAAAACAAATTGAGCGTGTCGAGCAATTGACTGAAGTGAACACCGGTTTGAAATTAATCTTGGCGGTGAATTATGGTGGGCAATGGGATATCAGTGAAGCGATGAAGCGGTTGGCGGTTGATATTGAGCAAGGTAAGTTAACAAGCCAAGCGATTTCGCCAGAGATCCTTGCAACGTATTTATCATTAGCTGACTTACCTGATCCGGATCTTTTTATTCGAACGAGCGGTGAGCGGCGCATCAGTAATTTTTTGATTTGGCAGTTGGCTTATGCGGAACTGTATTTTACGGATGTTTTTTGGCCGGATTTTGATGAAATAGAATTTGAGAAAGCGTTAACATTTTATGCGAGCAGAGAGCGTCGTTTTGGATTGACGAGTGAGCAGTTGGCGACGTAGTGGGAAGGGTTGTCATCCGGAGCGCTTAAGAAAGGGCTGTCATCCTGAGTGCTTAAGAAAGGGCTGTCATCCTGAGTGCTTAAGAAAGGGCTGTCATCCTGAGTGCTTAAGAAAGGGCTGTCATCCTGAGTGCTTTTCGCTCCGAAGGATCTCCCGCAAATTTCTGAGACTTTGCTAAAGATTTTCTTAAGCATCTCTCTACCATATCAGGAGATCCTTCGGAGCGAAAAGCGCTCAGGATGACAGCCTGTTTTTAAGCACTCAGGATGGCAGTCTGTTCTTAAGCGCCGCTAAGATTAACAGAGATTTTTATAAAAAATTAATAATAAGTTCTTTTCGATTTCGATGTTTACACTAACTTGAGGAACACATGCTAAAACAACGCGTTTTAACCGCCATTATTCTCATTCCAATTTTTATTTTGCTTGTCTTAAAATTATCGCCGCAGAGTTTTTGTATTTTTACCGGACTTCTCGTCTTGTGGGCTGCGTTTGAATGGTCAGCGTTAATGGAAGTGAAAACACTTCGGCGCAAATTGATCTATCCGATCTTAATGTTTTTCATGTTGTTTTTTTCGTTGTGGATAAAAATTCCAAACGTCATTTATGCAGCCGTTGTCTGGTGGGTGTTTGCGAGTTTGTTCGTGTTCCGCTTTCCGAATCTTAGCGCGGCATGGGGAAGGGGCGTGGTGGTGCGCGGACTCATGGGATGTTTGGTTTTAATTCCATGCTGGTTAGCACTGAATTTTATTCGCAACTCAACCGATGGCCCTTATACGTTATTATTTCTATTTGCATTAATTTGGAGTGCCGATATCGGCGCTTATTTTGCCGGAAAAAAATGGGGGAAAACCAAACTCGCTGCGTTAGTGAGCCCAGGTAAATCTTGGCAAGGCGTGTTCGGAGGGTTACTCGTTTCACTCTTAGTTACCTTGCTGACACTGCTGGTGGTGGATGTACCCTATTATCAATGGATCGGTATTGTCAGTGTTGCGATCGCAACAGTGGCTTTCTCCGTCATGGGCGATTTGTTTGAAAGCATGTTGAAGCGCAAGGCGGGATTGAAAGATTCCGGTCAACTTTTGCCCGGCCACGGCGGTTTGTTAGATCGAATTGATAGTTTGACGGCGGCGGCACCTATCTTTGTTGCAGGCGCATTGATTTTGGAGCATTTAGCAAAATAGCCTAGCTTTTAAGATAAAAAGTCAGGATAATCAGCGCTCAAAATTTTAATAAAGGAAAGCTGTTGTGTAGAGGTCTTCAGAACCTCGGCTTAGCGAATAAATGGTCATTATGAAAAAATATATTTTATTGCTCGTCGTATTGTTCAACGTGTTATGGGTGAGTGTTGCAACAGCGCAAGAATCTTACGTGGTGAGAAGCATCCGCTTTGAAGGTTTGCAACGCATTAATCCAGAGACAGTCGAAACCTATTTGCCAATCCATACGGGTGAAACGTTAAGTCCTAGCAAGACCAGCGCGATCATCAGCGCATTATATAAGACAGGTTTTTTTGAAAATATTTCATTAAGCCGTGAAGGCAATACACTGGTTATTCAAGTGACTGAGCGCCCAACCATTGGAAAATTAAAGATTTCGGGTAATTCAGCGATTGCAACCGACAAATTAACCACCGTGATGAAAACCGTGGATATTGCAGAAGGACGCGTCTATAACGGCGTCATCCTCGAAAAAATCAAACAAAGTTTATTGAACCAATACTATGAATTAGGTCGTTATAATGCGCGTGTCGATGTCACGGTGACACCAATGGATCGAAATCGCGTCATGATTAAGATTGATATTTCGGAAGGGTTGGTTGCTAAAGTCCGCAAGATCAATATCATCGGCAATCATGCATTCAGTGAAGACAAATTAGTGAAGCAACTTGATTTGACCACACCCGGATTATTTACCTTTTTTACCCAAACAGATCGTTACTCACAAGAAAAAATGGATTCCAGTTTAGAAAAATTACGTAACTATTATTTGGATCATGGTTATCTGAAAGTCTCAGTGAAATCCTCTCAAGCGGCGATTACACCCGATCGCAAATCAATCTTTTTAACCATCGTCATTGATGAAGGTGAGCTGTATACAGTAAAAGGCGTCAATGTTATTGGTAATACCATTGTGCCACGTGATGAGTTAGTGAAAAAAATTGGCATACAACCCGGTTCTACCTTTTCTCGTCAAGCGGTTGTGGATGGTGAGAAAAAAATTAGTGATACCTTAGGCGACAAAGGTTATCTCTTCACGAATGTTTCATTGCAACCGGTAGTGGATGATAAAAATAAACAAGTGTTTCTCACCTTTGTTGTGAAACCCGGTCGTCGTGCGTATGTGCGACATATTTATTTTACAAATAACACCAAGACGAATGATGACGTTTTGCGCCGCGAAGTGCAGCAAATGGAATCAGCACCGGTATCGACGACTAACCTTGACGAATCGAAGCATCGACTCAGTTTGTTGCCATACATACGGAATGTCGAAATGAGTGTTGTGCCTGTGGCGGATCAGAATGATCAAGTGGATGTCGATTATAAAGTCACAGAAGACACGGCTGCTCAGGCAACGTTTAGCGTAGGTTACTCACAATTAGATCATTTGATTTTAGGTGCTGGTTTAAATCAAAAGAATTTCTTGGGGACGGGTAATACGTTGGGTTTAAACTTTACGCATAGCCGTTATCAAGAATTTTATGGCGTGTCGTATACGAATCCTTACTTTACCCAAGACGGTATTCAGCGCAGCTTGAGTGGTTCTATCGCAAAATACAATCCAAAAGCCGCAGGTATCACGCGCAGTTATAGCGATGATCAATATTCTCTGTCGGATATTTATAGTATTCCAATCGGCCAAGAGAAAGGGGTGATTAATCGCCTGCAATTGGGTTATGGTTACGAAGAAACATATGTCAATCTGTCGCATACCGTGTCGCAACAAGTGCAAGATTTTGTGAATCGACATGGTCGACATTTCCAACAAGTCGATTTGATCGCGGGTGTTTCTCGTGACAGTCGAGACAAGGCTATTTTTCCAACCGTTGGTATGATTAATACAATGGGTCTTAACGTCTATGTCCCAGCAAACAAAGATTCGCTAAATTATTACACCTTTTCTTATAATGGCAGATGGTACCATCCAATCCATGGCGCATTTATTGCCACGGCACGGGGTGATTTAGGGTATGGTAATGCATTTGGTGGGCCAACCAACTATCCATTCTTTAAGAATTTTTATGCGGGTGGTATTGAATCGGTGCGTGGCTATTCTAGTGGTTCGTTGGGGCCAACAGATTCAAACGGTGATCCAACCGGCGGTAATTTATTAGCAGATATCAGTGCTGGCTTGATTTTTCCAAACTATATCTCTGATAATTTGCGTACCACGTTATTTGTTGATGGCGGTAATGTATACAACACATTCAACAATCGAAAATACAATGGCGGCGCATCGGGTTCGCCTCGTTATGCGACAGGTATTGAGGGAGATTGGTTAACTCCGTTAGGTTTGATTGATATCAGTTTGGCGAAAGCAATCAATCCACAAACGGGTGATAACAGAGACTTTTTTCAATTTTCTCTAGGTGCTAATTTTGGATAAACGTGACATAATGTCACGCTTATAGCTTTTTGCGTTAGATGGAAATATCATTAATTAATTGGAGAGACATATGAAAAAGTTGTTGGCAGTAGCAAGTTCTGTGTTATTAATCAGCGGTACCCATGCATATGCTGCACCCAGTGCAAGTCCTCAACCCGTGATTGCTGTTGTCAATGTACAACAAATTTTCCAGCAATCGCCTAAGATCGCTGATCTTAACAAAAAATTACAAGGTGATTTCAAAGGCCGTCAAGAAAAATTAGTTGCTTCACAAAAAGCATTGCAAGATGAATTAGATAATTTCAAAAAAGAATCTCCCACGATGAGCAAATCTGATAAAGATACGATGCAAAAGAAAATTACGGATGATCAAAGCAGCTTATCGAAAGATGCTAATTCTTTCCAACAAGATCTCAGCAAAGAACAAAATCGCATGATGAAAGGTGTGTTAGCGGATTTAAACACCATTATTGCTGGCATCGCTAAGAAGAGTAATTATTCATTAGTGTTAGATTCACAAGCAGTTGTTTATGCTGCTGACAGCGCAGATATCACCAAAGATGTTGCAGCTGCATTCGACAAGAAATAAATTCCTATTTCGAGCTAAAAAAGCCAAGAGCGATCTTGGCTTTTTTTTTGCACTATGCATAGTGTCCCGACTACCATGCTCTCTCTTAAGCATGACGATGGGTATCTAAAGAGAAAAATTATTTTTATACAAATCCCCCTTGTTCCCAATGGCACTAGCTTAAGAACTGTCGTCCCGGAATTTAGTAGCTCTTAACGAGCGCCTTTTGCTCGTTTAGAGCTACTTAATGTCCGGGATCCATCTTCAATTTATCGCCCTCTTGCTTTTAACGTATATGCTTTAAGCAAAATGGATCCCGGACATTAACTGGCGCTAAATTCGCAAAAAGCGCTCATTAAGCGCCAGTAAATTCCGGGACGACAGTTCTTAAGCTAGTGCCATTGCCCCTTGTTCCCCCTTTTTGAAAAAGGGGGAACAAGGGGGATTTGTATAAAAAGCAACATTCATTATAAGTTCTTATTCGATGTTTACTTTCTTTAGCAATACGTTGAATGATGCAACAGACCTGATTAACATCACCCAAAAGACGGGCATAGCACCCTGGAAATGCTGTATTTGCCATAAAAATCATTTGTATCTTCCCCACCACTTTGAGGTAGAATAGCCACTTTTATGTGGAATAGAGTCATGGGGCAAGTTAAGCAATTCACGCTGGCGCAATTGACGGATGGCTTAGATGTCACCGTAAAAGGCGATCCGAATTGTTTGATTTCGGGTGTCAGTACGATTCAAGATGCCACAGCGGGCAAAATTACCTTTTTAATGAACCCTTTATATAAAAAATATTTGGCCCAGACGCAGGCATCTGCCGTTATTTTAGCGCCAGATGAGGCGGAAGAATGTCCTACCACCGCCGTGATTTGCCGAGATCCCTATTTTACGTATGCTCTCATTGCACATTATTTTAATGATAAACCGATCCCGCCGACGGGCACGCGCCATCCATCTGCCGTCATTGGTGAGCATTGCCAAATTGATCCAACGGTATGCTTGGGGGCTAATTGTGTCATTGGTGATCAGGTAAAATTAGCGGCTAATGTCATCATTGGGCCAGGTTGTGTTATCGGTGAGGCGACAGAAATTGGCGAAGGCACCCGCCTTGAGGCCAATGTAACGCTTTACCATAAAATCATTATTGGCAAACACGTACTCATTGCTAGCGGTACCGTCATTGGCAGTGACGGCTTCGGTATTGCGAAACACAAAGGGGTGTGGCATAAAGTGCCTCAATTAGGGCGAGTTGTCATTGAGGATAATGTTGAGATTGGCTCGAATTGTTCAATCGATCGCGGTGCCATCGGTGATACCGTGATTGCGAAAGGAGCAAAGCTGGATAACTTAATTCAAGTCGGACACAATGTCCGAATTGGTGAAAGCACAGCGATTGCAGGGTGTGTCGGTATTTCAGGGAGTACCACGATTGGCAGTAATTGCTTAATTGGCGGCAAAGCAGCATTTGCAGGCCATATTACCGTTGCTGACAATGTGGTTATCACTGGCCGTACAGATGTGTCTAAGTCCATCCGTGAACCAGGGATTTATTCATCAGGTGTCGGCGGTCTCGTCACGAATTTAGAATGGCGCAAAAGCAGTGCAAGGTTCCATCGCTTAGAAGGATTATTTCAACGCGTGAAAGAACTCGAAGCTGCAATTGAAGAATTAACAGAGAGAGATGAAACATGAATTGTGTAATGGACATCCATGAAATTCTGAAGTTATTGCCACACCGTCATCCATTTCTTTTGATTGATCGGATCTTAGAAATCAAAGAAGGGGAATCCATTGTTGCGTTAAAAAACGTTACGATTAATGAGCCATTTTTTATGGGTCATTTTCCTAATCGTCCCGTCATGCCAGGCGTGTTAATCCTAGAAGCAATGGCACAAGCAGCAGGTGTGTTGGCGTATAAATCTACCAAATCAACGGCAAGAGACGGTGGGTTGTATTACTTTGCGGGCATTGACGAAGCACGTTTTCGTAAAGTAGTTGAACCGGGCGATCAATTACGCATCGAAGTGAAAGTGATTAAGCAAAAGAAAGAAATTTGGAAACTTGAAGCAACCGCATATGTAGAAGGCGAAGTCGTTTGCAACGCTCTTCTATTAAGTGCGCGAAGAGGTTAATCTCGTGATACATCAATCAGCAATTATTCATCAAACCGCACGGATAGGCGAAAATGTAACGATTGGACCTTGGTCTGTGATCGGTCAAGATGTAGAAATTGGTGATGGCACATGGATAGGCCCACACGTCGTGATCGATGGCTCAACCAAAATTGGCCAAGACAATAAAATTTATCAATTTGCATCGATTGGTGCAGATCCACAAGATAAAAAATTTCAAAATGAAAAAACCTATTTAGAAATTGGCAATCGCAATGTCATTCGGGAATTTTGTACGTTTAATCGCGGTACTGCACAAGATAAATCGATAACGCGGATTGGTGATGACAATTTGTTTATGGCCTACGTGCATATTGCACACGATTGTATTGTCGGTAACGGGACTATTTTTGCGAATAATGCATCCTTAGCCGGTCACGTGGTGGTGGATGATCATGTTATTTTTGGCGCATTTTCCGGTGTATTTCAATTTTGTCGGATCGGTAAATACAGTTTTGCGTCAATGGGCGCGCTCATTGATAAAGATGTCCCACCGTTCGTAAAAGTATTTGGGACACCGGCGGAAGCGGCCGGTATCAATTTGGTGGGCTTACAACGACGTGGTTTTTCAGCGGAAACGGTGTTGAATATCAAGCGCGCGTATCGATTGATTTACCGCAAAGGGTTAACGGTTAAAAATGCTCTTATCGAATTACAAGCGATGATTGCAGAGTGTCCTGACATTCAAATGTTCATTGATTTTATCCAGAGTTCTGAACGCGGCATCGTCAGATAAGAGTTTACCATTATGAAAATCGGCATGTTAGCAGGGGAAGCTTCAGGCGATTTACTCGGTGCAAAATTAATCGAAGCATTACGTCTGCAGCAACCCAATTTATCGTTGAGTGGTATTGCAGGTCCTGCGATGCAGCAGCAGGGTTGCCAGAGTTTGTATGACATGGAGCGACTATCTGTCATGGGGTTGGTTGAACCCTTGTTTCGCTTACCTGAACTCTTCAAGATTCGCCAAGGTATCTACCATCATTTTTTAAAAAATCGTCCCGATATTTTTATTGGGATTGATTCACCCGATTTTAATTTAGGGTTGGAATTAAAATTACGTAAAGCGGGTATTCCTGTCATTCACTATGTGAGCCCATCGGTTTGGGCATGGCGCCAAAAACGCATTGTCAAGATTGCGAAAGCGACGGATTTAGTCTTAACGCTTTTTCCATTTGAAACAGAATTTTATTTAGCGCATCATGTACCAGCTAAATTTATTGGTCATCCGATGGCAGACGTTATTCCTCTCGAACCTGATAAGTTGGCTGCGCGTAAAAAATTAAAGTTAGATCCTGATGCAAATTATCTTGCCATCTTGCCAGGGAGTCGCCGCAATGAATTACGCTACTTAGCCGACATATTTGTTGCTACTGCGAAGCGTTGTTTAGAGCTGCGTCCTCAGCTTAAAATTATTTCTGCGGCGAGTAGTGAACAACGCTTGCAAGAATTCCAAGCCATTTGTCAACGTATCGCGCCAGAGTTGCCGATCCAAATTTTTTTGCAACAGTCTCACGATGTGTTGGCGGCGGCAGATGTTGTTTTAGTGACATCAGGTACGGCGACGCTTGAAGCCATGTTATTTAAACGCCCCATGGTGATTGCGTATCGGATGGCGAATTTGACTTATCAATTAGCAAAGTGGTTAGTGAAAATTCCATTTATTGGAATACCGAATTTATTAGCCAAAGAAATGTTGGTTCCCGAATTTATCCAAGAGCGTGCAACACCTGAAAATTTAGCCAATGCGTTGCTTGATTTTTTCGAGCATCCTGAAAAAGTAGCGCGTATCGAACAACGGTTTCTCGCCTTACATCAGGTGTTGCGTTGTAACGCGAGTGTGCAAGCGGCGAATGCGGTCTTATCGATCATGCAAAAATAATCACTAAGGAAAAAAATGGAATTTTATATTGCCGGTGTGGATGAGGCAGGGAGAGGGCCGTTGGCGGGTCCTGTGGTGGCTGCGGCGGTTATTTTGCCACCGTTGAAAATTTTTCTCGGCTTAAATGATTCAAAACAATTAACAGAAGCGCAGCGTGAGAAATTATTTGTTGAAATCACTGAGCATGCGTTGGCGTTTGGTATTGGGCGAGCGAGTGTTGCGGAGATCGATGAATTAAATATTTTGCACGCCACGATGTTAGCGATGCAACGCGCGGTAGCGGGTCTTGCGATGATGCCTCATTTAGCGATTATCGATGGAAATCGTTGTCCGGTTTTGCCGTGTTCAGCGCGAGCGATTATTAGAGGTGATGAAACAGAGCCTGCGATCAGTGCCGCGTCTGTTCTTGCAAAAGTTACCCGGGATCGCGAAATGATTTTGTTGGATCAGCAGTATCCTCAGTATGGATTTGCGCAGCATAAAGGGTACGGAACAAAGATGCATCTTGCCGCGTTAAAAAAATGGGGCGCATCGGCGATTCATCGACGTTCTTTTGCGCCGGTGCGGGCGGTGATGGATAATCTAAATTCGGTGGTTGAGATCACGTAAAATAGGAAAGATTGAGAGGGTTTATATGAATTATTTTATACAAATCCCCCTTAATCCCCCTTTTCCAAAGGGGGAAACTTACTAAGCTGCACTTGCTGTTAAAACACAGAGCTGCTTAGAATGAATGTTGCTTTTTATATAAATCCCCCTTGATCCCAATGGCACTAGCTTAAGAACTGTCGTCCCGGAATTTACTGGCGCTTAATGAGCGCTTTTTGCGAATTTAGCGCCAGTTAATGTCCGGGATCCATTTTGCTTAAAGCATATAAGTTAAAAGCAAGAGGGCGATAAATTGAAGATGGATCCCGGACATTAAGTAGCTCTAAACGAGCAAAAGGCGCTCGTTAAGAGCTACTAAATTCCGGGACGACAGTTCTTAAGCTAGTGCCATTGCCCCTTAATCCCCCTTTTCCAAAGGGGAAAACCTTCTAAGCAGCTCTGTGTTTTAACAGCAAGTGCTGCTTAGTAGGTTTCCCCCTTTGGAAAAGGGGGATCAAGGGGGATTTATATAAAAAGCAACATTCATTCAATCAAGCAGTGACTAAAAAAACGAGTGGAGATAAAATTCAATGATGCAAAACCAACTCAAAAAAAACACCCTGCAATCTCTAGGCTTATTTTTAGGTTTATTCGCCGCTGTCCTAATTGCAAGTGCACCCATCTTAATAAAAGACGCGATGTACCAAGAACAACCCACCATGTATTTAGTCAATCAATCCATCCATTCCTGGTTAGATTTATTGAATATTTATTTGCATCCTAAATTATTAGATATCACCATTCCATTTTTTCGCCCCTCTGGGCATTTTCTCTTATATCAAATACTCACACCGATAGTGGGTTGGCATAATACCAGAGCATTACTCCTCGTTAATTTTTTATTTCTCACCGGCGTTGGCTTTCTTACCATTAAATTATACCAACGATTATTCCCAACCTATCGTTGGGGCGGTTATATTGCATTTGGTATTTACTTGATGCATCCCGCACTGCTGTTATCGCGTTTCATGTTGTTACATTTTGAATTTGCCTATGTATTTTTCTTGATGTTAGGATTGTATTTTTTCGTAATTTTTTGTCAAAAAAATGCAGCAAAAATCACATCACCGACTCAGAAAATACAATTCAGCTATTTCTCATGGCTAGTTTATACATTGCTAGCCTATGGCATCGGTATTACGTTTAAAGAAGGCGCAATAATTTTAGGACCTTTGCTGTTGACGTATTTTTTTATCGAATTTTATCGACAACTCAACAATAAACAAAGTTGGGAAATTATTATTTTATTGATCGCAGCCACGGGAGTATTTAGTACGTACTTGACCATGGCCTGGCCGTTGCTCGGTCATCCTTTCCAGCCATCACTCACGTTGCTAGAGCGAATGGCGGTGATCAATCAGTATGTGAAAGATTTATTAGGCATTCGTATCAACCTCATTACGTCAGCAGCACTCGTCAATGAAAATGGCAGAATTTGGCGACATCTGGTTTTCGCAAAATCGTTTTATATCATCCTCTATCCCTTCCTGCTGGTTGGAATCGTGAATGTGATGCGCATGATTGTTACGAAAGGATGTTACAACATCCGATCATCGATTATTTTTTTAAGTGCTGCCATGGTGATTACCTTGATGATTCCAGTGTATTGGGGCATGGCACTTCCTTGGCATTGGAATTTATCGATTTTATTTTTGGGAATGCTGTTAGGGTTAGGCGTTGAATATTTTATCCGACAGCTTGTCTTGAAACCTATTATGCAAAAAAGCATTTACTCGATTATTTTAACCAGTTTCATCATGGTAGCGATTCAGCTCAATGCTATTAATTTAAATTCGTTTCTGCGAGAAGATACCGGCATGCCCGTCACGCGTGCAGCGATTTTTAATCCACCGAACATCCGTGCACAATTGAATTCTGAGAGTATTATTCTCATCGCAACGAATATTGATCAGGCAGCTTATTCATTTGGCAATTCCAAATTTGATTATCTGAGTATTCCGGATTTGGATTTTGATTGGGTGAGATTATCCAATGCCATGATGTATCGACAATTTGATCCTTATTATAATGGGACACTGTTCAAATGGGCTTATCTGATTCCTGAGTTACGGGAAGAATTATTTTTATTTAACGTCGATGCTATGCAGCACGTGCAGAGTTTTAGTATTTGGCGATGGCATCAAGCGCTAGCGAATATTTTTTGTTTTTCAGCAGACAAAGATTTTACTTGGCATAATGAAACGGATCAATTTAAGAAAAATTTACGCCACGAGTTTGATCAACGCCATCTGCAATATAATGACTATGATGCTTATTATGCAGAAAAATCACACGGCATGGTATTTCAAAAATTAAAAGTGAATTATCCGGACAGTCAATTGTGTCAGTTTGTCTGCGACCAAAATATAATTTGCAAAGCGTTTCTCTATAAAAGTGAAGAAGTGAATCATCATCTAATAACTCATTGTGAATTATACAATACGCTTACAACCCAAAAACCATCTGAGTTTTGTCCATCGTGTACTATGTATATCAAGACATAACGTCATGCCGCTCCGTCATTGCGAGGAGCGTTTTTTGCGACGAAGCAATCCAGTTTTGAATGGGTGACGACTTAAAAACTGGATTGCTTCGTCGCAAAAAACGCTCCTCGCAATGACGGAGTAGCGAACATTAGCTGCTTCTATTCTAAATATTTACCGATTTTACCGGGCAGTCATGCGGGAATGACAGCGATTAGTCAGTTTTTATGGGTAAATTCCTTAGCTTGACGCGGCACCCTGGCTCGCCATGAAAAATGCTATAATTGAAGAAAATGAGAGGGGAATTTATCATGTCTTTATCGGGCAACAAAGGCGATAGCAAAAAAGGTGATAGCAAAGAAGTTGATGAGCGTTCACTCACTCGTGTTCAGCTTGGTTTAACGGTGCATGGACGGACTGCTGTTTTGAAGTGGCGTTCTGCCGAAATGGTTAATAGTCGTTTTGGTTATTTGCCTCTCCTTTTTGAAGATAAAACCCCCGGGGCGCCAGAACAATATCAATATAAAAGTGTAGCCGTGGTAGATTTTTCAAAAGTAAAGAAAAACGAACAAAATAAAATAGGAAAAAAAGAAAGCGAACCCGTTACTTTACGCTTAACCATCCTAATGTAACAGCGGTGTGTTATCTAAAAAGCAGGGAATGCTTAGTGAGTATAGGTCTGAATTCCGTCATGTTCTGGAATGAATCCGGTCAACCAAAGGGTAAAGGTTTTTCTATAGATGATGAAAATTTCAAATTCTGGGAGGTAGCGGATCGGAGTAAGGGTGCTCAAGTACACATTGTTTCGGATACAGTAACAGCGCAAACGGAAGGCAAGGAAGAAACAAGAGTGGTACAAAATAAAATTATTCAAGTCATGACCAATTCGCCAAGTATTTATGTACTTGATCTAACTAAGCGGTCACAAGAATGTAAAATGATTGAATTTGATATTCTAGATTCCACATTGATTGGCGAAAATTTTCTAGCACTTCTGCCAAAGCCAGCCGAGAATAAAAAGAATTCGGATATATTCATCTATGATGTAACAAATCCGAATTTTGTCGAGCAAGGCCCCATCCGGACAGTTCAAACCGAGCTGGATATTACTAATTTGCAAGCCTTTCCAAGCGACGATTTAGTGCTACAAATAAAATTAAAAAAGAAAGACAGATTTAATTTAGATCGTGATGCGGTTGAGATGCAAATATTTCATTTTGAGTTAGTAAAAGATCCTAATGCTGAGTTAAAATTAACAGGCAAAATTGAAGGTCCTTTTGATCCGAACCTTTTGCCAACAATAAACGAAATAGGAAATTTAGTTTTTGGGGACGAGGATCAACACTTCTTAGCCGCCTATGATATGCGACTGCAAAAGATGAATGATGATTACAGAATTCCACTACCTCATTCTTGTCGAAGTATACTGAGTACGAATATAGGAATATGCATGACTGGTTTAGATATTGAAGTATTAGAATTTGCATCATTAGGAAATTTAGCAAGACGAGCTCAAATAGCTCAGGCACTGACGAGCCATGGACATCCAATCTTTGATCAGTCGGGTAAAAATCAGATCGTGGATATTATTGCTGACTACGCAGGTGGTACGGCGCAGAGTATTTTGCCCAATGCGACAGATATTATTTTGAAGTTAAATAAATTGATAAGAAGCATAAGTGGAGGACACGCAATAGTTCATAAATTTTCAGACACATGGGATGCATTAGAAAGTCTCATTAAAGATGTTTCTACAGAAAAATATCCAACGTACTCTGATTGTATCAAGGCGTATCCTTGCTTAGGTGAAATCTTAAATAAAAATGAATATTCTCTATCTCATCACGAGAAGGGCATAGTATCGCTTTTGAAAGAAATGCAGGGAATGGATTCACAATTAAAGTTAGGAAAGTCATCCTGAGTGCTGAAGACAAGGGCTGTCATCCTGAGCGCTTAAGAAAGGGCTGTCATCCTGAGCGCTTTTCGCTCCGAACGATCTCCCGCAAATTTCTGATGCTTAGCTAAAGATATTCGTAAGCATCTCTCTACTATATAGGGAGATCCTTCGGAGCGAAAAGCGCTCAGGATGACAGCCCTTTCTTACAATACGCTACGGAAATCGCAAGAGCATTTAGAAATGCTATAATTATAATAATATAATCGATAAAAAGGTTGACGTTATGCCAATGTCCCCTTTAATTAAACAAACGCTCGAAAATATTCTGGATGACTTAGGCGATTTAAATGATAAAGAGATTCAGATAGACAAATCGGCAACATTTATTGCAATAGATAATTTATTACAATCTGATTCAAATGATAGTGAAGTCTTCCATTTTTTTGCCGACCATCCAGAGATCGTAAGCACTCTAGAATTTATAGACATTGGCCAGACAAGGCGTTTTATGGCATTGTTATCCTCGCACAATGTAGCGCAGGAAGTGAAATTAACCTCTTCTACCCAGGGAATAAAAGACGTGCTTGAACAAGCACAACAAAAAGAGAGAAAGTTATCAGGCCCCCCCTCTCAAGAGCCCGCCAAATTATCAACGACTCAGCATCCACAAACAGACGATATTAACTTAGCGACTCAATTGAGCTTAGGTGGAGTGGCAGTAAGGGAAAAGAAAAGAACCGTTACGTCCGAGACAAAAGACCCTGCCAACATCGCTGACGTGTCACGATCAGAGGTTGCAGAGAATCAGTCACCCGCGCAGTTCGTTTTAACAGGACTGGTAAAAAAAGAAAAAAAAGCTAACGACTCAACAGAATCAAAATCACTTCCATTCGCAAACTATGTATTACCCGCTATCACTGAGGATCAAGTCAAGATTGCTGAGGTAAAGTTAACAAATGAATTGTCAACATTTCAGATCATTCCTGAGTTATTTTATGGTGACCGCTTAATGAGAGCTGTTGAGGAAGGCGATTTGCCGATGATCTCTTATTTGTGCAATAAAAAACTAGAGTTGAAAAATCTTAGGTATTCGACAAATAAAGATGCTACTCCATTAACTGTCGCCTTTGGCAAACAGAACGTTGATGTAATGATTTTACTTTTTCGACTAGGGTATATTGTTAACCCGATGGATGTTAGACAATTGATTTACAATTATTCTTGGAATAGTAAAATTTTTACGTCAGCCGAATTGAAAAAAATATGGGGAACTAAAAATATAACTGCAGATGGAAAAAATCAAAGACTTTTTGCAAATTTGCGATTTAAAGAGGCTTACGAGGGAAATGTAGATATCCTTAAATCGATGGTGGAAACCGATTTAGAGTATGGGGATAATGAAGTAGCTTCTAGAGTATTATATTATGCATGTGCAGGTGGAAACCTCGACGTTGTAGAAGGGATTTGCAAGCTTCATACGGAATATCAGGTTGACGCTGAGCATAAAAACAATCGCAATGAATCGGCGTTGTCAGCTGCAATTTTACATGATCATGTGCCTGTTGTGGAATATTTGGTAGAGCAGCAAAACTTTTCATTAACGTCTGTGGATTCGGGTAATTATACTCCTTTGCATAGAGCGGTCTCTTTTGCCATGGTGAAATATCTAGTTAAGGCCATCTCTGAAAATGATCCAAAGACAAGGAATCCGAGAGCGCCACATATTATTCGCGCTCAAGCGGCCATGGGTTTAACGGTGTTAATGACCGTGTGTTTTAATTCGTATCTTGAAAACGGCGAAATTAGCAAAATAATAAAATTATTAAATAAAGAGGATAGACGACTCTATGGCTCAAATGAAGGGTATGTGCCATTGGTTGATATGCGCGATTCAGATGGCAATACATTAATCTGCAGGATCATTAAGGGTAATTATCCACTTCTTACCGAGAGTCAACGACAGGAAGCACTTACCGCGCTGATTAAATGCGGCGCTAATCCGAATATTGGAATACCTTTAATAGCAGCGGTGCAGGATTCGGATTTAAAGTTGACCCAATTTTTATTAGAACAGGGTGCGGATGTTAACTTAAGGCAACACAACAATCGACAGACTGCTTTAATGTGTGCAAAGGAGCCAAAAATTGCTAAGTTATTAATTCAGAAAGGTGCAGATGTTGCAATGAGAGATTCAGTCGGTTGTACTGCTATGCATTATGTACACAACCAGAACTTTTTTATAGCTACACAGCTTGTTGATATTTTAAGTCAGCACGGCGGTGATGTGAATGATAAAACAACGGTTGGGATACCGGTGACGCCCTTAGAAAAGACTATCCAATTGGGAGCGCGGCGTTCACAAGCTTCTACACTCTCAAAAATATCAGCATTACTCAAACATGATACGATTGTGACTGAATCAACTTTGCAAATTGCTAGCGAGCAATCGGGTAATAAAAATTACGATCCTATGGTTTTTATTCTTGTCTTCCAGGCATTTTTCAATTCTGGACAAAAAATTACAGGTGAACTATCAACTAAAATTAAATCAACCATTAAAGAGAAGTTGCATTCACCTGAAAGAGAGTTTGCAGAAGGAATATTGGCTTCTGCTCAAGGGATGAATGAGATAGCAGATGAAAAATATGCTTTTGTGGCGAACCATGCTGATAAAGCGCGTGTGCTTTTAGTAACATTAGGAAATATTTATGTACGAAAACTTCGGGATGCTGGATTAGATATACCATCTCCAGAAGATGGTCTCACGAAACAAGGCGAATTCAAAGAGCTGAAGGAATCCAAAAAGACCAAAACGATTCGGGTCTCTAGCGCAGAATCTAATTATCAACATATTTTCCAGCTTTATCAATACTATTTAAAATGCACAGATACCAAAAATTATTTAAATTTTCTCGTGAAGGATGTAGCAAGTATCGATCATTTCATCGTCGCAGATAGACTTGCTGCCGATAGTTTATCCGCAGATGAACAACTACAATTAGCAGCGTTAAAAAAAGTGCCGCAAGATGATAATAGAGATTCCTTAAGTGACTTACTTAAGGAAAAAAAAGAAAAAAGTTCGACAGGTGTGGTAGCGGATTATCTTGCTACCGTTTTGCCCTCGAATACACCGGAGGTGAAAAACCCAGCGGGCGCATTTGCAGTTAATGAAAATAAATTATCAATAGAAGATCAGCTACAAAAAGCGCAAAGGGGACTGGAGGCATTACGGCAGAAAGAAGCTATTTGCCAAGATTTAATGACGATGACGGCTGGGCAAAGAAAATCGCTCTATGAAACGCTCACTCAAATGGAACAAAAAAATGAGAAATTGACAGCTTATAAAACAACACAGCTTACCCTGTTAAAAGAGATGGATCATGCGGATCAATTAAGTGTTGATAAACCAGGCGTGTTGGCGGTGCAATTAGAATCCGTCGTGCTGGAAAAAAATAAATGGCAGTTAGAGCTGAGAATATTATCCGGTTTAATGAATGTTTCGCTTGAAAAGCAACACCAATTGCTAACTGAGTTGCAACGAAAACAGCAAGCTGATTATGCGGCGCGAATTGCCTATCTAAGACCTATTCAATATCAAATTTTACGCCTTATCCCACTGGAGGCGAAGCTACCCAGCGATGACGGTTTGCAACTTGCTAAATTAATTTTCGATTTAAAATATGATCCAAATGCAGTGGTGCCATTGACACCCGAGGATTTTATTAAAATGGGTCAAGCTACAAACCGAGAAGAGAAATCGGAAACGCTCAAGCCCTATGTTAAGAATGCATTTAGTCGCGCGGATAAGGCATTTATCCAATGTGTGATAGAGGGCTTAAAAGAGGATTCATTATTAATGAGCGAAGCTGTCAATTTTGTAAACTTTCTCTCTGAGAAAATATGCGACATGGAAGACCCCAAACAGCATGAAGAAGTAAAAAATTTACTGGAGAAAAACTTGCTGGATTTACCGGAGGCTGATAGAGAAGATTATTTTTCAAAATTAGCCGAAAGAATCCAGCCTGACAGCCCGAGCCTTTCTGCTCTTGATGAAATTCGCATAACATTAATGCATTCGTTTGTCGAAAAAGACTTATCTGCTTTGAATCCTGAAAAGAGAAATGTATTATTTGACACGCTGTTTGAAAAAGAAAAAGCGGATGATCTTACGAAAGTCGACGTAAAGAAAGAGGGTATGCTTGATGAAAGCAAAGGTGAAAAGAAAAAAGAAGATAAAAGTCTTTTCACTGAGATTGAAAAATTTAAATTTAAGCTATTAAAAATGCTTATTCAAGAAGAATTATTGAAAATGAAACCTGAAGAAAGAAAGCAATTATTCGAAGCATTGGTTGCTAACGAGAAAGAGAATAAGCTCACTGCGTTAGGTTATTTTAATTTGGAAATTTTGAAAACGCAGGGTGGTGAATTGAAGCTAGAGCTTGATGCGCCAGTACAGCAGGTGCATGTTTCAACGCAGCAAAAAAGCTCGCGTCGACTTTCATCTTGAGAGGGGTATGTTGGGTTTCGCAAAAAGCAAAAAGCGCTCAACCCAACCTACCGTTGTCATCCTGAGTGCTTAAGAAAAAGCTGTCGCCTTACGCGTTTAAGAAAGAGCTGCTATCTTGAGCGCTTAAGAAAAAGCTATCATCCTGAGCACTTAAGAAAGGGCTGTCATCTTGAGCGCTTAAGAAAGGGCTGTCATCCTGAGCGCTTTTCGCTCCGAAGGATCTCCCTATATAGTAGAGAGCTGCTTAAGGCAAGGGCTGTCATCCTGAGTGCTTTTCGCTCCGAAGGATCTCCTGCAAATTTCTGATGTTTAGCTAAAGATCTTTCTTAAGTATCTCTCTACTATATAGGGAGATCCTTCGGAGCGAAAAGCGCTCAGGATGACAGCCCTTTCTTAAGCACCCAAGATGACAGCCCGTTCTTAAGCGCTCAGGATGACAGCTTTTTCTTAAGTCATGTAGGTTGGTTTGAGCGTTTTTAGCGAAACCCAACAGGCAGCTTCAATTTTCATAAACCACTTCAACACTCTGCTCACTAAACAAATCACTTAATGTTTGCAGCAACAAATCCGTAGGTTTAACACGCCATAACTCGCCCAATTTTAAATTTGCTTTGGCATTCTCACGCAAATAATCGATGGTGATACGCGTATTGCCACCACGGAATTTTTCTAAAATAGCCGCTAACTTTGTAATGTCATCTTGCTGTGAACCCGTCAGACGAATTTGCAAATACTTTGCGTATCGTTCGCGTGCCGCATCCATGGAATACATAGCGCGTGAAATCACACGATTATTACCACTGAAATCATCTAAGCTAATTTCACCGTCAACGACAATTAATTTATCTTTTTGCAACAAGTCGCGATATTTTTGAAACATGTCCGCAAAACACAAGACATCAATTTGACCCGATGCATCATCAAGCGTGGCAACCGCCATGCGATCACCGCGTTTTGTTTGAATCACGCGGACATTGACAATGATGCCTGCGATGGTTGCAACCTGTTGTTGCGGACGTAATTCATGGATGCGTCCCGTGGTAAAATTTTCTAATTCGTGCAAATAACGTTGAATCGGATGACCTGTTAAATATAAACCTAAAGTTTCTTTTTCACCGAATAAACGCTCGTGCTCACTCCATTTGTTAGCAGCAACATGTTGAACGGTTTCCTCGGATTTTAAGACGGCGCCGAATAAATCATGTTGACCTAACGTTTCATTGCGGAGTGCTTGTTCCGCATGATGCAAGGCGGAATCAATGCTGACAAAAATACTCGCACGATGAGGGCCAATTTTATCAAAAGCGCCTGCTTTAATCAGTGCTTCAATCACCCGACGATTAATTTTGCGTGAATCCATGCGTTGACAAAAATCAAATAAATTTTTAAATGCGCCGTGTTGTTTGCGTGATTCAGTCATGATTTCAATAGCTGCTTGACCCACGCCTTTGATCGCACCTAAGCCATAAGCAATGGTTTTTTCATCCACCACTTTAAACATATATTCACCCGTGTTGATATCGGGCGGCGTTAACTGTATCCCCAGTGAATAACATTCTTCGACAAACAAAACGACTTTGTCGGTATTGTCCATATCGGATGATAAAACGGCAGCCATATAAGCAGCAGGATAATGTGCTTTTAACCAAGCTGTTTGATAGGCAATGAGTGCGTAAGAAGCAGAGTGAGATTTGTTAAAACCATATCCGGCAAATTTTTCCATGAGATCGAAAATGTGTGTGGCGGTTTCCATGTTGACACCGCGTTCAACAGCCCCTTGACAAAAAATTTCACGTTGAATCGCCATCTCTTCAGGTTTTTTCTTTCCCATGGCGCGCCGTAAAATATCAGCAGAGCCGAGTGAATAACCTGCTAAAACCTGGGCAATTTGCATCACTTGTTCTTGATAAACAATGACACCATAGGTTGGACGTAAAATGGGTTCTAATTTTGGATGCGGGTAATTGACTTTTGCGCGTCCATGTTTGCGGTTAATAAAATCTTCTACCATCCCAGATTGCAGCGGGCCGGGACGAAACAGCGCAACGAGTGCCACAATATCTTCGAAACAATCGGGTTGTAAGCGTTTTACCAAATCTTTCATGCCGCGTGATTCAAGCTGGAACACGGCTGTGGTCTTGCATGACTTCAACATATTAAATGTGTCTGCATCGGCGATCGGTAATAAGTGAATATTCAATGTTGATTCGTTCTTGTCTTGCAAAAGAGCATTGATGGTTTTGACCGCCCAATCAATAATGGTTAACGTGCGCAATCCCAAAAAATCGAATTTGACTAAACCAACGGCTTCGACATCATCTTTATCAAATTGTGTCACGATGTGTTGTGTTTCACCGGGCTCGCAATACAGTGGGCTGAATTCAGTTAATTTTGCGGGTGCGATGACGACACCGCCTGCGTGTTTTCCCACATTGCGCGTCGTGCCTTCTAATTTCAATGCTAACTCAATTAAGGTGCGGACATCCTCTTCTTGTTCGTAGCGATCACGCAACAATTGTTCTTGTTCTAATGCTTTATCGAGTGTCATGCCAATTTCAAAGGGAATGAGTTTTGCTAATTTATCCACATGACCGTAACTCATGCCGAGGACGCGTCCAACATCGCGCAACACAGCGCGTGCTGCCATGGTGCCGTAGGTGATAATTTGAGAAACACTTTCTCTGCCATGCGTACGCATCACGTAATCGATGACGCGGTCACGTCCTTCCATGCAAAAATCGATGTCAAAATCGGGCATGGAAATCCGTTCTGGATTTAAAAAACGTTCAAACAACAGCTCATGTGCGAGTGGATCTAAATCAGTAATGTTAAGTGCAAATGCTACCAGCGAGCCAGGGCCTGAGCCGCGACCAGGGCCGACAGGTACATCATTGTTACGTGCCCAGCGAGTAAAGTCGGCAACAATTAAAAAGTAACCGGCAAAGCCCATTTTAAGAATCACGTCTAATTCAGTTTGTAAGCGTTCATCATATTTTTGGCGTTGTTCGAGAAAATCAGGTTGTGTTGTATCAAAGAGGACAGTCAGACGATCTTGCAAGCCTTTTTGTGCGACTTCTATTAAATAGGTATCGGTTGTGAATCCTTCTGGAACGGGATAACGCGGTAAAACGTTTTTGCCGAGTGTTAGCGTGACATTACACCGTTTAGCGAGTTCAACGGTATTTTGTAAACTGGCGGGAATATCACTGAATAATGCGATCATTTCCTCTTGTGTACGAAAATATTGTTGTTCGGTATATTTTTTCGGTCGACGGGGATCGGCTAAGACAAAACCGTCATGTATACACACTCGTGTTTCATGCGCTTCAAAATCATCGGCTGCGAGAAACCGCACATCGTTGGTTGCAATGACCGGGAGATGATGTTTTTCAGCGAGTTTGCAGGCGGCTTGAATATAATTTTCTTCAAAAGGCTGACCGGTACGACGTAATTCCAAATAAAAACGATTCGGAAAATGCGTTTGCCAATAATGGATGTGTTGCTCTGCGAGTTTTTCATCATCCGCTAATAACGCGATACCTACATCCCCCGCTTCGGCGCCGGATAAAACGATTAATCCTTCTGCGTAATCTTGTAACCAAGCACGTTGCACAATCGCTTTGTCATGGGCTTGGCCTTGTAAGTAACTTTGCGAAATGAGGATCAGTAAATTTTTGTAACCCACATCGTTTTGACAGAAGAGGGTGAGGCGAAAAGGCTCGGCGGGTTGTTTTTCATTCTCTAACCAAATATCGACACCGAGAATGGGTTTGACGCCCGCTGCCAGCGCAGCTTGGTAAAATTTTACCGTTGCAAATAAATTACTTTGATCGGTAATCGCCACAGCGGGCATTTTTTCCGCGACTGTTTGGTCAATTAATGGCTTAATTTGAACGATCCCATCGCTGAGCGAATATTCAGTATGAATACGCAAGTGGATATAACGAGGATTCATAAATGGCCTTTTCAATAAAAAAACTATTTTGCTTAATATCAGAGGTTTCTGCAATCGAAAGTGCAAGCACTCCCAAAGAACTTCGATGCAAGCGTTTTATTTTTTGTAACCGCCCCTAGAAGTATTCACAGAGAAAAATTTAAATTTTTTTATACAAATCCCCCTTGTTCCCAATGGCACTAGCTTAAGAACTGTCGTCCCGGAATTTAGTAGCTCTTAACGAGCGCCTTTTGCTCGTTTAGAGCTACTTAATGTCCGGGATCCATCTTCAATTTATCGCCCTCTTGCTTTTAACTTATATGCTTTAAGCAAAATGGATCCCGGACATTAACTGGCGCTAAATTCGCAAAAAGCGCTCATTAAGCGCCAGTAAATTCCGGGACGACAGTTCTTAAGCTAGTGCCATTGCCCCTTGTTCCCCCTTTTTTCAAAGGGTGTTGTTGCGTAATTCACGCTGTCAGCTTAGTGTCGTGCCAGCGTGCTTTTAGCTGGCATCCAGGTTTGCTCTATTTATGACTATATAAATTTTATTAAGAGCAAACCTGGATGCCAGCTAAAAGCACGCTGGCACGACACTAAGCTGACAGCGTGAATTACGCAACAACGCCTTTTCAAAGTAGGAGACCTTCTAAACAGCTCTGTGTTTTAACGGTGAAAGCTGCTTAGCAGGTCTCCCACTTTGAAAAAGGGGGAGCAAGGGGGATTTGTATAAAAAAAGAAGAAGTTCTTATTAGATGTTTACCCCTCTTTTTTCGGGAGTTGGAGCACGCAGGATGACAAGTCCTTTCTTATCAGGCAAAGCCCCCCACAATAACCCTCATAATTTTTTTTAGCCAACCCGCCCATTTTGAGCTATTATTAGCGGTTTCGCATTGATGAAAATGGGAATCAACATGAATTTGAATTTTCTTGATTTTGAACAACCGATTGCCGAACTTGAGGCAAAAATTCAAGAATTACGGATGGTGGGTAAGGATAGTGACCTTAATATTACCGATGAAATCAGCCGTTTGGAAGCTAAAAGCAAGCAATTAACCAAGGATGTTTTTTCGCGGTTAAGTCCTTGGCAAATTACTCAATTGGCGAGACATCCTCTGCGTCCGCATACGATGGATTATATTGAACGAATTTTTACCGAGTTTGATGAGTTGCACGGTGACCGCACCTTATCGAGAGGTCCAACAATTATTGGCGGAACGGCACGTTTTAATGGTCAGCCAGTGATGATCATTGGCCATGAAAAAGGCCGTAAAACCAATGAAAAAATTGAACGTAATTTCGGTATGCCAAACCCGGAAGATTACCGTAAAGCCTTGCGGTTAATGAGGATGGCAGAGCGGTTCAAACTGCCTATTTTTACGTTTATTGATACATTTGGTGCATACCCGGGCATCGGCGCAGAAGAGCGTAATCAAAGTGAAGCCATTGCCCGTAATCTATTCGTCGCGTCCACCTTAAAAACCCCTATTATCTGCACGGTGATCGGTGAAGGTGGTTCAGGGGGCGCATTGGCCATTGGCGTGGGCGATCGCGTTCTCATGTTGCAATATTCGATTTATTGCGTCATCACGCCGGAAGGGTGCGCCTCTATCCTCTGGAAGAGTTCAGATAAAGCGGCGCAAGCGGCAGAGGCCATGGGTGTTTCGGCCGAGCAAAATTTACACTTGAAATTAATCGATCAAGTGATACCCGAACCCTTGGGCGGTGCGCATCGTGATTATGATGCGATGGCGACGGTGTTGAAAAATACCTTGGCGGAAAAATTGGGTGAATTGCACGGTTTATCAACCGATAAATTATTGGAACAACGTTATAAGCGGTTAATGTCGTATGGAATCGCTGTTTAATACGGTTCGGGATTTTTGTCTCAAACAACCGTGTGCTAATACCATTTGGCTTGCTTACAGTGGGGGTTTAGATTCCCACGTGTTGTTGCATGTGTTAGCAGAAGTGCGTAACAACCATCCGTTCAATCTCCACGCTGTTTATATTGATCACGGCGTTCAGCCCGCTGCATCGCAATGGGCTGTGCATTGCAAAACGATTTGCCGTGAATTAGCTATTGATTTTTCGGTTCATACGTTGTCGAACAAATCACCTACACAAAATAATTCTTTAGAAGATTGGTTGCGCACAGAGCGTTATGCCGTGTTTGCAAACTTAATGCAGCCGAATGATGTGTTGTTAACAGCGCATCATCAAAATGATCAAGCTGAAACGGTGTTGTTGCAATTATTACGGGGTGCCGGGCCGAAGGGATTGGCGGCGATGCCGCGTTTAAAATCGTTTGCAGCTGGCTGGCATGGACGACCTTTGCTAGATGTCACGCGTGCTGAGTTGCAAGATTATGCGGTGCAACATCAATTGCAGTGGGTTGAGGATGAATCCAATGTTGATACTCGATTTGCACGGAATTTTTTACGTCACGAGGTATTGCCGTTATTAAGTCAGCGTTGGCCGACAGTGACAAATACACTGGCTCGGACAGCGGCGCATTGTGCGGAAGCGCAAGCCTTAGTGGAATTTTTTACTGAGGCGGATTTGCAAGCGGTGCAAGGATCTGTTGCGAATACGCTGTCGGTGAAAAAATTATTAGCGTTGTCTGTGATGCGACAACGACAAGCTTTACGTGCGTGGTTGATGGCATTGCAATTTCCTCTTCCTTCGGCTGTTAAATTGCAACAAATTCTCGATACGGTTTTAACAGCAGGTGACGATAAAATGCCGGTGCACGGTTGGCAACACGTGGAGCTGCGACGTTACCGTGATAATTTAATCGCGATGCCGTGTTTATCTCTGCATGATGCAACGTGTGTTGTGCCATGGAATTTTTCAGCGTCTTTGTGTGTTCCCTCGATCGGAACGTTGCAAGCGATGCAAACGGTGGGTGCTGGGTTACGGAAAGAATTAGACGATGTGACGGTTCGATTTCGTTCGGGTGGTGAAATAGTGAAATTACCTGGGCGGCAGTGTCATCACGAGTTAAAAAAATTATGGCAACAGTGGGGTGTTCCACCTTGGTTGCGTGATCGGATTCCATTGATTTATGTTCGAGAGAAGTTAGCTGCAGTGGTGGGATTTTGTGTGGTTGAGGAGTTTTTGGCGGGTGTTGATCAGGTGGGAGTTGAAGTGAGGTTGGTCCCTTTGGACGTAATCTGAGCTGCGAGTCTGAGCCGCGACCGTCAGGGAGCGTCACGGAATCAGCGTTAATTTCAATCGCTGATTCCGTGACGCTCCCTGACGGTCGCGGCTCAGACTCGCGGCTCAAATTCGCGGCATTACGTCCAAAGAGGAACAAGGGGGATTTGTATAATAGACAAACCGAAAGACGTCTCAATCGTCTTTATGACTACAGCAATTAGCACAAGTGCATAAATATTTAATTAATGCGCCAAAACCTAAAACAGGCAGTGCAACATCAAAGAAATCGCGGAACATAGCCACTTGGATGATTTGTTCATGCCACAGTACCGTTGTTAAACCGGCACCAATTGCAACGAGAATGATTAAAAAAACAAAAGGTTTCATGAGCATTATTATTCTCCAAAGATAAAATAGTTAAATCCATTCATGCCTGTAACAGACTAAAGTGAGATGGGGGTGGAGTCAATCCTAATCTTGTTTCAAAGATGAATTCCAGATAAGAATTCAGGTTTAAAAACTCAATCGCTCGCCTTCACACGCCGCATGGCTTTTTTACCACCTTGAATTTTTTTCGTGTTCAAGCGACGCAGTTTGGAGGCAAAAGTCGGTTTGGTTTTTTTTCTTTTTTTAGGTGGAATTTCTGCACGCTTAATCAATTCACACAAACGATCTAATGCATCTTGCTTATTTCGTTCCTGAGTGCGGAAACGACTGGCTTTGATAATTAGCTCACCTTGCAGTGTTAATTTTTTTCCTAACAAACCGATCAAGCGTGTTCGTACACTTTCTGGCAAAGACGGTGAGTGCAAGACGTCAAACCGTAATTGCACAGCGGTGGCAACTTTATTCACATTTTGTCCGCCAGGGCCTGGGGATGCGATAAAGGTGAATTTAATTTCAGTGGGCTTCAATGAAATATGTTGGGTCACTGCAATCATCACATTACCTTAGATTTAAACGTAAATTATAATTACGTTGGTTAATACTCGGAATGTTAGGACACGAGTATAGACCAATCATACCTCAAAATGCGAACCTAAAGCGCGGTGTCAATTAGGTATCATGCCAGTATGTTTTTACACACGTTCATTTTTGAAAAAAGGACTGGGGAGAGTTTTATAAATTATTCTATACAAATCCCCCTTGTTCCTGACGGATTGATGCAAATTCCACCCCTGCGTCGTTCTGAAAAATATGACGTCAACGTATTTTAACCGTAGCGACGGTACTCGCACGGAATATTTATTCAGGATCCACTTGAGTATCATCGATCCCTATAAATTCAGGAATGAGTTCTTCGTTCGTGGATCCTGAATAAATCTTACGCGCTACTGCGATAACTGCGGTCAAATAATCTGGGCGTAAGATTTTTCAGGACGACGCATGGGTGGAATTTGCGTCGATCTATCAGCCTTGTTCCCCCTTTTTCAAAGGGGGAGACCTTCTAAACCGTTCTGTGTTTTAACAGTGAAAGCTGTTAGAAGGTTTCCCCCTTTGAAAAAGGGGAACAAGGGGCAATGGCACTAGCTTAAGAACTGTCGTCCCGGAATTTACTGGCGCTTAATGAGCGCTTTTTGCGAATTTAGCGCCAGTTAATGTCCGGGATCCATTTTGCTTAAAGCATATAAGTTAAAAGCAAGAGGGCGATAAATTGAAGATGGATCCCGGACATTAAGTAGCTCTAAACGAGCAAAAGGCGCTCGTTAAGAGCTACTAAATTCCGGGACGACAGTTCTTAAGCTAGTGCCATTGGGAACAAGGGGGATTTGTAGAAAAAGCAACATTCCTATTTAGTTGGCATGACATCGAGACGGTCGCGGCTCGGTTTGAAAGCTGTTCAATATGCGGCAACGCTACTAAAAATCAGGACCCCAAGGTTTAAAGGGAAGATTTTTTATGCCATCTGTGTCGAAAGGTGTTGCCCAGGTAGAATTAGAAAACATCATTCCAGCGGTAAATCCTGACTGAACAAGAAAATCCTCAGAGATAACATCTGATGAAGTTGCTGCATTTTTGGTTAATACTTTTTTAGTTGCATCCCTCTTGGAATCGGCTACTTTTTTGGTGGATTGCTCCACTTTTTCTTTTGTGGTTTGTTCATTTGCTTCTTTTGTTGTTTGCTCTGCTGCTCTTGTGGCTTGTTCTTTTGCTTCGCTTGCAGCTTGCTCTGTGACTACTTTTGCAGCTTGCACTACAGCATCTCTTGTCGTCTCGGTTGCTGGTGCAGCCACTTGTTCTGTTGCGGGTATTGCCGTAGCAGTCGCTTCAAGTACGTTGCATCTGGAATTTTTTAGTTTTTCTTGCTCTTTCTTAGCCTGCTTAAGTCGTTTCAACATTCTACTGGTATTAGGCGCGTCTTCTTTCTTATCTGCTGTCTGTTGGGAATTTGTTTTCAACGTCACTAAAAAAGTTTCAAGTGTTAAACAAAATTCGGATTCGCCCAATTTACGTTGCAATAACAAATCCACCTGCTGATGAAAGTAGGCATGTCTATTAAGATAATGCGGGCTATCTTTAGACTGTTCTAAGAAAGCATTGATTGTTTCAATGAGTTCTTGTGTTTCTGTTTTAAATTGTTGTGGCTGATTTGATTTTGAATCAGCGCCAGATTTAGCTGTTTGCTTTGATGAAATTGGTTTTGCTTTCATTTTTGCTTGTTCTGAAATCCACTTTTTACATTGTTTCAGCTTAATCTTATCTGTGGTTGACAAGGAAGCCGCGTGCAGCGTAAATACGTTGACTGCCAAGGTAAAACATTTTTCTGCTGCTTCACTTTGCTTTTCATCTTGACGAATTTTTCCTAAGGCATGCCAAGCATGACCTAGCATGACAGGTGTTGGCGTTGACATCGAAAAATGGCGGATCGCTTTTTCAAGATGCGTGGTATTCCTTGCCTCTTTTGAATAAAAACAAACACCCATTTTTTCATGTGCAAACGACAATAATTGTTGCGTAATCGTCTTTTCAGGATAGTTAAGAATTACATTGAGAAAATCGATTGCTTTGTCAAATGCTTTCGCTTTGATGGCAGCATTGACAGCATTTTTAAGAAAATCATGCAAAACAGGTTGAGCTAAACAATCTGCAAAAGACATTTGATCTTCAAAAAAATGCTCATACGCTGCAAGTGGATTAGTTTCAATAAGTTTAAATTTAACGATTAAATAACTATTCAACAAGTCATAGAAATGAGATTGCTGACTCGGGATTAGCGGTTGAGATTCAAAGTGCTCGGCAAACGCAATTAAAAGATAGATGATTTTATCAATGTCAGCCTGAAAAAACACATCCTTTGTTAAGCGCGCTAAAAAATCAGGATTGGTGATAAAAACGCGATTTAAAACCAACATCAAGCTGCTCAATGTATCGAGGTGAATGCTATTATGATTAACCAGATTAGGCAATTTATCAGTGATGTTCTTGAGGTCAGATAGGAGTGGCTTAAGTTCTTTGTTGGATTCTGCTGAATTGGCTAATTGCAAAATCGCTAATTGTGTCTCTAACACAATGGGAATTTGTTTGGATACCAGACTTTCTTTTTCTTCGCCTGATAAACAGAAATTTTCTATTTTGCTGTAGGATCTTTTTAATTTCATGGCAGCGTCAAATTTAGTAATAATAGAAATCATATTTGGAATGTCGCTCGGAAAATGAAGCAGCGAATTTTTCACGAGTGCTGTCATGGCGGCACAGAGAACGATGAGATGCGTGTCGTTGCTTGATTCTAGCTCGGGTGCGAGCTCTATCACCTTGACATAGTATTGTTTTGCGGAAGATGGGTTTGTTTGCTCAATGACTTTTCCAGTTGCTAACAGTAACCCTGCCAACATAGGCCTGACAATGGCTGGACGATGTTCTGCAAAAAATTCCCATAATGTTAGTTCAAATTGACACGTTAGGAATGAGAGCGTTTTAAAACGGTGATACCGCATAGTTGCTTCTGCTATCATGCGTGGGATTTGGTTCGGTTCGTTGGCCTCAATTTGTCTGAAAATAGTGGGCAGGTAGTGCTTCAGATTAAAAATATCAAAACCTTGTTGATCTGAGGGGTGCAATGTTTCGATTTCATATTGTGTTTCGATTAATAATTGGAGCGCTGCAAAAAAATAGATATTACGCTGGGTAAGATAAGAAATGTTATTAAAAATTTGATTAAGCTGATCGTGCTGATGAAACTCTGCTGGATCGAGTTTTTTGATGACTTGATAGGCTTCATTTGCCAGCATTCTATAATGCGTTGCTCTCTCTAAGTTGGCGCAATGGCGTCCTCTCATTTCCATTGAAAATTCTGCAATTCGCCGCAAATCGAGGAGAGAGCAGGGAATGTTATGTTGCAAAATAGCGTGTAGATGATGCGATAAAACAGCTTGATAACACCAATCGATCAGTCGCGGTTGAATTGTTTCTTGGTCGCATTCTTTTTGTAGCAGCGCCAAATAGCGATCATGACAATGTTGACGAAAGAGATATACATCGCTTAA
Source organism: uncultured Gammaproteobacteria bacterium (assembly GCA_963719645.1). Classification (GTDB taxonomy): domain Bacteria; phylum Pseudomonadota; class Gammaproteobacteria; order DSM-16500; family DSM-16500; genus CAVRCT01. The sequence goes on from CAVRCT010000007.1 coordinate 344,179, forward strand.
GGCGGGAAATGAATGCGTTTTATCGGCCAAATCTTTTTCGACTAATTCATTTATTTTTATTTTTATTTTTCGCAATAACACAGCAGCTAAGTCGAGCTCTTGTTTCGATTGAGCGACCAGATAAGCATCATGTAATTGTTTCAGCGATAAGTTAGCAAAAAATTGCGGTGCATTGAGTAATGTATTCACTACGCCAAATTGATCATTGAAATCGCGATATTTTTGTGGATTCAGCGCAAATTGAAAAATGTCATTTATCTGTTGATACGAAATTTGATCCGCTAATAAATAAATGGCACGTAACCGTCCCAAAAAAATCGCATGTTTTAGCACGCTTGCACTTCCTGCTTCAAGCTCGCAAAAAGTAGGTCGATTTAATTCGAGTTGCAATGCGTATTCATTATTGTGAGCGACGCTAGCTTTTAGTAATGCTTGACTGGGTTCCTCTTTTGCATCTGCCGCGGTCGTTGTGAGTGCTTTTAAATAGTCGGCTAGTGGTGTGTAGAGTTCTGAGTCAATTTTTTTTCGGCAGTTGTCATAATTAGGCATTGTATTTTTGGCGAGTTCTTCAGTCGCATAACCTAACATCTTTAAGATAAAAGATTGCAAATCGTCTTCGTTGCAAATGTTCCAAGTTTTAATTTGCCGTAAGCCTTCTGCTTTGATGAGGCGAATTAATGATGGAAAGAGAGCGTCTTGCCACGCGTCAGGCATCGTCATTACATAGTTTAATGCAGTCCGTTTGCCGAAAAGCGCAAGTCCTACCTTCAGCGAATTCGGCGTTAATAATAATTGTTCAAAGGCTTGTTTGATGGCGGAGAGATTTAATGGCGCCGCTTTATTAACTTGAATGTAATGCAAGATAAAACCAAGATGATCAAATTCTTGCTGAATAGATATTCCATGTGCTTGCAAGTGACGAATGAGTTCTAGCTGACCTGTAAAAAGAATGCGGACAAAAAGATGCGCATTTTGTGTATTGATTAATATGTCTGGATGCTGCAGCATCGCTTTTAAGAGTGCGATATTTTTTTGATGATTCTCAGCGTTGTTGCGTTTAAATGCTGTGTAAGTGAGAAGAGAGGCGATAAAGGGGTGCCCTTGGCGATCAAAGCTATAAAGCGCATTGATGGCATCCGGCAAGAGAGCAATGCCGCATTGCTTGGCTAACTCGCGAAATGCATTCTCTGATGGTTGTTGAGTCGGTTGCGAGAGTGTTTTTGCTTCTGATTTTGCATCGCCTCTGTCATGCATGCGCGTGTATCCTTTGGCTTATTAAAAGACTAAATATAGTACACTAACTGCATTTACTGATCAAATAATAAATAGATACAAATTCTTATAGAACATGCCCTCTACTTTCGTGTAGAATCATCGCTTACTAAGTACTACTCGAACGTATCATCCGCAAATAAAATTAATATAAACATTAAGTTACAGACTAACTACCATGACACGATATATTTTTATTACGGGCGGTGTTGTTTCCTCATTGGGGAAGGGCATTGCTTCCGCCTCTTTAGGTGCGGTGTTAGAAGCCCGCGGTTTCAAAGTGACCTTATTGAAATTGGATCCTTATATTAATGTCGATCCCGGAACGATGAATCCTTCCCAGCATGGCGAAGTGTTTGTCACCGAAGACGGTGGTGAGACCGATTTGGATTTGGGTCATTACGAACGCTACGTCAGAATTAAAACCAACAAAGCCAATAATTTCACCAGTGGTCGTATTTATGCGAATGTATTGCGTAAAGAACGCCGCGGAGATTATTTGGGCGGCACGGTGCAAGTGATTCCGCACATTACCGATGAAATCAAACGCTGCATTAAAAAAGCGGCGCAAGATATCGATATTGCACTGGTTGAAATTGGTGGCACCGTGGGTGACATTGAGTCATTGCCTTTTCTGGAAGCCATTCGGCAAATGCGAATTGAGTTAGGACGCCAACATGCTATCTTCATTCATCTCACATTAATTCCTTATATTAAAACCGCCGGTGAAATTAAAACAAAACCCACACAACATTCAGTGAAAGAATTGCGTTCCATCGGTATTCAACCGGATATTTTATTATGTCGTTGCGACCGGCCTCTGTCAGAAAGTGCGCGGTCTAAAATTGCAATGTTTACCAATGTGGAAAAGCGCGCAGTTATTCCATTGCAAGATGTCGATTTTGTGTATCAAATTCCACTGGAATTGCATCACCAAGGATTAGACGACATTGTGGTTGAATTGCTCGGCTTGCAAGCGAAACCCGCGGATTTAAGAGAGTGGGAAGCGGTTGTTGAAGCGTATCGTCATCCAACAGCGGAAGTGAATATTGGCATGGTTGGCAAATACATGGATTTGACCGAATCCTACAAATCACTCATTGAAGCCATGATTCACGCGGGCATTAAAACACGCACACGCGTCAAAATTAATTACATTCACGCGGAAGACATTGAGAAACAAGGCGTAGAAATTTTAAATGGGTTAGATGGCATTATTGTGCCAGGTGGATTTGGCAAGCGCGGCATTGAAGGCAAAATTTCTGCCGTGCGTTATGCGCGCGAGCATAATGTTCCGTATCTCGGCATTTGTTTGGGTATGCAAATTGCAATGATTGAATTTGCGCGCGACAAAGTGCGGATGTTAAATGCGAACAGTACGGAGTTTGATCCTGAGACACCGTATCCGGTGGTGGCATTGGTAACGGAATGGTTAGATGAATCCGGCAATGTAGAAACCCGTTCCGAAAAATCTGATAAAGGTGGCACGATGCGCTTAGGTGGACAAGTGTGTCATTTAAGCGAAGGGTCATTGGCGCGTAGAGTGTATGGTAAAGACTCGATTGTTGAACGACATCGTCATCGCTATGAAGTGAATAATAATTTGTTACCTCAAATTGAAGCGGCAGGATTACGTGTTTCGGGTCGTTCTGCGAATGGTGAATTGGTTGAAATGATTGAATTGCCTGATCATCCTTGGTTTATTGGCTGTCAATTCCATCCGGAATTTACGTCATCACCGCGCGATGGTCATCCTTTATTTAGTGGGTTTGTGCAAGCAGCAAAAGTTTATCAGGAGCAGCGTAATGCAGATGTGTGGGTTTGAGGTTGGTTTAGATCAACCATTTTTTTTAATCGCGGGTCCTTGTGTGTTAGAAGGCGAGCAATTTGCTGTGGATACAGCGGGTGAATTAAAAGAAATTACTCAGCGGTTGGGCATCAACTTTATTTACAAAGCATCCTATGATAAAGCAAATCGTTCTTCTGCCAAAAGTTTTCGTGGGTTAGGAATGGAAGAGGGCTTGCGTATTTTAAGTGTGGTGAAAAAAACCGTAGGCGTTCCGGTTATCACTGACGTGCATGAAGATACTCCGCTTGACGAAGTGGCAGAGGTGGTAGATGTGTTACAAACCCCTGCTTTTTTATGTCGACAAACTAATTTTATTGAACGTGTTGCGAGACAAGAATTGCCGGTGAATGTGAAAAAAGGCCAGTTTTTATCGCCGTGGGATATGAAATATGTGGTTGAAAAAGCGCGGTTAGCGGGTAATCAACAAATCATGGTGTGTGAACGCGGTGCGAGTTTTGGGTATAACAATTTAATTTCGGATATGCGTTCTTTAGCCGTGATGCGTGAAACAAATTGTCCTGTGGTTTTTGATGCGACGCATTCGGTGCAATTACCGGGTGGGTTAGGCGGCAAGACAGGCGGTCAACGAGAATTTGTGCCGGTGTTAGCACGTGCGGCGGTAGCGGCAGGTGTGGCTGGTATTTTTATGGAAACGCATCCGAACCCGGATGCGGCACCGTCTGATGGTCCCAACATGTGGCCGTTAGGAAAAATCGAAGATTTATTATTGTGTCTGCAGGAATTGGATCGCACGGTTAAGCGATTTGGTTTTATTGAGCAGGTGTGAAATTTTTTCTGAGCTCTTAAAAAAGCTGTCATCCTGAGTGCTTAAGAACAGGCTGTCATCCTGAGTGCTTTTCGCTCCGAAGGATCTCCCTATGAAGCAGCGAGATGCTTAAGAATATTTTTAACGAAACATCAGAAATTTGCGGGAGATCCTTCGGAGCGAAAAGCGCTCAGGATGACAGCCTGTTCTTAAGCACCGAGGATGACAGTCTTTTCTTAAGCACCGAAGCAAATCTGGGTGTTTACATTGACCCAGATTTTATATATACTGGCTTAATGAGTTAACCCAGTTTTGGTGATGCATGCTTAATCTACTACAAATTCTATTAGCCGAATTTACGGCAAAATTAGACGCTACCGAAGGCGCAGTTTTTCGCGAAGCTCACTTTCCTGAAATGGCTCATAAAATTAAAGTGGCTATTGGTATGAGGCGAGTCGGTAAAACATATTTTTTATTTCAAACGATTCGACAACTTATTCAACAAGAAAATATTCCGCTGCAACGCATTTTATATCTTAATTTTGAAGATGATCGCCTGGCTCCTTGTTCACAACAGCAATTCAGAGATATGCTGGAAGGCTTCTACAAGCTATATCCTGAAAATCATGACAATACGTGTTATTTATTTTTAGATGAAGTCCAAAATGTACAAGAGTGGGCGTTAGTCATCCGTCGGTTTTTTGACACCAAAAAAGTTCAAATATATTTAACAGGCTCTTCCGCAAAATTGCTTAGCAAAGAAATTGCGACTTCTTTACGTGGCCGCTCGCTTGCAACTGAAATTTGGCCATATAGTTTTAATGAATATTTACTTGCAAATAAAATACAATTTGACAAATCGCTGCTAGGCCAACGAACCCGTGATCTTTTAATCAAGCAGTTGCAACATTACCTTGAGCAAGGTGGTTTGCCTGAAACAATAGACACCATGCAAACCGAACAAAAGCAATTACTTCAGGATTATACAGAGCTTGTGATCATGCGTGATATTGTCGAGCGCTACAACATCACAAACATTGCTTTAATAAAATATCTTATTAAAACAGTATTAAAAAATCCTGGCAGTGGTTTTTCGATTAACAAATTTACCAATGATGTGAAAAGCCAAGGGTTAACAGGTTCCAAAAATACAATATTGGATTATTTGCATTATATTGAAGATGCGTATCTTGCTTTTCCAGTGCCGTTATACAGCGAATCTATTCGCAAGACGTTAACTAATCCAAGAAAAATGTATGTAATCGATTCTGGTCTTTCAAGAGCTTTCACGTTTAGTTTAAACAATAATACAGGCCATTTATTTGAAAATATGATTTATCTTGATTTAAGACGACAAGGCCACAAGATTCATTATTATTTAACGAAAGAACGCTATGAAGTTGATTTTCTGAGCGAAGATCGTCTTGGTAATAAATGTTTATATCAAGTGGTATGGGATGCAACCAATCAGCAAACCATGGAAAGAGAATTAAGAGCGCTAGATGCTGCAAAAATAGAATTGAAAATGCCAGGTAAAATAATTACACCTGATGTTTATATTGACGGATTGCATCTGGGCTTGCCGCTGGCATGACACCGAGTATACAGACGTTAAAAAACGAGCCTTTTCCGATAACTTATTTTAATTTTCCGATTGAATAAATAATTTTTTATAAAAAATTCTCATTTTTAAGCCAGATAATAGCCCAATTAAACGGATCGGAATCAACGGAGGGCGATCCACCAAATGGACAATCAAAAGTGAATATGATGTAAAATGATAAACCGATAATGCCTGAAAAAAATAATAACAACGTCGACCATAAAAAATGATTTTCAACGGTAAACATTCCATGGAAAGCAAATAAAATGAACGCGCCTACAATTAACATTGGCCAAAGTGATTTAGCAATATTGCCTTTAGAAATCATGATACGCGCACGTCTTGCATCGAGCCATTTTGATAACAACGTCAGCGCGTGAGAGAAAATAATATATTGTCGCTCATTTCTCGGTTGAATTGTTTTGATGGCATTGATTAGTCTAAAAGCGATGATACAGCTATTCGATTTAGGCGATAGGATGAGATGACTATGCCCTTTGGCTAATGCTGGCCATTCGACTGTAACTGCTTCATTTAAATATTCAATAGCCGTTTCACGAATCAATGCACCGTTATCTTGAGTCGAGGTGCCTACCGTATGAATCAAGTCAATTAACGCATCCACTTCGGTTGTTACAGACATTTCAGAGGCACAATAATTTTGCCATACACCTGAAATAGAAAAAGCAACTAAAACCGCATATATCGTGCCAAGCACGGCATAAATTGCCGTGATTAAGCCAGATTTTGGCGTTAAATCCAACGATCCAAACAGGAAATAAACGGTAATTGCGGAACCAAACGCAACAAGCACGGTACTAAAAACAATAAACAGTAACTGTACTAGTGCGGGTAATTTGAGAATAAATAATCTCATTATACTTTTCCTTGTGCCGATGTATGACTATTAATTCCATGTCATTTCATACAATAAATTTTTCTCGATAGATAGTAACAACCTTTAACTTGATTGTAAAACCAAGGGCAACCTGAAGAGGTCGGATGCCAACATCCTACAAGTCAAAATACAATTTCTTTCTGACGTGTAGAATGTTGGCATCTGACCTCTTTGTTTCATATATAGTAGAGAGATGCTTAAAAATATTTTTAACTAGGCCTCAGAAATTTGCGGGAGATCCTTCGGAGCGAAAAGCACTCAGGATGACAGCCCTTTCTTTAGCGGGAGCTGCTTAAGACAAGGGCTTCCCCCTTTGAAAAAAGCGTTGTTGCGTAATTCACAGAGTCAGCTTAGTGTCGTGCCAGCGTGCTTTTAGCTGGCATCCAGGTTTGCTCTATTTATGACTATATAAATTTTATTAAGAGCAAACCTGGATGCCAGCTAAAAGCACGCTGGCACGACACTAAGTCGACACCGTGAATTACGCAACAACGCCTTTGAAAAAGGGGGATTGAGGGGGATTTGTAAAAAAAATAAATTTTATAAAAATCCCTCCTGACCTCCCTTTTTCAAAGGGAGAGACTTCTCTAAGCAGATAACTGCTATATAATTTTCAAGACAGTTGCTTCGGAGCGAAAAGCACTCAGGACGACAGCCTATTTTTAAGCTGGAGCCGTAGAGCTTTTTAGACTTGTGGATAACGATATGGATGTAATTCAGTCGCTCACCCCTTGTTTTTTGATAAAATGAACATTAATATGTAATTTAGAAGTTGAATTTCTAAATTACATAAATATTTGTAACTTAATGATTAAAAGGTTGAAATTTCAATGTTAAAAAGAGAAATTGCCTCTGAAGTGCTGGAAATGGCTAAAGCATATCCAGTGGTGACATTGCTTGGGCCTCGGCAATCCGGCAAAACCACTCTCAGTAAAGCCTTATTTCCAGACAAGGCTTATGTCTCATTAGAAGACCTTGATGAGAGAAGTTTCGCCGAGACTGACCCTAAGGGTTTTCTTGCTCGGTTCAAGGAAGGCGCGATTTTTGATGAAATTCAGCGTGTGCCAACATTACTTTCGTTTATGCAAGGTGTGGTTGATAAAGCAGATAAAAAAGGGTTTTTTATTTTAACGGGTAGTCATCAATTAGCACTACATGAATCAGTGAGTCAATCGCTTGCCGGGCGTACAGCCATATTAAAACTATTGCCGTTTGAAATTAATGAAATTGCGAGTATCACCCAGCAATTTAACGTGGATGAATATATTTATCATGGGTTGTACCCGCGAATTTACAAAGATAATTTGCAACCAACGAAATTTTATCGTGATTATGTGCAAACCTATCTGGAGCGAGATGTTCGGCAAATGATAAATGTGAAAGATTTAGCATTATTTCAACAATTTTTGAAATTATGTGCGGGTCGAACAGGACAACTATTTAATAGTCATAACATCAGCAATGAACTTGGGATTTCTTATCATACTGTATCGAATTGGTTATCAATATTGGAAGCATCTTTTGTGATTTTTCGGTTACAACCCTATTTTGAAAATTTTGGAAAACGTATCATTAAATCGCCAAAAATTTATTTTACGGATGTTGGATTAGCAACTTATTTATTGGATATTACTGCAGTTGAACAAGTTTCACGTGACCCATTGCGTGGTAGCTTGGTTGAAAATTTAGTTATTTCTGAATTTATAAAAAATCGGCTGAATAAAGGATTTGAACCGAGTTTCTATTTTTATCGAGACAGTAATCAAAATGAAGTGGATTTGATTTTTAAGGATGGCAATCATTTGGTTCCGATTGAAATCAAAGCATCACAAACTTTTCATTCACAATTTCTGAAAGGATTAGAATATTTCAAATCATTGACAAAAGAGCGATGTAAAAAAGGGATTTTAATTTATAGTGGTGAACAAGAACAACGGTTAAATGATTTTTATATTTATAATTTTAAGCATGTTGGTCAGGCGTTACTCTCGTTAGTATAGTGCGGGTTAAGAGCCAATGGCGCTAGCTTAAGAACTGTCGTCCTGGAATTTATTGGCGGTTTAAACCTCAGATTGCATCCGGGCTACAACGCCGCAATTTTTTCTAACTGATCCATTAATTTCGTTAACGTGGTTTTTAATTCCAATAATTTTGCGCGCTCTTTGTCAACCACATCCGTGGGCGCTCGATCCACAAAGCTGGGATTTTGTAATTTGGTTTCGGCGCGTTCGGTTTCTTTTTTTAATTTAACAATTTCACGGGACAAGCGATCAGATTCTTCTTGTTTATCAATCAAGCCTGCCATCGGAATTAAAATTTCTAATTCACTCACTAATGCAGTGGCAGATTCCGGTGGCGTTTCGCCAGCGGTCAACCAAGTTGCGCTGGCTAATTTAGCTAAGCTCATGACTAAATGTCGATGCGCAGCAAACCGTTTTTTATCAATCTCCGTGCCTTTGCTCAATAAAGCGGTTAAACCTTTGCCCGGTGCAATATTCATTTCACTGCGTAACGTGCGCACGGCAATGATGACGCTTTTCACCCATTCTAACTCGGCTTCACTGCCTAACTGTTTGAGTGCGGAATCAAATTGCGGATACGCTTCTTGCATAATCGTCACCGATTTTTTACCCGCCAGCGGTGCAACACGTTGCCAAATTTCTTCGGTAACAAATGGCATGATGGGATGCAATAAACGCAATACCGTTTCTAACACACGAATGAGTGTATGACGCGTACCACGTAATTGTTCTGCGCTGCTCTCGGCTGAATTTAAAATAGGTTTGGATAATTCCAAATACCAATCACAAAATTCATTCCAGGTGAATTCATAGATCGCTTGAGAAAATAAATCAAACCGATAATTGGCTAACGCCTCATGCGCAACTTGAATCGTTGTTTGCAAGCGAGAAAGAATCCATTGGTCAGGCAGTGATAACGTCATTTGCTGATTCGTCAGACCATTGTCGTGATTCTCTGTATTCATTAACACATACCGCGCCGCATTCCATAATTTATTACAAAAATTACGGTAGCCTTCAAGACGGCCTAAATCAAAACGAATTTCGCGACCATAAGAGGCTAGCGCACAAAAAGTAAAACGCAGTGCATCCGTGCCATAGGCCGCAATGCCATCTGGAAATTGTTTGACAGTATTTTTTTCAATGCGCTGTGCCATGGCAGGTTGCATCAACCCATACGTGCGTTTTTGCAATAAATCCTCAAGCGTTATGCCATCAATTAAATCAAGTGGATCGAGCACATTGCCTTTTGATTTCGACATCTTTTGGCCTTCCGCATCGCGAATTAAGCCAGTGATAAATACTTCGTTGAAGGGTACTTTGCCCATGAATTTTAAACCCATCATGATCATGCGCGCGACCCAAAAGAAAATAATATCAAAACCAGTGACTAATACATTCGTTGGGTAAAAAGTTGCGAGTTCCGGTGTTTGTTCTGGCCAGCCTAACGTTGCAAATGGCCAGAGCGCTGATGAAAACCACGTGTCTAGCACATCCATGTCTTGTTCTAATTTAACATCCGCACTTAATTGATTACGCGTGCGAACATCTTTCTCATCTTGGCCGACATAATGATTGCCATCCGCATCATACCAAACTGGAATCCGGTGTCCCCACCATAATTGTCGACTGATACACCAGTCTTCAATATTGTTGAGCCACTGAAAATATGTTTTGTTCCAATTCTCTGGAATAAATTTCACTTCCCCCCGTTCGACGGCAGCAATCGCAGGTTCAGCTAAGGGTTTCATTTTCATAAACCATTGTTGCGTGAGATAGGGTTCAATGATGACATCGGATTTTTCACCGCGAGGTACTTTCAATGTATGTTTTTCAACTTTTTCGATCAAGCCTAAGACTTCTAAATCTTTTAAAATTTGTTTTCGCGCAGCAAAACGTTCTAAGCCTTGATACGCTGTCGGTGCATTTTCATTAATATGTGCATCGGGCGTGAAAATATTTATCGGTGTGAGTTGATGACGTTGACCGAATGCATAATCGGTAAAATCATGCGCGGGTGTGATTTTCACGCAGCCGCTACCAAATTCTCTTTCGACAAAATCATCGGCAATAATCGGGATCATTCTGCCCGTTAAAGGTAATTGCACGTGTTTGCCAATATAGTTTTGATACCGTTCATCGTCGGGATGAACAGCAACAGCCACATCGCCTAGTAATGTTTCTGGTCGAGTTGTCGCGACGGTGATGTGACCTTTGCCCTCTTCAAGCGGATAACGAATATGCCAAAGCTGTCCTTCTTCTTCTGTGCTGACGACTTCAAGATCAGAGATGGCCGTCAATAATTTAGGATCCCAATTGACTAAGCGTGTACCACGATAAATTAATCCTTCCTCATGTAAACGAATAAATACTTCGCGCACCGCATGAGAAAAAGGTTCATCCATGGTAAATCGTTCACGCGACCAATCCATCGACGCGCCCATGCGACGTAATTGCCGCGTAATCGTGCCGCCCGATTCTTTTTTCCATTCCCATACTTTTTCGACAAATGCATCACGACTCATTTCACGACGGCTTTTGCCCGCCATCATCAGTTGGCGTTCAACCACCATTTGGGTGGCGATGCCCGCGTGATCGGATCCGGTTTGCCATAAGGTATTGTCACCTTGCATGCGATGATAACGGATCAAAATATCCATTAAGGTATGCTGAAAACCATGTCCCATGTGCAAACTGCCGGTGACATTGGGCGGCGGTAGCATGATGCAATAAGGCTTGCCATCACCACTGGGTGAAAAATAGTTATGTTGTTCCCAGGTTTGATACCAGGTTTGTTCGATTGCTTGCGGATTATATGTTTTTTCCATTAGATTTCTATCGTTTGAAGTTTATGGGTATTAAGTTCAAAACCGTGCGAACGATAAAAACGAAATCGTTCGCGTGCAAATTCTTGTGCGCTCGGTTCATTTAAAATTAATTCTAAGATGCGATTAAATTGCGTGTGACACGTTGGGACGGTATGACTGAGATTTAATAAAATGTCCCGGTGATTTTCCGGTGTCGCCTCTACACCAATTTGAATGGGCGGTGCAGAATACGGGCCTTCACCCAATAAATTATGCGGTAAAAAACTGTCTTCGCGATACGTCCACAATAACTCATCTAACTGATGCGCTTCGGCTTGATCTTGAGCGTTAATAAATATCCGATGTTTTTGTTTGTATGCTTTTTCAATCAAACGACAGGCAAATTGCAATCGTTGCAATGGAAGCGCATCAGGCAAAATGTAAAAATCAATTTTTAACATAGCAACTACTTACAACGGTTAATGAGAAATTGAGTGAGCAGTGGAACGGGTCGACCCGTCGCATAACGATCGGTATTGCCTGACATCATCGCGGCAGTGCCTGCAACATCCAGATGTGCCCATTTGTATTGTTTGGTGAAACGTGACAAGAAACAACTGGACGTAATCACACCGGCTGCACGTCCTCCGACATTCGACATATCGGCAAACGGACTTTTTAATTGATCTTGGTATTCTTCCCAAAGGGGTAGCTGCCAGGCGCGATCATAACTTTCTTGACCGGCGGCTAATAATTCTTCGGCTAAGTCATCATGATTACTCACTAAGCCACTGGCATGAGTGCCTAAGGCAATGACGACCGCACCGGTTAAGGTGGCGATATCAATGACGACATCGGGTTTGTAACGACCGACAAAGGTGAGCGCATCACATAACACTAAGCGACCTTCTGCGTCGGTATTTAAAATTTCAATGGTTTGTCCTGACATGCTGGTGACGATATCTTCGGGTTTTGTTGCATGACCGCTCGGCATATTTTCTGCAGTGGCGAGTACGCCGATGATATTGATCGGTAATTTTAATTCTGCTGCTGTTTTGATGACGCCCAACACGGTAGCAGCACCACACATATCGTATTTCATACCGACCATGCTGTCGGCAGGCTTCAACGATAAACCGCCAGTGTCAAAGGTGATGCCTTTGCCGACGAAAGCAATCGGTGCATCTTGTTTTTTTCCGCCGCGGTATTCAACACAAATTAATTTTGCATCTTGATCGCTGCCTTTTGTCACGGCAAGAAATGCACCCATGCCTAATTTTTTCATGTCGCGTTCTTCAAACACGGTGGTTTTGAGATTTTTAAATTGTTTGGCCAATGCGCGGGCTTGTTCTGCAATATAACTTGGCGTGCAAATGTTGCTGGGTTGATTCGCTAAATTTTTTGTATAGGTGACGCTGGCGGCAACGGCTAATCCTTCTTGAAGCGCTTTTTCGCACGCGGATAACGCATTTTTTTCCGCGACAAAAAAAGTGATTTGCGTCAGTGTGTCTTTCGGTGCGGGTTTGCTTTTGTAGTTATCGAAACGGTAAAGTGTATCTTCCGTGACCATGACAGCTTGTTTGATTTTCCAGGCGGGGATTTGTTTTGCCACTTTTAATTCTGTCAAAAAACAGGCTGCTGTTTTCACGTTGGCAGTGCTGAGCGCTTTGATGGTATGCGCAATGAGTTTACGGAAATCGCGGGGTGTTAAGTCATCTTCTTTGCCGCAGCCCATCAGTAAGACTTTCTGATTTTTCAATCCGGGGACGGTATAGAGCCAGGTCGTTTGTTGCAATTTGCCTGAAATATCACCTTTTTTTATCAGTTGAGAGAGAAATCCTTGGCTCATTTTGTCAATTTTTTTAGCGGATGCTGTTAAGCTGCCTTGCTCAAATATGCCAATAACTAGACAATCCGTGCTTTTCTTCTCAAGATCACCACTTGCGAGTGTTAACTTCATATTCGCTCCATCCCAACAAATTCAGTATAATGGGCAATTTTATATGATTTAAAAGCAAATGCGAGTAAAAATTATTAACAATGATTATTTCCCGATATTTAATTAAAGAAGTCCTGCAAACGTTGATTGCGTTGACATTTATCTTATTGTTGGTGTTTTTAAGCCAGCAATTGGTGCGTTATTTAAGCTATGCGGCTTCCGGTAAAATTGCTGCCAATGTGTTGGTGCAAATTATTGGTTATGAAATTCCGATTTTACTCGCTGTTTTATTGCCGCTTGGACTGTATTTGGGGGTCATGCTGACCTATAGTCGGTTGTATACGGATAATGAGTTACGGGTAATGCATGCATGCGGGTTGAGTTCACAGCAACTCGCGCGGATCACTGCTGTTGTGGCGCTCTTAGTCTGTCTCATGGTCTCGGTGTTGGTATTTTGGATAAATCCATCGATTGCTGCGGCAAAAGACAAGGCGTTAGAAGGCGGCTCAGCCGTTAATATTTTAGATACGATTATTCCAGGACGATTTCAAGTCAGTAACGAAGGAAGACGCGTGATTTACGTAGAGAAAATGACGCGTAATCACAAAGAAGCTAAAAATATTTTTATTGCAGAACAACAGAAACCCTCTGTGGCTGAGAGTGCAATGCCCTGGGTGGTTTTATCTGCTAATCAAGGTTATGAGATGGTGGATCATGCGACCAAACAACCGTTTGTGGTGGCGAATGATGGGTATCGTTATGAAGGTGTGCCCGGTCAAAATAATTACAAAATTATTCAATTCCAAAAATATGCGGTGCGTTTGACGGACAATGAATTGAGTGCGAAACGACAAATTACCGAAGCGATTCCGACGATGCAACTTTTTAAAAATTATCACAATCCCGATAATGCCTCTGAGTTGCAGTGGCGCTTATCAATTCCTTTATCTGCTTTGTTATTAACGTTCATCGCGATTCCCTTGAGTCAAGTGAAACCTCGGCAAGGTCGATATGCGACGTTATTTCCAGCCATTTTGATTTATGTGGTGTATATGAATTTATTATTTGTAGGGCGGAATTTGGTGGAACAAAAAATGGTGTCGACCACGCTTGGGTTATGGTGGGTGCATTTATTGATATTGGGCTTGATTTTAGTGATGTCATTCAATTGGCGTAGGAGACGGACATGATTCGATTGTTGCCGCGCTATATTGCAAAAAATGTCATTTGGGCGACGTTGCTGGTGATGGGTATTGTGGCAGGATTAGCCTATTTTATTGGGTTGCTGAATGAATTGCGTGATATCGGCGTGGGTGAGTATGGTGTGTTACAGGCCGCTATTCATGCTTTTTTAGAGTTACCTCACGGTGTTTATGAATTTTTCCCGATGCTGGTTTTGCTGGGTGGTTTAATGGGACTTGGGGCCTTGGCGTCTCATCAAGAATTGGTCGTGATGCGCGTGTCGGGTTTATCGATTCGAAAAATCATGTTAGCGGTTTTTAATGCGGCGATCGTGCTCATTCTGTTGGGCATGTTGATTGGCGAAATCATTGCGCCACGCGCGCATTATTTAGCGGATATTCAAAAATCGGTTGCGCAAAGTGGTGGGCAAGCGGTGGTGACGGCCTCAGGGTTGTGGGTGCATGAAGGAAATAATTTTATCCACATTGATCGAGTCATGGCACATAATCATTTGGAAGGGGTGACGCGCTATGAGTTTGATGATCAGCACAGTTTATTGACTTCGTATTATGCAAAAAATTTAGATTACATCCATGGCCAATGGCATCTTGATCAGTTAGTGAAAACGACGTTTAGCAATAATCACACCCAAAGCGTGCAAATGAATCAAACGAATTGGGATTTAAAATTTAGCCCAAATGTTTTGAATATTGGATTGATTGAACCGGAAGAATTGCCTTTAACCAGTTTGTGGAATTATACCCATCACATGGTCAGCAATGGGTTACAGGCCAAAGATTTTGAATTCTCTTTCTGGAAGCGGGTATTGGAGCCCTTGACGATTTTGGTCATGTTATTTTTAGCGGTTCCATTCGTTTTTACGGCGCCGCGGTCTGTCACGTTAGGTTGGCAATTGATCTTAGGGATTGTGGTTGGTTTTATTTTTTATGTCATTGATGGCATACTAGGCCAGCTTTGTATCGTTTTTCAGTTATCGCCGTTCATTGCGGCAGCGATACCGATTATTTTATTTGCAGGAGTTGGGTATACGCTCATGATGAGGATAAGGAATTGATGGGATATTTATTTAAAGTACTGCTAGGGATCGCGTTGATAGTCGGCGGCAGTTTCTCGACCGTGATGGCAGATACGAGTGCTCAACATCATAAAACGGTTAAACATACCACCAAGAAATCGCATTCATCACACCATCAGAAAAAATCCAAAAAGCATAAGCACGGTCATCGAAAATACGTGCCATCGACGTCAGCGAATTTAGATGAAGCGGGTTCATCGATTCATTTCGGCACGTCAATGGAAGCGCGTTTAGTGCAATTTGTCCAAAATTCGTTAGAGAATTTGCGTTACAGTATTTATAAACCGGGTGGGGCGCATTTCGATGATTCGCGTGGTGTTTATATTGCGGATTGCTCGGGGTTTGTGGATCATGTTTTAAAAGAAATTCATCCGATGGCATTCTCCAGTATTGTGACGTCGATGGAAGTTGAGAAGCCTAATTCTGCAGATTATTATGATTTTTTCTCTGATTTAGATGAGCGAGATAGTTATTGGGCGAAAGTCGATAACATTGAACAATTGCGGCCGGGTGATATTTTAGTGGTTCGATACAAAAATGCGCATGGTCATGAAACGGGTGGGCACGTGATGGTTGTCATGGATAAACCGGTTCATGATATCGATTCTTTCATGGTTCGCGTTGCTGATTCTGCGCCAGCGGGTCATAGCGAAGATACGCGTTCTCCGCACGCCTCTGGAATTGGGATGGGAATTTTACGACTCAGAGCGGATCCTGATACAGGCGAACCGCAAGCATTTGCTTGGAAAATTGGTTCGCATTGGCAGAATAATGTGAACATTGCCATGGCGCGTCCCACTGATGTAACGGATTAGAGAGTTTTCATATTACTAAGAAGTTATATGAATATTAAGAAGCAGCGCCGGGTCCCCATTCGCCGCCGCAATTGCTACCGTAATGCGATGTTGAAATAATTGTTCCCTGTTGATCCGTTTTAAAAATAGCGGAACATTGTAGTCCGGTTTGTCCACGTAATGGAAAATCTTGGCCTGATTCAAGTAAACTAAAATTTGTTGTCGTTGCATAGAAATTAGCACCTGAATGCGTGTTATAAACATAATAACTTGTGCCCGTGCGTGTATGAAAGACTTGATCAGCTACACCCCATTGTTTTTTTACCTGAGAAATATTTTTCCCCATCCAATTTTGTGGCTGCGTTTCATTTTGATAATGATAATTTTGTGATGCACATGAGGCGAGCAAAAAAATACTGAGGGTAGCAACAAATAAAGATTTCATGTTTGTACTCCTGATAAGGTATTAGTAAGATTATACCATTTTTGGAGCGCTCCCTGACGATCGCGGCTCGGTAGCTCTCCGTCTCAATCCGAGCCGCGACCGTCAGGGCATGTCTTTATACATAACTTTCATGACTGCTGCTTAGAATGCCTTCCCCGCAAGGCTGACGGATCGACAAAAATTCCACCCATGTGTCGTCCTGAAAAATCTTACGCCCAAATCATTTGACCGTAGTTATTGCAGTAGCGCGTAAGATTTATTCAGGATCCACGAACGGAGAGCTCATTCCTGAATTTATAGGGATCGATGATACTCAAGTGGATCCTGAATAAATATTCCGTGCGATTACTGTCGCTGCGGTTAAAATATGTTGACGTCATATTTTTCAGGACGACACATGGGTGGAATTTTTGTCGATCCGTCAGCCTTGCGGGGAAGGCATTCTAAGCAGCAGTCTAAAGTTATGTATAAAGACATGACCGTCAGGGAGCGGTTTGCGTTGCAAAAATGAAATCAATTTTCAAAGACTTATTCCATCACCCATTGATCGGTGGCGGTAGAAAGAAATTTTTCAATGGGTAATCCTTGTCCGCCCACTAATAATGTTCGCTTTACTTTGTAATGCTGTATAAAAGCTTCAGTCCCTGGGTGTTTCTCTTTGTAGTAAGTGCTTTTGACTTCGATGGGAATGATTATTTTCCCCGCTTGCAAAATAAAATCGACTTCATAATTTCCTTCTCGCCAGTAGGAAGTATGAATGTTGCTGTTGAGTGAGTTATTTAATAAATGCGCTCCCACTGCTGATTCCACTAATCTACCCCAGTATTCACGATCTTTTTGCGCTTCTTGAAAAGAATAGTGTGAGCATGCAGAAATCAATGCCGTATTAAAGACTTGTAGCTTTGGGCTAGATGCACGTTGACGGAGTTTTTTTCCAGTATATTTTTCAATACCGGTTACCATGCCGACGCCTTGCAAAATTTCTAAATAATGTGCAAGCGTTGTTGTGTTTCCAGCATCATGTAATTGACCGAGCATTTTATGATATGACAAGACTTGTCCGGAATAATCACATGCTAGTTGAAACAATCGTCTCAACAACGCAGGTTTTTGGATAGAATTTAATAACAATACATCACGGGATAAAGTGGTTTCGATTAATGACTCTTGGATGTAGCGTTTCCAGCGTAGTTCGTCTGCGATTAGCTCAGCTGCGCCAGGATAGCCACCAAAATAAATATATTGCTCAACTGTCCAACCAAATGCTTTTTGCATTTCAGCAAAACTCCAATGGGTGACTGGAATGATTTCAAACCGTCCTGCCAAACTTTCTGTTAAGCCTTGCTGCATGAGTAGAGGCGCCGAACCGAGTAACACTATTTTTAATGGCAGTTTGTGACGGGTATCTTCATCCCAGCATTTCTTTACCAGGGTAGACCAATCATGAATTTTTTGTATTTCATCTAACACTAACAATGCCGTTTGCTTTTTGGCATTGAGTCGAGCTAAATCCCACTGTTGCTCAATCCAGATAGAATTTTTTGCAGCCGGTTCATCTGCGGATGCATAAATGACCGGCATCGGCAGTGAGTCGATAACTTGCTGCACTAATGTGGTCTTCCCTACTTGGCGAGGGCCTGCTAACACTTGAATATATCTTCTAGGTTCTTCTAATCTATTCAATAAGATAGGAAAAACATCACGTTTAAACATTTTGCACCTCACTATTTACTCAATGGATTAAGTAAATTTACTCAATCCATTGAGTAAAATCAAGAGATGTGTGCCTCTTCTTTCTTGCAAAAAGCAGGTTACCCCGCTATCCTTGTCTACCTGAGAATGATTCTCATTAACGTTAAGGATGGTTATGACCGTCAAAGAAGCGGTGTTAAAAGTCGCGACGCTTATTTTTACCCTGGGTGCTGCTTGTGCGCTGGGGTTTTTGAGCTTTGTGGGTATGTTGGCGCTGACACCTAATATTGCGTTGGCGGGGACGGCATTTGCATTGGCAATTGCCTATGAAGGTCAAGTGTATGAAGAAGGCATTGGCCTTGCCTTGCGTCGGGTATTTAGCAAAGATTTTCTGAGCCGCGGTATTATTCAACGGTATTTGCAAAATTTTGTTGAGCAAGACGGTGATTCAGCCAATGTGAAAGCACAAAAAAAAGCGTTTCAAGAAAAAAATATTTTTTTAAAAGATTATGCGCAGCAAAAGAAATATCTTGAAAAATTAGAAGAGCTTGAAAATTTATCCGCAGAAGAAGAAAAAATTAAACAAGAAGCTAAAAAACGACTGAGGTGGATGGAGTTATTCGTTGTTAAGCAATTAACACAAGCCAAGCATTATCACAATAAAAAACGTGAAGAAAAAAACCAATTCACGGACACTTTCACTGACGCGGAGCGTGCCGTGCAAGCACTGCTTCAGCAAGATTTTGAAAAGTTATACAAAGAAATTCAAATCAAATATTGGTTTTTGAAAATCAGTTGGCTTTTTGCTATCGCAGCAGGTGTCAGTTCAGTTTTGACAGCAATGAGTTCTATGTATGCAGGTGTTGCAGCGTTGACTGTTTTGAGTTGTATTCCGGGCGGCATTTTTATTACGGTAGCTGCCTTGGCAGGCATCGGTTATACATTGCTGTTATATCAAGCCATTTCCGACATGGTTTTAAAATATGGTTCATTGGTCAAATCCCATTTGCAAAAAGAACCCGATGAAAAAAATGCAAAATATTATGGTCGTTGTTTTGCGACATTGTTTGTTGTTGGGTTAATCATTTTGACAACGATCGCAACGGCAGGCACTTGGTGGTTTGCTGCCAAAGAAGGTGCGAAATTATTGAATTCGGATGACCTCGGTGCAAGTATCCTACGCAGTATTACCGTCACACTAATGGTCTTGCCGAATTTTATTTATGGTCTGACAAATTCCATCGAATCGGTTGATGAAATTTTTGAGAGTGATTATTCAGGCATTTGGCAAGACGTTAAAAAAAATGTTGCAGAGCTTAAAAACGAGACACGTTGGCAAATAGTCAATCCATTTCGCTGGGTCGATGCATTCTTAATGAAGTGTGCATTAGGTTTATATTTTTTGGGGCATGTATTTAGTATTGCGGTAACGGGTGATCGCTGGGAGTGTTTGCCAAAAGCAGTCTCAATTGGTGCAGGATTTGGCGCAGAAACATTAGAGGATTTAGCCTATCGACCGGGTAAAAAAAGTGAAGGGACGTCATTGTTATTAAAATTTTTATTGTTCCCCGTTTTTTTGGCGGCAAATTTTATCAGAGTCTTAGCCGTTATTTGGGATAGTTTTGCTACGAAAAGTCTCGCTAAATCAACAGAGCGTATGTTTCACCCCAAGCAAGCAGAAGAAAAAAAATCATTGCCAGCACAGCCTGATTTATCAGCCAGCTGGAAAAAACAAGAAGTGATGGAAGTCAGTTATGATGTCATCGATCGGTTATATTCTAAAAAAACGGGCAGCAAAAAAGTAGCCGCAGCGAAAGTCATTTATGAGAAAGTGTGGCGCGATGAAAAATGTTCGGCAGCCGAATTAAACACATTGGCTGCACCGCTAGCGCTTCATCGTCATCCCAATTGTGTTTGGAACAAAGCGCTCCCTTATTCAGCACAATGTATGGAGCCTGCTTTGCGGCAATATACGGGGTTACAATTAAATTAATTTCTTAGGTACCCTGGTCGAAAGCATTAACTAATTGCGCAATCATACCTCTATTGTATAAATATGATCCAATCCAGCCTTACCAAAGTGTGGGATAATAAATGAACAACCTATAGATCGATCAACGAGGCTAAGTATGAAAATTCTAGTCGCCGATGATTCAGATACCAATAGAGCACTGATTACTCATGCCTTGCACTCATTAGGCCATGAAGTGCTTGCGGCATCCGGCGGCCAAGAAGCGATTGAATTGTTTGAACGCGAACATCCGGATCTTGTGATTTTGGACGTTGTGATGGCGAATATGGATGGTTTTGAATGTGCAACTCGTTTACGAAAAATCCGTACCGATGAATGGATACCCATTATTTTCTTAAGCAGTGCAGTAGATGATGAGAGTATTGCAAAAGGAATTAATGCGGGAGGGGATGATTACTTAACGAAGCCATTTAGCGAAGTTACCTTAGCAGCAAAAATCAAAGCAATGTCACGCATCGCAGAAATGCGCAAAAATTTATGGACTGCTAAACAAGAATTACAAGTGATTTCAACCACGGACACCTTAACTGGCGTAGGTAACCGTTTTCATTTTGAAACAACAATCAAGGATGAAATTAATCACGCCAAAGTTAAAAAATCCCCATTGGCATTGTTATTTGTCGATTTAGATCACTTCAAAATTGTTAACGACAGTCTCGGTCATCGGCTGGGCGATGAATTGTTGAAAGAAGTCGCTAGACGAATTAAAACCTGTTTAACTGAATTAGATTGCATTGCCCGAATTGGAGGTGATGAATTTGTTGTGCTATTAACGAATGTGAAAGAACCAAGATATCCAGGTGGGTTAGCACAAAAGATCATTGCTGCACTAGCACCAATATATAATTTAGAAGAACATAGTATTCGAATTACTGCCAGTATTGGAATTGCCTATTATCCTGAAGTAGAAATAAATCACGAGACGTTTGTGCAAAATGCAGATATTGCTATGTACCATGCCAAGGAGTTGGGACGAAATAATTTCCAATTCTACACAGAGCAATTGAATCGAAAATATCGCCAGCAAATTAATTTAGAACATGAATTAAAATTTGCATTAGAGCGCAATCAATTATATTTAACTTATCAGCCTGTGTTCAATCTCTTGACCAAAAAAATTGAAGGCATGGAAGCGTTATTACGATGGAAACATCCAGAGTATGGTTTAATTTCACCAAATGTATTTATTCCCATTGCAGAAGAGACGGGATTAATTATCCAAATAGGCACATGGGTATTGAGAACGGTGTGTCAGCAAGGTGCTGAATGGTTTGCATCTGGCAATAAAGATTTGATTTTGTCGGTGAATTTATCATTGCACCAATTTTTACAAGACAATTTTTTAGAGCAAACAGCCGCTATCATTAAAGAGACAAAGATACCAACGTATCAATTAGAATTGGAATTAACAGAGAGTACCGTGATCACCTATACCGCTCAATTAAAAAACGCCATCAATCAATTGCATGAATTAGGCGTCGGTATTTCCATTGATGATTTTGGCACCCGCTACTCATCCTTAACATCACTGCGCTATTTACCAATTACCACATTAAAAATTGATAAAGCATTTTTGCAAAATATTACCACAGATCAAAAAAACAATATTATTGTGAAATCACTGGTTGCGCTTGGTAACAGTTTAAATTTGAAAGTAATTGCAGAAGGTGTGCAAAGTGAAGAGCAAATACAATTTTTAATCGTGAATGGTTGCTATAATGGCCAGGGATTTTATTTAAGTGAGCCGTTAAGCTCAGACGAAATGACATGTTATTTAAACAATAAGAAAAAAAGTACGCAAAGTTCATTTTAAGGAGAAATTAATGAAAACACAACAGACTATCACAGTATTACATTTCATGCTCGGCGATGTTTGTGCGTGTGCCGATATTGAGTCGATCAAAAAAGTTGTCTTGTTACCGCAGTTAGAAGCGGTGCCGGGTGGTCCAAATGACTTGGCAGGCTTAATGAATTATGAAGGAAAAAGTGTGCCTGTGATTGATTTGGCGCTGAAGCTGGAAATTGCAAGACAAGAAAAATATTCAACTGATACCCCCGTCCTGCTCTGCGAGCATCAGGGCAAACAAATCGGAATCATTATTAATAAAGTATTGGGCTTTGCGGAATTAGCACCTGCCAATCTGCAACTCGACAAAGAATTTGATTTACCAAATTCTCCTTTTTTTGGCGCGGTCAATAAAGACGGGAAATTATCTCTGTTGATTAATGTGAAAAATATTGCCGAAGAAAGTTTTAGTCATCATTCATTTAACACAGCTGAGACACTGGAAAAAACACATGACTAGAGCCAACGACAGACAAAATCGCAACTGCAAACTGATATTCAAGATCAAAAAAGTGCTGTCGTGTTTGGGATGGCGGGTGTTGCGCAATCATTTGGTGCAGTTGATAAAATAGTTGAATTGGACCAATTGGCCTGTTATTTTAAAAAATTATTCGTACGCATGAGTAAGGGAGATTTTATGAAATTATATTTTTCGAAGGGTGCTTGTTCATTGACGGTGAGAATTGTCCTACATGAGCTTAAGTTGGATGCCGAATATGAAGCAGTGGATTTGAAAACGAAAAAAACGGTCAGTGGAGAAGATTTTTATAAAATTAATCACAAAGGCACCGTGCCTGTCTTGGTAACCAAAGAGAATGAAATTTTAACGGAAAATATTGCGATTTTAGAATATTTAGGGGATGTCCCAGCGGGTCGGCAACTCTTACCGTTAATTGGCGATTTTAACCGTTATCGCGTTTTAGAATGGTTGAGTTTTATCAGCTCGGATCTGCATAAAAATTTTGGCCCATTATTTAATCCGAATGTTCCGGAATCGGTTAAAAATGAAATTTTTATTCCAATTTTACAAAAGAAGTTTGAGTTTATTGAAAAGAGTTTAACGGATAAATATTTTTTGACGGGCGATGAATTCACGTTACCCGATGCGTATCTCTTCGTTGTGTTGCGTTGGGCGCATCATTTAAAACTTGAAGCGATTTCAGGTGCTAATTTGGCTGCTTATTTTAAGCGAGTCCGTGCGCGCCAAGCGGTGCAGCTGGCGTTACAGGAGGAGGGGTTGGTTTAGTAATCGAATAAGGACTTCTTCTTTTTATACAAATCCCCCTTGTTCCCAATGGCACTAGCTTAAGAACTGTCGTCCCGGAATTTAGTAGCTCTTAACGAGCGCCTTTTGCTCGTTTAGAGCTACTTAATGTCCGGGATCCATCTTCAATTTATCGCCCTCTTGCTTTTAACTTATATGCTTTAAGCAAAATGGATCCCGGACATTAACTGGCGCTAAATTCGCAAAAAGCGCTCATTAAGCGCCAGTAAATTCCGGGACGACAGTTCTTAAGCTAGTGCCATTGCCCCTTGTTCCCCCTTTTGAAAAGGCTTTGTTGCGTAATTCAACATACTTCATCCGTGAGTTCCTTCCCCCACAAGGGTGGAAGGAACTCACGGATGAAGTATGTTGAATTACGCAACAAAGCCTTTTCAAAGGGGGGTAGAACGAGGATTTTATCGAAAAATAATGCAAATAAACCAGCTGAATATCCCATATATGTATAATTAATTGACAACACATACCCAGAAATAGTACAATTCTGCTCCTCGCCAGCGGCTTTCAGGCGTCTACAAAATGCGTTATTAAATATAGGTCAACGATCAATGAGTCATACGAATCGCCCAGGGCTTCCTCAGCTTTTAGCTGCTCAATTCAATGCGCAACTGCTTGGGCCAGAGGTTAAAGTCGTTGAACTGCGTGGCAAAGCACTTGAATTATTTCACGCCGACAAATTAGATGAAGCACAAGCGTTGCTTGAGGAAGCAATGCAATTGCCAATCAGCTCTCAATTTAACTATACGATGATGTTGGTTCATTGGGTGCAAATTCGAAACGCCATGCAGAACAAAAAACCAGAAAGCAGCAAGCCTGCCGAGATGAAAGAAAAAGCCGATTTTATCAAAAAATATTTGGACGAAGTGAAATTTGATGAAACGGTCAAAGAAGCAGAGAAGCCCAAAATGGCAAGTTATGCTTGGCAAGCGTATCAGTATCGTGTCATGAAAAAATATGATCTTGCTGTCAGGTATGCCTGGATTGCTTATAACAGTAATCAACAAGATGAAGAAAGATTGGGTTGGTTTTTTCAATGGGTGTTGAAATTAGAAAATACCACGATGGAAACCAAAAATTTTCTAATCTTGGCGCTTGAAGAGTTAGCAGAGCGTTGCAAAAACAAAGATCCTCAACAAGCGAAATATTTTGTTTGGCAAGCACAAATACTCTATAAGCTAGGTTATCCACCAACCAAGGTCATGGAGTCTCTGGTAGAATTAATCCAGCTTGATTTTAATCAAGAATTAAAAGAACATCGCGCTGAGATATTTGCTCTCAGTAAAAAAATGACGAGCCCTCTAGAATTAACGAAAGCACACAAAGCCATAAAGCAAGCCAACAGTGAGCCGACCGCAGAAAGTTACCGAGAACGTGCAACCGAAAACTATGCTGTTTATGTGGCGAGTAGCGATTCAAATTACTTAACGTATAGCCTGCACGATTTCACCTTCACGCTCTGGTTGGATTACAAAGAAAAAAACGATTTGTTAAAATTAACAAAGAGTAAAAGAAAAGAAAAAGCCATTGCTAAATTAGGTAAATTATACATTCATCTCTACAAAGCCCACTTTGAGAGAATGAAGATATTTTTCAAACTTCCAAATGTAGAACGTGCCATTGCAGAATATGATTTCATCCAGAAAGTCAGCAAAGAATTTCGCCATGATGATGATTTGCTACCCGAAGCAAAACAATGCGATAAAGAATTTACCCATCATCTTGCTCTTGAAACAATAAACTTGATAAAAGGACGACAGGCTGACTTGGCATCGGCTTATATTAAACGAATTATTGCAGTCAATATTAGTCATTCAGCCGTATTAGGACTCCAAAAGCAATTAGCCGAGCTGCGTGCGGAGCCTGTTTCACCGCCTATTCCAGTCTGTCCGGCTGATGATAAAGAATTAATACCCTCAACGGGAAAATCGGAAGTTGCTCATATTACTGTTCAATACAAAACCGATGACGAGAATCAGCAAACTTATCAATATAATATCGAGAAGGGTCTTGAGTGCTTTAAACACCCAGAAAAATTGGATGATGCGCTCAAGTATTTTCGGAATGCATTTCAGATTTATCCGCGTGATTATGACGCGGCCAGTCAAATTGTAGCGACCTATGTCAAAAAAGGAGATCAATTTCATCCTGAGTGTCGGAAGTTGCTGCGCGAGATGGATGAATTAAGGCGAATGAATGCATTCATTTTTCACTATCGCCAACAATTTTATTGGCCTTTGATTGATCTCGGCGATCAAGAAATAGTTGATCAACGTGTTTCAGCAATTGCTGCATTTCATACCCAAGAAGCTTTTGCACAGCAAAAATATCGCGACGTGCTCTCTGAGGCGGCTCTTATTTTACATAGACTAAGTGAGGATATTGAAACACTTGAATGTTATGTGCAAGCAACTATTCAGTGTGCGAACTTACCGCTGAGTCATGATTGGCGGCGCGAAGATTATCAAGAACACTTAGTCAAAGCGGAGACCTGTCTGACAGATCTTATTACCAAAGGATGTTCATCGGCTCAACGATTTGAGTGGCTAAAACAGCTTCAGAGCATCCAGGCATCTCTTAAAGAGGTGTCTTCTCATCCGAATCAGAATCCAGCGGATGAAAAGGAAAGTAAAAAAGTTGTTTTAGGACAAGGAAAATTAAAAACAGCTCCCGTGCTCACATTGGCACCTAGCGACACGGTGGATTCTGTACGATTCACAGAACAGTATTTAAGAATATATCATTTACCATCAAACGTTGAAAATAAATTGGCAGCATTCGATGCGCTGACTGCAATAAATTCCTCTGCGAATAATCAACCTCTTGCTGTGATGCACTATGCTCAGGCGGCATTGAAACGAAATCCAAAAGATAATTACTCAAAACGTTTATTAATTGATGCTGTGATTAAATTAGGAAATTTACCTGATAATAAAAATAATTTGATAGCTATAGAAGGTGAATTCAGTAATATGTCTAGCGGGCAAATCAGAAGCAATACGCATTTGCTTTATCAGTATGCCAAGATAAAAAGTCTATTGAACTATCCAGCCAGTGAAATTTTGCTGATTTTATCATGGCTGTTAGAAAAAGATTTGAATGATGAGCTGAAAGATTATCAGCAAGATATTTTTCAAATGACGACTGAAATAGGTTTGGTCGTTAGAACAGATTATTGTGTCGCTATTCAATTAGAGCCTCGTAACGCATTGCATTACATGGATCGCGCAAATTATTGGTGGGATAGTGTGACAACGACGCCCGATATCAGCGAAGAAGAAATCTATACGCATTTTGCTTATGTGGATTATACGTATGCGCTTTGGTTGTTATATCAAAACAAAAATGCGGAACAGAACCCCGCGCAACGGGCAAAAATATATGAAAATCTGGTAGATTCACACTTACAAAAAATGAGTTTTCTCATTTCCGTATTTGATCTAGAAAATGCAAAAGCAGAGTTCGTAAGATTGATAAATTTATTACAAGAATGTCATCGTGCCAATCTAGTAACCGAGAAATTTGATATTGCAAAGCAGACGAAAGCATATATCACGTCGCTTGCCGAGGCTGTTGACGTTGCTCAGCAAGCGAATCTTCATCAAATAGCACGCGATTTTCAGGCAGAACTAACTCTCATGGATGCAAGTCAACCGATCACGGGTGATAGGCAAGCAGGGAGTGAGCAGGCTACATTTGCTAATAATGGGTCACAATCACGCGGCGATGCAAAAGGAGTAGAAGTAGAGTCAGCTTGTGCTAGCCGTATTGACAACCTAGTTAATTCTTTCGATGAAAAAATAATTGCGAAATCGATTTCAAATATAGATTATCAAGCGCATATGAAGAATGGCCAAGAATATTTTGCGAATAAATTGTATTCACAAGCTATTCAAGCGTATGAAGCAGCTCTTAACGAAAAGCCAGCCGACATCGATGCACACTTAAAGTTGATCATTACGCATGACAAAAGAAAGGATGAAGCCAAAAATGATTCCCAAGCTGTTGAGCGTTTGAGAGCGAGTCTCAACAACATTCGCGCTGAAAAACAAGCTGAAAAAAAATTAGATGCAGCTAAAGCAGAACATGATTCATTTGTTAGAGTTTATATTAGCCAGCATTTTGATCCCGCCAGTGTGCTTGAGTTGAGTGCTAAAGCAGTCATCGCTGAAAGAGCGTATTCATTACAACAACAGCGAAGAGCGGGTGAGTATCGATGGGTGCTCCAAACAGCTCAGCAAGTGATATCGGCTAATTCATACGATACGGTTGCACCTGATTATTATATTGAAGCGGCGGCTATGCTAGGTCGTGTTAGCCAGCAAAATTTCTTACCTAATTCAAACGATTATTTGGATAATGCCTTGCAAATGGTTAATCGATTAATCCAATCCGGCAACGGTAAATTAAAGCATTATTTTTGGCAAGCAAAAATCTACCGGCATTTAAATAAAATAGAAGAGGCTGTCGCATCATTTGTTCGGTTGATCGAGTTGTGTGAAAAAAACATCCCGAATGAAAAACTGCGCAATCTCATCTATTATTTTGCTAGGAATTTTGCAAGCGCTTCTGATCAAGTTGAATTCTTTGCGATTCCACAAGCTGATCAACCAGCTTATGCGGTCAAAATAAGAGAAAGTGGCCAAGTCTGTTTTAAAGAAGAAAAGCATCATTTAGCACTGCATAATATTTCTTATGCACTTTGGTTAAATTTTCTGTTGAGAGATAAATACACGCAAGAAATGAAAGCAACTAAATTTAAAAAAGATTCCCCTTTAACAAGAGTGTATGTGCAAATCAAAGGACTTTATCGCGAAAAAATTGCTGTTTATCAGAGCTTAGGTAATCAAGCGGAGGTGGATGCGAATACTCAACGATTGGATCAAGTGAATAGTGTGATTCAGCAGATGAAAGGAAAGAATGTTGCCGTTTGTAAAACCACTTCGACAGATTCGAAAAAAGTTGAAGATACGCACAAAGAATTGTTGGCACAGTTGACGATGGAACAGGCCGATAATAAAGCTAAAGCAGATCAGTTGGCACATGAGCAAGCACAGAAAAAACGTCAGAGTGAGAAACAAGCTCAACAAGCAAAAGATAAAAATGCACGCGAACAGAAAGAGGCTGCAGAGAAAGCGGCTAATAAAGCAAATGAAGATAAACTGAGATCAGAGAAACAGCGTGAGACCAACGCGGCTGAAGCAAAACGCAAAGCGGATGCAGCAGAAGTAAAACGCAAGGCGGATGCAGATGCGGCGAAGCGTAAAGCAGATGCAGAAGCAAAACGCAAAGCAGATGAAGCAGCAGAAGCAAAACGCAAAGCAGATGAAGCAGCAGAAGCAAAGCGCAAAGCAGATGCAGCAGCAGAAGCAAAGCGCAAAGCAGATGCAGCAGCAGAAGCAAAGCGCAAAGCAGATGAAGCAGCAGAAGCAAAGCGCAAAGCAGATGAAGCAGCAGAAGCAAAACGCAAAGCAGATGAAGCAGAAGAGGCAAAACGCAAAGCAGATGCAGTAGAGGCAAAATGCAAAGCAGATGCAGAAGAAGCGAAACGTAAAGACGCTAAAATAGAAGCAAAACAGACCACACTCATTTCGTTACCTCAATTCGCCCGCACCGTCATTTGCCGCTTAAAAGCAGCAGGAGTGGACGAGGCTTATATCGCAGGTGGCTTCGTACGAGATAGCATGCGTGATCCGGATGCGTTTATCGATCCGAGCAAAGATCTTGATCATGCAGTCCCTGTTAAGTGTCTCAGTGTGACGCAACAGGTTTTTCACTCTAATGAATTTAGGAAAGAAATAAAAGAAGGTCTTTATACGTTGAAAGCATCGCATCTAGTTGCCAACGTGTGTAATCTTCTGTTGCTGTCAATCAGTTATCAAAATAAAGAAATACATCCAGGGCATCCTTTTCTACGCGATGCAAGAGATCGCAATCTTCCTGTGCTAATTCGTCACCGCGATAAATTTATGTTGTATGGTGATCCGACAGGAACAAATAGGTGGGGGCTCATCACTCTCAAGTGCAATCAAAGCGATTTGGCAAAGCTGAATCAATTACCTTTCGAGACGAAGGACAGCATTCAATTTAATGATCCTTTATTTATTTCATTGATGAGTGTATTCAAACAAGGTCACTCTGCCATCAGTCGTTACGAACGTTTCAAATATCAAATGTATCTTAGTAAACATTTGAATAATACGCCGGAAGGTTTGCTGGCGGATGCATTAGGTCGTGATTTTACCATTAACGCGCTTTACTGCACGACGGATAACGTCGATGAAAAAGTTGAGAATGAAGATGTCCCTGCATTGGATCCAACCGGTCTAGGGTCAGCCGATTTGGCCGAAGGCCGTATTCGCTGTCTCATTGATCCAACACAGTCTTTCGCTGAAGATGGTGGCCGTATCTTGCGGGCCATTGCGCGGTTAGTGAGTGAAAATCTCAAAACAGCTGAATTACGTCATCGCGGCAAAAAGGCGCCAGATTTTTTCTTGGATGAAGCCATTCAAAAAGCCATCAACGAATTTAAAATTGATATGAAAGAAATTGAAAATTCGAAAAGAGATTACATCAATAGCGTCATGAAAAATCTCTTAGTCGGTCAAAAGGCATGGCTTTGTTTTCGTGAGATGCAAAAAGAGCATGTTCTTGATCTGTTTTTTCCAGAGATTGCCGTATTACTCAAAAACAATGCTCGCTTAGCAGCTGATATTATTTTGCGATTACAGCAAACACCCCCTGAATCGCTCAAAGAAGCTCATAAAATTATTATTTCATTTGCTTATCATGAAATGAAAAAAACCGAAAAAGGGTTAACGGTGATCAAAAATTTATTGGCAAATAATAAATTATTTTACCGTGTACAGAAAGAATGGAAAAAAGATCCAGTTGGTTTTTCGATCCAACTCAATGAGCTTGGTTGCACACTTCAACAGAATCATCCAGCACCGTATTCACCGGCACCTCTGCATTCTCAACAAGATTTTAAGATGCAATCACTAGAACAGCGGGTGCCCCTGCAAATGCAAGCCGGTAGAAGCCAGCCTGCTCATGCGCCATTTCAGCAAGAAGCAAACCATTATCAATATAGCCATACGGGGACTGATGGAAATCATTTCGAGAGTAATCCCGCTCAATTTTCGCCTAAGACAAGCGATACGAGTCAGCAAATTGTGCCTCATCCGCTCTCTGCTTCGACGAACACCATGGCCGCTCAATCAACCCATCGTGCCGTTACCGAGCGATTGAAGGAAAAGGCTCCCCCATCTTATGCAGAAACGGTTGCAAAAAATCAGCAGAAAGCAAATCATCTCTCTACCGTGGTAACACAAAAACGATCTGCTAGCCCGACTGACTTTCATAAGCCTGCTAAGGTAGATTCTCACACGCCATCCGCGGTGGTCGTCGAAAAAAGTAGTATTCAAAAAAGGACGATATAAAATGACGCAGCCTCGCTTTAAACCAACTCCACCTGGTCTTGCTATGAGCTCAAGCCCTAATTTTTTGGCTTCCGCATTTTTTGTGGAACAAATCCAAAAAGAAATTAATGAGTGTATGGAATATAAAGACTATCCAGAAGCAATCAAGAAAATCAATGAAGCATTGTTGTTGCCCTGCGGCGAGCCGACTGTCATTATTTTACTGCTCGAAGCGTATGGTGTTTGTCGACGAAATTTAACATCCAAAGAAAGTGCAGCCGAGACGGGGCATTCGCTGTCGAGAGAGGCTAACGCCAAAAAAGAATTTATAGAGCGTTATCAGTCTGAATTTAAATTGCCAGAGGATAGAGACAGTCAAATCACGGCAGAATATGCTTGGTTAGCAGATAAATACAGTCACGATAAAAATTCAATGGAAGCCTTACGCTTTGCGTGGTTAACCCTTCAATATAATGATCAGGATGAAAAAAGACGAGAATGCTTTTTTGAACGCGTTACAGCGCTCAAAGAGACAGAACAAAACTATAACTATGTCTCGGTTGCACTGCAAGGTACAAAGCTTCTTTTAAATCAGCCAACTCCAAAACCCAGTTATTCTATCTGGCACTCCAGATTACTTCTCTGGTTGAATCATCCCGCACATGAATGTATGGAGTGCCTCACGCAATTAATTGAGCGAGATTTTACGCAGGAATTCAAGGAATTTCGCAGTGAAATTTATATGCGAAGCGGTCAGTTGGAGTTGATTAATGTAAAAAATCAAACCAGTGATGTCTATTCGATCAAAAGTCCAAACGTGAAGGCGTATAAAGGTCGTGCGCTGGCATTGGAAGCTATCTACCACGAGAAGCCAAGCAGCGAGCTTAAGATGTTGGTTCAACAAGATCTGACGATAGCTATTTGGTTAGAGTATGCAGAAAAAAATAATATTTTAAAGCAAAAAACTATAAAAGAACCCACCAGTAAAAGATTGAAAAATTTATAT
Source organism: uncultured Gammaproteobacteria bacterium (assembly GCA_963719645.1). Lineage (GTDB taxonomy): Bacteria > Pseudomonadota > Gammaproteobacteria > DSM-16500 > DSM-16500 > CAVRCT01. The sequence goes on from CAVRCT010000007.1 coordinate 376,127, forward strand.
TTGAGTATTGCGGCTGGTCATCAAGCAAGAATAGAAGCATTTCTTGAAGATAATCTGATTGATAGGGCATTTTCAGAGTATTCTCATTTGCAAAAACTTGTTTCAGAATTTGTTCAACAATATCCGAAAGAACTTCCGCCTTACTGCGCACAAAACTTTTTAAGTTTACTCGCAGCGAAATGTGACGCTTTTATCAACCAAAATAAGCTAGGAAACGCGAGACTTTGCAATAATAAAATGCTTGCACTGAAGAGTGATGATGAGAGCGCGCAAAAAATCAAGGTTCAATTAGACGCATTGAAAGAAGCAGAACAACGTCAAGCAGCGACAAGAATCGACGGGTTGTTGAGTGAAATAAAAAAAAGCGAAATGAGAAAAAGCGATTTGATAAATCACGCTGAGTCAGCGAGTGCGCATGGTGTATCGACAACTGCGTCGTCTACCGTAAATAGCATGGCAGAGCAAAAGCTACAAGCAGCAGTAGAGGAAATGATAGATGATAATGTCGTGTTTCACGCGGATGATTCAACCTCTGATGAAGCTAAAAAGCCAGAAATGGCGAAAAAGGCGCTTGAAATATTCAATCACTTTATAGGTGAACGCTATGAACAGACGAGGAATGCTGCCGAACCTGTTTTGCAAGATTTCACAAACAATCGACGGGTAAATGAATGTTATATTCGCGCGACGATTGAAGTCAGTCAGCGTACGGAAGACGCTAAGTCCATTTTACAAGATAAACCGCATCACGAAAAATCTCTCCATATTTTAACTCGACTCATTCAGTCGGATCCTCAGCCCAAGTATTATCTTTGGCAAGCACAGCTATTTAATTTATTAAATCAGCAAGAAGGAGCAATCAAGGCGATTAAACGGTTAATCAAGATTGATTTACAAAATCCATTCGATGGAGCAATGAAGCAGCAATTATTTTTTGTTGCCAGAGACGTCGAAAAATGGGGTGATAAAACCAGCTTATTTACACTCAGTAAAGAAGATCAATATGCTTACGCTATAAAAATAAGAGCACGCGGGCAGCGGTATGCAAAAAGTGAAAATTTTCTCTTAGCACGTCATTATTTTATATTTGCATTGTGGATGCAGAATTATTTCAAAGAGCAATGCAATTATGATGTTATCAGGCATGAGCGGTTGGATGCGAATTCACCCTTATTTAAAATATATCCTCAAATAATAGGACTGTATGAGGACTTACGTTTAATTTACGAAAAACACGATCAAATGGATCTAGTCGCGAGTTCTCGTCATCAAGGTGAACAAATGAAAGCACGATTTGATGCCATGAAAAAAGGCATACCATTTTTAGGATCTACGCCAAAACCGCTTAAGGTGAAAGAGGCGAAAGCAAATGAACAAGCATTGCTTGCAGAGCTGGAAAAAGAAGATGAAAGTCAGGCGCAAGCAATAAAAAAGCGCAAAAAAAACGCGAAGAAACAAGCGCAAAAGAAAGCGAAAAAGTTGTTGAGCAGTGTTCAAGAGGCTACGACTGAAAAACCAGACACCGAAAATGCTGCGCAAAAAAAAGAAGACCCTAAAAAAGAAGATCTTAAAAAAGAAGACTCTAAAAAAGATGATCCCAAAAAAGATGATCCCAAAAAAGATGATCCCAAAAAAGAAGTCACTCAGCTCGCTGTTAAAAGCAAAGCCGTGCAGGCAGATCGAAAAATTACTATCGCTGAGAAACCAACGCAACGCACAGACTCTCATTCGTTACTAGCACCTTCGCAATCCAATCCAGTAGTACGCAAGTCTGTTGCTCAAACAAGTCATGTACCAAAAGCAAAATCCACTACGGTAGCAACAGTAAAATTACCGATGGCAGCGCGAATCAGCAAGTCAGTCTCCGTGCAACCTAAGAAACCGGTAAAAACGCCCGAGAAGGATTCCAAAGGCAATTCTGCTGTTTCATCGCAACGCATAGCGGTTGCAGCCTCTTCACAAAGCGCTCCACGATCGGCATGGGCAACACCTTTTATAAAGTCAACGAAGGTAGCACCGCCAGCCCTGACAGCGAATGCGCCTGCCGTCACTGTTTCTATTGTTGTGTCTGTTGCGACTCCATCGCAGACCCCGACTCCTTCTCTGGTGACGGTGAAGGTACCCGACGTTAAGCGAACCAATACTATTCGCTTAGCATCTCATGAGTGCAAAACGATTCGAGACTTAAAACTAGCCGGTGCTGAAGTTTATTTACGTTGTGACATGATTCGATTATTGACTCTTGATGCAAAACTCTACGCCAATAAAAATCGTGACTATGTATTGCCTTATGAACATAAAGCTATTGTTGAAAAAGTTTTTCAATCAAATCTGCTTTTGCAAAAAAAGGATGTGCCTAACCTATTGTGTGTGACGGCACACGTTGAAAATCATTTTTTTCAAAATCAATTTCATCTCAGTCAAAAACTCAATCAGACTGAATCCGGCAGATTGTTAGAAGCAGAAAGTTGTGAATTAACAATTCATACATTGACTGCCACAACAGAGTTGTTAGATACAAAAGCCATTCAAGATGATCAAGCCGTGGCTGACAATAAATTAATGGATGAAGAAGTCACTGTTCTGGATCCAACGGGCAAGGGCCTATCTGATCTTTTCGAAGGTCGTCTTCGCTATCTCAATGAACCTGCACTTTTATTCCAGCAAGACGTGGGTAATATCGTGCGGATTATAGCGCATTTGGTCGCTGAAAATCGTAAAATGGAGGGTTTCAAAGCCTCTCATCCATTTGTCCCGACATTTTTCCTGGACGAAAAAATTAAAAAAGCGATCATCGAATTTAAACTTGATGTTAAAACGATGAGTGATGAGCAACGTGACGATATTAATGGTCTCATGACGCAACTTTTAGTCGGTAGTAATGCATTCCATGGTTTCCAAGCCATGCTAGATGAGCGTGTTTTTGATTTATTTTTTCCTGAAATGGCTGAGGTGCTGCGCAAGAAGCCAGATAGTCGGCAACGGATTGCGGGAAAATTAAAAAGTACACCGCCGCGTTCATTAGATGAGGCGTATAAGTTATTTTTTATGTCGAGTTATTATGAATTAAGAAAAGAGCAATCTCATCTAGTCGTATTAGAAAAATTACTCAGTAATCAGCTGGTCAAAAAGATTTTTGCGATTCAATCTTTGCCACATGAATGCGATACGATTCGTCAATTGAAAAAAGAAGGCGCTTCTGATGTTTACTTGCGCGGTGACATTGTTCCAGATCGATTGCTGAATCTCACTGAAAAAGCTAATTCTAGCAAAAATCGCCACTATGTGTTGCCCGCTGAGCAGAAAACTATTGTTCAAAAGGTCTTTCAATCAAATTTACTCTTGCAAAGAGAAGAGATGCCTAACACGCTGAGTGTGACAACACGCGTTGCTAATCAGTTTTATCAAAATCAATTTCATCTCAGTCAAAAACTTAATCGGACTGAATCAGGTCGGTTATTAGAAGCAGAAGACTGTGAATTGACGATTCATACATTGGCTGCCACAACGGATTTGCTAGATGAAAAAGCGAATCAAAGCGAGCAATTCACCGCTGCAAGAAAGTTAGCGAGTGAAGAATTGACAGTTCTCGATCCGACTGGCAAAGGATTATCGGATCTTTTTGAAGGTCGTCTTCGTTCTCTCAAAGAACCGGCGCTTTTATTCCAGCAAGACGTCGGTCATATCGTGCGGGTGATAGTTCATTTGGTTGCTGAAAATCGTAAATCAGACAGTGTTAAAGCATCTAATCCACTTGCGCCGACATTTTTCCTGGATGAAAAAATTAAAAAAGCGATCATCGAATTTAAGCTTGATGTCAAAACAATGAGTGATGAGCAACGTGATCATATTAATGGTCTTATGACGCAACTTTTGGTGGGTAGCAATGCATGTCATGGTTTCCAAGCCATGCTAGATGAACGTGTTTTCGATTTATTTTTTCCTGATATGGCTGAGGTGCTGCGTAAGAAACTAGAGATTCAGCAACTGATTGCAGATAAATTAAAAAGTACACCGCCGCGTTCATTGGATGAAGCTTATAAATTATTTTTTATTCAGACTTATCATGAATTAAGAAAAGAACAAGCGCATCCAGTTGTGTTAGAAAAATTACTCAGTAATCAGTTAATTAAAAATATTTTTACGATTCAATTATTGCCGCATGAATACAATACAATTCGTAAATTGAAAAAAGCAGGCGCTTCTGGGGTTGATCTGAGAGATGAGGTTGTTCGTGACAGATTGCTGCATCTCACCGCTAGCCATGAATCCAGCAAAAAACGACAGTATGTGGTATCAAGTGACAGTAAAATACAGGTCGAAAAACTGTTTAAATCGCATCTCCTCCCGCCAACGGAATCTAATACGTTGTGTGTTAGCGAAAAAATTTCAGGTACATCTCATCAGAGCCAATTTCATCTCAGTGATAAACTGGATGGTACAGCGCAAGGTAGATTGCTAGAGACAGATACGTGTGACCTGACAATTTATACGCTGAGTGTCACGACAGAGCTATTAGATGAAAAAGTGAATCATGAGAATAAATCCCAAGCCGTGAAAAAATCAGTCAACGAAGTAGCGACTGTGTTTGATCCGACGGGGAATGGAATACCGGATCTTCTCGAAGGCCGTCTTCGTTGTGTGAAAGACCCTGGGTTATTATTTAAAGAAGATGCGTGCCTTCCCTTGCGGATTTTGGCTGGTTTGGTGACAGAGAATCGTAAAACAGAACGGATTAGAAAGTATAACCTGGTTGCTCCTAAGTTTTTCTTAGATCCCGCCATTCAGAAGGCTATTAACGAATTCAAGCTGGATATGACGGCATTGCGTCCCGAGCAGCGCGATCAAATCAATGGCATGATGAATACTCTTTTTGTCGGTGAACATGCGCATCGTTATTTTCAGGTGATGATGGAAGAGAACGTATTTGATTTATTTTTCCCTGATATAGCGATCGTTTTGCGCAACAGACCACAGCTTTTGAAAACGATCGAAGAAAAACTAAAGAATTCACCGCCTCGCTCACTCAATGAAGTGTATAAACTCTTTTTCTTTAAAATTTATTACGAATTAAAATCAGAGCAAGTGCCGTCTATTTTAATCAACCAATTGTTGAGTAATAAATTGTTTCATGAGATTCAGAAAATTTATGCCATTCGTCTGACCTGGTCAGAGCGTGTTCTGATGAATCAATTCAAAAGAGCAGGTGTGGCCGAGATCAATTTAGTGGGCGACGTTGTTCGAGATAGAATGCGTCGCGTTGAGGTGAAATCGGAATCCAATTCCCTTCAAGAATTTGTGTTACCGAAAACGCATAAAAATAGGATTCGGCAACTTTTTCACGATAACCAGATACAAGAAGAATCTGAAAATTTTTGCATTGTGAACATGAGCGAGAAGGTTGCTATTAAATTGCATCTCAGTGACAAACTGGATGGTACGATGAAAGGCGCGCAGCAAGAGGCAGAAGATTGTTTGTTCACTATTGATACGTTGAGTGCAACCACCCAGGCAATCGATGAGAAAGTGAGTCAAGAGAGTAAATGGGCTGAGGAAGAAGTGACTGTCTTGGATCCAACCGGCTTTGGTATTTTGGATCTTCTTGAGGGTCGTCTACGGTGTCTGGGCGTTCCTGCTTTATTATTTAAAAAAGATATTGCTAATATCTTTCGTATCCTTTCTGCATTGATGGCAGAGAACAGCAAGTCGGAGCGGGTTAAGTCATCTAACCCAATTACCTTCCAATTTTTCTTGGATGAAAAAATTAAGGATGCGATTACTGAATTTAAAATTGATATGAAAACGGTGAGTGATGAGCAACGTGATTATATTAACCATGTTTTAGGTCGACATTTGGTTGGTGACAATGCCTATCCGTTTTTCCAAACGATGATGAATGAACGTGTTTTTGATGTATTTTTTCCTGAGATGGCTTCTGCTCTGCGAGATAAGAGACAGTTGGTATTGATTGAAATTCAAAATCTTTTAAAAAATTTGCGGCCGAGTTCTATCAAGGATGTTTATAAAATATTTTTCTTGCAGATTTATCATGCGTTGAAAGAAGAGCAAGATGGATTAACGGTCGTGGAAAATTTACTGAGTAATAAATTATTTCATGAGCTAGAAGCGGAATGGCAAGCAGATCCGGCGGCTTTTGCTGCCTCATTTTTCCAAATGAATTCCGCGCAGCCGAATCCAAATTATCACCAAGGACATGAGAGTCCTGTTTCGCTGGGGAGGAGTGAATCCAGTGGATCACCGATGCAGTTTGCTCATGTGCGCGAACAAGCGAATCAATCTCCTTCTCACCGGATGCCATCCCCTGGGTTTGATACCCGTTCGATTCCATCGCCTGCGTATTCTGCCTCGCCGCGTTCCAATGCCTCGCCTCAGTCCTGGCAACTAGAGAATCGGCAGTCACCCCTGCCAGAACAGGCTTCTTTCGTGGGTGGTCAGCCGCCATTGTTCTCAAGCGATTTGGTAGCACTGCCCGCACTGGAAAGCAAACAACAGCCTGCTGCTTTTGCTTACGGGGATGGTAGACCCATGATGCCTATACCCGCTTATTATCCACATGCTGCCATGCAGCCAACTGCACCCCATCTTATGCCGCCTGATCTGCATCCTTCGCAGAGACAACCCTTTTATGGGCCGTCGCACTACGGCATGGCTGGCTATCCACAACAAGACAGACAGAGGCAGGCTTTTCAACAGAATAGACAATTTTCGCACGCGGGTTCTATGCCGGGAAATCATCAGCCGCGCTTTTTTGATAACAGAGGACGGCCAGGGGATATGCCGATGTCGCATGGGCATAGAGAGAATCCTGTTTGGCATCATCCCAATCCCATGGCGCACGGTCATCCCAGAATGCAGCGACCTGAAGGGAATCATGGGAGTACTGGCAGAGGCCAAGCGAGAGTTGGGCAGCATCCGCGATCCCAAACGCCACCGCCCTCATTACGCTCATTACAATCAGCGCAGCCTCAGCTTGCAGCTTGGCAACCGCCAGCTGATTTGCATACAGCGAATCCGCATCCGTTTTCTCAGCCTCAAAAAAGAAAAAGGCATCGCACTAGACAGGGGGATACCTCAACGTTTGTGCGACAGCAATTGGCGAGTCACTCGATGAGTTCTTCCGTGTCAGTGGATGATTCAATGGTCGATGCGGCGCCTTTGCAGACTTCGACTAGTGTGAATGAATCCCAGGTTGCTTATCAGCTTTATCAACAGCCGACTGCCGCTGCGGTAACCGTTGAGCAAACTGTTTTGATGCCCAGCAACAAGGGCGCGCTTTAATCTGAGCCGCGACCGTCAGGGAGCGATCACCATCGATGCTGTTCTCGTCTCTTTCAATTCAAGATACGTGACGCTCCCTGACGGTCGCGGCTCAGATCATTGCGAGGAGTGTTTGAATCAGAGCCGCGACCGTCAGGGAGCGATCACTGTCGATACTGTTCTCGCCTTTTTCAATTCAAGATGCGAGACACTCCCTGACGGTCGCGGCTCTGATCAATTCAAGATGGGTGACGCTCCCTGACGGTCATATCTTTATACATAACTTTAATGACTGCTGCTTAGAACGCCTTCCCCCTGTGGGTGAAGGCGTGCTAAGCAAAATTTTCTTAGTTTGACGCGCACGCCCCGCAGGGGAAAGGCGTTCTAAGCACTAAGTTATGCATAAAGATATGCCCTGACGGTCGCGGTTCAGATTGAACGTGGTTCATTCAGCCAATTTCTTTTTCAACAACTCATTCAACTGCTGCGGATTCAACTTTCCACCCGATTCTTTCATCGCCTGACCGACAAAAAAACCAAATAATTTTTCTTTACCCGCACGGTATTCAGCAACATGCTCTGGATTCGCTGCAATGATTTTATCAATCAATGCTTCAATCGCACTCGAATCAGTGACTTGTTTTAACCCTTGTTTGTCAATAATCGCATCCACTTCACCTTCTTGCTGCCACATGGCTTCAAAAATGGTTTTCGCAATTTTGCCGGAAATCGTATTGTCCGCAATTCGCAACACCAATTGACCCAACTGTTTCGCCGACACGGGACTCTCTGCAATATCTAAATCCGCTTTATTTAAAGCAGCCGATAAATCCCCCATGATCCAATTCGCCGCTAATTTGGGTTGATTACCAGACGCTTTCACCACCGTTTCAAAATAATCTGCCATGGCGCGGCTAGTCACCAAAACGGACGCATCATAATGACTCAAGAGATACTGTTCCATAAACCGTTGCTGCTTTTGTTGCGGAAGCTCCGGTAATTCAGCGCGAACTTTGTTAATTTGTTCTTCCAGGATAACAACAGGCAACAAATCCGGATCGGGAAAATAACGGTAATCATTGGCTTCTTCTTTACTGCGCATCGGTCGCGTTTCATTTTTAGTGGGATCATAAAGTAAAGTTTCTTGCCTCACTTTACCGCCGCTTTCAAGCAACGCAATTTGTCGCTCCACCTCATAATTAATCGCACGTTCAATAAAACGAAATGAATTAATATTTTTTAATTCAGTGCGTGTGCCATAGTTAGGATCACTTTTGCGGCGAACCGAGACATTCGCATCGCAACGAAAAGAACCCTCTTGCATGTTGCCATCACAAATTCCAAGATATTTCACCAGCGAGTGCAACACTTTCAAATACGAAATCGCTTCTTTTGCAGAACGCATGTCCGGTTCAGACACGATTTCTAATAAAGGTGTGCCCGCCCGATTTAAATCAATGCCCGATAAGCCATTAAAATCTTCGTGCAAGGATTTGCCCGCATCTTCTTCCAAATGAGCACGCGTAATTTGAATGCGTTTGACGGTGCCATCTTCTAGGGTGATATCCAGATAGCCTTTGCGCACGATGGGTAATTCATATTGACTGATTTGATAACCTTTCGGTAAATCGGGATAAAAATAATTTTTCCGTGCAAACACAGAATGATGCGCAATCTCGGCGTTAATGCCTAAACCCAGTCGAATCGCCATTTCCACAGCACTTTGATTCAACACAGGCAACACACCCGGAAAGCCAAGATCAATCGCGCAGGCTTGCGTATTGGGTTCCGCACCAAATGCAGTCGATGCGCCCGAAAAAATTTTACTGTTTGTTGAAAGTTGCGCGTGAACTTCCAAGCCAATGACCGTTTCCCATTCCATATTAAAACCCCTTCGGTTTGTGTGTATGCCAATCAGTGACTTTTTGAAACTGATGCGCAATATTTAATAATTTCGCTTCGGTAAAATAATTGCTAATTAATTGCAATCCAACCGGTAACCCTTTGACGAAGCCTGCGGGAATGGACATACCCGGTAAGCCCGCTAAATTGACGGCGATGGTGTAAATATCCGATAAGTACATGCTCACCGGATCACTGGTTTTTTCACCTAATTTAAACGCTGTGGTAGGTGACGTTGGACCCATGATCACATCCACTTTTTTAAATGCGTCACTAAAATCTTGGCGAATGATGCCACGCACTTTTTGAGCTTTTAAATAATACGCATCGTAATAACCTGCGGATAACGCATAGGTGCCGATCATGATACGCCGTTTGACTTCCTCACCGAATCCTTCACTGCGAGAGCGTTTGTATAAGTCTTCTAAATTCACCGGGTCTGCACAGCGATGACCATAACGGACGCCATCAAAGCGTGCCAAATTAGAGGAGCACTCAGCGGGTGCAATGACATAGTAAGCAGGAATGGACAAAGACGTATTTGGCAAATGAATTTCTTGGACGATTGCGCCGAGTTTTTCATATTCTTTAATCGCGGCTTCAATCGATTTCGCGATCTCAGGATCTAACTCTGCGCTGAAAAATTCGGTGGGTAAACCAATTCTTAAACCGGCAATTGGGTCATTTAAAGTCGTTGTGTAATCGGGGACGGGTTGATTCACACTGGTTGAATCAGCGGGATCAAAGCCTGCCATGACATTTAACATCAACGCCACGTCTTCTGCGGTGCGTGCCATGGGGCCGCCTTGGTCTAAACTGGAGGCGTATGCCACCATGCCATAACGCGAAACGCGACCATAAGTGGGTTTTAATCCGGTAATACCGCACAGTGCGGCGGGTTGGCGAATGGATCCGCCGGTGTCAGTGCCGGTGGCGCCGGGGGCAAGATAGGCGGCGACTGCGGCGGCCGATCCACCGGATGAACCCCCGGGCACGCGAGTCAGGTCCCATGGATTTTTCACCGGGCCATAATAACTATTTTCATTCGAGGAACCCATGGCGAATTCATCCATATTCGTTTTGCCTAATAAAACGGCGCCGCTTCGTTTGAAATGTTGGATGGTGGTTGCATCGTAGGGTGAGATAAAATTATCTAAGATTTTTGAGCCGCAACTGGTTTTAATGCCTTCGGTGCAAAAAATATCTTTTTGGGCAATGGGAATACCGGTGAGTGGTGTGGCTTTGCCTTTCTCACGTAATTGGTCTGCGAGAGTGGCAGACTCAATCGCTTGTTCTTTGGTGACAGTGATAAAACTATTTAATTGACTGTCGAATTCTTTAATACGACCCAGAAAATATTCGGTGAGTTCCACACTCGAAAATTTCTTTTGCGCGAGTTCGCGTGATAATTCTGCAATGGTTTGGTAATGCATAAAATAATCCTATTTAATTATTTTGACCTCTTTAAATTACGTAGGTTGGGTTGAGCGTAGCGAAACCCAACATTCATTTTGACGTCACAGAGGGAATGAATTTTAAAGTTCATCGTCAATGACTTTCGGGACTAAATACAATCCCGCTTCCACTTGAGGAGCAATTTGTTGAAACGCATCACGTTGGTTGGTTTCAGTCACTTTATCGGTTCGTAATCGCTGGGAAAAATCGAGGGAATGAGCGACTGCTTCGATATTGTGGGTATCGGCTTGATTCATTTGTTCAACCAGTTGCAGGATATTCGAAAGCTGCGGTGTGTATAATGCAATGTCAGAATCGGACATTGTGAGCCGTGCAAGATGAGCGATTTTTTTGACGTCGTCGGCGGTGAGTGACATAAACTTCCCTCGGTTAAAAAAACGAGAATTATAATCCTAAATTCGGCAATTAACATCACGAAAAGGTCTGTGTCTCAATTTAATTTACGAGTCATGTTGTTGGGTTTCGCTGTCGCTTAACCCAACCTACGTGACTCTTTTTATCCAAATCCCCCTTGTTCCCCCTTTTTCAAAGGGCGTTGTTGCGTAATTCCCACTTCCGTCATTGCGAGGAGCGTTTTTTGCGACGAAGCAATCCAGTTTTTGATACTTAAGTCTAAAACTGGATTGCTTCGTCGCAAAAAACGCTCCTCGCAATGACGGTGCGAGTCACGTAGGTTGGGTTGAGCGACAGCGAAACCCAACATCCGCCTAATCACATCCGCACCCGACAACCCTGGGCGAGTTATTACTTTATGGACTCAGAATGACTAATAATTAATCGGCAAGGTCAGTTATAAGGCTCCATCAGACTACTTTTAACTCTTTTTGCTTATGATCTTGTAGCTAGATTATTTTTAATCTATTAGAATTGCCCATTATTGCCTTTAACGGAAGAGAATAAAGACTATGCTAAAAAAATTACGCGGGTATTTTTCAAATGATTTATCAATCGATTTAGGGACAGCAAATACGCTGATATATGTTCGCGGCAAAGGCATTGTTTTAAATGAGCCTTCCGTTGTCGCTATTCGACAAAGCCCAGGTTCCACCAATGGTCAAAAACACGTGGCTGCGGTGGGTAGCGAAGCGAAATTAATGTTAGGACGTACACCTGGCAATATCACAGCGATCCGTCCAATGAAAGACGGTGTGATTGCTGATTTCTACGTCACTGAAAAAATGTTGCAACACTTTATTCACAAAGTGCATGAAAATCGTTTCATGCGTCCAAGCCCACGCGTTTTAGTCTGTGTACCCTGCGGTTCAACGCAAGTCGAACGGCGTGCGATTCGCGAATCAGCAATCAGTGCGGGTGCACGCGAAGTGTATTTATTGGAAGAGCCGATGGCGGCTGCCATGGGTGCGGGCATGCCAGTGGATGAAGCGCGTGGATCAATGGTGGTTGATATTGGTGGCGGTACCACCGAAGTGGCAATTATTTCATTAAGCGGCATTGTCTATGCTGCGTCAGTGCGTATTGGTGGTGATCGATTTGATGAAGCGATTGTGAGTTATGTTCGTCGTAATTACGGCATCTTGATTGGTGAATCCACCGCAGAACGTATCAAACATGAAATTGGTTCAGCCTACCCCGCCAGTGAAATTCGTGAAATGGAAGTGCGTGGTCGTAATTTAGCAGAAGGGATTCCTCGCAGCTTTACATTAAACAGCAATGAAATTTTAGAAGCCTTACAAGAACCGTTATCCGGAATTTTAGGCGCAGTCCGTGCAGCACTCGAACAAGCACCACCTGAATTAGCATCCGATATTGCAGAGCGTGGCATGGTGTTAACCGGCGGCGGTGCACTATTACGCAATGTTGATCGCTTATTTATGGAAGAAACAGGCTTGCCTGTCATTATTGCCGATGAACCCTTAACCTGTGTGGCCAGAGGCGGCGGCAAAGCATTAGAAATGGTTGATACGGTTGGAATGGATTTCCTATCGAAAGAGTAATGCGATGAGGTGCTGTCATTAAACTTCTATTTGCCCGAGAATCACAACCCGGCGTTCGAATGTTTTGCTTGGTTGTGTTGTCGATTGTCTTAATGATTTTAGATAAGCGCGGAGACACTTTTGCTGGTTTGCGCGCGGCAATTTCTATGCCATTGGCACCCTTACAATATGCGGTCAGTTGGCCAGTTCAGATCATTGATCGCATGCGTACTGCGATCAGTTCACATGATGCTTTAGTGCAAGAAAATCTTGATTTAAAAGCCGAGCAATTACTGTTAAAAGCACAGGTTCAGCGTTTGCTCGCCTTAGAATCTGAAAATTCTCAATTAAAAGCGTTATTGCGTTCATCCGCGGAAGTGCAAGGCAAAGTATTAGTCGCACAAATTCTTGCCGTGGATACGGAACCTTTCGTCAATCAAGTGTCCATTGATAAAGGCAGTCGGGATGGCTTATTTGTCGGCCAGCCTGTCTTAGATGCCACAGGCGTCATGGGTCAAGTTATCCAAGTCGGTCCGTTTGCCAGTCAAGTTTTATTAAGCAATGACCCACACAGCGGCATTCCCGTCATGATTACGCGCAATGGCATGCGCTCCATCGCAGTCGGTGATTTGTATACGGGTAAATTGCATTTAGCGAATTTGTCTCAAACCGCGGATGTGGTGACAGGTGATTTATTGGTGACATCCGGGTTAGGACAGAATTATCCGGAAGGTTATCCGGTAGGGCAAGTGATCTCCGTTGTGAAAGACCCTGGCTTGCAATTTGCAACCATCGTAGTTGAACCGAGTGCGCATTTGGATCGCAGTCGCCAAGTGTTATTGGTATGGCCAAATAAAATGTTAACGCCTGCGCCGGTGGTGGCACCAAAGAAAGGGGTTCCGTCACAGGCAACCAATGCAACAAGCAAAAGGCAAGCACCATGAGTCAGTCAAATAACGGAATTGTTGTCTTTGTGACATTTATCATTGCGTTGGTTTTGATGTTATTACCCATGCCAGACTGGGCCGTGTGGTTTAGACCCGAGTGGGTCGTGATGGTGTTGATTTACTGGGTCATGGTGATACCGCATCGTATCAATATGATCACTGCATGGAGTTTGGGACTGTGTATCGATGTGCTGAATGGTACATTGCTGGGTGAGCATGCGTTGGCACTCACGCTGGTTGCTTATTTTGTGGATAGGATGCACATGCGGTTACGGATGTTTCCATTGTTACAACAAGGATTTATTGTTTTTTTTCTCGTCTTGTTATATCAATTCGTGATTTATTGCGTACAAGGCTTCATTGGACAATTACCCAATACGTGGCTTTATTGGTCTGCCTCAGTGACGAGTATGTTACTGTGGCCATGGGTATTTAGTATCATTCGAAATTGCAGACATCGTTTTAGAATTGCTTAACGGTACATTATGTCCCAAGAAATATTGGTAAATGTCACACCAAGAGAAGTCCGCGTTGCGCTATTGGAAAATGGCGTATTGCTCGAAGTTTATGTGGAAAGAAGTATCCAACAAGGCTTGCAGGGTAATATTTACAAAGGACGGGTCAGTCGTTTATTGCCGGGTATTCAGGCGGCTTTCGTTGACATTGGTTTAGAGCGCGCGGCTTTTTTACACGTCAGTGATTTACGTGCTTATGAAAATTATATTTCCCGTGCGGGACATGCTCATGTCGATATCCGTGAACTCTTGCATCCCGGTGAAGAGATATTGGTTCAAGTTTATAAAGAACCGTTAGGAAGTAAAGGAGCTCGTATCACGACGCTTTACACGATTCCTTCCCGCTATCTCGTCTTAACCCCTGATATTTTTCAAATTGCCGTATCACAAAAAATTGCAGATGAATCCGAACGTGAGCGATTAACGCAACTTATTCAACCCGGTGAAATGGGCGGTTATATTTTTCGGACGGTGGCAGAAGGCGCTGTCGCTGACGAATTAACGACGGAGAAAGACTTTTTAAGTGCGTTGTGGCAGGAAGTCACTGCGCGGGCAAAAACAGCCAAGGCAGGCGATTTAGTCTATCAAGAAATTCCAATGGTATTGCGAGTCTTGCGTGATTTAGCCGGTTATGAAGTCGAACGTATCCGGGTGGATGATGCAAAATCGGTTGAGGCAATGCGTGAATTTGCAGCGCGTTATGTTCCAAAATTAGTTGATCGAATTGAATTATACAGCGGGAATCGACCTATTTTTGATAGTTATTCCGTAGATGATGAAATTCAAAAATCACTGCATCGCAAAGTGTATTTAAAATCGGGCGGTTATTTGGTGTTTGACCAAACCGAAGCAATGACAACGATTGATATCAATACAGGCTCAAATTTAGGGCAAGGAAATTTGGAGCAAACGACTTTTCGCATGAATGTTGAAGCGATAGAAGCGATTGCAAGACAAGTGAGATTGCGGAATATCGGCGGCATTATCATTATCGACTTTATTGATATGAGTGATCCTGAGCACAAAACGCAGTTGTTACAAGCGCTCAAAAATGCCATGCTGAAAGACAATGCGCGAACGGAAGTCAGTGAATTAACCAGTCTCGGTTTAGTGCAAATGACGCGTAAGCGTACTCGCGAAAGTTTAGAACATATTTTATGTGAGCCGTGTTCACTGTGTCATCGTCGCGGTTCCATTAAATCGACGGTAACGATTTGTTATGAAATTTTTCGCGAATTACATCGTATGGCAGACAGTTATCCCTGGTCGGGATTTTTAGTCTTAGCGTCGCAAAAAGTGATTGATTACGTATTAGAAGAAGAATCGATCCTGCTAGCTGATTTAGAAGCTAAATTGGCAAAACCCATTAAATTGCAAATAGAGTCTACCTATCAGCAGGAGCAGTATGATATTTTGCCCATGGCAGACAAGGAATAAATTGTGAAATTAACCTGGAAGAAGCTGGTATTTGAATTCGTTGCTTACTCAATCGCATTCGCATTGATTGTGGCAGCGGTTTCAGTCAGCGTGACGCATTTGATTGAGCCTACACTGAATGCGCACAAGCAAGATTTTGAGCGTATTGCCAGTCGCTTGCTGGGACGTCCGTTAACCATTCAAAAAATCTATATCAAGTGGGAACATTTCGAGCCGGTGATTGGCTTGTCCGAAGTGGATATTACGGATGCTGTCACACATAAACCGGTGTTTGAAATTCCCGACATTATTTTTAACGTACGCATTTGGCAAAGTATTTTAAACCGCCAATTTTTATTTGATAGTTTGAAAGTAAAAGGTGTGCACTTAACTCTTCAACAAACACAAGCGGGATTTAAATTGCAAGGGTTTGGTAATTTTGCGGTGACAGATAATTTTACCGGTCAACCTTTAAATCCCAGCGCGATGCTGGCGTGGATTTTTAGCCAACCTTCTTTATATTTAGAAGATATATCGTTGCAATTTAAAACATTAAACCGTTCAAAATTTTCGATCAGTGTGCATTTGCTCGCCTTAAAAAACACAAAAGACGAGCATGTGTTAACCGGACGAGCCACGCTGAATCAAGAAGAGCCGACGGATGTCAACATTGATTTTAAATGGCTGGGTGATGCAACCGATATTGCAACCGTGAGAGCCAAATTATTTTTAAAATTGACGAATGTTTCATTGCCCCAATGGTTTAGTCAACACACCTGGCGCAATTTAGAAATTTTGCAGGGTATTGGTAGCACGAAAGTGATGGCGAGTTGGAATCATAATGCTTGGCAAAATGTTGAGACGGAAATGGAGCTTTATGACATTCAAGCTAAATCGCTTTTAACCAAAAAGAATATTATTGTTTCGCGCTTTAGTGGCCAGTTACATTGGTTGCGGGTAGGCGAACATTTTGCGGTGCAAGGCAGTGATTTATTAATCGATTTACCGGGACATGTTTGGCCAAAGGATAATTTTTCATTGAAATATGCACTGTCAAAAGACGGTGTGCCAATGTTGCAAGCGCTGAAATTAGACTATCTTGATTTAGGCGATGCCGATGATTTGATTCGAGCGAGTGGTCTCTTGCCGGATAATATTGCGAAATGGATTACGCAATTTGATCCTGAAGGTGAAATTCACGCCGTAAACGTTAATTATCAAGGAGCCTTGTCAGATATCAGTCATATTTCATTGGCAGCAACCTTTAATCATCTTTCTTTAAATGCATGGGATGGGTTGCCAGGCGTGACGAATTTGCGCGGCCAAATTGCTTGGAATGGTCAACAGGGCAATTTGAGTTTGAATAGCCAGGAAGCTTCCATTCGGTTAGACAAAGTGTTTGCGAATCCGTTGTTGTTTGATGAATTATCGGCTCAAATAAATTGGCAACAAGATGGCAAACAGAATTGGGAGATCGTCGCAAAATCGTTGCACGCTGCAAATGCGGATGCCAATCTGACAGCGAACGCTAGTTTAACCATTCCTTTGAATGATTCGCCGAGTATTCAGTTGCAGGGTGATTTCAATATCCTGAATGTGGAACACGTGAGTCTGTATTTGCCATTGAAAATTTTTGAACCTGACTTGGTGAATTGGTTGCAACATGCTTTTTTAGCCGGACAAGTGACGGGTGGTAAGGCGGTTTTAGCCGGACGGTTAAGCGATTTTCCATTTGATCATGACTCTGGCAAATTTATTATTACGGGTAATGTGAGCAATGTGGATTTGCATTTTGCACCAGACTGGCCATTATTGAAAAAATTAAAGGGCGTGTTGACATTTAATGGTCGTGCGATGGTTGCTGAGATTGCATCGGGGCAGTTATTAGATGTGCCTATTCAAGCAGTGCATGCCATGATTCCCTATCTCGGGGATGATAAGCCACAATTTTTGGATGTGACGGGGACAATTTCTGCTGAGTTAGAACAAGGCTTTGCGTTTATTCATCAAAGTCCATTAGAAAAAACGTTAGGACAACAATTAGCAAAAATGCAATTGCAAGGTCCTATGCAGTTAGATTTAAATTTATTAATTCCGTTGAAACACCCTGGAAATACGAAGGTATTGGGCAATGTCAAAATGACCCATGCAACGCTTTTTTTCCCTTTTTGGAATTTAACCATTGATCAAGTGAATGGGGGATTTCAATTTACCGACAATGGCGTGACCGCAAAAAAAATCACAGCGGATTTATTTTCAAAACCCATTACGTTATCGCTGTCAACGCAACTTAATAAAAAAAACCAGGCACAAGTGACAGCCTTGGCTTCCGGTTCCGTGCAAATAAGTGATTTGCAAAAATGGTTAGTGTTACCTTTCGATCAACTGTTGCAAGGCAGTGCTGCGTTGCAAGCACAAATTATTTTGCCACCGTTGCGGCAATCTAACGTGCCCACTCAAATTATTGTCCATTCGGATTTGCAAGGTGTACAAGTTAATTTGCCGGCGAATTATGGCAAGAAGGCGGAGGATAAAACCGATTTTACTTTATTGATGAATGTGGATGTGAATCAACCGCTGCAACTAAAAATTATTGATGGGAATTTATTGAGTGTCGCGTTGACACTGAAAAAACAAGCGGAAAAAATGCAATTATTGAGTGGGGATTTACATTTAGGGAATGTCGGTACAGCGACATGGCAATCACAACCAGGCATTCTTGTCTCGGGGAATTTAGCAACGGTGAATTGGAGTACCCTTCAACCGTATCTGTCTCAAGTGATGAATAAGGGCTCGAGTGGCGCGCAACAAAATGCATTGTGGAACCCGAGTATGTTGAGAGGCGCGGATATCGTGATTAATCAACTTATCTTACCGACGATACAGCTTAATAAAATTCGCATTCAAATTACGAAAAACATCAATGCATTAACGATTGGTTTGGATAATGCGAATCTATCGGGTCAAATTATTTGGCCGTTGAATTTAGCACGGAATACGGTGCAAGCGAGATTTCAGCGCTTAATTGTTCCGACGCAATTAACATCAACTAAGTCGACGATTGATCCCAGTTCATTACCGGCGATTTCGTTTGTAGGTGAAAATATTCAATACGGTGCTGCCAATTTAGGGAGATTAACGTTTAATTTTGTACCGAATGGCAAAGGTATCACGATACCGCAATTCAATATTGAGTCTGCCGGGATGTCTTTGCGGGCGAGTGGTTATTGGCAGCGTGCAATGACGCACTTAGACGGTAATTTGACAATCAGTAACATGACAAAATTTTTAAATTCGTTAGGCTTTGGCCAAGCGAGTTTGGTTGGAACGACGGGCAAAGTGAATTTTAATTTGAATTGGCAAGGTGCACCTTTTCAACCGTCAATGGCGACGATGACAGGTGATTTGTCATTAACATTAGGAGAAGGGCGGATCATCAATTTAAGTCAAGAGACCAATGCTGAAATGGGTTTTGGCCGGATGTTAAATGTCTTCAGTTTGCAATCCATCCCGCGCCGTTTAAGTTTGAATTTCAATGATTTGGTGGATAAAGGGTATGTCTTTGATTCTCTCAAGGGCAACTTCACGTTTAAAAATGGCAGTGCGTATACTACCAACACTCGTTTAGAGGGTCCGGTGGCGGGTGTCGCGTTGAATGGTCGATTGGGGATTGCGAATAAAGATTATGATCTCAATTTATCCGTGACGCCTTATGTGACATCGAGTTTGCCTGTTGTGCTGGCTGCGGTGAATCCAGTCGCTGGTGTTGCTGCTTGGTTTGTGGATAAAGTAGTGAGCAGTGGTGTCTCTAATATTATTACTTATCGCTATAAAATCACAGGTCCTTGGGCGAATCCGGTGTGGGCGAAGGTGGGCGGGGAGCAGCAGAGAGCGAGATAAAGTGGATTATGTAATCTTCTTATGTATCCCACCTTTCTCAGCTTCAGTCTCTGTATCATCATCTGATAACTTGTCTTTAGGTGTAGGTGTTGATTGCGGAGCATGAGTAACCTTAGCAGCTTCTGCATGACTTTCTATTTGTGCAGCAACTTCAACACCCACGCTGCTATTAATAATGGTTTCTGCCACTTTACGGTTATCCAGTTGATGCTCTTGTAAGAGCTTTCTGCCGAACATTAAATCACTGGTGTGATTATCAACTGCGGGAAGTTCAACTTGCTTGGGCGGAATAACAATAGATTTTTTCTTTTTCTCTTTGCGTTGTTTTAGGATTTCATGAATCCGGATAACAGACACAGTGATTAGCAAAATGGATGCAGCAGAGGCAACGACTAATGCGCCAATGCCAGTCGAACAAAGCGCTGCGACGGCCAAGGTAAAACCGACTAAGGAAGCGGCGCTCAATCTAACATGTTTTCTCGCTAAATCACGTGCAGGTGCGAGAATGCTGATTTCGGTATGTAATTTGTCTTTTAAGAGTTGCAATCGAATCATGCGTGGATCAGAGCCAACCGATTTACCCTTGAGCGATTCTTCTGTTATTCCAATCTGTTTATCGACTTCAATTAATTTAGCCTGTATGAGTTCAAGATGATGATTAATTTGACGCAGCATATAATAATTACGATACAGGGTGACCGCGCAAACGCCGGCAGCGGCAGCGGCCACTGTAATGGGTGCGGCAAAAGCAGCTGCCGCTGTTCCCAGTGCGCCGACTCCGCCTAATAACAGTGCGCTCACAATTAAACAACCTAGCGAAACAAGTCCGCCAAAAACGCCAGCGAATAATTTTGTATTGCGTTGCCCCGTTTCCGGATGTTGGTAAGCGTGATAAGCATCTTTCAAGTAACTTAAGCCACGGAAAAAATCATTCACTAATGGAACACCATATAAAATACTGGTGACGGGACCTAAGGAATCAGAAACTTGATAGGTTGCTTCTAATTCATCAATGTTCTGCATGTAAGCTTGTGTACTAATGGCAACTTCTTCGATCGAGGTGCCAGTATCGGTTATATTTTCTAGTGTTTCAATTTCGGGATCGGAGATGTGATGACCTAATCGCGAGGCTTCTGATTTTCTAATATTAACCAGTAATGTGTTCAGATCATTAAAGTGTATTCGCTCTGACGGAGACAAATTATTTTTCCAAACAGTGATGCGTGAATTTAATTTTTTATTTTGTTCATCCAATTGTTTTAGTTGTTGAGTTTCATCTTCTGTTAATGGAGTTGTTGCATCAGTTCGATTCATTAAGTTATTTATTTCACTTTGTATCGCTTGATGTTCTTCTGAGGTTTTTTGTTCTAAGGGTAGGAATTCAGGAAAATGTTCTTTCAACTCGTCTTCTAAAATCATTTTCAGTTGCAAGTCTTCGTTTTGCATAAATTGATTCAATTCTGCAATGGCTTTTTCTCTTTTCTTCAATTTTTCTAAGTCGTCAAATAACGCTGTTACTTTTTTCCTGAGCTTGTCAATGCTCTCCATGTCGTCGATAGTTTCATCGCCATGTTTATTAGACAAGTCCTTTAATTCTCTTCTTGTGAATTCTAATTGGCTGATGAATTCACTTTGATAAGTTTGCCATGTGTCAGAAGTTGCTAACTTTTCTATGCATTCTGGAATAAGACTCTCATCCATTTTGATGGGCAAGTCAGAGATCTTTTTTGTATTTAAAAGATAGCGTGTTGTGAGATAGCAATTTGAAGTCATAATAATTACCCTTGCAGAAAAATTAGTCGCATATCTGTATTGTAGCCTAAAAAAAGCACTGGTGCTCTCGGTTTTTGAAAAAAACATTAAATATCATATAGTTATTAATAATTTTAGGAAAGCGTCGAATTGTTTTTTTTGCTTTTTGCACGCTCAATAGCCTCTTGGATCAATTGCTTTTTATCGGCAGGTGCGTTGGGGGTGAGGACTGAGGCAGCGGTTAATTTTTTAGGGTGTAGCCGATTTTCCCGTGCAACAAAACGCTGACGATATTGCTCAGCGCGTGATGCCTGAGTCGTTATGTGATTGACAGGGACTAAATCAATACAATCCACAGGACAAGGCGCAATACACAATTCGCAGCCGCTGCATTCGTCTGCAATGATGGTATGCATTTGTTTCGCAGCGCCCAAAATGGCATCGATGGGGCACGCTTGAATGCACTTGGTGCAGCCAATACATTCTTTTTCACGAATGACAGCGCGCAATAGGGGTTTGGCTTTTTGTTGCATCTCTTCAAGATAAGGCGTGGGATCTTGCTGGAGTAATTGCCCTAATGCTTGCAGACCCGCGACACCGCCGGGTGGACAGAGATTAATGGTCGCTTGTTTCTCGGCAAGCGCGGTGGCATAAGGCATGCAACCGTTATAACCGCATAATCCACATTGGGTTTGCGGTAAGATCGCATCAATCTCTTTGGCAGTAGCAGACATAAAATTATTTTACTCGCATACCTGGTTCTGCACCTTGTTCGGGACTGATAAGCCATAAATCTTTGCCGCCTGCGGTGGACGAGGCAACTAACACCATCCCTTCTGACAGACCAAAACGCATTTTGCGCGGTTCTAAATTGGCAACGACAACCGTTAATTTGCCAATCAATTGTTCGGGTTGATAAGCGGATTTAATGCCTGCAAAGACTTGACGTTTTTCAGCACCTAAATCCAATTCCAGTCGCAATAATTTATCGGCGCCTTCGACGTGTTCGGCATGCAAAATTTTTGCGACACGTAAATCAATTTTGGCAAAATCGTCAATGCTGATATACGATTTTTTTTCTTCTGTGTGAATCGGTGTGACATGGGTTGGCTGTGCGTCGGTTTGCGCAGCTTGTTTTAACGATTCCATCTGTGTTTTCTCCAAACGGGTTGCCAGTGGTTGAAATTCATGAATAACATGATTCAGTAACGGTGTGTTTTTATCCTGCCATGTTAAGGGTGGGCAATTTAAAAAAGTTTCTACTTTTTTTGCGGTGTCAGGCAGGATCGGTTTTAAATAAATCATGAGCTGGCGGAATAATTGAATTCCCATGCTGCAAACATCGTGCACTTCTTGTTTGCGTGCGTCATCCTTCATGCCTGTCCATGGTTTTTTCTCATCAATATATTGGTTAGCTTTGTCGGCTAATGCCATGATGTCGCGCACGGCATGACTGTATTCCAGTTTTTCCAATTTTTCTGCAATAGTATCCCCTGCATTTGCAAACTCAGCAAATAATTCGGGTTCGACAAGATGGTCAGACAGTGTGTTGGCAAAAAATTTATTGATGAAGCTTGCGCAACGACTCGCAATGTTGACAAACTTACCCACTAAATCAGAATTAATCCGCAGTAAAAAATCATCCATATTAATATCTAAATCTTCAATCCGTGAACTTAATTTGGTGGCTAGATAATAACGCAAATACTCGGGATTCAAATGTTGTAAATAGGTTCTGGCTTGGATGAACGTGCCGCGTGATTTCGACATCTTCTGCCCATCGATGGTTAAAAATCCATGGGTAAAAACTTGAGTGGGTGTGCGGTAATTGGCGCCATGTAATAACGCAGGCCAAAATAAGGCATGGAAATAAATAATATCTTTGCCAATGAATTGATGCAATTCGACTTCACTGTCTTTGTCCCAGTATTCTGCGAAGTTTAAGCCATGACGTTTGGCACATAAATTTTTAAAGCTAGCCATGTAACCAATGGGTGCATCTAACCAACAATAAAAATATTTATCTTTTTCGCCGGGAATGGTGAAACCAAAATAAGGTGTATCGCGTGAAATATCCCATTCTTTTAAACCTGTTTTGAACCACTCATCTAATTTGTTCGTCACTTGTTCTTGTAGATGATTTGCGTGCGTCCAATCCCGTAAAAAATTTTCGTAAGTGGGTAATTTAAAAAAGTAATGCTCGGATTCTTTTTCGATGGGTTTGGCGCCGGACAACGTGGAATAAGGATTTTTTAATTCGGTGGGTGCATAGGTAGCGCCGCAACTTTCACAATTGTCACCGTACTGATCTTTGGCACCACACCGCGGACACTCGCCTTTGATGAAACGATCGGGCAAGAACATTTTTTTTTCAGGATCAAATGCTTGTTTAATCGTATGTTGGGTAATGTTACCTTGCGCGCGATGTTTTTCATAAATATCGACAGAGAGTTCGTAATTTTCAGGCGAATGCGTGGTGTAGTAGTTGTCGAGTTCAACTAAAAAATCACCGATGTCGGTCGCGTGTTCGAGACGGAATTTTTCAACCAAGTCTTCTGGTTTTTGCTTTAATTTATCTGCCTGGATCATGATCGGTGTGCCATGACTGTCTGCCCCGCAGACATAAATACAGTCATTGCCAACCATTTTTTGCATGCGCACCCAAATATCCGTTTGGATGAAACCGACTAAATGCCCAAGATGCAATGAACCATTGGCATAGGGTAGAGCATAAGTGACTAATAATTTGCGTTTTTTTCGCGCCATGAGATTTGCAATTCCTTTCAAATAGGAGATTATATCAATCGCACCTCCAAATGCGAACTTTTAAACTGAGCCGCGACCGTTAGGGAGCGATCACCGGCGATTCTATTTTCGCCTTTATCCATTCTAGATGCGTGACACTCCCTGACGGTCGTGGCTCGGATTGAAAGCTGCTTATTGCGAGGAATGTTTTCCTTGTTTAAGTTCGCATTTCGAGGCGCGATTGGTATAATCCGGAATTCAAATTTTTATGCTGATAACCTTATGAAAATAGACCATGTGAAACAGATAATTGCCATCGCATCCGGCAAAGGCGGTGTGGGGAAGTCGACCACGGCGGTTAATTTAGCATTAGCCTTGCAAGCGGAAGGTGCTGTGGTGGGTATTTTAGATGCGGATATTTATGGCCCGAGCATCCCTTTGATGCTGGGAATTCATGCCCGCCCTGACATCACTGAACACAAAAAAATGAAGCCAATTGTGGCGCACGGAATCCAATCGATGTCGATTGGCTACTTAGTCGATGAAGAAACGCCGATGGTGTGGCGAGGGCCGATGGTCAGTGGTGCGTTACAGCAACTCTTGCATGATACTCTCTGGGATCAACTGGATTTTCTTATCATTGATTTGCCCCCAGGCACGGGCGACATCCAACTGACTCTCGCGCAAAAAATTCCGGTCACAGCGGCAGTCATTGTCACGACACCACAAGATTTAGCATTACTGGATGCACGTCGTGCCTATGAAATGTTTCGCAAAGTAAATGTACCTGTGTTAGGCATTGTCGAAAACATGAGTGTGCATATTTGTTCGCAATGCGGTCACGCGGAAGAAATTTTTGGCAGCGGTGGCGGGCAGCGGTTAGCGGATCAGTATGCGATTCCGTTATTAGGCTCTTTGCCGTTAGACAGTAAGATTCGCGCAGAAACAGACAGCGGCATACCGACAGTCGCGGCACAACCTAACAGCCCAATTGCATTACTCTATCGTCAGGTTGCCAAACAGATTCAAACAAAACTTACCTTGCAGCCGCAAACAGATTCCAGTAAGTTCCCTACCATCGTGATTAAGAATGATTAAGAGGACGCTATGATTAAATCAGATAAATGGATTCGACGAATGGCAGAGCAGCACGGCATGATTGAACCGTTTGAAGCGCATCAAGTTCGCCATGCTCAACACGGTAAAACGATTTCTCATGGGACGTCCAGTTACGGCTATGATATTCGTTGCGCCCGAGAATTTAAGATTTTTACCAATATTAATTCCGCGATTGTGGATCCGAAAAATTTCTGTGAAACGAGTTTTGTGGATGTGAATTCGGACGTGTGTATTATTCCACCCAATTCATTTGCATTAGCGCGCAGTGTGGAATATTTACGGATTCCTCGGAATGTCTTGGTGATTTGTGTTGGTAAATCAACGTATGCTCGTTGCGGTATTATCGTCAATGTCACGCCTTTAGAGCCCGAGTGGGAAGGTCATATCACTCTTGAATTCTCGAATACCACGCCACTACCCGCGAAAATTTATGCCAATGAAGGCGTGGCACAGTTATTGTTTTTAGAATCCGATGAGCAATGCGAAACATCTTATAAAGACCGCAGCGGCAAGTATCAAGGACAACAAGGCGTCACATTACCGATTGCTTAAAGGAGCCCGTCATTGCGAGGAGCGTTTTTTGCGACGAAGCAATCCACTTCTGAACGGCCAGCAACTAAAAACTGGATTGCTTCGTCGCAAAAAACGCTCCTCGCAATGACGGAGCGGCGGGAATGCCCCAGTTTTTTGAGTGAAGAATAAACGCCCAGATTTGAAGCATTCTTAAGTATTGAAATACAGAACTGCTTAGAAAGCTTCCCCCTTTGGAAAAGGGGGATTGAGGGGGATTTTTATAAAAAAAATTTATTCTCTACTCATCATCCGAGTCACCCAACGCCATCGTATCCTGTAATGGAATATGACGATTCGCGTTGACCTGATCGCGTAATTCTTTGCCCGGTTTGAAATGCACCGCATATTTCGGGCTGGTGACGAGTTTTTCACCGGTCTTTGGGTTGTGGGCTTTACGGGGTGGACGATAATGTAAACAGAAGCTGCCGAAACCACGTATTTCAATCCGGCCGCCATTGCTCAGCACATCGCTCATTTGTTCGATGATGGCATTTACCGCAAGCGCAATATCTTTCTCAGGTAAATGGGGTAGTTGTTTCGTAATTTCTGCAATCAGCTGGGATTTGATTAGCATTGTTTTCAGCAGTAATGCTGCCTCCGTATCGTTAGGTATTCAACATCTGCTTATCAATCAATATATTACATTTGATCAAAAAAATCTAGACGTGTAAGAGGATGGCTGTTCGCGCGGTGGCAAGAATAGAATCATATGGTTATAAATTAAACAGCTATTCGAAAAATAGTGTAGAGGTTGAGGATTATCCGGCTGCAAGAGTGAGTTTTTGTGGTCGTTGATCGTCTTTAACAAATGAGTCACTGGGGGGTGCTTTGGGAGCGGATTGGAAGAAACATGACTTATTGCTAATAGATTGTTTATTTTGATACACATAGTAGGCAACGGCTGCGCACGCAAAAACAAGGCCAGCGATTAACGCGGGTGGGCAAGTGAAGCCTGCAATTGCGATGAGAGTCATGCCAATAACGCTGAGAACTTTCGCAGCGATAAGAAATTTTAACTTGGTAAAATCTTTGGTTAATTTTTCTTGTTTTTTCTGATCGAAATGGCGTTCTTGAGGAGAAGGTTCTGTTGAATAGGATCGCGTATTCGTGATTGCTTGCAATGGTTCACGTGTTTTTAGTGAAAGAGTTGAAAGCGTTTTTTGGATGGCTTTTGTAATGGTTCCTTCTGCAGCTTTTTTAGCATCTGCTTTTGCGTGGTGAAAGTAAACTTTGCTACGTGCTTCCACTTCGCGAGTCAGGCATTCTATTTTATATTTACAAGCATTTTTGCCTGCTGAAGTTGTTTCAGCAGCCATTTTTTTATCGAGATGTTCAATTTCAAGGAGTGTTTCTTCGAGCCATCCCTCAAAAGATGTTTTTTTAGCGGCATAATGCAAATTAACGGCTGAAATCGATAAATCAATTAAGATGCCCAGTGCAAAGACCGGGCTGGCTAATGCGGAGCCGCAGAGGGCTGCAACCGGTAAGAAATTTTGATAGGCAAAAAGCGCTTGGGTTACGCCGTTCACGATGGACAAGCTACCTAATACTTTGTTTTGTGTTTGATGTGCGCTGGATTCATCTAGCAATAATAGAACACCGTTCACAATGCAGCACAGACCGTCAATATAGTCTGAACCCATTGAAATGCCATCATTCGCACCCTCGGCTAGTTTGCTTGCAGCAAAAAGCGCAGTGGTGATGGTGGTAGCCGCATAGGTGGCTTGAGTGGCTTTGTCGGTAATTTCTTCGAGAATGCGCGCGGAGCGTTTGTTCGCGGCAATTCGTTTCAATTCGTCGGCTGAGAGTGCGATGTTTGTTTGTAGTGTGCTATCGGATGTTGAAGTTGCTTTTTCATCGTCAAAATGGAATATCGCCTCAATTTCTTCAGGCAGTTGAAGATCCTCTGCAACAGCGTCATCAGAATGAAAGATAACTTCATCTGATCCGTTTTTTACTTCTTCATAACCTGTTGGAGCGCCCATGAGTGATTGATACTCTCTTTAATAAAATGACTTGTATATTATGCCGGTATTAGGCTTAACAAATTATTAAATAGGAGCAAAATCTCCAGTGCTGAGTAAGTGCTTGTTTTTTCTTGTTAAAGAAGGTCGTTGCTGCAAATGAGCCGCTTTTAATCTGAGCCACGACCGTCAGGGAGTGTTATGCAGCAGATGAAAATCACTCAGGATGACAGTTCTTTCTTATGCTAGAGCCATTGGGATGAAGCCCGGGGATTTTAGCGGTAAAAATCCCCGGATTTCAGGGCTACATTACTCCTGAAAAGCAGATTCTGAATCAGGTTTTCTAGAGCGTTTTACACCGAGTGATAGTCGTTTTTCGCCACTGGGCTTGGTTGATTTGCGTTGCGCGGGTTTCGCATCACGCGATTTAAATGTCTTTTCATCGCGCTTAAACGATCCACGGCCAGCTGAATCGGTGCTGCGTGACTTAAATTTCTTTTCATCCCGCTTAAAAGAACCGCGATCAGACGATTCTGCACTGCGTGGTTTAAATCGTTTTTCATCTCGACTAAATGATCCGCGATCAGATGATTCTGCACTGCGTGGTTTAAATCGCTTTTCATCCCGATTAAATGATCCACGTTCAGACGATTCTGAGCTACGTGGTTTAAATCGTTTTTCATCGCGCTTAAAAGAACCGCGATCAGACGATTCTGCACTGCGTGGCTTGAATCGTTTTTCATCGCGATTAAATGATCCACGTTCAGCGGATTCTGCGCTGCGTGGTTTAAATCGCTTTTCATCCCGGCCAAATGATCCACGTTCAGCGGATTCTGCACTGCGTGGTTTAAATCGCTTTTCATCTCGATTAAATGATCCACGTTCAGAAGATCCTGCACTGCGTGGTTTAAATCTCTTTTCATCGCGGCCAAATGATCCACGTTCAGAGGATTCCGCACTGCGTGGTTTGAATCGCTTTTCATCGCGATTAAATGATCCACGTTCAGAGGATTCTGCACTGCGTGGTTTGAATCTCTTTTCATCGCGGTTAAATGATCCACGTTCAGAGGATTCTGCGCTGCGTGGTTTGAATCGCTTTTCATCGCGACCAAATGATCCACGTTCAGCGGAGTCTGCACCCCGTGGTTTAAATCTTTTTTCATCGCGACCAAACGTTCTACGTTCAGATGACTCAGCGCCACGTGGTTTAAATTTATTTTCATCCCGCTTAAAAGAACCGCGCTCAGCGGAATCTCGACCACCTGACTTAAATTTCTTTTCGTCGCGATTAAATGGTCTTCGTTCAGCAAAATCTTTACCACCTGTTCTCTTCTTAGAGGAAGAACCTGTTTTGCTGAATCGATCACCAAAACGGTGACCACTGCTTTTTTCGCTGGATTTTCGCATCGTTGGCTCTAATCCAGGAATCAGTTTGCGTTCTAATGTTTGTTTCATTAATCGTTCAATGCGCATGACGTGACGCAAATCATTCGAGGTCGCAAATGAAACGGCAATCCCTGTTTTACCCGCACGGCCGGTACGACCAATACGGTGAATATAATCTTCAGCAAATTTAGGTAAGTCATAATTAAAAACGTGGGTAATGTCATTGATATCAATACCACGCGCTGCCACATCGGTTGCAACTAACAATTGAATATCGCCGCGGCGTAATCGTTCAATGGTTTTGTTGCGCTGATTTTGTTTTAAATCGCCGTGTAAAGGCGCTGCATCAAATCCTTGTTCCGATAATTCAGCTGCCAAATAATCAGCATTGACTTTCGTGGCAGAGAAAACAATGGCTTTGAAAATATTTTTTTCGCGTAAAAAGTGCATCAACAAGCGTGATTTATGCGCTTGGTTATCCGCCATATACAATTCTTGCGAAATTTGTGCGGGTGTGACTTTTTCATTGGATAAATCAATGCGTACGGGATCTTTTTGAATTTGTTTGATGACTTGCATTAAACGGTTATCAACCGTTGCACTAAACAATAATGTTTGACGAGATTTAGGTGTCGCTGCCGCAATCGCTTGTACGTCATCAATGAAACCCATATCCAACATACGATCTGCTTCATCTAAAATCAGTATTTCAAGGTGCGATAAATCCAAACGACGACTGTCCATGTGATCCATTAAACGACCTGGGGTCGCAATGACGATGTCTACGGGTCGGGATAATTGACGTAATTGTTGGCGATAAGGCATACCACCGACCAAGCTTACGACGTTTAACTTTAAAAATTTGCTGTATTGAATGACAGCTTGGGTAATTTGGGTCGCTAATTCTCGGGTTGGACTTAAAATTAAAACCCGTGGTTTGCCTTTAGAAGGGACTTCAGCGAGTTTATGTAGTGTGGGTAACACAAATGCAGCCGTTTTCCCTGTACCCGTTTGCGCGCAGGCAATAACGTCATAGCCAGACATGATTTCTGGAATTGCTTTCGCCTGGATGGGGGTGGGTTGCTGATAGCCACACGCCTCTAAGGCTTTGATAATATTGGAATGTAAATTGAGTTGAGCAAATGTCATGCGCAAGAGTCCTCGTTAAGAAAATATAATAGTTTTCATTGCCATACAAATGGCCGTTTCTACTGAGCACAGTCAGTCAGAAGATACTTCTCGCAGAAGTATTTAGGCAGTCACCCTGCCTAAAATTATCGAGAACTTTGGAAGGGAAGGTTGCATTCGGGGAATGAGTTAACTTCGTCGCGCCTATATGATCATTATTTTAACAAGAATGCAAGCTTTATTTGAGAGGCATGATTCTCTATAATAGTCGTTTCTTTTCTAAGGTGATGAATGAAGAAGTACTTGTGGTTCTCTATCGCGTTTGCAGCATTGTTTTTTTCGTTAAACGTCGCTGCCGTTCGAGTCACGACGCTTTATCGTGCATCGATGCCGGTGAATTCTCAAGCGGCACAAGAACGTACGGCGCTGATGCCGCAAGGATTAGCTCAAGTCTTAATGAAAGTCAGCGGCAATCCAGCGCTCTTAGAGAACAAAGCGATCAAAGCACGTTTAACAGCCGCCAGTACATTAATGGAAGAGTTCAGTTATACCAAGCTAGCCAATTCTCCTCAGCCGTATTTATTACAAATGGATTTTGATCCGGACGGCGTCAATCAATTATTACGCGATGCCGGTGTGGCCACCTGGGGTCAAGTCAGACCGCTGATTGTTGTGTGGTTAGCCACTGACGCAACTAACCAAGCACCAGAGATTGTGAATTCTGATTCAGCCAGTGGCATTCGAACGGTTTTACAAAGCCAAGCGGATTTGCGCGGCTTACCGATTATTTTCCCGCTCATGGATGTGACGGAGATGAATGCGGTATCGATCAATGATGTTACCCAGCAGACCCTGCCAGCGTTACAGATTGCAGCAAAACGGTATCAAAGCGATGCTATTTTAATCGGTCGTCTGACCGCAACTCCCTCGGGTTATCAATCGCATTGGCAATTAGTGATGGGTGATAATCAATGGGGATGGGATGTGGCGGGAAAAAATCGGGATGCCGTGTTAAAAGCCGCTATTGATAATGTGACCGATGCATTAGCAGCGCGTTATTCGGCAGTGATGTCAAATAATGTTAAAACCAATGTGACACTCAAAGTGACGGGTATCAATGAATCCGGTGATTACGATCAATTGATGGCTTACATAAAACATTTACCCCCGGTGATGGATGTAGAACCCGAGCACGTACTCGGTTCTGAAGTGACTTTATCGATTAGCTTACGCGGTGACGCGCATGTGTTGATCCAAGCCATCGCACTGGGACAGCAATTAGTGCCGCAAGCGGCAGAGCCTGGCTCTGAAACGTTAGTTTATCAATGGAAGCATTAAGTCATGAATAAAATAATGGGTATTGTTCTCGTTGTAGTGGCGGGTTTTTTATTATATTTTCTCGCCCCGATTTTAACGCCTTTTTTAGTAGGTGCATTGATTGCTTATTTATTCGCCCCGGTTGTGCGCAATTTAGTGGTGCGGCTGCATTTTCCGCGTTTATTAGCAGTTGCCACGGTGTTTTTGTTTTTAATTATGTTGGTGGTATTAATCGTTGTTTTGTTAGTTCCATTAATTGAAGAACAATTTATTAAGTTAGCGAGTTTGTTACCGAATGTGGTGGCCTGGATTCAAAATACGGTCATTCCAATTTTAAAAGCACATTTTGGTGTGGAAGAATCCGTTGACCTTAGCATTTTGAAAAACAATTTAACCGGCAATTTAGCCAATGCAAGCGGTGTGGTGACTTGGTTGTTGAAATCGATTTTACATTCGGGGTTTGCAGTGGCCGGTTGGTTGGTGCATTTGCTTTTAATACCGGTTGTGACTTTTTACCTTTTATATGATTGGGATAATGTTGTTATGGGCATACGTAATTTATTACCACGCAGATATGAACCAACGATCGTGAAATTAGTCAGTGAATGCAATGCTGTCTTGGCAGCATTTTTTCGTGGCCAATTATTAGTGATGTTGTCGCTCGGTATCATTTATTCGATTGGTTTATCGTTAATTGGATTGCAATTTGGCTTGATGATCGGGATGTTAGTCGGCTTACTCAGCATTGTGCCGTATTTAGGTGTGGTGATTGGTATCATCACTGCCAGTGTGGCAGCTTATATGCAATTTGGTACGTTTGGCCATGTGATGTTGGTGTGGTTAGTGTTTGCTATTGGTCAGACGTGTGAAGGAATGTTTTTAACGCCGCGACTGGTCGGTCATCGCATTGGATTGCATCCGGTGGCGGTTATTTTTGCTGTCTTAACCGGTGGCACGTTATTTGGTTTTTTTGGTGTGTTACTGGCATTGCCTGTAGCAGCCGTTACCATGGTCGTGATCCGTTTTTTCAATGAATATTATCGCAACAGTTCCCTTTATAAACGATGAATGAAATGATTAATAATCAGCTGACCTTAGGCGTCGGATTAAAAGATGAAGCCACGTTCGCCAATTATTTTGCCGGCAATAATACGCTTTTGCTGCAGGAGTTAGCTAAAACGGCGAGTGGTGAAGGTGAGCGCGTCATTTATTTTTTTGGTGCGGGCGGCCAAGGTTGCACGCATCTGTTGCAAGCCTGTTGTCATGCAGCGAATTTGCTCCAACTCAGTTCGGTGTATTTGCCGTTGGCAGAATTAATTGATTATTCGCCTGCTATTTTTGAAGGGTTAGAAACCTTAAAATTAATTTGTATGGATGATGTGCATATGCTGGCGGGCAAACCGCAGTGGGAAGAAGCATTCTTTCATACGTATAATCGGATTCGTGATGCCGGCAGTCATTTGATCGTGACAGCAAAAACGGCACCGAAATCACTGG
Source organism: uncultured Gammaproteobacteria bacterium (assembly GCA_963719645.1). Classification (GTDB taxonomy): domain Bacteria; phylum Pseudomonadota; class Gammaproteobacteria; order DSM-16500; family DSM-16500; genus CAVRCT01. Next base: position 408,976 of record CAVRCT010000007.1, read on the forward strand.
GCTTCGCATTACCCGATGTGGTGTCGCGTTTAACGTGGGGAATGGTATTTCAATTGCAATCGTTAACCGATCAAGAAAAACTGCATGTGTTAATCATGCGTGCGGAACGTCGCGGCATGACACTGTCTGAAGAAGTCGGCAAATTTATTTTGAATCATTGTCCACGACATATGTCGACTTTGTTCGCTGCCTTAGACGCCTTAGACAAAATATCGTTAGCGGCACAACGAAAATTAACGATTCCATTCGTAAAAACTGTGTTACAAATTTAGAGGAAATTGTATGACTCAAATTAAACAAGTTCGTGCCTGGGAAATTATTGATTCGCGCGGTAATCCAACGGTTGAAGCCGAAGTGAGTTTAACCACCGGAGAAACAGGTCGTGCTGCGGCACCTTCTGGTGCCTCGACCGGTTCGCGAGAAGCATTGGAATTGCGTGATCATGATAAGAAACGTTATCTTGGCAAAGGCGTGTTACAAGCGGTGACTGCGATTAATCAAGACATTGCCAATGCATTAAAAGGACGCGACCCCATCAAGCAAGATGACATAGATCAAGTGCTCATTGAGTTAGACGGCACAAAAAATAAAGCAAAACTCGGTGCAAATGCAACGTTAGCTGTTTCGCTCGCAACCGCAAAAGCTGCAGCGCTTCATCAAGGCAAACCGTTGTACCGTTATTTAGGCGGTTCAGGCCCGTTTTTGTTACCTGTGCCGATGATGAATATTATCAATGGCGGCGCACACGCGGATAATAATTTAGATATCCAAGAATTTATGATTTTGCCGGTAGGTGCGAAAACATTTCCAGAGGCATTACGTTTTGGTGTGGAAGTCTTTCAACACTTAAAAATTATTTTGCATGAACAAAAGTTAAGTACTAGCGTGGGCGATGAAGGTGGTTTTGCGCCTAATTTACCGAGTAATGAAGCCGCGCTGGAAGTGATTTTGCAAGCGATTCAACGCGCGGGTTATCAACCGGGTAAAGATATTTGTTTAGGATTGGATGTGGCGAGTAATGAATTATTCCAAAACGGTCGTTATCAATTAGGTGCAGAAAATAAATCGTTAACCGCCGTGGAATTCTCGGCCTATTTAGCCGATTTGGCGGCTCGTTACCCAATTATTACCATTGAAGATGGGATGGCCGAAGATGATTGGGAGGGCTGGGCAATTTTGACAAAACAAGTAGGTAAAAAAATCCAATTAGTGGGTGATGATATTTTTGTAACGAATACCGAATTGTTGGCGCGCGGTATCAAAGAACAAGTTGCTAATGCGATTTTGATTAAACCCAATCAGATTGGTACCTTAACAGAGACATTGGCTGCGATAGAGATGGCGAAGAAAGCGCAGTATAATACGATCATTTCGCATCGCTCGGGTGAAACCGAAGACACAACCATTGCAGATATTGCAGTGGGAACCAATGCCGGACAAATTAAAACAGGCTCATTGTGCCGCTCCGATCGTGTCGCAAAATACAATCAATTATTGCGTATTGCCTATGAGTTGGGTGATCATGGTCACTATGCAGGCGAATCTGTGTTTGCCGGATTTAATAGGATGACAGAGACGATGAACTAATGGAATTCCGCCGATTGAATGTATTACCCGTGATTTTAATTCTCTTGCTGATCTTTTTGCAGTATCGGCTCTGGTTTCAATCGGGCGGATTTTTTGATGTCATGCATTTAAAAAATCAATTGACCCATGAACAATTGATGAATGAACAATTAAAGCAGCGCAATCAAACACTGCGTTTGCAAATTGAAAGTTTGCAAAAAAATCAAGACGCGATGGAGTCACAAGCGCGTCAAGAGTTGGGAATGATAAAAAAAGGCGAAACGTATTATCAGGTTGTCCCTTAGGTGGTGACCCTAAATTATTTAAAGGAAACACATGAAAATTTTATTAAGCAATGACGATGGTTTTTTAGCGCCGGGATTAAAGATGCTAGCCAAGCGATTAAGTGAAATCGCTGATATCACAGTCGTCGCGCCCGACCGAAATCGCAGTGGTGCCAGTAATTCTCTGACGCTGGATAATCCCTTGCGAACCATGACCAGTGAAAATGGGTTTATCAGTGTCAATGGCACGCCTACAGATTGCGTTCATTTGGCCGTGACAGGTTTATTAAAAGAAATGCCAGACATGGTTGTATCGGGTATTAATGAAGGGTCCAATTTAAGTGATGACGTTTTGTATTCTGGTACGGTGGCTGCGGCCACTGAGGGCCGCTTTTTAGGGTTGCCATCGATTGCAGTGTCTCTCGCGGGCCCTAAGTGTGTGCACTATGATACCGCTGCTGAGGTGGCAAAAATATTGGTGCTGCATTTACGCAAAGATCCTTTGCCAAAAGATACGATTTTGAATGTCAATGTGCCTGATTTATCGATGGCAGATATTCGTGGTTTTCAAGTGACACGATTAGGTACTCGCCACATTGCAGAACCTACGATCAAAACAGTGGATCCCCGCGGCCGCAAAATTTATTGGATTGGGCAACCAGGACCTGAAGAAGATGCAGGACCCGGTACGGATTTTTATGCAGTGAATATGGGTTATGTGTCAATCACCCCGTTACATTTGGATTTGACACATTATAAAGTGTTTGAGCAATTATCTGGATGGGTGAAATCACTTGAAATGGTTTAATTTAATTTTTATGGTGGTGATTTCTTCCAGTGCATTCGTCTTAACGAGTTGTATGAATCAAGAAGAAAATTATGCGCCGGTGGTGGATGCGTCAACCATTGAACATATCCCACAAAGTGGTGTTTATCATGTGTTGCCGGGTGATACATTGTATTCAGTCGCATGGCGCTACGGATTAGATTATCGCTATGTGGCGTTGCGCAATCATATTGCGCCGCCTTATCACATTGAAGTGGGTGAAACAATTTATTTGCGCGGTGCGGCACCCAACATGAATGTTGTTGCTCCCAATCCCGTTGCCCAAAAAGAAGCGCCTATTTTTGTTGAGCCGAATGTCACTGTCAAACAATGGAATCGCCCCGCGCGCGGAAAAATTATGGGTACATTCTCTTCGTGGAATAAAGGGATCAATATTGCAGGCGCAGCAGGAAATCCTATTTATGCGACGGCAGCAGGACAAGTGGTTTATTGCGGTGATGGATTACGCGGTTACGGTAATTTAATTATCATTAAACACAATCATCATTTTCTGTCCGCCTATGCACACAATCGCCATGTGTTAGTGAAGCAAGGTGAATGGGTCAAAGCAAAACAACAAATTGCTGAAATGGGCCATTCCGGTTCGACGCGAGTCATGCTGCATTTTGAAATTCGACGCGATGGTAGGCCAGTGAATCCATTGAATTATATCAACTAAATAAAGCGATGAGTGGTATAATATTTGTTTGAGACACTTATTGGCAATGCAAAAAGAGGTCATTAAAATGCCAAAAAAGGGAAAACAGAAAAACTTAGTTACAAAAGCCCCGGCTAAAAAAGCCGAGAAAAAAGCTATTTCCCCTGAAGAAGACGAAATTGAATTATCGGATGCAGAAGAGAATGAAGAAGATTCTTCAGAAGAGGATGAGGAATCGACAGGTGAAGGAAAGTCTAAGAAGCGCGACTCCGACGAATTAGCTGCTTTTGAAAAAAGTAAGGTAGCGGATCCCACCCAAATGTATCTCGGGGAAATTGGTTACTCGCCCCTTCTAACAGCCGAAGAAGAAGTTTATTACGCGCGTCTAGTGCAAAAAGGTGATCCCAAAGCACGAAAAAAAATGATTGAAAGTAATTTACGGTTGGTCGTGAAAATTGCCCGTCGTTACTATAATCGTGGTTTAGAATTTTTAGATCTCATTGAAGAAGGCAATTTAGGCTTATTGCGTGCGGTCGAAAAATTCGATCCTGAGCGCGGTTTTCGTTTTTCAACGTATGCAACTTGGTGGATACGCCAAACCATTGAGCGCGCGATCATGAATCAAACCCGCACGGTCCGATTACCGATTCACGTGGTGCGTGAATTAAATTCTTATCTGATTGCTGCGCGCGAATTAATGAAAACCCAAGACCGTGAACCCACCTACAAAGATATTGCTGAAGCAGTGAATAAACCCATCGAAGATGTGAAAGAAATGATGGAATTAAATGAGCGCGTGATGTCCTTAGATGTGTTGATTGGGGGTGATAATAATAATCCAGGTCAAGGTCGTCCGCTGCTGGATGCCTTAGCGGACAAACACAAAACCGATCCTGCGGAATTATTAGCAGATGAGCGCCTCTCCGAAAATTTAGAAGAATGTTTACAGTTACTCAATGAAAAACAATATGAAGTCTTATGCCGCCGATTTGGTTTAGGCGGTCACGACAGACAAACCCTGGAAGAAGTCGGCGAAGCCATCGGCTTGACCCGCGAGCGTGTTCGTCAAATCCAAATGAGCGGTTTAAAAGCCTTGCGTGAAATTTTATTAAAACGCGGGATGACTGATGAGGGTTAAAAAACACCTTCTTTTGCTTAAGCGCTCTTTTCACAGAGGCTTGACTTAGTTCACAACTTAGTTTACTATTTAGTTATGATTAAGGTAAATATGCATCAAGCCAAAACCCATCTTTCTAAATACCTTGCAGAATTAAAACAAGGAGAGGTCATAGTGATTTGCAATCGAAACATTCCTGTTGCAGAAATTCATCCAATATCGCAACCCACGGGAGAATCTCGTCCAATTGGATTGGCAAAAGACCAGTTTGAGATACCGCCTGCTTTTTTTGAACCCATGCCAGATGAATTTTTAAAATATTTTATACCAAAAGAATAAGCTACATGAAAATATTACTTGATACATGTACCTTCCTTTGGATTATCAAAGGAAGCAAAGAGCTTTCTAGTAAAGCAAAAACAGTTTTTTCCCAGCCGGAGAACCAAGTTTTTTTTAGCGCAGTCTCGTTATGGGAAATTACGATTAAATATCTAGCGGGTAAATTGCCCTTGCCGAGTTCTCCCGATCAATTCATTTTAACTCAGCGGACACTTCATCGTATTGAATCTTTATCGTTGGATGAGCAAGCTATTACGCAATTAATAAAATTACCCTCTTTGCATCAAGACCCATTCGATCGAATGTTAATATGTCAAGCGATTGCAAATGGTTTAACTATTCTGACACCTGATCACTTGATACGACAATATCCAGTTGCTTCAACCTGGTAAAAAACGGTGGGTTTTGACACTAATGGCACTAGCTTAAGAGCTGTCATCATTTATCGGTACATATAACACAAAGACGATCCCCAAGAGCATTCAATCTGGATGGTTTTTTGAAAAGTTAATCGGTTCAGTGTTGGAATCGGTCTTAATGTTAATACCGTATGAATACTGAGTGTCTCATCGATGATGCTGCCCAGCGGGTCAAGCACATCCGGTGGAAAACAGATTGAATTGATCAAAGCAACTGTCGCATCATGGAAGGGTATTTCTAAAAAACTCCCCAATGAAAATGTCAATTTACGGTGTGGATGAAAAAATTCGGGTAATTCTTGCTGAACTCGTTCAGCAGCCTGGGTGGCGTAGTGATGTAAATCGGCTGAAATTTCAATTCCATAAGCTGCTTTGACCATTGTTCTTAAAAAAACTTGCAAAGTGACTTTGCCCATTCCCGACCCTAAATCTAAAAAAACATCGTCATCCGTCAGACTGATGTTTTTCAAAATTTTATCGACAGCAGGTAATAAAATTTCGCCATATGTCTCTGCTAGGTTACGCCGTGTGCGAGGTAAAGATTGTTTTGCACCCTGATAAAGAATATTCAAGTATTGATGGCATAGCAAAGTTGGTTGTATCATGGATCCATTTCCAAATAAGAGAGAGTCTGTAGACAAAAGGATAATATGAAAGATACTAAATGGCAAAGTATGTTTAAAATCGTGCAACAACATTCAAGCATTGCGTATCCTAAATATTTATTTGGTTACCAATTTATTTTTCTAAAAAGATTTATACTAGACAACATACTGGTCTTTTCTTTTCAACTGATAGGTTTGCAAATTACTACCTTAGCAACACAGTCGGTTATTTGGTATGCCGCAGGTACTGCGGTTGCATTTACTTTTTTTTACGGCGAACGTGTTTTATTTGGAATTTGGTTAGGTAGTTTTTTTGCTTATCATTCGGCACACTTTCCCAGTTGGGCTGCTATGCAAAGTGCAACAGTCTGCACGTTGGAAATAAGCGTGTTGTACCATGTAAGTCAGCGATTTGTGAGCCCAACATTGTTTTTTGATCAAGCGAATAAGTTGCTGAAATTTATTCTACTGAGTCTGTTAGTTACATTCGTGAGCAGCCTATGGTTAGAGACTATTGTTTTTAGTTTGATGCCATCAATTAGATCGCCTTTATGGGTAGTATTGAATGCATGGTTAGCCAATTTGAATGGGATTTTTATTTTTGCCTCTGCCGCTATGATGTTAGATTATTATTTTTTGCAAACAACAAAATTCAAAGCGCTTTTTCAGAAAAAATGGCTTTGTGTATATGGCCTATTATCTTTATTAACAATCATCTTGCTCTTGTCGCATTCTCATTGGAAAATACTTTTATTGGCAATCGCAATATTTTTAATAATTAGCAGCATCAATATCTTTTTTGGCTGGCACAATGGAGTGATGGCAACATTTTTAGTCGGTTTATTATTGAGTTTACCGATGCATCATGAGGGTTATGTCATCCTATCTTTTCAAATCTTTTTATGCATGTTGATTTTTACTTGTTTTTTTCCTATCGCTGTCAGAACAAATGCTGATAGTGATGTAAGTATCATTCTATAAACCAATTGTCAAAAGACCCTAAGGCTATTGTTCTTAATTTTGAGGTAAAACCGAGATAATAAAGCAATCCCGGCACTGGTAATGCCAACGGTTAAACCATACCAAATGCCAAGCGGCCCTCGATGAAAATAAAATGCGAAGCAATAAGCGCTGCAAAAACCCAGCAACCAGTAACATCTAATACTTAATAACATTGGCACAAACGTATCTTTTATTCCGCGTAATGCACCATTGGCAATGGCTTGCACCACATCAAAACATTGGAAAAACGCAGCGGCGATGATAAATGAAACGGTTAATGAGCGGACGGCCTCTGTCTGAGGGGCGGTGCCTAAAAAACATTGTGCTAAAAAATCAGGCATTAAGAGAAAGATAATATCGTGTCAATTAATTGCATCCCTTTTTGTGCGATAAACGCAGCCATCAGAGGCAATGCAACTTGGGTAATCGATTTGACTTCGTGGAGTTTGATCATAGAGTCAGAAGAGGGAGTCAGTTAAATTTAAGAGAGCTTATCATCATGTGATCCGGATTGCGATCAAGTGTTTTCCATTGTTGGCTAATGAGTATTGCTTTTTATACAAATCCCCCTTGTTCCCCCCTTTTTCAAATGGCGTTGTTGCGTAATTTACAGAGTCAGCTTAGTGTCGTGCCAGCGTGCTTTTAGCTGGCATCCAGGTTTGCTCTTAATAAAATTTATATAGTCATAAATTGAGCAAACCTGGATGCCAGCTAAAAGCACGCTGGCACGACACTAAGCTGACTTTGTAAATTACGCAACAACGCTCTTTGGAAAAGGGGGAACAAGGGGCAATGGCACTAGCTTAAGAACTGTCGTCCCGGAATTTACTGGCGCTTAATGAGCGCTTTTTGCGAATTTAGCGCCAGTTAATGTCCGGGATCCATTTTGCTTAAAGCATATAAGTTAAAAGCAAGAGGGCGATAAATTGAAGATGGATCCCGGACATTAAGTAGCTCTAAACGAGCAAAAGGCGCTCGTTAAGAGCTACTAAATTCCGGGACGACAGTCCTTAAGCTAGTGCCATTGGGAACAAGGGGGATTTGTCTAAAAAGAAGAAGTTCTGATTCAATATATTGTAAAAAATCACTATTTCTCATATGATAAAACCATCAAAATTTCAGAAGGAGTCTGAAATGAATCTCACGCTTGGGCTGTTCTTCCTGTTCCTCCTCGGTATTTTTGCAATGGGACTCTGCTATTTATTTCTGAAAGCATGCGACAAAATTTAAAGGTGAATAAATGATTTATTTAACCGGTATGGTCGTCCTCTTCATTTTTATTTACTTGGTCTTAACCCTGATTCGCCCGGAATGGTTTTAATTGAAAAGGAGTTTCTAAGTGTTTACGCAAATTTGGTTGCTGCCATTCGCATTACTCCTAACGGCTGTCGTTATCTCGTTTCCACTGAGTCGCTATCTGGCATGGATCATGGATGGAAAATATCAACCGTTGCCACTGATGAAGTGGTTCGAAAAAAAATTAAATAGCGGTGAACAAAGTTGGCAGCAATATATGATGTCATTGCTGATCTTCAACACGCTCTTATTTGTTTTTGGGTATCTTATCTTAGCGTTGCAACCTTGGCTGCCGCTGAATCCCGATGGCAAAACATTGTTAGCACCCAGTGCCATCTTTAACAGCGTTGCATCCTTCATGACGAATACCGATTTGCAACATTATGCAGGCGATCAACAGTTATCGAATTTTAGTCAGATTTTTTTTGGCATCACCAATCTGTTTATTTCAGCAGCGATTGGCTTCAGTGCGTTAGCGGTAGTCATTCGCGCGTTACGCAGTGACAAGACAGTGGGGAATTTCTTTCTCGATATGTGGCGCATTGTTGTTTATATGTTTTTGCCACTCGCATTTTTATTTGCTGTTATCTTTATTCAGCAAGGCAGTCCCATGACGTTCAAAAGTGCTTATCAAGCGACGACGCTTGAACAAGGTGCGATGGGGATGACAGATCAAGGTGTTGCAAAACCACAACACATTGTCGTCGGTCCTGTTGCTGCATTTGAAGCCATGAAAATGTTAGGCACGAATGGCGGTGGTTTTTATGGCATGAATTCAGCCCATCCCTTCGAAAATCCAACGGCGATCACCAATTTTTTTAATACGCTGGCGATGATGATTTTTCCATTTGCATTGGTGCTGATGTATGGTCGAATGGTAGGGCAACTACAACATGGTGTGGTTATTTATAGTGTGATGTTGATAATGATGGTGTGTACCATCGCGTGGACAATTCATTTTGATACACTCAAACCTAATCCCGCATTGACCCATCATTTGGCAAGATCATTTACCCTATCTGATTTAACAACCGAAAAAACGCAAATTAATTTGCCAATGATTTCAGCATTACCCGTGGATCAACACTTAGGAAACTTGGAAGGCAAAGAAATGCGTTTCGGCACCTCGGCCGGTGCAACGTTTGCTGCACTCACCACCGATGTGACATGCGGTGCCGTCAATGCAGAATCAGATAGTTTAAATCCATTAGCAGCCATGGCACCTCTGGTGGGCATGTGGCTCAATTGTATTTTTGGCGGGAAAGGGGTGGGCATGATCAATATGCTTATGTTTGTCATCATCGGTATTTTCTTAGCGGGAATGATGGTGGGTCGCACCCCAGAATACCTCGGTAAAAAAATAGAAGGCCGTGAAGTGAAGCTCGTGATCATTGGGTTGTTAGTTCATCCCTTAATGATTTTATTACCGGTCGGATTTTTCGCGGCAACGGCATGGGGCATGAATGCAATTAGTAATCCGGGCGCACATGGTTTTTCTCAAATGCTTTATCAATTTTCGTCAGCCTCCGCAAACAATGGATCTGCGTTTGATGGCTTGAATGTGACATATGGATTTTGGAATAATCCAAATCCTGCACCAGAAGCCATTTATTGGGATATTGCAACAGGGCTGGTGATGATATTAAGTCGCTTTTTACCGATTATTGCAATGGTTGCGATGGCAGCGTTTCTCGGCCAAAAAAAATCGAGTCCATTCGGCATTGGCACCCTGCGGGTAGACACTATCACGTTCGGTATTTTATTACTCGGCACAATCTTTATTGTGGGCGCATTATTGTTTTTACCTGTTGCAGTCCTTGGGCCAGTTGCAGAGCATCTCGGACCCATACCATTTGGTGGCTAAAAAGGAATTGATATTATGACGAAAGGAATAATACCCGACGAGTTTGTTCAGATTACTCAACAAGCCGTGCGACGGGTTAAACGTCGTGCCTTATTTGAAAGAGAAACCTCAATCGCTGCGCTGAAACGAGCATTTGTGATGTTGCGTCCAGATCTACAATGGACGAACCCAGTAATGTTTGTCGTGGAGGTTGGATCTCTATTAATTCTGCTGTACATCTTGCAAATGAGTTGGGGTGAGAAAACAACAAATGTACCCATGAGTTATTTTGTTGCGCTCGATGTTTGGTTGTTTCTCACGGTGTTATTTGCAAATTTTGCCACCGCACTTGCCGAAGCGCGCGGCAAGGCACAAGCAGATTCACTGCGTAAAACACGCAAAGACACGTTAGCGTTTCGGCAAAAAAATGATGGTTCACTCGAAGAAATATCTTCTGCTTATTTAAAACGCGGAGATAAAGTGGTGGTGACTGCCGGTCAAGTCATTCCAGGTGACGGTGAAATTATTGAAGGAGTTGCTTACGTCGATGAATCCGCAGTGACAGGTGAATCGGCACCGGTGATCCGTGAAGCGGATGGCGATCGCTCCGGTGTGACTGGCGGTACGCGAGTATTGTCTGATCGCATTGTCGTTGCCATCACAGGCAGCAAAGGGGATTCTTTTCTCGATCGCATGATCGCCTTAGTCGAAGGTGCGATTCGCCAACGCAGTCCAAATGAAATTGCATTAACGCTGATTTTATCGGCATTTACGTTAATTTTTTTAATTGTAGTCGTGCCTTTATGGCCAATTTCTTATAACGTCGAACACTACATGACTCAGTATCTTGGCTTGAGTGCGCCCTTAAAAAGTTTAGGTACCGATGTGCCGACATTAATTGCGTTACTGGTTTGTCTCATTCCAACGACGATTGGTGCATTGTTATCTGCAATTGGTATTGCCGGAATGGATAGAGCACTGCAAGCGAATATTCTTGCAAACAGTGGCAAAGCAGTTGAGCTTGCCGGCGATGTGGATATTGTCTTACTCGATAAAACCGGTACCATCACCCTCGGTAATCGAAATGCCACGGAAATTATTCCGCTAGAGAAATATAGTTTTGATGAAGTGGCATTAATGGCAGCACAAGCGTCTTTTGCAGATCACACGCCGGAAGGAAAAAGTATTTTAAAATTATACGAAGGCAAACTGTTAAAAGAAACGCATGTGCCAGAGGGCGCTAAGTTTATTCCTTTTTCAGCACAAACGCGCATGAGCGGTGTGGATTTACCGGAGGGTAAAAAAATTCGGAAAGGTGCACCCGATGCCATTGTTAAATTGGTGAGAGAGACGGGTGGCAGTGTTCCCGCGGATTTGGATGCCAGTGTCGATCGCATTGCTTCGAAAGGATCGACGCCATTACTGATTGCCACGGGCAATGTGATTATTGGTTTGGTGGTGTTAGAGGATATTTTAAAACCATTAATTCATGAGCGCTTTGCGCGTCTGAGAATGATGGGACTGCGCACCGTCATGATCACCGGAGATAATCCGCGTACGGCTGCAGCGATTGCAGCGCAAGCGGGTGTTGATGATTATCTTGCTGAAGCAACACCTGCGCGTAAATTAGAATATATTCGTGAGCAACAAGCAGAAGGCAGATTGGTTGCGATGATGGGTGATGGCACGAATGATGCGCCTGCGCTTGCACAAGCCGATGTGGCCATGGCGATGAATGCGGGTACAGAAGCGGCAAAAGAAGCGGCTAACATGGTGGATTTAGACAGTGATCCGACGAAGTTAATTGAGGTGGTTGAAATTGGTAAACAGCTGTTAATTACCCGCGGTGCGTTAACTACGTTCTCAATTGCCAATGATGTTGCAAAATATTTTGCAATTATCCCTGCGTTATTTGCGAGTACATTACCTTGGTTGGGCGTGATGGATGTCATGCATTTACATTCACCTACTTCAGCGATTTTATCGGCAGTCATTTTTAATGCTTTAATTATTCCTGCGTTGATTCCGATTGCATTAGTCGGTATTCGTTATCGACCACTGGGTGCAGATGCTTTGTTGCGGCGCAATTTATTGATTTGGGGATTAGGCGGAATTATTTTACCGTTTATTGGAATTAAGTTAATTGACATGCTGATGGTGACGTTGAATTTTGTGAATTAATTGAAAAATCCGCGTGCAGAGCAGAAGAGGGAATTATGGTTGTCAAAACGTTATCTAAGAGTTTGTTTTTGTTAATGACGCTGGTTGTGATTACGTGTGTGATGTATCCCTTGTCACTTTGGTTAGTGGGACAAACATTTTTTCCGTTTCAAGCGAATGGCAGTATTCTTTATGATGCGGAGAATAAGCCGATCGGTTCAAAACTGATTGCTCAGCCATTTACGAAAGATGACTATTTCCAACCGCGGCCATCTGCCGCTTCTTATGATGCCTCGGCGTCTGCTTCCTCTGCATTGGCTGCGTCAAATTATGCGTTGCGTGATCGTGTTGCGCGGACAGTGGGGGCGATTGCAATGTATCAAAATGGCAAGTCGGTGGCGCCCGATGTGGAAAAATGGTTTCAACAAAATAAATATCAAGATCAAACCGGCATTGTTACGCAGTGGGCAACATTGCACAATTCACTTGCGCAAGCTTGGGTGAGCGCAGATCCAACGCACGCGGCATTTATTAATGCGTGGGCTAAGATACATCCTGCGGTGGTGACGCAATTTGTCAAAGATAACCCGAGTATTACGTCACCTCAAGCCAGTGATTTAGCGGTTGTGTTTTTTCAATCCTTTTCAAAAGAGAATTCGGGAAAATTTCCGTCAATGGTCAATGGCAAAATAGTTGCAGTGAATTCTGGCATAGATATTCAAACTATTTTCTTTGATATGTGGCGGCAAGCGCATCCGGATGAATTGCTGAAATGGATTCCGGGTGATTTAGTGACGACATCCGCCTCAGGACTTGATCCGGATATTTCACTGCAAAATGCGGAGTTTCAATTGGATAGAGTCGCGGCGACATGGGCGAGTCATTTAAAACGGAATCCCATCGATGTGCGCAATGAAATCGAACAAATCATTCAAGCGAATGTACAAGCGCCGTTTGGCGGCTTGGTTGGTGAAAAATTTGTGAATGTATTGGAATTGAATTTGGCATTGCGGAAAAAATTGGGTGGGGTGTGATGTTGCGTGATTTCTATTTATTTTAAGCGCTCTCAAAGAACTTCGATGCAAGCGGTTGATTTTTTGTAACCGCCCGCGTAGGTCTCTATAAAGAAAAATTTAAATTTTTTTATACAAATCCCCCTTGTTCCCCCTTTTTCAAAGTGGGAGACCTGCTAAGCAGCTTTCACTATTAAAACACAGAGCTGTTTAGAAGGTCTCCCACTTTGAAAAAGGGGAACAAGGGGGATTTGTATAAAAAGAAGAAGTTCTTATTCGATGTTTATCCCTCTTTTTTCGGGAGTTGAAGTACTCAAGATGACAGCCCTTTCTTAAACGACAGATTACGAACGGCGATATGTTTTACAAACAGCGCCATTTGCTCTAAGAACTTTTTCGACGTCATCAAGATGCTGCATTTCATTTGCTTGTTCGTCTCTACTCGTCATGTAGTCTGTTTTGCTAAAATCTTTGGATTGCAGAGTGATATCGAGAGGTGTGTCGCCTGTGCTCTTAGCTGAGTTTACGTCTGCTTTGTGCTCTAATAACAAGCGTAATATTGTCATGGCATCTGAGTGAGTTTCTTTATATTTTTTGCGCAATGAGACATAATGCAACGCTCTGCTACCAAGTTGATCGACGCTATTTGGATCGATTTTGGCCGCAAGCAGTTTTGCGCACAATGTAGTGGATGAGTTAGATACAACTTGTGCAAAGCAACCACCTATTCCTTTGAGCTCGCTCACATTGCATTTTGCCTCTAACAGTAAGTCAAGATGTGTTCCAAGTCGTCCTTCTCCCCCGGCTAGTAACATAGATACAATTTGTGCTTCTTCATATAGTTTAGAATTGATTAAGTCTTTTGCCTTTTCCAGCATGGCTTCATATTTTTTCAGACCATTTTGGCGTTCGGTAGCCGTACTCTGTTTTTTCAAGTAATCAAAAAAGAGGGAAGAGATATCGTAAGTAAAAAGGAATGTTCTGAGAGAGCCACGAAGTTTGTCTCTCAGGTCTTTCAAATTATTTAACACAATATTGAAAAGGTCAGCATCCTGTTTTTCTATGGCATTAACAAAAATCTGAAATAGAAATTGATCCCCTGTCAGTTCGGAACTTCCTAAATTTCGCGATGAAGATGCGCTTGTCATAATGCTGCCTCGTTGTTTGAAACGACTGGTCTGGATAAATCGCTCACTCAGTTGTTTTTATTGCTTTAAGAGCTGACTTTAAAATGTACATGGCGCGCAATCTACCATAAAATGATTGATATTAGCAACCTGTCGCCGCCATCTTTTAATGGATAATGTGTTACAATTTGCCTCTTTTTGGTAACTCACTAACGATAACAGATGGAAAAATTAGACGTAATTATCATCGGCGCAGGCGCTGCCGGGTTGATGTGTGGCATTGAAGCGGGTAAGCGTCGACGCAGCGTGATGGTGCTGGATCATGCAAACAAACCGGGCAAGAAAATTTTAATGTCCGGCGGTGGTCGATGTAATTTTACCAATTTGCACATTAACCCTGCGGATTATCTTTCACATAATCCACATTTTTGTAAATCCGCGCTGAGTCGTTACACCCAATGGGATTTCATTGAATTAGTGAAACGTCATCGCATTCCATTTCATGAGAAAACGTTAGGACAATTATTCTGCGATCATAAATCGAAAGACATTCTCGATATGTTGCTAAAAGAATGCGAGCTCGCTGATGTGACGGTACGTTTAAATACAACGATTGAGCAAATTGAAAAAATCACTGATCATCATTTTAAAATTAAAAGTTCGCGCGGTGATTTTTACTGTGAATCATTGGTGATTGCCAGCGGTGGTTTATCCATTCCAACAATGGGCGCAAGTCCACTGGGTTACAAAGTCGCAGAGCAATTCAATTTACCTGTTTGGCCAACTCGCGCAGGATTAGTGCCGTTTACGTTGCATTCACACGATAAAGAATTATTTTCGCCACTGTCGGGTATTGCGGTTGACAGCCTTATCCAAAATGAACGTCAAACATTCCGTGAAAATATTTTATTTACCCATCGTGGTTTGAGCGGTCCTGCTGTATTACAAATTTCTTCGTATTGGCAGCCAGGAGAAACGGTTGAAGTGAATTTATTGCCAGACATAAATTTAGTAACGGCATTGAAATTGGCGCAACAACAACAGCCGCAAAAACAATTAAATACTATTTTGGCGGAGTATTTGCCGAAACGTATCGTGGAAGTTTTTTTAGAGTCTGATCTCGCTGAGAAAAAAATTGCTGCGATTGCCCATCGTGATTTAGAGCGCGTCGCTGAAAAATTTCACGCCTGGCAAATTAAACCAAATGGCACGGAAGGCTATCGTACAGCAGAAGTCACATTAGGCGGTGTGGATTGTGATGTTCTTTCTTCAAAGACCATGGCAGTCGAATCGGTACCCGGGTTGTATTTTATTGGCGAAGTGGTCGATGTGACAGGTTGGTTAGGCGGCTATAATTTTCAATGGGCATGGTCATCTGGCTGGGCGGCAGGGCAGGTGGTATAAGCTTCTATAGGTTGAGAACTCTTCAGGTTATCTTAAGTTAAGCCAAGTATGATTAATTTTACAGTAAAAACTTTTTTACATTATGTATTTCTTAATGTATTTTTTAATATCATACTCACATTATTTTTCAGCAACGAGGATATGGCATGATTAGCACTAGAAATCCGTCATCAGACAATTTACCAAGGCCTGATTTAGCAGGCTTATATAAGATATTAGATGAAATAAAAAGCCTAGTAGATGATTGTGTTGTTGAGGCTAAGTTAGATGAAACGAATAAAGCGAATAAAGCATTGATACAAAGTTTTTATGACTTAGTGACAGTTAATCTAACTAAATTCAAAGAAGCAAGAGAACTCCAAGATCAAATTTCTGTTTTATTCCCCAAAAAGTCAATGTTTGTTAATCAGTTATTGGAAGAATACCTCGAGATCATTAGACACATTAAAGGGTTGCTAAGGGGTTCTAACACAGGAAAAATCCCAGGAATGATTGTTCAATCAAGACAGAGGTTAGGCACAATTCTTAGCGCGCAAGCGCTTAGCAATGCTGGCCTAGTAGATTTACCCGCATTCAACCCAGCTTCACGTTTAAATTCTAGCGCTGCGCTGGATGAAAAACCTGCGCGTGAGAAAAGGAGAGTTACTTTCAATGTTGAGAATAATACTGCTTTGGTAGAACGAAATTCAAGTGTATCTGATTCAGGATCTGAAGAGGCGAATACAAGCACCTCTGCCACCAAATACAACTCAAATGGTTGGAAAGCGTTGAAAATTCTTGGCGCGATAATTTTGGTTAGCGCATTGATCACACTTATTGTTGCTTCTTTTGGTGCAGCAATGGCCATTGTCGGTGGGGCTGGTGGTGTTTTCGCAATTTCATTTGGTGGATCTAGTGCTATCTATGGTTTGCGTCAATTCTGCAAACCTAGTCCTCCTAGAAGAAATCCGCCAAGTAAAGTTATTCAGACGGCAGATGCAAGACCTGCAGTAAAAGGTGGTACAACGGCAGGTTTAAAAATTTTGATGGATTTACTCGGCGTGCCTGCTGAAGCTAAGCCAGTCATTGAGGGCCTCTATTCTAATCAACACGTTCATCCGTCTCCTTTGGTGAATCAGCAACCTGCACTGGTTGCGAGTGTCGGTGCAGATCAAAATCCTAAACAATTCACACCTTCATAATGCACCGCTTTCAATCTGAGCCGCGACCGTCAGGGAGTGTCACGCATTCTGAATGAATGTAGGCGATAATCGGATCGTCGGCGATCGCTCCCTGACGGTCGCGGCTCAGTTTAAAACGATAAATTAAACACATGCATTAAATTTCTTTTAATCAAAAAGCTCGGTGAGTATTTAGGGGATTATTCGCATATTAGCCTGCTCTTGAGCAGGAGATTTCTGTAACGCAGTTGCTATTTCATTTAATCTTTTTAAGAGACTATCTGAACTTCCTTTGTCTTCAAAAAAAGCGAAGGGTCGAAAAAAATTATCCATTAAGTGTGGCGCAACCACTTCTCTTGATTTAAAAAATGCTGCAGTGGGAGTCTCCCCTGTCTTTGCGTCTTTTGTTTCTTTTTCTGCAATTTGTTTTTCATCCCATGAATTGAAAAGCACGGTTTGGGCGCAATTGATTATTCCAGCTAATCTCTCCATTCTCGCCAGGGAACGATAAGATAGCCATTTTTCCATTTCTTCGAGACCACTTTTTGCAGCGATTGAAAGAGTGGGATGTATTATTTTAATCAGGTTGATAACTTTTTCTGCTGCATCCAAAATCTTTTTTGCGATATCATATGATTGAATTTCTGCTATTTTTACCTCTGCCTCTGATGATTTCTTTTTATGTGAGTGTGACTTTATTTCCGCTTTTAGCTTTTTTTTCAAATCATCCGCGAGCACTGAAAAGGGTCGTAAGACAAAATCAGGGCGCTTTTTATTTAATTCATCTGGACTGACCAATGACTGAATGTCTTTATTGTTCTTAGCCATGTGCCAAATTTCCGGAAGGAACATTAGGTTGGTGTTGATATAAGCTCCGTCGTGTTTATCTAAACGCACTGAGACATGTTTATTGAGTCTGAAATCTGTGTCAGGACCTGGGGAAGCTTCAATACCTGCTTTCTCTAATGCAGCAGAAATGTTGTTCATTACTTTCACGGTAGCTTCAGCATCCAGTTTTCCTTCTTTGTTGCTAAACAAATAAAAAGTAACCGGTGCGCACGTTAAATATCGCTCCATTTCGGCTAAATGGTGGGCTTTCGATGCGTTTAAATCGCTTAATTTTAGTTGTAACAAGTTGCTGTCTAGAATTGCTTTTTTAGCGTGCGGGATCAGAATAGTATCAATATCGCTTAGTATTTCAGTAACCCTTGTTATTTTCGCTTCAATATCGATCACTTTGACGGCGCGGAATATCTCGGGATGTGCCATTAAAATAGGAATAACAATATTCCAACCTTTTTTAATATTGTCTTTTGAGCCAAAATTAAAGTGGCATTTAATTGGTAATAGGAACTTACGATTGTCTCCGCGTCGCGCCAGATGGATGAAACGACTCGATTTATGCGCTTCGTATTTTTTCTGAGTTTCATTATCCAAAAAATCCACATATTTATTTTCGGGGACACTTTTTTCCAGCTCATCATAGTTCAATACAAATCGATGCAGGGTCATTTAAAACACCTCTTCTTAACTATAGCCTCTAGGGAGGAAATAGTAAGATGTTGTTCATCGACAAAATCAATTCGGGGTGCAACAGAGGTGAGATGTTGAGTACGGCTAAAAAACCATTCTATCGCAAAAAAATTACCACATTTAGCCGCTTCAATTAAGGGGTGACGTCTCATCCCATTGAAATTTTCATAGATACCACAGGCTTTATCTAATTGAGCGTAAACCTTATCGTGCGGATGTTTTACCGTGTCGCGAATGGCTTTTACTAATGCGCCACTGGTCGTTTTAGGCGGATGGCTATTCATAATCAATCTCTCATATAGGTCACAAAATGATCTTATTGTAACAAATATGCACATTTTTGACAAATGTATTAGCGATCTATGCGTTGTTGCAGAATGAGCCGCATTCAAACCGAGCCGTGATCGTTAGGGCGTATCTTTATAAATAACTTTAATGACTGCTGCTTAGAACGCCTTCCCCTAGGGCTGGCGAATCGACACAAATTTAATCTAACAATCTGATTATAACGCCTCCTCTTGCAAAGATATCTACACAGACCACCCATGTGTCGTCCCGCGCTAAAAGCCGCGCGGGACGACACATGGGTGGTTTGTGTAGATCTTTAGCTTGACGCGCATGGAGTTTTATCCAGGCTACTATTAAATCTCAAATGACGTTTCTAATTTTTTCGCGACAGCAACATTTTTCAATTTAACATACTGCGGCAAGCCATTTTTGAATGGCGGGTAGTCTTCACCTTGGATCAAAGGTGCTAAATACTCGCGGCATTTGTTAGTAATACCAAAACCATCTGCCGAAATATAATCACGCGGCATATGCACTTCGACATTGGCCACTTTTTCTAAAGGTGCTTCACCAATCGACCAACGATAAGGTGAGTTGGAGTCACGCACGATAATCGGCATCACCGCATTTTTACCGTTTAAAGCAAATTCAACCGCTTTTTTGCCTAATTCATAGGCTTGTTCCACGTCGGTTTTGGAAGCAATGTGACGCGCTGCACGTTGTAAGTAATCGCATAATGCCCAGTGATATTTATAACCTAAGTTATCTTTGATTAATTTCGCGATCATTGGCGCGACACCGCCTAATTGCTTATGACCAAATGCATCCACTAATCCGGATTCAGAAATAAAACTGCCATCTTGGTTACGTACACCTTCAGAGACCACAATGGAACACGAGCCAAATTTTTTCACGCAGTGTTGTACGCGTTGTAAAAAAGCTTCCGGTGCAAAAGGCATTTCAGGTAATAAAATGAGGTGAGGTGCATCGCCTTCTTTTTCTGCGGCAAGACCACTTGCCGCAGCAATCCAGCCCGTGTGACGTCCCATCACTTCCATGATAAAAACTTTGGTTGAAGTGAGTGCCATCGATTCCACATCTAAACCCGCTTCACGGATAGACACAGCGACGTATTTTGCAACCGATCCAAAACCAGGTGAATTGTCTGTGAAGGGTAAATCATTATCAACCGTTTTTGGAATGCCAATGCAAGTGATGGGATAACCTAATAGAGAGCCAATTTGCGACACTTTGTGTGCGGTATCTTGTGAGTCGCCGCCGCCATTATAAAAAAAGTAACGAATGTTGTGCGCAGAAAACACTTCAATTAGCCGCTCATATTGCGTACGGTGTTTTTCGATAGAGCCAAGTTTATGGCGGCAGGAACCAAATGCGCCAGCAGGTGTATATCGGAGGGCTGCAATATCGGCATCCGATTCTTGGCCAGTGTCGATCAAATCTTCAGTCAATGCGCCGATAATGCCATTTCGTGCAGCAAACACATTGGCAATTTTATCCGGGTGTTGACGCGCTGTTTGGATAACGCCGCAGGCAGAGGCATTAATGACGGAAGTGACGCCACCAGATTGAGCGTAAAGCGCATTGTAGGTCGACATAGTTTGATCCTTCTCTCAAAATGAAATGCGATGACTATAACTTGGTTATTGGCATTATTTCAAGGGCTTCAAAGAAAGAGTTGGAAAAAAAATCACTCTCTTTTTAAGCGGTTGCTAAAAAGAGAGTGTGGCGTCGGACCAAAAAACAACATGGAGAATAGCTAGCGCGGTGTTAAATCGTGACAAGACTGCTAATGCTTCGGATAGGCGTCGTTGCCCGAGCTTTTTTCGACAGTGAAAAAGACTCATGTAAATCTTGGATACTGGTGCTGCTCGCCAAAATAAAATGCGTATTTAATTTATCAGCTAAGCGCAGTACTTCCGTGCGAATCCGGCCAGAGACCAACCATTGTTGCGGTTTGGTAATGCCTAATTCTCTGCCCATTTTGTTTAATGTTCGGGTGGCTTCTTCGTAATAACCCTCAACCAATCGCACCATTGAAGGAATATTGAAATAGCAGGTAGGTAAGTTGGGTATGACATGGACTAATGATAAGCGGATGTCTAATCCCTGTTCTTTAGCGTGCAAAAAAGCTTCTTTAATTAAAACAAGTTCGCTTTCCGTTGCAGAATTTGTTACAAGTAATACATTCTTTGGTTCCATCATGACTGCTCTCCATTTTTCTTCTTCACTATCATCCTAATTTTTAGCCTATTTTCCCGCGTTTTTTAGCGGGGAACGATAATGATCTCACTATTGATGGCTTAGTGAAATTGGAGATTACCAAGGCTTTAATGATTAGTGTTCCCTAAAAAAGCAAGGGTTTTTCCTTAATGAAGCAAGGAGGTTTGGGAGCAGGTTGTACCACTTTCGTCGAGCTGGCTTATTAATTTTCATCTACGGGTTCTTGGACGCCATTTGTCAGCACTAATTTGACTAATTCAGGCACCGATTTCACACTCATTTTTTTCATGACACTGGCGCGATGAGCTTCCACTGTTTTAAGTGAAATATTTAATTCAGCTGAAATCACTTTATTTTGTTTACCCGCAACAATGCCTTGCAATACTTGCACTTCACGCGGTGACAATAAAGCAAATTTTGCTTCCGCTTGCGCATTCTCTTGTTGTTTTTCGCGAGACGTTTTATCTTGACGCAACGCTTTATTGATACTTTCTAATAAGACTTGATCATTAAACGGTTTCGTTAAAAAGTCGACGGCACCCGCTTTCATCACACGCACCGCGAGTGGTACATCGCCGTGACCACTGATGAAGATAATGGGTAACGTCGCGCCTAATTCATTTAATTTCAGCTGTAATTCAGGCCCACTCATTCCGGGCATGCGAACATCGAGAAGGATGCAGCCAGGTTGATTGGGATTGTAATCTGATAAAAAGTCTTGCGCACGAATATAGGATTTGGGTTTTAAACCAACCGATTCAATCATCCAAGTGAGGGATTCAACCATCGCTTGATCGTCATCAACAACATAAACAACTGGATCCTGCATCATTGTATCCTCCTAGTTAATAGGTAATTCAAATTTGATGGAACTGCGGTGATAGCTATTTGGAACAATGGTAAATTGTCCGCCGTGTGCTTCAATAATTGAACGGCAAATGGCGAGTCCCATGCCTCGGCCATGTGCTTTGGTCGTAAAGA
This sequence comes from uncultured Gammaproteobacteria bacterium, assembly GCA_963719645.1. GTDB lineage: Bacteria > Pseudomonadota > Gammaproteobacteria > DSM-16500 > DSM-16500 > CAVRCT01. The sequence continues at coordinate 430,838 of CAVRCT010000007.1, forward strand.
ATGGTTCAAATACTTTATGAATCATTTCTTTCGAAAAACCAGGACCTGAATCCATCACGCAGATTTCAACCGCTGTCGTACTGACAACGCGCGTTTGAATTTGAATTCGGCGTTTGGCGGAATCAATTTCTTTCATGGCTTCAATCGCGTTTTGAATTAAATTTAACATGACTTGTTGTACTTGAATGCGATCGGCGGAAATGAGTTGTAAATCTTTCGCTAAATCAAATTCAATTTTGGTTTTTGATCGATTCAAATCACTGCGAATAAGGCTCACCGTTTCTCGGATTAAACTATTCATTTTGCAAGTTGTTTTGACTAACTGGCCTTTGCAGAAAAAGTTTTTTAATCGATGTATGACTTCGCCCGCTCGCTCAGCTTGTGAGACAGCTTTATTCATAATTTCGACGAGCTGAGAGGGATCATGGTTTTCTTTTTGTAAGTACCGAACACACCCTTGGGTGTAATTAACAATGGCAGCAAGAGGTTGGCTGATTTCATGCGCCATACCGGAAGCCATTTCTTCCATCGAACTTAAACGGAAAACATGCGCTAATTGCTGTCCTCGTAAGCGGGCTTTTTTATCTAAGATTTGATCGGTCACATCGCGTGAAGCGGCTTGAATTTCTCGAATAATATTGGTGTGTTCATCACGAATGACGCGGATATTGCTTTCAAACCAGCGATAATCGCCTTCTTTGCCACGAATCCGATACGTGATGATATGAAAATGCTTGGTATGATCTTTGCGACGATTAAATGCCCGTTTTAATTTACCAATGTCATCATAGTGGACAAATTTGTAAATAGTGGTGCCAATTAATTCTTCCGGCGAGAATCCTAATAATGTTTTGCTAGAAGGCGAGCAATAAAGATAGGTGCCGTCGGGTGCTAATCGGGCAATGATGTCGGTCGCATTTTCAGCTAAAAGGTGAAAGCGTAATTCACTTTCCCGTAAATTCTTTTCTAATTGTTCGGTAGCCGAAATGCTTTTAACCAAAAGAGCATTGTGCAGATAAAAAGCATCCAATTGACTATTTAGTTCTTGATTCATTTTGCGCAATGATTTTTGTAAGTCTGTTTCTAGTTGTTTTTGTTCAGTGACATTTTGATGGGTGATCAGTGTTAAGGATTTATTATTTTGCGCATTCTGGATTAACGTCGCGGTTGTTTTGCAAATGCCGGTGATGCCGTTTTTGCGAAGATAGGCAGTTTCTGCGACCCATTTTTTTTGCTGTGGCAAAATGTCTTGAATGATTTTGGGGAAAGGATGATTTTGTTGGTAGATGAGATTCAATGATCGACCGATGACTTCTTTTTTGGGATAGCCAAATAAAGTTGTTGCACCTTGATTCCAATCTAGGATGCGGCCGGTTTTATCGAGAATAACGGCGCTATCGGCAATTGCTTCAAACAAAGAATGTATGTCAATTTCATCCAATGTCATGACTCATCTCTTCCTTTCTTCCTTGGGTTCCTTTCCAATTTGTTATAGTATACCTGCTTTTCTGATTGACTCGAAGGATTAAAATAATGCGAATTCACATTTTAGGTATATGCGGTACGTTTATGGCGGGCATTGCTGTGATTGCAAAACAAGCAGGCCATGAAGTGACAGGTTCCGATCAAAATGTTTATCCACCGATGAGTCATCAACTGGAAGCACAGGGAATTACGCTGTTGAGTGGTTACGAGCCAGCGCATATTGATCCTGCCGTGGATGTGGTGATTGTAGGGAATGTGATTCGGCGCGGCAATCCAGCGATGGAATATGTGTTAAATAATAATATCCCATACAATTCTGGCCCGCAGTGGTTAGATGAAAATATCTTAAAAGATCGATGGGTATTGGCTGTGTCCGGTACGCACGGTAAAACCACCACAACCAGTATGTTAACGTGGATTTTAGAATTTGCCGGTTTAAATCCGGGTTTTTTAATTGGCGGCGTACCCGAGAATTTTAGTGTTTCTGCACGTATTGGTGCCGATCCGTTTTTTGTAATTGAGGCAGATGAATACGATAGCGCGTATTTTGATAAACGGTCTAAGTTTATTCATTATCGACCCAAGACACTCATTCTCAATAATTTGGAATTTGATCATGCGGATATTTTTCCCGATTTGGATGCGATCAAACAACAATTTCATTTTTTAATTCGCACCGTGCCAGGTGTGGGACAAATTGTTTGGCGTGGTCAAGATAACAATATCGCGAATGTATTACAAAAAGGGTGTTGGTCTTCGCAGGTAACGTTTGGCCCTGACGGCGAATGGCAAGCGCATCGAATGGCGGAAGATGGCAGTCATTTTAAGGTTTTACACCAGAACCAAACAGTGGGTGAAGTCCATTGGAATTTAGTCGGTAATCACAATGTTGAAAATGCATTAGCAGCGATTGCGGCTGCTAATCACGCAGGCGTTGCACCTGACAAAGCCGCGGCTGCGCTGTCTCACTTTAAAAATGTTAAACGCAGATTGGAAGTGCGCGGCAGTGCGAAAGGTATTGTGTTGTATGATGATTTTGCCCATCATCCGACAGCGATTGCCACCACACTGGCTGGCTTGCGTGCTAAAATTGGTAAAGAGGCGCGGATTGTGGCGGTGTTAGAATTTGGTTCTTACACAATGAAGTCAGGCGTTCATCAAGATGCCATGCAACATTCCTTAGTGGATGCAGATGTTGTAGTGTGTAAAAAACCAGAATCAACCTGGGATTTAACCAGTATGTTAGCGCAATTTAAACAGCCGACGTTTGCATTTGATCAAGTGGATGCGTTAGTCGAAAAATTAGCGCCACAATTGCAAGCGGGTGATCATGTGGTCGTGATGAGTAATTCTGGATTTGGCGGTATTCATCAAAAATTGTTACAAGCCATTGGAGCGTGAGTCACATGAAACAAACCATTGATCCATTTAGCGCACCTGTCTTTACCCGCCAACGCGCGTGGTTAGGTTTTGTGTCATATATTGTTGTTGCTTTAATTATTATGATGGTTATTAAATGAAAAAATTTTCGATTACAATTACGGCTGCCGTGAAATATTTACCGGAGCAGTCTTCTGAAGAAACGCATCGTTATATTTGGTCTTATGAAATTACGGTTGAAAATAACAGTGACGAAATTGTTCAACTCTTAAATCGTTATTGGCGCATCACGGAAATGTCAGGTCATGTGGAAGAAGTCCGCGGGCCAGGTGTGGTGGGTTTGCAGCCTGTGATTAAACCGGGTCAAAAATTTACGTATAATAGTTTTTGTCAATTGACTACGCCGCAAGGAACGATGGAAGGTCATTATGAAATGCAAACCTTGGATGAGGTACATTTCTCTGCACAAATTCCAAAGTTTATTTTGATGACACCCTCGACCATTTCGCAAGCATTTCGGGATCGGTTGCATTAGCTTGTATGGAAATGAAATGAGAACATTTATCATCAGAGCGCGCAAAGGCACGACACGCTGGGAGCGATTGAGAGCTAATATTGGCGCAAACGATCACTTTGAAGTGGTAGCGCATTCCGTTATTAACGCTTTTTTTGTCTCCAATGGTTTTAGAGAGGATGTTGAGTTTTACATTATTCTTGATAGCTCGGATGACTTTCCTCGAACGATTAGATTATCAAGTCATGAGGGATTATCAATTGCAGGTTTTCACGAAGAAGCCGTTATTGGGCTCATTGAAACGGCACTTAAAAATAGCCAAGGCTTACAGAAAGATGAAACCAAAATTCTTGCACCGGGTCTGCAAATCAGTGGTTTTGGATTTGAAAGATTAGTGGGGAATTTGCTCGCAACACACGCTGTTTATTTACTTGATCGAAAAGGCGAAGACATACGAACAATTGAATTTGAATCAAATCCAGTATTTGTCTTAAGTGATCATCTGCCGATGCCAAAAAATAGCATTAAAGGACTTAAACGCAAGGGTCTTAAGGCAATCAGTTTAGGCAAAAAAATGCTCTTTGCTTCACAATGCATTACGCTGCTTCACTATGAGTTGGATCGAAAGGATGAGTAGCAGTGAAGCAGGGTGAAGGACATCACGGATGAAGTCACGTTGAATGATGCAGCGCTCTATCCAGACTATGCGCTAAATTATCAAAGATATGTTCTCAAGTACTTACTTTAGGAAAGTAACGTCTAAATAATCCTTCTTATTCATTGTTGCAACAAGATGCTTATTTGTTCGTGCGGTTTCCGAAATAATGCAATCAACAATCGAGAGCGTTATTCCGCGTTGTCTATAGCTAAAACGCTTTATGCCAGCTTGTTTTGAAATTTCTAGTGTTACCGGCTCAATACGAAAAGCATTGATACAATCTGCTGTGGCTTGCTCCTCATCAGGTCTCATTCCAGCATAGAGTTCATATACACTCAATATGCTGATAAAAGCGATGCCTTGATAGAGTGCTTGAGTGATGATATCTCGAGTTGCAGGTTTGCCGCGTAAGAAATCGATTAAGTAATCGGTATCAAATAAAATTGTTTTCATTTACGATGCTGTCCTGCTTTTGCTTTTTTTTGTTTTGAATCATATCGAGTCACATAGTCACGATCATCGCTGCTTCTAAGTTTTTTAACAAAATCGCTACTGCTCTCTTCGCGATTCTCCCATTTGCCAAAGCTTTGAATTGCTTTTTCAATGCGATGATGGTGGATATATTCGACAAGAGCCGCTTCAACCACCGCGCTAAAGTTAGAGCTAAGCAGGCTTGCTTCCTTCGCAACCGCTTCATCTATCGATATCGTCTTTTTTACCGCACTCATAAGTAATCCTCTTTTATCTTACTTATTAGTAGTATATACTAATCGGACATCAATATCTATTTTTCAGCAAATGACGCTCTATTAATTTTGATAATTTAACAAAAGAATGCATTATGTCGTTGTGAGGATAAGACCTTGCATGGAATCGCTCTGTTTTATCCATTCCATTTTGATACCAATCGTCTGAAAATATGCGGGTCAATGAATCGATGATTTGCTTATCCGTTGTCAATACCGATAATTCGCGATTTTTATCCAGCGATGGTTTGGTTAAATTAATCGAGCCTAATAATGCTTTTGCATGATCCACTAAAATCATTTTGGCGTGAATCACTAAGGAATGGCTATTATGCAGTGAAACACCTGCGCGGGTTAAGTAAGCCATTTTTTTCGAATGCCATTTTTGGTCATTCACCGATAATAAAACACGTACCTTGATACCATCGCGTGCAGCCGTTGCAAGTGCGCCAACGATTTCATAATCGGTTAAGTCTTCCGCATAAATATCAATCTCTGTCTTTGCGCTTGCAATCAATGCAAGAATTTTTTCCCGTGCATTATCCGGGCTCCACACTAAATTAGGTTGGCGCACAGAAATTTTTTGATGCAAGCTATCCGCCCAAAACACATGATCTATTTCGGCGACCATCTCTGGATCATCGACCCATAAGGCAAAATTACGTTGGTTCTTGAAAGCACTGCGGGTGAAGTTAAATGTCATCACCAATGCTTTTTGTTGATCCATGATTAATGTTTTTTGATGCAATAAAGTGAAATCGGGATTGGGGCTATAAAGTGTAATCTGTCCGTGCTTGAGTGATTGAATGATTTTGTCATTCTCATGTTCATTTTTATAAGGCGTTGTTTCAAGCATGACGGTGACTTTTTTGGCATGTTGCTGTGCATCTATCAACTCATTTGCAAAACTGGGATCGGTAAAGCCATAAATGGCTAGCTCAAGTGAAGAATGCGCGCTCTCCATCGCCGCTAAAATCGGCTGTCGTCCTGCGTCGGGTTCAATGATTAATTGATCTGCGTGAAGACAATGACAAAAAATAATTTGCAGAGAGCAAATCAGTAATAACAATTTTTTCAAATGAGATCTCTTCCTGCAAATGCGCGTGCGAGTGTGCCAACATCGATGTATTCTAACTCGCCCCCAAAAGGCACGCCGTGTGCAATGCGTGTTGCTTTGATGCGGTAAGGCTTGATGAGTTCTGAAATATAATGTGCGGTGGCTTCGCCTTCCACGGTGGGGTTGGTTGCTAATATCACTTCTTTAATGTGGCCTTGGGCGACTAATTGACTTAAATCTTTTAGCCCTAAATTGTCAGGACCAATGCCATCGAGTGGCGACAAATGTCCCATTAACACAAAATACAATCCGCGATAACTGCCGATTTGTTCAATCGCCGCCATGTCCACTGGACTTTCTACAATGCATAACATGGATATGTCGCGATGAGGAGAATCGCATAATTTACAAATTTTTAATTCGCTAAAGGTGCGGCACTTTTCACAATGGCTGATTTCATCCATGGCAGTCAGCAATATTTTTGCTAACTGTCGGCCATTCTCTCTGCCGCGTTCTAATAATTGAAACGCCATGCGTTGCGCTGTCTTGGGCCCGACACCGGGTAAGCAGCGCAAACTTTCAATCAATTGTTCTAACAGTGGACTGAATTTCATCGCGAAAAATAAATCTTAAGCGGAAGGTGGTAAATCAAAACCTTCAGGTAATTTAATACCTGTTAAGGCAGTCATTTTTTCGCGTGTGCCTTTTTCAATTTTGCCAACGGCATCGTTGATAGCGGCAGCGATTAAATCTTCGATAATGGTTTTTTCTTCTTTCATTAAGCTGGGATCGAAGGTGACGCGTTTAGCAAAATGTTGTCCTGTCATGACGATCTTGACTAATCCGCCGCCGGATTGGCCTGTGATTTCCATTTCAGAAATTTGTTTTTGAATTTCTTGCATTTTCTTTTGCATTTCTTGCGCTTTTTTCATCAATTCGTTTAAACCGGGTTTTTCATTGAATGGTTTGTTCATGGAATGCGTGCTCCAATTATCGTTAGGGTAGTTGAATTTTAACAAAGATTAGGTAAGAAAAACATCTCATTTTAAGTCGTCACCGATTCAAAACGGCGTTGTTGCGTAACTCAACACACTTTATCTGTGAGTTCCTTCCCAGCAAGGATCATAGGCGTCAAGCTAAGGATCTACACAAGCCTCCGCTGTGTCGTCCCGCGCGGCTTTTAGCGCGGGATCCAGCGCCTTTAAGCAGCCTCTTAAGGCACTGGATCCCGCGCTAAAAGCCGCGCGGGACGACACAGCGGAGGCTTATGTAGATACTTAAGCAACCTCTATAAGAGTGATAGCATTCTAAGCAAAATTTCCTTAGCTTGACGCCTATGCCCACAAGGGTGGAAGGAGCTCACAGATGAAGCCAACTTGAATGACGCAACAACGCCATTCAAAACTGGATTGCTTCGTCGCAAAAAGCGCTCCTGGCAATGACGGAGTAGCAAACATTAGCTGCTCTTGTTCTAAATATTTACCAATTTACCGGATACTCATGTGCTTGCGCGGGAATGACAAATTCTTGTAGAAGCAAGAAATAAAAATACTATAGCGCAGCATTCGATTTTTTCATGTTCTATCTTGATCCCGCTCAATCGTAGTATCAATTCCATTTAAGAAACCGCGCATTTTTTTGATGTCTTTTAGAGGTGCAAGCTCTAATCGATTTTGATAGCAGAATACCTGTAATTTATCGCCAGGTGTTAAATGTAATGCTTCACATAATTCTTTTGGAATAACAATTTGGTAGTTAGGAGAAATAGTTACAGTTTGCATAGATACCCCATCAATAATTGCTAATGCGATCTTGCTTTTATGTTTCATCACTCGAATCAACCACTTTAATAGAATTCACATCCAACGTCGCACCAAACACATCCATGATTTTTTGTACGTGGTCATCATTTTGAATGGCGGCTGTTGCCGTGGCATGCCGTGCAGATTGTTTGTCTTGCTGAGCTTTTGCCGGAGTTTGCAGATTGCTGGTTGCGATTTTGATGTCTAGCTTGATGGCTTTATCGAGATATCGAGAGAAGGCTTGTTGCAATCGTTCCAGCAAATTTTTATTGAGTAATGTTTCATGCTTCGCCGCTAATTCTAATACGACGGTGCTTTCAGTTAAGCTGGTTAGCGTGCAATGCGATGCAAGTGCATAGGCCATACCGGTTAATTCTAATTTGGGTAACATCTCAGACCAGTTGGTTGAGGGGGCGGTGGCAGCAGCAGGCGACGGTGTTTTTGTTTCTTTTACGGCAGGCATGATTTTTGTTTCTTTCGCGGCGGGCATGCTGGGAATTACTTTGGTGGTGGCAACAGCAATAGGCCGCGTTTCAATTTGTTTTTTTTCATTGGCCATTGGCTTGAACGCCAACATGCGCAATAAAACCATTTCAAAACCTTGTTGTGGATTCGCAGCAAACGGTAAATCACGACGACCATGCAAGGCAATTTGATAATACAGTTGGATATCTTCGGCAGCAAATTGCTGTGCCAATTGTTTGATTTTTTCATCCGACGAATTAAATTCCGTCACGACTTGTGCAATCGAAATTTGATGTAACGTGGATAACAATTCTTCCAAGAGTTGGCCGAAGTCGGGGCCATACTCAGCCAATTGCTGGATTTCAGTTAATAAACGCATCCCATCTTCAGCAAACAAGGCATCCAGTAAACGGAAAATAGCATCTTGTTCAATGCTGCCCAGCATTTGCTGCGTTTCTTTTGTTGTGATGTGATCGTTGCAGAATGCAATGGTTTGATCCAATAAGCTTAAGGCATCGCGTAAACTGCCATCGGCGGCTTTTGCCAATAACTGCAGTGCAGGCAGGTCAAATGAGATTTTTTCAGTCGTGCAAATGTGAGCGAGATGCGGTGTAATTTTTTCAATCGGAACGCGTTTTAAATTAAATTGCAAACAACGTGACAACACCGTCATGGGTAATCGTTTGGGATCCGTTGTTGCCAATAAAAATTTCACATAACTCGGCGGCTCTTCCAATGTTTTTAAAAGAGCATTGAAGCTATGGCCTGACAGCATGTGAACTTCATCGATGAGATAAATCTTGTAACGTCCTTGGGTTGGGCTGTATTGCACATTGTCGAGCAATTCGCGCGTGTCTTCGACTTTGGTGCGTGACGCGGCATCGACTTCGATTAAATCTAAAAATTTTCCGGCATCGATGGCTTGGCACGTTTTGCATTCACCGCAGGGTTGCGAGTGATACCGGTTTCGCAATTTAATGCTTTCGCAAAGACTCTGGCTAAAGTGGTTTTACCCACGCCGCGCGTGCCGGTAAATAAATAAGCATGGTGTAAGCGTTGATGATCGAGTGCATTGGTTAACATGCGAAGAATGTGTTCTTGTCCAACCATGGTTTGAAAGGTGCGGGGTCGCCATTTACGCGCAAGGACTTGGTAGTTCATTGAATTAAACTCCATTTTTTCAAAATTATTCCCTGCGGCTTGCCGCGGGTACAAAGAGCTGAGCGAAGTCAAACTACTTTAAACTGGAGGCAGCCGGTATCAGCCTGACTTCGGCGCCCGAATCCGTCACTACCGTTGCTTCCTTCCGGACCTGGCGGGGTTTGCAACATATCGTCGCGAAGAGACCAATACAAGCTGCCATAACTTGGCGGAGAGAGAGGGATTCGAACCCTCGGTACGTTTTCACGTACACACGCTTTCCAGGCGTGCGCCTTAAACCGCTCGGCCATCTCTCCCCGGAGGGGTGCCTCTTGTGGCGTGTAAGATTAAACGAGATCGGGGGAATGTGCAATGGACTTTTTAGTTTTATATAAATCTCTCTTGTTCCTGACGGATCGACGCAAATTCCACCCATGCGTCGTCCTGAAAAATATGACGTCAACGTATTTTAACCGTAGCGAGGGTACTCGCACGGAATATTTATTCAGGATCCACTTGAGTATCCTCGATCCATATAAATTCAGGAATGAGCTCTTCGTTCGTGGATCCTGAATAAATCTTACGCGCTACTGCGATAACTACGGTCAAAAGATTTGGGCGTAAGATTTTTCAGGACGACACATGGGTGGAATTTGCGTCGATCCATCAGGATTGAGGGGGATTTTTATAAAAAAACACTCATTTCGGACAGCCAAATTCTTGCACAATAAACCAGGTCTTGTGGCCTTGATAAAATCCTTGCATCGCCGCCGCACCCATCTCTTTATAGTTGGGATTTAAAATATTGGCGCGGTGACCAGGACTTTTCATCCATGCGGCAAAAAGATCAGGGTAACCTTGCTGACCATACAATAATGCTAAATTTTCGCCGATATAAATAAATTCATAACCCGATGTCGTCGCTAATTTTCCGGGGCCAATATTTTGTGGATTATAGTGGGAAAAATAGTGCTGCTGAAACATATCTGTGACTTTGCGCAATGCGACTCGATTCAGCACCGCGCTTTCTTTTAACGCGGGTAAATCGCCATTTTGTTGTCGCTGCAAGTTGGTTCGTTGCACGACACCTTGCGCGGTAAAAACGGTTCCTGCCAAAGCGATTTGCCAAATACACAAAAAACAAAATACGAAAATTTTTTTCATAGAAAAATTTTCATCAAAATGCGCTCATAAAGTGCCGTTAACGTATCTAAATCTGCAATGCGAACATGCTCATTGACTTGATGTGCGCTAGCATTATTCGGCCCCAGTTCAACGACTTCTGCACCGGTCGGTGCAATAAAACGGCCATCCGAGGTGCCGCCACCGGTTGAAAGTTGAGTATCCAGGCCAACCACTTCTTTAATGGCATGCTGGGTGGCAGTAATTAATTTGCCCCGCGTGGTTAAAAAAGGATTGCCAGAGAGTGTCCATTGTAGATCAAAGGTCAAATCATGTTTTTCTAAGATTTTTGTCACGCGTTTTTGTAAGGCATCGACGGTGCTTGCATTCGAAAAACGAAAATTAAATGAAACTTCCAATGTACCGGGAATCACATTTAACGAACCTGTGCCCGCGTGGATGTTTGATACTTGAAAAGAGGTCGGTGGAAAAAATTCATTGCCGTTGTCCCAATTTTCTTTAATTAAATCATTTAAAGCGGGTGTGAATAAATGAATGGGATTAAGTGCGATATGGGGATAGGCAATATGACTTTGCTTGCCGATCACCGTTAATTTGCCATGCAAAGAGCCGCGTCGACCAATGCGAATTTGATCACCCAATTCTCTTTCGCTGGTTGCTTCACCGATAATGCAATAATCAATGGCTTCATTACGTAAATTTAATTCTTCGATGACACGTTTCGTGCCGTGTAAGCTGGGGCCTTCCTCATCACTCGTTAGTAAAAAAGCGATGGAGCCTGCATAATCGGGGTGTTTTTGAATAAAGCGTTCTGCCGCAACGACCATCGCAGCTAAACCGCTTTTCATATCACACGCGCCGCGACCATAGAGATACTCTGCTCGTTCCGTCGGCGTAAAGGGTTCACTGTCCCACGCAGTCGCAGGCCCCGGTGAAACCACATCGGTGTGACCTGCAAAAACCAGTAAAGGTGATTGGTCACCGTGTCGTGCCCACAGATTAGCGACTTCACCAAAATGCATAAATTCGATAGCAAAGCCGAATTTTTTGAGCCGTTCGCTAATGATGCTTTGGCAACCTGCGTCGCAGGGCGTCACAGAATGTCTAGCAATCAATTCTTTGGTTAATGCTAATGTGTCGGACATAATGATTCCTTGTTCGGGGTCAATGGTACTAGCTTAAGAACTGTCATCCCGGAATTTAGTAGCTCTTAACGAGCGCCTTTTGCTCGTTTAGAGCTACTTAATGTCCGGGATCCATCTTCAATTTGCCTCCTTCATGTTTTTTTAACTTCCGTGCTTTAAACAAAATGGATCCCGGACATTAACTGGCGCTAAATTCGCAAAAAGCGCTCATTAAGCGCCAGTAAATTCCGGGATGACAGTTCTTAAGCTAGTGTCACTGGGGTTCAGGTGACACAGGTGAAAAATTTATGGTATCACAGCTTCGCGCAATAACTCATTCAGAGATGTTTTCGCTCGGGTTTTCGCATCCACTTTTTTCACAATGACCGCACAATATAAACTATATTTACCATCCTGGCTGGGCAAGTTGCCCGACACCACGACAGAGCCTGCTGGAATGCGGCCATAGGAAATGGTGCCTGTCTCACGGTCATAAATGCGAGTGCTCTGGCCAAGATAGACGCCCATTGAAATCACTGAATTCTCTTCGATAATCATGCCTTCGACCACTTCAGAACGTGCACCAATAAAGCAGTTATCTTCAATAATCGTTGGGTTGGCTTGGATCGGTTCCAATACGCCACCAATTCCTACCCCGCCGGAGAGATGAACATTTTTACCGATTTGCGCACAAGAGCCGACGGTTGCCCATGTGTCGACCAGTGTGCCGGTATCGACATAGGCGCCGATATTGATATAAGACGGCATGAGAATGGTGTTGGGTGCAATATAAGCCCCTTTTCTGGCTACTGCAGGCGGGACGATGCGTACACCGGTTGATTGAATTTCTGCGGCACTTTCGTTAGCAAATTTAAGCGGTACTTTATCAAAATACTGAATATCACCGCTTTTCATCAATTGATTATCATGTAAACGAAAAAATAATAAGACCGCTTTTTTCAGCCATTGATGGGTCTGCCAAGTCCCTTTTATTTTTTCAGCCACCCGTGCTTTTCCACTGTCGAGGAGGCCAATGACTTCTGCCACAGCATTTTTAAGGTCTGCAGACGCCGTTTCGGGTGTCAGTGTCGATCGGGTCTCAAACGCGGTATCAATGATGGTTTGTAATGTTTGCATAGTCTCTGTCCTAATTTTTTAAGATGTTTCACCAAACACAATTGTGGTAGCATACCTGCACTTCATTTATTAATAAAATTTTTTATGACAACACCGATTAAGACAGCAAATGCTTGGGTCACTTACAAGCGTTTATTCACCTACGTTCGCCAATATTGGTTTTTTTTAGCCATTGCCATTGTTGCCAGTATGATTTATTCCGGCATTGATGCCTGGATGATTTATTTTTTAAAACCATTGCTCAATAAAGGCTTAGTCGCGAAAGACCATTCGTTTTTACGCATGGCGCCATTGATCGTGTTAGGCATTTTCATGGCGCGCGGTACAGCCAGTTTTTTTTCAAATTATAATATTGCGTCTGTTTCGCGTAATGTCATTATGCGGTTGCGCCAAGATCTTTTTTTACAATTACAAAAATTACCCGCGGATTATTTTGATCATTCGACTTCCGGTCAAATTCTCTCTGTCATTTTGTACAGCGTTGAGCAGGTTGCCAATGCCAGCGCGGATGTGTTGACCATGGCGGTTCAATCCACTTTTTTGATTATTGGATTGTTGATCGTGATGTTTAAAATCAGTTGGAAATTATCACTGCTGTATTTCATCATCATTCCATTAGTGACTGTGATTATGCGTTACACAAGCAAGCGGGTGCGTCGTCTGAGTTTAAGTATTCAAGATTCGATGGCCAATTTAACCCATTGTGCGGAAGAAAATATTGATGGCTACAAAGTGGTGCGCGGATTTGGCGGCCAACAATATGAAGTTGAAAAATTTAATAAAGCGACGCGCATCAATCGACAACGCGAAATGAAAGTGGTTGCTGCACGTTCTTGGAGCGTATCCAGTGTGCAGTTGGTTGCTGCTGTCGCCTTGTCTGTTACTTTGTATGTTGCGACGTTAGACATAGCGGATTCGGTGTTGACAGCGGGTGGTTTTGTGGCATTGATTGCTGCGATGTTGGCTTTATTAAAACCGATGAAAGATTTAACGACAATGCAAAATAAATTGTATCGAGGCTTAGCGGGTGCGCAAACCGTGTTTGAATTATTGGATCAGCCGCCTGAAGCAGAGACAGGCACATTGCAGTTGGGTCGTTCGCAGGGAAAAATTGAATTTCAGCAAGTGAATTTTGCTTATTCAGCGGATAAACCCATCTTGCGAAATATCAGTTTTACCGTGGAGCCCGGCAGTGCAGTTGCACTGGTGGGTCGTTCGGGGAGTGGCAAAACAACGTTAGTCAATTTGTTGCCGCGTTTTTACACGCAATTTACCGGCAATATTTTATTAGATGGCACATCAATTAACGATTATTTGTTAGCTAATTTGCGTAATCAGTTTGCGTTGGTGTCACAACATATTACCTTATTTAATGCAACGATTCGTGACAACATTGCTTATGGTCGATTTGGTCAGGTATCGGATGAAGAAATTTCAGCGGCGATGCGTGCTGCTTATGCCGATGAGTTTATCGAGAAATTACCGAAAGGCATACACACAATGGTCGGTGAAAATGGTGTATTGCTCTCAGGCGGTCAGCGTCAACGCATTGCCATTGCGCGTGCCATCTTAAAAAATGCGCCGATTATTATTTTGGATGAAGCGACGTCTGCATTGGACACGGAATCAGAGCGTTATATTCAAGCCGCGTTGGATGATTTGATCCGACAGCGTACTACATTGGTGATTGCGCATCGGTTATCAACGGTTGAGCATGCTGATAAAATTATTGTTTTTGATGCCGGTCGTATAGTCGAAATGGGTAAGCATGCTGAATTATTGGCGCAAGAGGGTTCGTATGCCAAATTATATAAAATGCAATTTAATGTATAGAGGCGCTGCCTGTGACGATTGAAAAGCATTGGTATCGATCTTCTTATACATTGCTCACTCTTTTGTTACTCCCTTTCTCATGGTTATTCAGGCTGCTTATTTTCTTACGATTCTCGTTGTATCGAGCGGGATGGAAAAAAATCATTTCTTTTCCAGTTCCGGTTATCGTGGTGGGCAACATTACGGTCGGTGGAACCGGTAAAACGCCCATGGTTATTTGGCTCATTCATTGTTTGCAAAAAATGGGTTATCAACCAGGTGTAGTGAGTCGAGGGGTTGGGGGTGAAGACACAAATTCGTTGCGCTGGGTTAAAGAAAATTCAGTGCCTTCCGATGTCGGTGATGAAGCGGTTCTCATTGTTAAGCGCACACAGTGTCCGATGGTGATTTGCAAAGATCGCGTGTTGGCGGTGCGGGAGTTACTGACGCAATCAACTTGCAATATTGTCATTGCGGATGATGGATTGCAGCATTATCGATTAGGACGTCAGATTGAAATCGTGATGTTAGATGGTGCGAGACAAGTGGGTAATGGTGAATTGCTGCCAGCGGGGCCGTTGCGTGAACCGTTGAGTCGGTTGCAGCGGAGTGATTTTATCTTGGTGCAAGGATCGACTGAATTAAAATTGTCGAGTGAGAATGTCTTTACGATGACGCTAGTTGGCCAAGCGTTATTATCATTCAGCGCACTGCACGAGACAAAATCGCTGCACGATTTGAGCGGTCAAACAGTGCATGCGGTGGCTGCGATTGGCAATCCAGATCGTTTTTTTGCATTGTTGCGTGGATTCAATATTCAAGTGATTGAACATCGTTTCAAAGATCATTATTTGTTTCAACCACAGGATTTTGCATTTGCGGATCATTTACCGATAGTCATGACTGAAAAAGATGCGGTAAAATGCGTGGCGTTTGCAAATGATTTTGCTAGTCAAGGGATGTGGTACTTGCCGGTTGATGCAGAATTGCCAATTGAATTTGAAAAAAAACTACAGGAGAAAATACGATGCGGCAATTAGTTTATGGCTTGTTATTGTCTTGTTTGTTTATGACAGCTGCATTCTCGGCGAGTGCGCCGGTTGTTTATACGGAAGATAAATTGGCAGTGACGGTTACGCCCGATCAAGCACAATTTATGGTAAAGTTAAAATCGAATCCTACGACGGGCTATTCGTGGTTTTTGCGGGAATACAATGACAAGTTGATCAAACCTATCAAGCAGAGTTATATTCCAGGCGATAAAAAATTAATCGGTTCGTCCGGATATCAAGTGTGGGTATTTGCGGTGCAGAAAAATGCATTCACGGTGCCGCAGCAAACAATGCTTCATTTTATTTATGCACGGCCTTGGGATGTGAAAGAACCCTCAAGTGAATTAATTTTTAAAGTTTCTACTTTTTCTAACTAAAATTAAGGAAGAATTATGTTGTCACGATTTTTTAAATACAGTTTTTTTCTGGCGGCGTTTTGGTTGACGGCGTGTAATTCGATTTTGAATTTTAACCAACCCAAATTAGTTGAAAATCAGCCTGCGGTGTTATCAAAAGATATGTACTTGTGTGAAACCTATGGGCCTAATGAAACCGTAGCAGAAAATTATCTTACTTATCCGGGTAATTACTATCGTTATTCCAAGACATTATTGCCAGCCGTCGATGAATATTCGAGTCATCGTGCAGAATGGCAGCGTTGGTTGGTGCTACCCAATTCTAAGAGTCGAATTGTTGCATTGTTACCAAAGGGCACGACCATTAATATTAAAAATTACCAACACCCTAATCATTATGATGAATTGTTTGGTGAAAAAACCAAAAATGAAATTACTTTTTTAAGTGGTGCAATGAAAGGACAAACAATTGTCGTGACCTCGACTTTTTTGCGGCCGAGTAATTAGGGTGGTTGTCATCGTGAGTGCTTAAGAACAGGCTGTCATCGTGAGCGCTTAAGAACAGGTTGTCTCCTGAGCGCTTAAGAACAGGCTGTCATCCTGAGCGCTTTTCGCTCCGAAGGATCTCCCTATATAGTAGAGAGATGCTTAAAAATATCTTTAACTAAGCCTCAGAAATTTGCGGGAGATCCTTCGGAGCGAAAAGCGCTCAGGATGACAGCCTGTTCTTAAGCGCCTCCCAAAGACCTGCTAAGCAGCCTCTGTGTCTTAACAGCGAAAGCTGCTTAGCAAGTCTCCCCCTTTGAAAAGGCGTTGTTGCGTAATTCACAGAGTCAGCTTAGTGTCGTGCCAGCGTGCTTTTAGCTGGCATCCAGGTTTGCTCTATTGATGACTATATAAATTTTATTAAGAGCAAACCTGGATGCCAGCTAAAAGCACGCTGGCACGACATTAAGCCGACACCGTGAATTACGCAACAACGCTCTTTGAAAAAGGGGGAACAAGGGGCAATGGCACTAGCTTAAGAACTGTCGTCCCGGAATTTAGTAGCTCTTAACGAGCGCCTTTTGCTCGTTTAGAGCTACTTAATGTCCGGGATCCATCTTCAATTTATCGCCCTCTTGCTTTTAACTTATATGCTTTAAGCAAAATGGATCCCGGACATTAACTGGCGCTAAATTCGCAAAAAGCGCTCATTAAGCGCCAGTAAATTCCGGGACGACAGTTCTTAAGCTAGTGCCATTGGGAACAAGGGGGATTTGTATAAAAAGCAAATTCATTATTAATCTCTACATCCGCTTAGTCAATTTCCCATCCTGAAAAATCAAAACCACCGGTGGCTGGCCGTTATATTTATATTTTGTAGTAATTGTTTCACCCGTACCTGGCGGAACATTTCCCTTCGTGATAAACGCTGAGGTGCCGCAGGCCGCTTTGACTTTAGCAAATGAATCACCGACTGTGACCGATCGTTGTCCGCAGATGGGTGTTGTCTGCAAGTTGGTACCGTTGACTGCAAGATTTGCGACTTTTCCTTTCTCGAATACTACCGTTAAATTGACCGTTGAACCGGCTTGTGGATCCGGTTTGGGATAATATTGCCATTGCTGAGGAACATTCTCATCGGATTTTTCTTCTGCAATACCATCTGGTTTGCCGCATTCTGCTTGCACTTGTTCCGGCGTGTCACCGTAATTGATTTGATTAAAGCCGTTCGGGCAAAATAAAGCAAATGCAGGTTGGCTTAACAGAACCGCGGCTGATACTAAAAATAGTTTTTTCTTCATAAGTTGAGTCTCCTTCTCAAATTCGACGCGCTAATTCACCCGCACATCCCAAATAAGTACTCGGTGTCATCTCAAGTAATTGTTGCTTCACTTCCTTCGGTAAGACTAATTCAATAATAAATTTTTGCAAAATATCTTTCGTGATTTTTTGCCCGCGAGTAAAGGATTTTAATTTTTCATAAGGTTGTTCGATACCAAAACGACGCATCACCGTTTGAATAGGTTCCGCTAAAATTTCCCAATGATTGTCTAAATCCGCGGCTAAGGCATCAAGATTCGGCGTCACTTTTTGCAAACCACGACAAGTGGTTTGATAAGCCAATACCGCATGCGCAATGGCGACACCCATGTTACGCAACACAGTGGAATCTGATAAATCACGCTGCCAGCGCGAAATCGGTAATTTTAACGCCATGTGTTCAAGCAAGGCATTGCTGATACCTAAATTACCTTCTGCATTTTCAAAATCAATCGGATTCACTTTGTGCGGCATCGTAGAAGAACCCACTTCATTGCTCAATGATTTCAATTTGAAATAATTCAGTGAAATGTATCCCCACATATCACGATTGAAATCAATCATAATTGTGTTAATGCGCAGCAAGACAGCAAATAATTCAGCGATATAATCATGCGGCTCAATTTGTGTGGTGTAAGGATTCCAGGTTAAACCTAACTGACCGACAAAATTGCGACTCAGGTTTTGCCAATCTATTTCAGGATAGGCTGCGAAAAACGCATTGTAATTGCCAGATGCACCATTCAATTTACCTAAAATAGAGGTATCAATGAGTTGATTGATTTGTCGTTGCAAGCGTGCAACCACATTTGCGATTTCTTTGCCGACGGTTGTGGGTGTAGCAGGTTGGCCGTGTGTGTGCGACAGCATGGGTAGCTCAGCATAGTCATGCGCCATGTGTTTTAAGTGCTGCATCATTTCATCGAGCAGAGGCAAAATAGATTGTGCGCGTGCCGTATGCAGCATGAGACCATACGCTAAATTATTAATGTCTTCAGAGGTGCAGCCGAAATGAATAAATTCAGCTACTGCCGCCAATTCAGCATGACCTTCAAATTTTTCTTTTAAAAAATATTCTACGGCTTTGACATCATGGTTAATGCCGCGCTCTATCTCTTTAATGCGTAACGCATCTTGTTCGGAAAAATTCTCGATGATGTTTTCCAAGATGGTTTGCGCTTGAGTACTTAAGGGCGGTAATTCAGGTAGGCGAGCATGTTGAGCTAATAGTTGCAGCCAACGAATTTCAACAATGACGCGAAATTTTATTAAACCATATTCACTGAAAATGGGACGTAAGTCGTTAAACTTTTCTTGATAACGCCCTTCAAGGGGTGAAATTGCCAGTAAAGCAGTCATATCCATAGTGATTTCCTCATTCTGCGGCGGGTAGTCCCGCCAAAATTTTTTGTGCCATTGATTTAATTCGGTGACGGAAAAAAATAAATTGTAAACGTGAACCACCCATTTGCCGCCATAACACAGCAGAGCGAATACCGGCAAATAACAGGGCGCGAATTTTTTCCATATTTTCGGACGCGTTTAAAATGCGTTGATTGCCCCAAATGATGATGCGATGTTTAAAGGGACTGGTTGTCAGTAAATAGGTATCCGCTAAGTTCGCAATCACAGTCGGATGGGTCAGTGAAAAATAATCGACTTGTTTTTTGGTTTGTTGAATGCGTTGGGTTAGAGTGCTCACGGTTTTTTTGGAACGGAACACTTTTTTTTGCAAGCGCAAGACCGATAACATGTAGCGAATCGGGATCGGATTTGTCTGCGATTCAAATAAAGGGATTAATTTGGTCAAACCAAATCGGACGCCTTCCAGTCCACCATAGATGGTGGTGATGTCGTCTGGATTGGTTTGAAAAATACTGTAAATACTGGCTTCAAACGCAGCCTCATCCATTTTGCCGGCTTGGGCAAATTCTTTGACTAAGGAAACGGCTTGGACAACGCCTGCCAATGCAATGGTTGATTTATAAAGTGCGTCTTGTTGCAAGGGATACTCCAATTGCTTATTCATGGGCAAGATTTTAACTGAATGGGGGGCGGAGAAAAACTCTTTTGTGTAGATGAATACAGTTAGCTTAGAGCGCAATGGCACTAGCTTAAGAACTGTCATCCCGGAATTTAGTAGCTCTTAACGAGCGCCTTTTGCTCGTTTAGAGCTACTTAATGTCCGGGATCCATTTTCAATTTATCGCCTTCTTGCTTTTTAACTGATGTGCTTTAAGCAAAATGGATCCCGGACATTAACTGGCGCTAAATTCGCAAAAGGCGCTCATTAAGCGCCAGTAAATTCCGGGATGACAGTTCTTAAGCTAGCGCCATTGAGCTTAGAGCGTCTTTTCCCCTGCGGGGATTAGGTATCTACACAAATCTCCGCTGTGTCGTCCCGCGCTAAAAGCCGCGCGGGACGACACATGGGCGGCTTGTGTAGATACCTAAGCCTGCGGGGAAGGCGTTCTAAATAGGATTTCCTTGCTAATCAGCTTATGTGTGTGTCAACAATTACACCGCCGCCCAAACATTTTTCCCCTTCATAAAACACCACCGACTGCCCAGGTGTCATCGCGCGCTGCGGCTCGGTAAATTCTACGAGATAACTCATTTGCTCAGGCAAAGGACTCACCTTGCAAGCTTGATCCATCTGTCGATAACGGGTTTTTGCCATCAATTGAGCAGGAAAAGCCGGGGGTTCTTCTGCAATCCAATGGAGATTGGCAGCCACTAATGACTGATGAAATAGCAGTGGATTCTCTTGGCCTTGCCCGACTATCAAGACATTTCGTGCCATATTTTTCGCAACCACATACCAGGGGGCTTCCGATGTATTTTTTAAACCGCCAATTTTTAATCCTTGGCGTTGACCTAGCGTATAAAACATTAACCCATCATGCTGACCAATCACATCGCCCGTGCTGGTTTCAATATCACCGGGTTGCGCAGGTAAGTACTCATTTAAAAAATTTTTAAATTTGCGTTCACCAATAAAACAAATGCCGGTGCTGTCTTTTTTTGCATGGGTGACGAATCCAGCTTGTTCGGCCAGGCTGCGCACGATTTTTTTTTCTAATCCGCCAATGGGGAAGAGACTCTGTGCCAATTGCGCTTGGTTCAAGGTATATAAAAAATAACTTTGGTCTTTGGCGGAGTCTAACCCTTTTAATAAATAATATTGCTCATTCTCACGCTGAATACGGGCATAATGACCGGTTGCAATCAGATCAGCGCCGCGTTGTTTTGCATAGTGTAAAAACGCTTTAAATTTGATTTCTTGATTACATAAAATATCAGGATTCGGTGTGCGACCCGCTTTGTATTCGGTTAAAAAATGGGTGAAAACCCGTTCCCAATAGTCAGCCGCAAAATTGACCCGATGCAATTCAATTTGTAATGTGTCACACACAGCTTGGGCATCCGCCATGTCCTGGCTCGCAGGACAAAAGGTATCGGTATCGTCTTCTTCCCAATTTTTCATGAAGACGCCTTCAACATGATGACCTTGCTCTTTCAGCAATAAAGCAGCGACCGACGAATCGACACCGCCTGACATACCAACGATAATGTGTTTTTTTGCTGAATTTTTCATGGGCGCTATTGTACTCTAAATCCTCTTTCCCATTCCAATTAAACCGATTAACATAGCCTACTTCACGAAATCAAGGAGTGTTTCCATGACTTATCAACATATTAACGTCCCAACCCAAGGGCAAAAAATTACGGTCAACACGGATTTGTCGTTAAATGTACCTGATCAACCGATTATCCCTTTTATTGAAGGCGATGGTACCGGTGTGGACATTACACCTGTGATGAAAAAAGTGGTTGATGCCGCTGTCGAAAAAGCGTTTCGTGGTAAACGCACCATCCAGTGGATGGAAATTTATGCGGGTGAGAAAGCGACGACAATCTATGATGCAGACACTTGGCTGCCCCAAGAAACATTACATGCACTAAAAGATTTTGTTGTGTCCATCAAGGGCCCTTTAACAACGCCGGTGAGTGGTGGTATTCGTTCCTTAAACGTGGCGCTTAGACAAGACTTAGATTTATATATCTGCTTACGACCTGTTCGTTATTTCAAAGGTGTGCCGAGCCCTCTGAAAGAACCTTGGTTAACAAATATGGTAATTTTTAGAGAAAATTCAGAAGATATTTATGCAGGCATCGAGTGGGCAGCAGGTAGTCCAGAGGTTAAAAAAGTTATTCAATTTTTGCAAAAAGAAATGAATGTTAAAAAAATTCGTTTCCCAGAAGAGTGTGGAATTGGCGTGAAACCGGTTTCAAAAGCAGGCACAACGCGCTTGGTGAAAGCCGCTATTCAATATGCGATTGATCACGATCGTGATTCAGTCACCCTGGTGCACAAAGGCAACATTATGAAGTTCACCGAAGGCGCATTTCGCGAATGGGGTTATGAAACAGCACGGGAAAGTTTTGGCGCTAAATCATTGGATGGCGGCCCGTGGCATGTCTTAAAAAACCCAAAAACGGGTCAGGACATTATCATTAAAGATGTGATTGCCGATGCGTTTCTGCAACAAATTTTAATCCGCCCAGCGGAATACAGTGTGATTGCAACCTTGAATCTCAATGGTGATTATATTTCGGATGCATTAGCCGCGCAGGTAGGAGGTATTGGGATTGCGCCAGGCGCTAATTTAAGCGATGACGTGGCGATGTTTGAAGCCACGCATGGCACAGCGCCTAAGTATGCTGGCCAAAATAAAGTGAATCCGGGTTCTCTGATTTTATCGGCAGAAATGATGCTAAGACACATGAAATGGGGTGAAGCAGCCGATTTGATCGTCAAGGGCATTGAAAAAGCAATCACTGCAAAAACAGTCACCTATGACTTTGCTCGGCAAATGGAAGGTGCACAATTATTGACCTGTTCTGCCTTTGGTGACGAGATTATAAAACATATGCTATAATGCTTAAAATTTATGCATAGCGATCTGTTTTTTACATTGGAAACAGAGCACCTATCGAAGTGAATTTAGCTTTTCTGAGCAAATGAAAAAGAATATACCAAATTGATCAGAATAAGCTTTTTTCTGCATAAAAATTAACTATTTTTTTCTGGATTTTTTACATAGATAAGGAAAAAATGATAGATATAGACTATAAATAGGGTATGGGGTATGACGATTGAATTTGCAGTAAGAACAAGTGAGCTATTGATACGTAAGGCAAAGCCAGTTTCCGAAGAGCCTTCCATGTATCAAGTAGTGATGCATAACGACGATTTTACGCCGATGGAATTTGTAGTGGCGGTTTTAGAAAAGTATTTCAGTATGGATCGAGTCAGTGCAACACGTGTGATGCATGAAGTGCATACAAAAGGGAAAGCGGTTTGCGGTACGTTTTCGAAAGATATAGCAGAAACGAAAGCGGACCTTGTCATGGATTACGCAAGAATGCACGAGCATCCTCTGTTGTGTTCTGCGGAGGTGATGTAACTTTTAAAGAAGGAGGTGTGCCATGCTAGACAAAGAGCTTGAGTACACTTTGAATTTAGCATTCAAAGAAGCCCGTGCAAAACGACATGAATTTGTTACGGTGGAACACCTTTTAATTGCGTTACTCGAAAATTCAGCAGCAGCTGAAGTCCTTCGTGCGTGTGGCGCCAACATTAATCGCTTGCGCAATAACTTAGTTGATTTTGTTGATCGCACTACGCCATCTATTCCTCCTCATGTTCACGATCGCGATACGCAGCCTACGTTGGGTTTCCAACGGGTGCTGCAACGTGCAGTCTTTCATGTGCAATCGTCTGGCAAAACAGAAGTGACGGGTGCTAATGTATTGGCGGCAATTTTTAGCGAACAAGAAAGTCAAAGTGTTTACTTGATTCGTCAAGAAAATGTCAGCCGCTTAGATGTCATCAATTATATTTCTCACGGTACGACGAAACCAAAAATTCCACCTCGTGAAGGCGATCAATTTGGCGGGAGTCATCATTACATGGAAGACAGCGAAGGCATGCAAGAAGAAGCCGGTGCAAGTCCATTGGAACAATTCACAACGAATTTAAATGCTCGGGCAAAATTAAATTTAATCGATCCATTAGTCGGGCGTGAAGATGAAATTGAACGCACGATTCAAATTTTATGTCGTCGTCGTAAAAACAATCCGTTGTTAGTGGGCGAAGCCGGTGTAGGTAAAACGGCTATTGCAGAAGGATTAGCAAAATTTATTGTTGAGAAAAATGTACCCGAAGTGTTGCAAGATTCTGTTATTTATTCGCTGGATTTAGGCAGCTTGCTGGCCGGAACAAAATATCGCGGTGATTTTGAAAAACGCTTAAAGAGTGTTTTGCATCAATTAAAAGAACAGAAAGGCGCGATTCTTTTCATTGATGAAATTCATACTATTATTGGTGCGGGTGCAGCATCCGGTGGTTTAATGGATGTCTCCAATTTGATTAAGCCCTTGTTAGCATCGGGTGATTTAACCTGTATTGGTTCCACCACGTATAAAGAATATCGCGGCATTTTTGAAAAAGATCATGCCTTAGCACGTCGTTTCCAAAAGATTGATGTGAAAGAACCGACGGTTGAACAAACCATCGATATTTTAAAAGGCTTACGCAGCCGTTTCGAAACCCATCACAATGTGAAATATACCGATGAATCGTTAGAAGCAGCAGCACGTTTAGCTGCGCGTTATATTTCCGATCGGCGCTTACCCGATAAAGCCATTGATTTAGTCGATGAAGTGGGCGCTTATCAATATTTGGTGCCGGAAGCCGATCGTCGAAAAATTATTGAGACGAGTGACATTGAAAAAGTGGTGGCGAAAATTGCACGTATTCCAGAGCGCAATGTATCGACATCCGATCGTGAAGTCTTGAAGAATTTAACCCGTGACTTGAAGATGTTGATCTTCGGTCAAGATGAACCAATCGAAACATTAGGCGCAACGGTTCGCTTAGCGCGTTCAGGATTGCGTGATCCGAATAAACCCATTGGTTCTTTCTTATTTGTCGGTCCAACCGGTGTGGGTAAAACAGAAGTTACCAAGCAATTGGCAAAATCATTGGGTATTGAATTAATTCGTTTTGATATGTCGGAATACATGGAGCGTCATACGGTGTCACGTTTGATTGGCGCGCCTCCGGGTTACGTTGGCTATGACGAAGGTGGTTTATTGACGGAAGCCGTCAATAAGCATCCGCATTCGGTGGTGTTATTGGATGAAATTGAGAAAGCGCATCCTGATGTCTTTAATTTATTATTGCAAATTATGGATCATGGCACGTTAACAGATACCAATGGTCGCAAAACAGATTTTCGCCATACGATGTTAATTATGACGTCGAATGCAGGCGCTGATTTGTTGGATAGAACAGCGATTGGTTTTACGCAACAAGAGGGTTCCTCTGATGTCATCACGGCTGTGAATCGCGTCTTCTCACCGGAATTCCGTAATCGCTTGGATGCGACCATTCAATTTAAAGCATTGGATGATAAAACGATTCTGCATGTGGTTAATAAGTTCTTACTGGAATTGGAAGTCCAATTGGAAGCAAAACAAGTGGCGCTTGAAATTGATGATGCGGCACGAGATTGGATGGCGAAGAATGGCTATGACAAAAAGATGGGTGCAAGACCGATGGCACGTTTGATCCAAGAACAATTGAAACGTCCTTTAGCGGAAGAGTTGTTATTCGGTAAATTACGCCAAGGCGGTCATGTCAAAGTGGGTGTCAATTCCAAAGAAGATAAACTTGCTTTTGAGATTGAAGAATATGAAGGCAAGGGGATTGAGTCGACGAAATAATGTTGTGAATGGCTATCTTAAAATTCGAGCCTGTGCTCGATTGGCCGCTCGTCTTTTTTCCGTAAACATGACTATTTATATAAATCCCCCTTGATCAAAAGGCGTTGTTGCAATCTTCTTGCTTGGAACGGCTTCACCCTCAAGGGTATAGGCGTCAAGCTAGGGGAATTGCTTAGAACGCCTTCACCCTCAGGGGGAAGGTGGCCGACAGGCCGGATGGCGGAATCAAAATAATACTCTCAACCGTAACATTAACATTTTTGCTGCTTTTGTCATCTCTTCACTAAGATTTTTTGTATTTTTTATCCCCCCATCCGGCCTCTTGGCCACCTTCCCCCTGAGGGTGAAGGCGTTCTAAGCGAGATGATCAAAGCACGCTGGCGCGACACTGAGTTCACACCGTGAATTACGCAGCAGTGCTCTTTTGATCAAGGTGGGATTTTTATAAAAAGCAATATTTTGCAAAGAAAAATCCGGCATACCGGTTTCTTACGGACCAACGATGAAATCAGTTCACTATTCGGTTTTTTCAGCAGATTCAGAAGGAGATTTACCATCACGGCTACGGAAAGTGATACGGCCTTTGGTTAAGTCGTAGGGCGTTAATTGAACGCTCACTTTGTCGCCTTTTAAGATACGAATGTAATTTTTGCGCATTTTACCTGAAATATGGGCAATCACGACATGTCCATTCTCAAGCTGAACGCGAAACATGGTGTTTGGTAACACATCGACTACTGTGCCATCCATTTCAATCTGATCTTCTTTAGCCATACTGCCTCTTTACAATAAGTTGGCGCAAATCATGCCTTAAATTCGATAAAGAAGCAATACGTTGCGGCGGGTTGGGTTAAATTACCTTATTTAAGGCTATCTAAATACTTATCTGCATCCAACGCTGCCATACAGCCTGATCCGGCTGATGTGACTGCTTGCCGATAAATAGGATCTGCCACATCACCCGCAGCAAAAACGCCAGCTACACTGGTCGCAGTGGCACCGGCTTTGAAGCCATTTTTAGTGATAATGTAACCATTCTCCATTTCCAATTGGCCGGTAAAAATACCGGTATTGGGAGAGTGACCAATTGCAATAAAGACACCCGTCACATCGATCAATTTGGTTTCATTCGTCTCAACATTCTTAATCTTAATGCCCGTCACACCCGTGTTGTTACCAACGATTTCCTCTGTGACGGAATTCCATTCAACAAAGGCAATATTATCATTCTCAACTTTTTTGGCTAATTTATCGCAGAGAATTTTTTCGGCACGGAATTTGTCGCGACGATGAATCACTGTCACATGAGATGCAATATTAGACAAATACAACGCTTCTTCAACGGCCGTATTGCCACCTCCCACCACAGCGACTTTTTGATTACGATAAAAAAATCCATCGCATGTGGCGCAAGCTGAAACGCCTTTGCCCATAAAGGCTTTTTCCGATTCCATTCCTAAATATTTTGCGCTGGCACCGGTTGCGATAATGAGTGCATCGCAGGTATAAGTATTTTCTGCGCCTTGCAGCACAAAGGGACGGCGCTTTAAATCCACAGAATTAATATGATCCAAAACAATGTCCGTATTAAAACGTTCTGCATGACGTTGCATGCGTTCCATGAGGACGGGACCTTGTAATCCTTCCACATCACCTGGCCAATTATCGACATCGGTGGTTGTGGTTAATTGACCGCCCGGTTCTAAGCCGGTGATGACAACGGGTTTTAAATTGGCGCGTGCAGCATAGACTGCCGCTGTCCAACCCGCGGGGCCAGACCCTAAAATAATTAAACGATGATGGATAGATGTCGTCATAGTATTCGTACTCACTAGTTTCTCGTCAACAGTTAGGGTGGTATAGTACGGGAAGGAATCAATAGGGTAAAGATTTTTGGAGTTAGACCTTGAAACAAGCCTCACAAAACCAAACAGAACGCAAACCATTAGCGATTCACATGAGTCATCGTATTCGCGAAGGATTGTTGATTTTATCGATCGCCATTGCGGTTTTTTTATTTGTTTCGTTTGCCAGTTATCATGCAACCGATCCGAGTTGGTCTAGCACGGGATATGGCAATAAAATATTAAATTGGGGTGGACGTGCGGGTGCTTTTTTCGCCGATATCTTTTTATCTTTATTTGGATTTATTGCGTACCTCATGCCAGTCATGATTGTGTTTGCAGCTTGGTTAGGCGCGAAACATAAAAAAGACGCGAATGCATTACAATCCAGCGAATTAATTTTGAAAGGGCTGGGATTCGTTTTCATTGTGCTCAGCGGTTGTGGGTTGATCGCTTTATTTTTTAAACACCATTTATTTGTATTACCGGCTTCCTCCGGTGGAATGTTGGGCGATATCACCGCCGAAAAATTAATCGGCATCTTTAATGTGTCGGGTTCCTCGTTATTTTTAATCACCGCACTTTTGTGTGGAACAACTTTGTTTACCGGTATTTCCTGGTTAGGATTGATTGATGCGGTTGGATTTTATACCACGCATTTTTTTGTCTTAGCCAATGCGTCAATCAAAAATAAAACGAGCCAATTAAAATTCGACACGAAAAAAATCTTATCCGTACGTGCGGAACCTAAAATGCCAGATTTAAGATCAGAGCTAAGACCAGAACTCAGAATCGTCACGCCGCCTAAGATAATTGCACCCAAAGTGTCCGAACCCGCTCCTGTCACCAAACCCAAATCGGCGGAAAAGAAAATCGAATCGATGGTGACGTTGAAACCCGGCATGTTACCGCCTCTTTCGTTATTGAATCCTGCACCGCCTTCGGAAGGAAAAGCTTTTTCCAAGACGACCTTTGAAGAATTGTCGCAATTAGTCGAACAACGCTTATTGGATTTTGGTGTGGAAGTGAAAGTCGTTGCAGTACATCCAGGCCCCATTATTACTCGCTTCGAATTAGATTTAGCGCCCGGTATCAAAGTCAGCAAAATAACGGGGTTAGCAAAAGATATTGCCCGTTCTCTCTCAGTGACTAGCGTGCGCGTCGTGGAAGTGATTCCCGGTAAATCCGTCATCGGTCTGGAATTACCCAATGAGCATCGTGAATTAGTGGCATTGCGTGATGTGTTGGAATCGCAGCGTTATATCCAATCGAAATCGCCGGTGAGCTTGGTGCTTGGCAAAGATATTGCGGGTTTTCCGGTCGTGGTCGATTTAGCAAAAATGCCGCATTTATTAGTCGCCGGTACAACCGGTTCGGGTAAGTCCGTTAGCATCAATGCGATGTTGTTGAGCATGTTGTATAAAGCAACGCCCGAACAATTACGCTTAATTTTAATCGATCCTAAAATGCTGGAATTGTCGGTCTATGAAGGTATTCCTCATCTTATTAACACCCGTGATTACCGATATGAAAGATGCAGCCAATGCATTGCGTTGGTGTGTAGCAGAAATGGATAGACGTTATCGATTAATGGCAACGTTTGGTGTGCGTAATTTAATGGGCTATAACACAAAAGTCACCGAGGCTATTAAACAAGGTAATCCGTTAACACCGCCGCCTTGGTTGGTCGGTGAGGATAATCAACCGCTTGTCTTGGAAGCATTACCTACGATTGTGGTTGTTGCGGATGAGTTAGCGGATATGATGATGGTCGTCGGCAAAAAAGTGGAAGATTTAATTGCACGGATTGCGCAAAAAGCGCGAGCGGCGGGTATTCATTTAATTTTAGCGACACAACGTCCTTCGGTGGATGTGATTACTGGACTTAATTAAAGCCAATGTACCGACCCGTGTGGCGTTTCAAGTGTCTTCACGAATTGATTCACGCACGATTTTAGATCAGCAGGGTGCGGAACAATTATTAGGAAATGGTGACATGTTGTATTTACCACCGGGTACGGGTGTGCCGGTGCGGGTGCATGGTGCATTTGTGGAGGATGAAGAAGTGCATCGTGTGGTTGCTGCATGGCAAACGTATGGTAAACCGCAGTATTTGGAAGAAGTGACAGAAGGTGGGGGTGAGGCATCGGGTTCGGGAGAGAATGCGACCGGTGAATTGGATCCGCTGTATGATGAAGCGTTAAAAGTGGTGACGGAATCACGTCGTGCATCGATTTCATTGGTACAGAGACGGTTGAAAATTGGCTACAATCGCGCGGCTCGTATTATGGAAGAAATGGAAGCGAGTGGTGTGGTGAGTACGATGGATTCGAGTGGTACAAGAGAAGTTTTGGCACCACCGCCGCCGGAGTTTTAGCGTAAGAGGGCGAGGAGAAAAATGTAGGGTGGATTAGACGCGCCTTTTGCGTCGTAATCCACCTTATCAAATTGCTGCAGCTTGTGGTGGATTACGACGCAAAAGGCGCGTCTAATCCACCCTACATTTTCTGTCATCCTGAGCGCTTTTCGCTTAAAGGATGACAGCCCTTCTTTAAGCTCTTACTATCAACATGCATTAACTACAAAGGAGAAGCTCGTGAAATACCCATTAAAAATTTTTTTCCTTCTACTAACAATTTTATTTTTCAATAATAGTTATGCCGATGACGCCACCCAACAATTAACCCAATTATTAGATCGCATTCAAACCATGCAAGCTAACTTTACCGAAACAGTGCTCAACAAACACGGCCAAGCGATTTCCGAATCCACCGGTAAAATGGCGTTAGAGCGGCCTGGTAAATTTCGCTGGGATGTAAAGCAACCCAATGCACAATTGATCGTCACCAATGGCAAAAAATTATGGATTTATGATCGCGATTTAGAACAAGTTTCAATTCGCTCGTTGGAAAAAGAACCCGGCGAAGCGCCTGCATTATTGCTCAGTCGTTCGGATACGAGTTTAATCAATAAATTTCATATCAAGATCAGTCAAGATGGTCAAGGCATGCAATGGTTTACACTGGTGCCAAAAGACAGCAGTGACATGTTCACCTCGATCAAATTAGGTTTTTTAAAACAACATCTGCAACAAATGCAATTGAATGATCATTTAGGCAATAAAACCAATATTGCATTTTCAAACATTACAACCGATGTGAATTTATCGGCAAATACATTTTCGTTTACCCCGCCTCGCAATGTGGATGTGTTAGATGAAACGAAACATTGAATTTCAACCGCTCGCAGCGCGTTTACGCCCCATCACGATTGATGAATTAGTCGGGCAAACCCATTTGTTGGGGGTGGGCAAGCCACTGCGTCGTTCACTCGAACAAGGTGTGATGCACTCGATGATTTTTTGGGGACCGCCGGGCTCAGGCAAAACAACATTGGCACGTTTGATGGCGGAGCGAATGAATGCGCGATTCGTTAAAATTTCTGCGATTTTCTCCGGTGTCAAAGATATTCGCGCCGTCGTAGATGAGGCAAAAAAATTGCGCGCTGAATCGCAGCAAGCCACCATTTTATTTGTCGATGAAGTGCATCGTTTTAACAAAGCCCAGCAAGATGCATTTTTGCCTTTCGTGGAAGATGGCACGCTTATTTTTATCGGTGCGACGACAGAAAATCCATCTTTTGAATTAAATAATGCATTGCTCTCGCGTGCGCGCGTTTATGTGTTAAAACGCTTAAGTGAAGATGAATTATTACAAGTGATTCAACGCGCTTTAACGGATAAAGAACGTGGTTTAGGTGCATTAACGATTGAATTCCCCCTGGAATTACAAAAACTCTTAGCGCAAACAGCGGATGGTGATGCACGCCAAGCATTAAATTTATTAGAAGTGTTAGCCGGTATTTTGGAAACCCAAGAGGGTGCAAAACACGTTACAAAAGAATTATTGAGTGATGTGTTGCAGCACTCCTTGCGCCGTTTTGATAAAGGCGGTGAAGTATTTTACGATCAAATTTCTGCGTTACATAAATCTGTCCGTGGCTCAGCACCGGATGCGACGCTTTATTGGTTTGCACGAATGATCGATGGCGGTTGTGATCCCTTGTATATTGCAAGACGTGTCTTACGAATGGCGAGCGAAGATATCGGTAATGCCGATCCGCGTGCGTTAGAGATTGCGTTAAATGCGATTCAAGTGTACGAACGCTTAGGCAGTCCTGAAGGTGAGTTAGCGATCGCTCAAGCACTTGTTTATCTCGCGGTTGCGCCTAAAAGTAACGCTGTTTATGTGGCGTTCAACGACGCCATGCAAGATGCTAAAAATAGGGGTTCATTGGATGTGCCATTGCATATTCGCAATGCGCCTACTAAATTGATGAAAGAATTGGGCTATGGCAAAAAATACCGTTACGCGCACGATGAGCCAGATGCCTATGCGGCTGGCGAAAATTATTTCCCAGACGAAATGTCTCCTCGCACCTACTATCATCCCACCCCCCGCGGTTTGGAAATTCAAATCGGTGAGAAATTAAAAATGCTGCGTGAAAAAGATTTAAAAGCGGCTAAGAAGTAGGATTTGAGTTAAAAAAATGCTGTCATCCTGAGTGCTTAAGAAAGGGCTGTCATCCTGAGTGCTTTTCGCTCCGAAGGATCTCCTTATGTAGCAGCGAGACGCTTAGAGAAATCTTTTGCTAAGCCTCAGAAATTTGCGGGAGATCCTTCGGAGCGAAAAGCACTCAGGATGACAGCCCTTTCTTAAGCGCTCAGGATGACAGCCCTTTCTTAAGCACTCAGGATGACAGCTCTTTCTTAAACGCTCCCAAAGAACTTCGATGCAAGTGTTTAATTTTTTGTAACCGCCTCCATAGATATCTACAGAGAAAAAATTTTTTTATACAAATCCCCCTTGTTCCCCCTTTTTCAAAGTGGGAGACCTTCTAAGCAGCTCTGTGTTTTAACGGTGAAAGCTGCTTAGAAGGTCTCCCACTTTGAAAAAGGGGGAACAAGGGGGATTTGTATAAAAAAAGAAGTTCTTATTCAGCCTACTAACTCAAGCTCGCTACTATTCGATCAACCAACTCAATCCTATCCTTGCGCTCATGCGCATCCAAATTAAATCGCAACGTCGTTGGTCCATCTAATCGATAATATGCCGATTTTTTTTGGATTAAATGAATAATTTTCATCGGTTCAATATGCGGTTTCTCACCGAAAATAATTTTCCCGCCTTTCGCATTGGCTTCAATTTTCAAAATACCCAATGCGGCCGCTTTTTGTTTTAACAAACTAATTTGCATCAGATTTTTTGAAGGCTCAGGTAATAGGCCAAAGCGATCAATCATTTCAACTTGTAATTCATCTAATTCAGCCGGTGTGCGAGCGGAGGCAATGCGTTTATAAAATTGCAAACGTAATTGTACATCGGGTAAATAATTGTCGGGAATCAACGCAGGAATTTGTACATCAATTTCTGTGCCGTGTGCAGCGCCGGAGTCTATTTCAAATTCTTTGCCATTCTTTAATGCATCAACCGCACGTGATAATAAATCCATATACAATGTAAAGCCAATCGCTTGCATATTACCGCTTTGACCTTCACCCAATAATTCACCCGCGCCACGAATTTCAAGATCATGGGTGGCTAAGGTGAAACCCACCCCTAAATCTTCTAAGGCAGCAATCGCATCTAATCGTTTCGCCGCATCCGCTGTAATGCTTTTGCGTGAAGGAATCAGTAAATAAGCATACGCTTGGTGATGCGAGCGTCCGACGCGTCCTCTCAATTGATGTAATTGTGCTAAACCAAATTTATCGGCACGGTTAATGATAATGGTATTCGCTGAGGGAATATCAATGCCGCTCTCAATAATGGTGCTGCACACTAACACATTAAAACGGCGATGATAAAAATCCGCCATGACTTGTTCAAGTGCATGCTCACGCATTTGACCATGTGCGATGCCAACCCTTGCTTCAGGAATCAATGCTTCTAATTCACGCGCCATTTTTTCAATGGTTGCGACGTCATTATGTAAAAAATACGCTTGACCTCCGCGTAAAATTTCCCGCAATAATGCTTCATGAATAATTTGATTCTGAAAATCTTGCACAAACGTTTTGACAGAGAGACGCCGCGCGGGTGGTGTCGCAATAATGGAAAGATCACGAATGCCTGCAAATGCCATATTTAATGTGCGTGGAATGGGTGTTGCTGTTAAGGTTAGGATATCCACATTGTGGCGCAAGGATTTTAACCGTTCTTTTTGCCGCACACCAAATCGATGTTCTTCATCAATAATTAATAGACCTAATGATTTAAATTCGATTTTTTCTTGCAATAATTTATGCGTGCCAATGACGATGTCAATTTTACCTTGAGCCAATCGTTCTAAGGCGGCAGCTTGTTCTTTGCTGGATTTAAAACGTGACATCACATCAATTTGGAAAGGCCAATCTGCAAAGCGGTCTAAAAAGTTTTGATAATGTTGTTGTGCTAACAACGTCGTCGGGACTAATACAGCCGCTTGTTTACCATTTTGAACGGCGATGAATGCAGCACGCATAGCCACTTCCGTTTTGCCAAAGCCAACATCACCGCACACTAACCGATCCATGGGTTTATCCGATTTCATATCCGCAATCACTTGCTCAATCGCACGTAATTGATCGGGTGTTTCTTCAAACGGAAACGCTGCAGCAAACGCCTCGTATTGTCCATCTACTTCTTTGCAAGCAATACCAGATTGCGCTGCCCGTCTTGCATAAATTTCTAATAATTCAGCTGCGACATCACGCACTTGTTCGGCGGCTTTGCGTTTTGCGCGTTGCCATTGTTCTGTACCCAATTTGTTGATGGGCGCTTGATCGGGATCCATGCCACTGTAGCGATTAATTAAATGCAGTGATGTCACAGGAACATATAATTTATCGCCACCCGCATATTCAATCGCTAAAAATTCAGTAAATTGTTCGCCGACTGTTAAAGGCTGCAATCCTAAATAACGTCCGACACCATGATCAATATGCACAATGGGAGCACCGATTTGTAACTCAGTTAAATCTTTGATGAGTGTCTCAGGATCTTGACTGGTTTCTTTACGGCGACGTCGCTGCATAATGCGCTTGCCAAATAATTGAGTTTCAGCAACAACCGCAAGCTTGGGTTCGGTTAACAGTAATCCTTGATCAATCGGCGCGACAGTGATGCCAACCGTTGCTTGATCGGTTAAAAAATCTGACCAGTGAGTCAATTGCGACGGATGTAAACCGATGCCATGAAATAATTGTAACAACACTTCGCGTCTACCAGTTGTTTCTGCGCAGAATAATACTCTGCCAGGATATGAATGCAGCCATTTTTCAAGCTCATGTAGCGGTTTTGCAGCTTTATGATCGATCGCCAACATTGGCGGAATGTCTGTTGCAAATTGAAATTCATGGGTGTCGTCAGCATCGTCGATCTGCTTTGTTTGAATACGAATATTGGCATAATTGACAATGTGACTAAAAATATCTTGTGTCGGAATAAAAACTTGCAACGGTGTCAGCAAAGGTCGCGTGATATCGTGACCCCGTTGCTCATAGCGCGCGCGGATTTCTTGCCAAAATTCTGCGGCGTGGGTGTGCGTATCGTGGTATTGAATAATCAGCGTATTCTTCGGTAAATAATCAAAAAAAGTTGCAGTATTCTCAAAAAATAACGGTAGATAATATTCAATACCGGGTGTGCAAATACCTTCACTGATGTCTTGATAAATCGGACAGTTCAGTGGATTGCCGCTGAACTCACTGCGCCAACGCTGACGAAAAAATTCAATGGCGTCATCGGTGAGAGGAAATTCTTTTGCAGGTAATAATTCAATTTGGGTTACTTTTTCTAGCGTGCGTTGTGTCTCAGGCGAAAACGTGCGGATGGTATCAATTTCATCATCTAATAAATCAATGCGAAAAGGAACGTGGCTACCCATCGGAAATAAATCAACAATAGCACCGCGCACTGCAAATTCACCGTGTTCTCTCACTTGTTCCACCGCGCGGTAACCGGCTTTTTCTAAGCGTAGGCGCAATTTTTCAATATTTAATGAATCACCGATGGCGAGTAAAAATGTATGACCGTCTAAATAATTTCGCGGGCACAGTCTCTGCATTAAGGTGGCGATGGGGGTAATAATGGCGCCGCGTTCGAGCGTCGGTAATCGATATAATGTCGCTAGGCGACCGGAAATAATATCTTGATGCGGAGAAAAATAATCATAAGGCAATGTTTCCCAATCCGGAAAATGCAAAATAGGAAATGATTTGGTTTGATAAAATTGAATTTCCTCATACAGCCGATTGGCGGTGCGGGTGTCGGGCGTGATAATCAATACCGGCGCTGCGACCGTTTCAATGGCGCGACTGATGCTTAAGCCAATACTGGAGCCATGCAAATTTGTCCAATGAATGCGTTGGCCTGTTTTATCAGGCAAATTGGGTTGTAATGGGTTGGATATTGGCATAGTGGCTACCGATAAAAAAGGGGGTATTTTAACATTCTGAGATGAAAAGTGTCATATTTTTTCGGATATAAAATGCTATAATTTATATATTATTCTTAAATTTGCGAAGTGACATGCCATGGCAATCTATTACACAATAAGCGACAGTGTCAGATACAATACTGACCCAAGAATGAAAGACGCCATCGTAAAGGATCACAACCTGCAGCAAGAAAATTTTACTGAAAAAAAACGCCAAGAAGATCAA
Source organism: uncultured Gammaproteobacteria bacterium (assembly GCA_963719645.1). Taxonomy (GTDB): domain Bacteria; phylum Pseudomonadota; class Gammaproteobacteria; order DSM-16500; family DSM-16500; genus CAVRCT01. The sequence continues at coordinate 466,857 of CAVRCT010000007.1, forward strand.
GTCTTCCAAGCAGCAGAAGTCAATGTCGCGATGGAGAATTGGCGTGACTATATCGCCCAATACAATGAGGTTAAGCAACGTGAAGACGCGCGCGAAGATGAGCGGCGTGAAGCGCAGAAACATCAAGACATTGAGCAGCGTGAAGAGAAAGTCGGGCAGTCAATGCAAGCAGGGTCAGGAGAAAAGCAAACGGACGAAAAATCCAGAGAAAAAGAAATTCAAGAAAAGATTGATAAGGAAATTAATCGTCTCGATTTACTCATTAGCAAAGTTAATGTTGATTATCAAAGCGCACGGATAGATTTACTTGAGAAAGTAGCGACATGGCATGAACGAACCTGGCCAGCCCTCTTAAAAGATGAATCGACGAATGTATTGTTTTCTGAGAAAACCAATGCGAATACATTGGCTGCTACGTGCGGTGATCCAAATGCTGCGACTGTCTTAGACAAAGTTTTTGGCAAAGATATTGATATGAAACAGCTGGAAGCAACACAACCCGAAGTAGCAAGAGAACAAAAAAGCATAACCCAAAAAGCTAAGTCTGCCTTAGATCAATCTCAGCATGCGATTCGGGAAATCCTGGGTGAACGACGTTGCTCTCCGATGGAAGTCATTGATAGCATTCCTGGCAAACGCGAAGAATTTGAAATGAGATATCTGGAAAAGAGAATCAACGGCATCGAACCACGACAAGCTTACGAGCAATCTGTAATGGAAACGGTTAAATCGGTATTTAATTTAAATGACAGAATTGCAGTGGCGGCGAATTTGAGTCGTTTTTACAAAACCATCGATATGCTCTCCAATGGAGAATTTTTAAATGGCAAAGGAGCGATTGGTTTGGCTGTAAAAGCGGCAGAGAGTGAAGCGATGAGAGCAGCCACCGATGATTATTTTAAAGCACTGATAAAATCAACCAACATTGCCGGTAATCCTCATGCAGATATAGCGGAACTTACTTATAATAAAGATACAACCACCGCTGCTTTAGTTCGCAAAAAAGATGAGTTAATGAAATTGTCGCCATCACGAAATGCTGATTTGGTAGAATCGAAACTGGAGCAGGATACAAAATTAATCGATGAAGCATCGGGTTCACAGAAAACAACTTCCTCTGTCCCGGTAGCGCCAACATTGGGTAAATGATATGTCAGGAGATTTTCCGATGGATTACGAGTTTGCTAAAGATGCAAATGGAAAGCCGTATCTCAACGTGAACTTATCGGATTATGAATTGTTATTGCATCCTTTATTAAATAAAGGAATGGCGTTTCCAAGTGAAGAGCGCGATGCATTTAATCTCTGGGGTTTGTTACCGCCGAGTCAAATTGATTTATCCGTCCAGTTGCAACGTTCCTATGAAGCCTATCGAAATAAACCGTCTGATCTCGAAAAATATGTGTATCTGCGCGATTTACAAGATTCAAATGAAACATTATTTTATCGCTTGCTCACAGAGCATTTAGAAGAGCTTATGCCGATTGTCTATACGCCCGTGGTGGGTTTAGGGTGTCAACGTTACAGTCATATTTATCGTCGACCCCGCGGCGTTTATATTTCTTATCCGAATCGTGCGCGTATCGAAAAAATTTTAGCAAACCCTCGTTTTGATCGAGTCAAGGTCATCGTGGTCTCAGACGGCGAACGGATTCTTGGTTTAGGCGATCAAGGTGCGGGAGGCATGGGTATTCCAATTGGTAAGTTATCGTTATACACGGCTTGTGCGGGTATCTATCCCGGTTTTACCTTGCCAGTTTTACTAGATAGCGGCACAAATAATATGGATTTACACAAAGATCCTCTGTATATCGGCTGGCAGCATGAGCGCATTCGCGGTGAAGAATATAATGACTTCGTCGATTTGTTTGTGTCGGCGGTGAAAAAAAGATTTCCACATATTTTATTGCAATGGGAAGACTTCGCGCAGATAAATGCGAACCCTTTACTCGAACGTTACCGTGACCAATTGTGCACATTCAATGATGACATTCAAGGCACAGCGGCTGTTGCTGCCGGTATGTTATTTTCGGCTATCAAAGTGACGAACGGTAAATTGTCTGAGCAGCGAATTGTAGTCGTGGGTGGTGGTTCTGCCGGATGTGGCATCAGTCATTTGATTAAGCAAGCGATGATGGAGGAAGGATTAAGCGCAGCGGATGCGGCACGTAAAATTTATATTGTCGATCGTCACGGACTTTTTTTGGATGACATGCCAGAGTTGGCTTCTTTTCAAAAAGAATTTGTTCATTCGCGTGATGAAATAGCGAGTTGGCAATGTGCTCACTCAAACGAGATTCAGTTGGCAGATGTCGTACGCAATGTGCATCCTACCTTACTGGTCGGTGTGTCAGGACAAGGTGGTGTGTTCACGGAAGAAATTGTGGGTGAAATGGCGAAGCATGTGGATCGTCCCATTATTCTGCCGTTATCGAATCCCACGACTAAAAGTGAAGCGAAACCAGACGATTTACTGAAGTGGACAAATGAGCGCGCTATCATTGGGACAGGCAGTCCTTTTGGGACGGTTGAAGTGAATAAATTGCTTTATCACATCGACCAAACCAATAATTGTTATATTTTTCCGGGGCTCGGTTTAGGATTGATTGCAGTGAAAGCAAAAACTGTAACGGACAGAATGTTTATGAAAGCCGCTAAGGCATTAGCGGATTGTTCACCGGCAAAAACACATGCGACAGCCAATATTTTGCCGCGGTTAGCGAATATTCGTCAGGTGTCGTTGCAGGTTGCGATTGCCGTGGCAAGAGAAGCAATTGAGTCGGGTGTTGCGAAATATGTTCCTGAAGAAGAGATTGAAAAATATTTGGCGGCATATATGTGGGCGCCTGAATATTTGCCTTACAAGAAAATGGAATAATCTTATGTGAAGCTAGGAAATTTTGCTTAGTTGTAGGGTGGATTAGACGCGCCTTTTGCGTCGTAATCCACCAAGCTGCAGCAATTTGATAAGGTGGATTACGACGCAAAAGGCGCGTCTAATCCACCCTACATTTTCTAAGCAAAATTTCCTTAGCTTGAGGTCTATGCCCCGGAGGGGGAGGGCGTTCTAATCAAAAGGAATTACGATGACAAAAAACTTAATTACCATTCAACCTCCCATCATCGCGCATCGTGGTGCCAGTCAGCTTGCGCCTGAAAATACCTTAGCGGCTTTTCGCAAAGCCAAAGAAATTGGTGCAGCATGGGTCGAATTCGATGTTGTGCTCACTCGGGATGGTACAGCGATTATTATGCACGATGAAACACTCGATCGAACCACGAATGGCAAAGGAAAGGTGGCAGATGTCACTTACGACTACGTCAAAACATTAGATGCGGGCAGTTGGTTTTCCCCCGCCTTCACGGGTGAAAAAATTCCAACCTTACTCGAAGTCATTCACTTGCTAAATGAATTGCAACTTGGCGCCAATATTGAAATTAAACCTTGTTTAGGCGTTGAAGAGCAAACGGTAAAAACCGTGTTGGATTTGGTGGCACATCATTGGCAACAAAAAAATCCGCCATTATTTGCGAGTTTTTCTCAAAAAGTGTTAACCACTCTTCGTCAGTTGTCGCCAGATAGTTTATTGGCATTTTTAATGCATGAATGGCAGCCGGATTGGTTAGTTGAAGCCACTCGATTACATTGTGCCTCAGTCCATGTGAATCAAGCTGTTTTAACCCCGGAATACGCAGCAAAGATTAAGGCAGAAAATTTTTATTTATTTTCGTATACGGTGGATGATGTGATCATGGCGCGCAAATTATTTTCAATGGGTGTCGATGCTATTTTTAGCAATTGCCCTGATTTTAAAGCATTGGAATTAGCCGCTTGGCGGTGATGTGTATTTACCGGGAAAGCTCTGGACTATCTTTGCTTTTAATCCGTTGAATTTCTTGCAAAGCAGACTCATAACCAATTTCAATTAACCGATCTGCTTGTTTTTCGGTGGAATGTAACAATCTAAACTTATTGAGATTTAAATTTATCGCAACATTTGCGGCAAGACTATTTTGTTTTGCCTTGGCAAATGAACCAATAAAGAGAGCGCGTAAAAATGTTTCCACAAAACGTGGGAAATGATATTCGCGGTGACGCAATCTGAGTTTGATGAATAGCGTTTCCCAGAATGGCAAGGAAGGTGGAAAATTATATTTATGTTTATCAGAAGAGAAAGTGCTGATTTCCACCGAATAAATTTTTGCTTTGTTGCCAAGCATCATTCTTGCAACATCTACGGGTAAATTATTTAACATGCCACCATCTAAATGCAATTCATTGTCAATGACCATGGGCGGAACAATGCCTGGCACAGCTGAGCTGGCGCGCACTTTTTCCCATAATAAGCCAGTGCGATGCACCACTTCTGAATTGGTTGCCAAATTGCATGAAATACAAAAAAATGGAATGCGCAAATCTTCAATATAAGTATTGCCAAACACTTCACGTTGCGCACGACTAAATGTTTTTCCGTTAAAAATAGAAATGGCTGGAAACGTAAATGCGCGCCAAGTGACAGAGTCTTCCGCATCAAACACCATCTTGTGAAAACGCTCATAAGCATCTTCGTAGGATTCATGCATTGCATAAGCTGCACCAATCATCGCACCGACACTGGTTCCGCCAATGAAATCGATTGGAATTTTTAATTCACGTAATGCTTTAATCACGCCTAAATGTGCCCACCCTCGGGTGCCGCCACCGCCTAGAATAAGACCGACAGCACGCTCGCGCATAAACCGGGTTAAGCGATTAAAATCTTTGCTGGAGGTCAAGCGTACGTGAAGATTGAGCGAGAAAGTGGTAATTGACATCCACGCAGCGGTATTGCGGGGTAAAGAGGCATTGTTCGGATAAAGCAATATCAGCGCGGGATCCGTGCTTAAATGCGATTTGGGGCTATGAATTTTTTCCAGCAAGGACTGATCAATTCGATGGGTTGAATTATAATGTGCCGCAACGTAGATAATATTTGCTTTTTTCAAACAAATTTTTGCAAATTCACTGTCATTGCTGTGTAAGAAATAAATTATTTTGGTAGCTTTATGGTCATGTTCAATGTCATACAATTGATCTCTAATGTAGGTTGAGCCGGAATCTTTTTGATGAAAGGGTGCATCCTGATCCGAAATAACCAATATATTCGGAAATTTTTGCAAGTAAACCGTGAGTTTGGCATAAAACTCATCCAAATTAATTTCCTGATGAGCAGGAACAATGGCAATATGCCGATTACTTTTTTCTGAGGTGAGAATACGAATTAAATCTTGTGAGCGTGTAATGACCGGGTGAATGGCGGCTAGCATCATGGCAGAGTGGGATTGGCATAATGCCACAAACTCGGTGCTGGCCAGCTTGTAGAGAACCGAGCGGGTCATGGCTTTAATGGTCAAGGAGCGAGGTTCATTCGTCAGTGCGCCGGATTCGCCGACGGTTTCATTGGGGTGGATATGGCCCACGACTTTTTCCAGATGATTGCTGCCAATTAAAATCGCTGATAATTTGCCGCTGATTAAGAGATACACAGAATCGGAAGGCTCGCCTTGGTAGAATAAAATTTCGTTATGGCTTAATTCAATTTTGCTAAACTTGGGCAAAATTTGAATTAACTCCTCATCGGTGAGGGAGGCAAAAATTTTATTGTTTTTGAGTAAATTTAATAAGTCGGAATCCATGACTTGTTACTTCGCTCCTAGAAATTTATATGCGCACATGATAAGTTTAGACAGGCAAAAAATTTCTGAAAAAATTACATTTAAACCAATGATTTTCAGTATACACTACTATAAATTTTAAACGTAAGGAATAAAAAAATGGCAGGATATAATTGGGTTGATTATGCGTTATTAGCAGTGTTCTTTTTGACGGCGATGAGCGGAATTGTTCGAGGGGGTGCTAAAGAAATTATTTCGATCCTCTCCTGGGTAGCCGCTTATTTTGTCGCGGCGATGTTTTCTGAATCGTTAGCCACTTATTTTTCGTCTAATACCCATGTCCAAGCGGCATTTTCATCCGGTGTTGCTTCGCAAATTTCAAGTTTTACCTTGATTGCCTCATTCTGTCTTTTATTCTTTGGTACCTTGATCATTGGTTCGATTATAGGTTCTATCGTGGGGCACGCGGTGGACAGTATTGGTCTTGGAATTGTGAATCGATTACTGGGCGGCGTGGTGGGTTTAGCCAAAGGTTATTTGGTCAACGTGGTGATTATTTTCTTGGTGCAAGCAGGCTCATTTGAACCGCAACCCGCATGGTCACAATCCGTGATGGTGAATACCATGCAACCCGCGGTGGTCTGGTTCAGTAACTTAGTCGCGCCGGGTATTGCTGCGATCAAGACGAAAATGCAGAATTTTAACTCGGGCTTGCAAAACACGGCTTCGGGGATGTTGCAGCAGCATTAATAATTATTTTTATACAAATCCCCCTTGTTCCCAATGGCACTAGCTTAAGAACTGTCGTCCCGGAATTTAGTAGCTCTTAACGAGCGCCTTTTGCTCGTTTAGAGCTACTTAATGTCCGGGATCCATCTTCAATTTATCGCCCTCTTGCTTTTAACTTATATGCTTTAAGCAAAATGGATCCCGGACATTAACTGGCGCTAAATTCGCAAAAAGCGCTCATTAAGCGCCAGTAAATTCCGGGACGACAGTTCTTAAGCTAGTGCCATTGCCCCTTGTTCCCCCTTTTTCAAAGGGCGTTGTTGCGTAATTCACAAAGTCAGCTTAGTGTCGTGCCAGCGTGCTTTTAGCTGGCATCCAGGTTTGCTCTATTTATGACTATATAAATTTTATTAAGAGCAAACCTGGATGCCAGCTAAAAGCACGCTGGCACGACACTAAGCCGACTTTGTGAATTACGCAACAACGCCTTTTCAAAGTGGGAGACCTTCTAAGCAGCTCTGCGTCTTAATAGCGAAAGCTGCTTAGTAGGTCTCCCACTTTGAAAAAGGGGGAACAAGGGGGATTTATATAAAAAAGCCTTTATTCGATGCTTACCCCTCTTGCTTCAGAGGTTGGAATGCTTAGAATGGCGCTCTTTCTTAAGCCCACCCCAAAGAGATTCATCCGCTCCCTTTAACCATCCTATCCATAAACACATTCACCGGCATTTGCTTCAAGCCGTCTAAATCATTAAACAACGCCATCATCTCAGCGACTCTCACTTCCGGGAAAAGTTGTGCCGCATTCTCATTGAATTTTTTGATCAACAATGGAATGCCTTCTTCACGACGTCGTTTGTGACCAATCGGATATTCAACAGTTATTTTGTCCGTCTTCGATCCATCTTTAAAATAAATTTGGATCGCATTGGCAATAGAACGCTTGGTTGGATCCAAATAATCTTTGCTAAATTGAGGATCTTCGACAACTTGCATTTTGTCACGCAGCGTATCTATCCGTGGATCATTGGCAAATTGATCGCTGTAATAATCCGCTTTCAAATTGCCAAACACTAATCCAGCTGCAACCATATACTGTAAACAATGATCACGATCCGCATAATTATACAGCGGGCCGGTTTTGCTGATGATTCGCACAGCCGATTCTTGGGTATGTAAAACAATTTTATCAATTTGATCTAATCGATCTTTCGTTTGTTCATGTAATGCAATCGCACACTCGACGGCAGTTTGCGCATGAAATTCAGCCGGGAAAGAAATTTTAAATAAAATATTTTCTATCACATACGCATCTAATTTACGTGGCAAACGAAATGATTTGCCGCGAAATAATACATCATAAAATCCCCAGGTTTTTGCTGTTAAAGCACTGGGGTAACCCATTTCACCTTGTTGCACAAACCAGGCTAAACGCACGGCGCGACTGGTAGCGTCTCCGGCTGCCCACGATTTTCGTGAGCCGGTATTGGGGGAATGGCGGTAAGTTCGTAGACTTTGGCCATCTAACCAAGCGTGAGATAAGACGTTAATAATATCTTCTTCTGAACCGCCTAATAGCTGCATGCTGACGGCAGCAGAGGCCACTTTTACTAAGACGACATGATCTAAGCCGACTCGATTAAAACCATTCTCAAGGGCTAAAATCCCTTGAATTTCGTACGCTTTAATCATCGCGATGAAGACATCGTTTAGGGTGAGCGGTTTTTTATTGGCGGCGATATTTTGTCGGCTGACATAGTCGGCAACCGCTAAAATAGCCCCCAAATTATCGGAAGGATGTCCCCATTCAGCCGCTAACCACGTGTCATTAAAATCAAGCCAGCGAATCATCGTGCCAATGTTAAAAGCCGCTTGGATAGGATCTAATTCATACGGTGTTCCGGGTACACGTACACCCAATGGCACAGTTGTTCCTGGGATAATAGGACCTAATAATGTTTGACAGTGTGGATATTGCAAGGCTAAAAAAGCACAGCCTAAGGCATCCATTAAACAATAACGCGCAGTCGAAAACGCAAGATCACTGTTAATCGTGTAATTCGCCGTGTAGTCGGCTATTTCAATTAATTCTTTGTCAGCAGCGGGACGAATATTCACTTCTGCAGCATGATTTGCCATCATTTGTTAACCTCGTTGATGAATGGGAATATAAGCGCGAGGAGCAGGGCCCGTATATTCCGCATCCGGGCGAATTAAGCGGTTATCTGCGCGCTGCTCTATGATATGTGCACTCCAGCCGGTGATACGAGAGACGACAAAAATCGGCGTGAACATCGGTGTTGGAATACCACAAAAATGATAGGTGCTGGCGCTATAAAAATCCAAATTCGGAAATAAGTGTTTCTCATCCCACATGATTTTTTCAATCCGTTCTGAGATGGGATAAAGTTCTGCATCCTGTGCTGTTTCAGATAATTTCTTCGACCATTCTTTGATGATGTCTGAGCGAGGGTCAGAAATTTTATAGACGCGATGACCAAATCCCATAATTTTTATTTTGTCAGATAACAAGGTTTTGATCCCTCGTTCAGCTTCATCCGGATTTTTAAATCGTTGCAATAATTCCATGGCGGCTTCATTCGCACCACCATGCAAAGGACCGCGTAACGTACCAATGCCGGTCACAATCGCCGAATAAAAATCCGATTCGGTGGATGTCGTCACGCGTGCTGCAAACGTCGACGCATTGAATTCATGTTCGGCGTATAAAATTAGCGAGACATCCATGGCGCGACGATGATCCTCTGACGGTTTTTGATCGTGTAATAAATGTAAAAAATGACCGGCAATACTGTTTTCATCCGTCGTGGTTTTAATCCGTTTGCCCGTTCGATGAAATTGATACCAGTAGAGCAGCATGCTAGAGGTGGATGCAATCAGTCGATCTGCAATATCACATTGGCTGTATTGTTTGGATTCCGGTTCCAATGTGCCTAACATCGAGCAACCGGTGCGCAGCACATCCATCGGATGTGTCGTGGCAGGAATCACTTCGAGGACTTGTTTGAGTGAATCGGGTAATTCACGCAATAACATCAATTTTTCTTGATAAGCTTGTAATTCTTTTTGATTCGGTAATTCGCCGTAAATTAAGAGGTAGGCGACTTCTTCAAATGTACTGTGTGCGGCTAAATCGTGGATATCATAACCGCGGTAATTTAAACCGAGTCCTTCTTTTCCGACCGTACAAATTGCTGAGCTGCCAACAATGAGACCGGCTAAACCACCTGATTTTTTATCCATTGTCTTTTTCCTTTGCAAATAATTCATCTAATTTTTTTTCGTAAGCATAATAATCTAAAACGTTATATAACGCTTCGCGCGTTTGCATGGCAGGAATCGCGGATTGTTGCGTCCCGGTGGTACGGATGGTTTGGTACATTTGCTCTGCCGCTAAGCTCATGGCGCGAAATGCACTCAAGGGATAGAGCATCAGTTGAATGCCTACCGATTTCAATTGGTCACGGGTAAATAACGGTGTGACACCGAATTCGGTAATATTGGCTAAGACGGGAACCTCGATGGCTTGCGTCAATGCCTGGTATTGCGCTAATTCACGAACGCCTTCAAAGAAAATCATGTCGGCACCGGCCGCAACATAGTCTTTACAGCGGGCGATGGCAGCGTCTAATCCTTCCGCTGCGAGGGCGTCAGTCCGTGCCATGATTACAAAATTTTCATCGGTGCGGGCATCGGTTGCGGCTTTGATGCGATCCACCATTTCTAATGCGCTGACCAAGCCTTTGCCGGGGCGGTGACCGCAGCGTTTCGCTTGGACTTGATCTTCCATATGAACGGCTGCGACACCGGCTTTGATCATGTCACGGATGGTGCGAGCGATATTGAATGCGCCGCCCCAGCCCGTATCGATATCTACCAGTAAGGGTAAATCGACGGCGCTGGTGATGCGCCGAGCATCGTCTAAGACATCATTTAAGGTGGTGATACCGATATCGGGTAAGCCAAATGAGGCATTGGCAACGCCCGCCCCCGATAAATAAATGGCATGAAAACCCGCTTTTTCAGCCAATAGTGCAGAATAAGCGTTAATCGTGCCAACAATTTGTAAAGGTGATTCGGTGAGCAATGCGGTGCGAAACTTTTTTCCTTGGCTCATTGGTTCTTTTCCTTGAAGAAGGTGACAAGATTTTCCGGATGGGGTGAGGTTTTGTCAATCTCTATGTTATAATCAGCCCCTATGTTAACCGCCCAAATCCAACAAAATATTGATTTACGCACATTGAATACCTTTGGCATTCAAGCGAGCGCACGTTATTTTGCAGCGTTAAAAGATACGACGGAATTTTCCACTCTGATGCAGCTACCCGAATGGCAGCAGTTGCCAAAATTTATTTTAGGCGGCGGGAGCAATGTCTTATTCACGCAACAGTTTACCGGTTTAATTATCAAGAATGAAATGATGGGTATTCACCGTCTTGCTGAAGATGATGATCATGTCTGGTTGCAAGTCGGCGCCGGAGAGAATTGGCATACGTTTGTGCTGTACTGTATTGAGCAAGGATTGGGAGGCGTTGAGAATTTATCATTGATTCCCGGCACGGTGGGCGCGGCACCGATTCAAAATATTGGTGCATACGGCGTTGAGTTGTGCGATGTGTTTGAGGAATTAACGGCGCTTGATATGGCGAGCGGTGTCAGCAAAATATTTTCACGAGAGGCGTGTCAGTTTGGTTATCGTGACAGTGTTTTCAAATCACTTTATAAAAACCAATATTTGATTACTTGTGTCACGTTGCGATTGAATAAAAAGCCGCAATTTAATTTGAGTTATGGCGCGTTACAACAAACGCTTCAGGACATGCACGTGACAGAGCCGACCTTGCGCACGATCAGTGAAGCCGTCATGCAAATTCGTCGAAGTAAATTACCGGATCCAGCGGTGCTCGGCAATGCGGGAAGTTTTTTTAAAAATCCAATCATTGCTCTGCAGCAATTTACCGCATTAAAAAATGAGTTTGCATTGATGCCACATTTTGAAGGCGACTCACCCTCGACGGTAAAGATTTCTGCGGGTTGGATGATTGAGCAATGTGGTTGGAAGGGTAAGCGGGTGGGTGAGGTAGGGGTTTACGATAAACAAGCATTGGTTCTTGTCAATTATGGTGCGGGTACGGGCGCGGATATTCAGCAGTTAGTCGCACACATTCAGCAATCGGTTTTTGCACGCTTTGGTGTACAGTTAATGCCGGAAGTTAACATCATCTAACACACTGTTTTCTCTCGATAAAACAATTTTTCGCTAAATTCAGCTATAATAAAACTGTCGTTATGAACTTATAGGAGCTTTGTTTATGAGTACTTCTAAAACAAAAAGAATAGTTCAAACTAAGTCATCTTCCCGTCAGGTAAGCAAAAAAGCGGGTGTCAGCAAAGAAAAATCCGTCAAAAAATCTGCAGCAGCGAGAAAAGTATTGAGTGCTAAAAAACCGGCAGCTCGAAAAGTCGCGCTGAAGTCTACGAAAGTGACGGCCAAAAAAATCAGTGTTAAAAAAGCAGTGGCGAAAAAGCCCATTGCTAAAAAAGCCGCTGCTAAAAAGGTCGTTCCAAAAAAAGCCGCGAAAAAGAAATTAACGATCACTGAAATTTTTAATGCTGTGCATGATCAGCTCTTGCAAAGACAGCAAACTATTCGTCACCTTGAGCATTCGTCACATAACTTTAATCAACGAAAGCAAAACGGTCACGGTTCGGCGCAATTGTTTTCGTATCGGGCGGCGCATCATAGTCGCGGGAAGTGATGGCTAATTTAACAGGCTGTTACTGAGCGCGCTTAAAAACAGGCTGTCATTGAGCGTGCTTAAAAACAGGCTGTCATCCTGAGTGCTTTTCGCTCCGAAGGATCTCCCGCAAATTTCTGAGGCTTTGCTAAGGATTTTCTTAAGCATCTCTCTGCTATATCAGGAGATCCTTCGGAGCGAAAAGCACTCAGGATGACAGCCTGTTTTTAAGCGCACTCAGGATGACAGCCTTTTCTTAAGCGCTCTCATAGGTATCGACAGAGAATTTTTTTATACAAATCCCCCTTGTTCCCCCTTTTTCAAAGTGGGAGACCTTCTAAACAGCTCTGCGTTTTAACAGTGAAAGCTGTTTAGAAGGTCTCCCACTTTGAAAAAGGGGGGAACAAGGGGGATTTGTATAAAAAGAAGTTCTTATTCAATGTTTCCCCCTCTTTTTTTGGGAGTTGGAGCACTCAGGATGACAGTTCTTTCTTAGGTGTTCAGGTTAGCAATTCGTACCCAATACAAAAATAAACAACCGCCTATACAAATGATCCTGCCAATGCGTCGGTTGATCAAGCCCCATCCGTTTAAGAATCGACGTCACGTTTAAGCTGCTTCTAAAGATAACCCATGATTTCATCACTAACCATACCATCTGTAACGTCGATAAATTTTGCAAATACAACAACACCTGCTTTATTTTTTCTTCATCCTCTGTCAAATCACTGCCAAAAGGATACGGTTTTCCATAACCATTCAAGCGCAAATTTTTAATGATCGGCTCAAGCGTCTCTGGGTAATTTTGTTGAAAGCAGTTTGGAATAGCATAATCTTGCGCTAATTTACCCTCATGCTTCGCTTTTTTTAATAAGGTATGCTGAAAGCGCGAATCCGTTACATTCAAAATTGCTTTAATCACATCCGCATCTGTTTTGCTGCGACAGTCAGCAATACCATATTCTGTCACGATCACATCACGCAAATAGCGTGGCAAAGTGGAATTGGTATATTGCCAGCGGATATTCGATTCGACCAAGGCTTTCTGTTGGCGAACACTGCGACAAATAATAATCGAGCGAGCGTCACTCAGTTGATTCGCCATGGTCACAAAATCAAATTGACCACCTACACCGCTGATTTCTTGTAAATCGTGAATACCATCCGACACAATGGCACCCCCTAGGGTGACCATCATGGCAGAATTAATAAATCGCCCATTGCGACGTTGTAATGCCGCTAATTCCGGCGACCATAAAATGGAATTGGTTTTTGCGACAGATGTCATATCAATTTGTTGTTTTTCTGCATAAGAGAGTTGATTCAATTGCTGATAGAGCATTTGACTACCCAGAAAAAACGCCGCATGGATGATTTTGCCATGCAACAATTGTTTGCCTAAACACTGCGCTACTAATTTTTCCAGCGTCTCTTTAGAAGATAAATCAGTCGAGATTTTTTCGCCGGATTGCAAAATCATTTCATCTTGCGTAAAACGTTGGATACCTTGCAAAATACCAAATCTTTGCAAAAAGTGAATATCCTCAGCTGTTAATGTTGGATGAATGATTTGATGCTGAATCAATATCTCAAGAATATCCGACGAAACCGTTTCTTTAATTTGTTTTGTATTCAATAATTGTTGCAAACCAATATGATCATAAACCCGTTTTTTTAAGATGCCACCCGCATAGAGCTGCATATATTCATCGCTCAACATTTCAGTCGCGGCATATAACCCCTGGCTAAACGGTGTTGTTTCACCGATTTGTTGCGCGGCAGAAAATTTATCGCGAATGCCTAATTGCTGTAAAACGGTTTGATACAACGCATTATCTTCTTGACGTAAGAGCAATGCGCTGGCAATGGCATTTGAGAGCGTGCCAATGCCAATTTGCAAACAACCATCGTCTTTTATTAACGAACTGGTATATAAACCGATGCAATGATCTTGAACAGAGACTTCTTCACGCGGTGTGGCGAAGAGAGTGCGATACGTGTTGGGATCCAACATATCTGTAAACGTTTCCGCTGCAACCACTGCCTCACCATACATAAAGGGTAAATTCAAATTGATTTCACCTGCAATTGCATAAGGCTTGTTGGATTTTTTTAATTGGCTAACCACATCGTGAAATAAATCACTGTTACAACTTAAGCTGTAACAGTTAGGTTCTGTCTCAGAGCGAGTCACCAATTGAGCGATGACATTAATCGAATTCTGCACTGTGTCGCGCGCCACATCAGTATATTTGCTGCTGATATAATGTTGTTGCACATAAGCGTTATGTAAAAACTTGCCCGGTGAGAGAAAAAATTCAATGACGTTAATATTTGCAGGTAATTGTTGCTGTTCACGCGCTTTCTCATAAAGTGGATCTTCGTAATCTTTTAATAATCTTGCCAAGATGGGCTCAATAAAGCGCTTTTCCAGTGCATGATGCAAAACGGGTCTCGCCAGGGTGAGTCCAGTGATAATGGTTAATTGCAGAGAAGAATCCTCTACCGCTAATCGGTAAAATGCATTAATTAAACCAATGGGCTTGCCAATACCGAGTGGCACACCTAAGACAATTTTTTTACCCACTTTTTCAATGATGGTGCGAGCCATTCGATTCGGATCGTGAACTAATTGCATAACTATTTTCTTCCCTGTGAATGATCCATTACATGACTATACTAACTTACACTTCAAGATGCGAGTTTAAAACGGGGGGGTTGTTTGTAGTGACTAACCCTTTTTAGTTGCAATTCCCAGCATTTTTTAAGATAATTCAGCAAATTTTTGTCCCATACCGATGAATGAATCCCCATGATCAATAGCCATCTCCTCGAAGTCTTAGCCGTTTCTTGCTGTTTAGTGAATATATATTTAATTACTCGCGCCAATGTGTTGAATTGGTTGTTCGGCGTTGTCACCGTCTCTCTCTATTTCGTCATTTTTTTAAAAGCAAAGCTCTATGCTGACATGAGTTTGCAAGTAGTGTTTCTTGGCCTGCAATTTTATGGCTGGTACCGATGGCTATTTGGCAGTGAAACGCATTCCACACTGGCGATCCGCAAAGCGCCGCCGCTCTATTTTGCGGTCAGTTTTGTGCTGGCGGCCGTTCTATTTTTCTTGATCAGTTTTATTTTGACGAATTACACCGATTCAACCACGATTTATCAAGATGCGTTTATCACCGCGTTAAGTTTAGCCGCGCAATGGCTGCTGAGTCAGAAGTGGTTGCAGCATTGGCTATTGTGGATGGTTGTGGATATCGTTTCGATTAAAGTGTATTTGCTGAAACATCTCTATTTTACCAGCGGATTGTATGCCATTTTGTTAATGCTGTGCATTTATGGTTATTACAATTGGCGTAAACAATTTCATGCGATCAGCCGTGTGTCGTTGGCCAGCGCATAAAAAAATTCTGAATCTAAGCGGAATGTCTGTTTATTTTTTCTTGTTTGATGCTAAACTGCGCGGTCTAAAAAATTTTATGGAGCGAATCAATGCCAAAGTTAAAGAAAAAAAAGCCCGTCATGAAGAAAAAATCCAGCGTTAAAAAGACCAGCGTCAAAAAAACCAGCGCAAAAAAATCCACAAAGAAAGGCGTTAAAAAAGCCGCTGTCAAACGTAAAAGCACCAAAGTCTCTGCGATTCCAAAAGGCTATAACATCATCACACCTTATTTGATCATGGACCAAGCAGCTCGCGCGATTGAGTTTTACAAAAAAGTATTTGGCGCAAAAGAAAAACTCCGCATGGAACGTGCCGGTAAAGTGGGTCATGCTGAATTGCAATTTGGCGACACCAAAATCATGTTGGCGGATGCTTGCCCAGAAATGAATGCGCATGCACCTGAAAAATTCGGCGGTTCACCGATCGGTATTCACTTGTACATCAAAAATGTGGATGCGATTGTTGATCGAGCCATTGCAGCCGGTGCAACGTTAGAGCGTCCTGCGGAAGATATGTTTTATGGCGACCGAAATGCGACTGTGATTGATCCATTTGGTCACAGATGGACAGTGTCAACCCATGTTGAAAATGTCACACCTGCTAAAATGAAAAAGCGTGCTAAAGAGTTTTTTGGTAACAAATAAGCGGTAAGGTAGGGTGGATTGAACCCATAGGCGTCAAGCTAAGGAAATTTTGCTAACAACTCCGTCATTGCGAGCCCCGTAGGGGCGCGGCAATCCAGTTTTTTGCTTTATGTTTCTGCAAAATTTTTGCAAATTCAAAAACTGGATTGCTTCGTCGCAAAAAACGCTCCTCGCAATGACGGAGTTGTTAGCAAAATTTCCTTAGCTTGACGCCTATGGGATTGAACCACCCTACCATTATTTTTTACGCCATCTATGCTGTTTTCGTGCAAGCCTCTTTAAACCAAATGCCGTTAATTGTCCAAGCCATCGGCAATGTCCAAATTAAACCGATTCCGAAAGGAATTGCGCTGATAACCACGATACAAACCATGACGATGTTGGTGCATAACAACTTGAGGTAGTTTTTGTTCGCCGCATGGAAACCCGTTTTTAACGCCAAGAAAATAGGCGAGCGATAAATAATTAAAGCAGGTGCTGCAAAAATGATAACAATAGACATGACATACAGCAGCAATAGATACGCGACAATACCGACTAAGATTAACAAAAGCGTTCCTTTGCCCATGAGGAAAAATACCCCTGCTGAGATCAGTGCAATGGCGAATATGGCGACAATCACATAAATTACCCATAAAGCCAATAAAGGCAGCCAGGCATTCGTGCAACTCTCAAAAGCAGCTTTGAACAAAGGCGGCATGCCTAATGCTTGGCGTGTTCCAATCGTCATTAATAACGCAATGAAATACCAATTGAATAATTGCAGAATGAAAAGATCGATGCCGGCAAATATTCCGGTTTGCTTATGTTGAATGAATTTTAAGATGGCAGTTATTACAATAAAACCGATGACGGTTAATGTAACCATCTTTTTTAAGCCGTCGATCTTGCTCCAACCTTGTTTGATGATATCGCCCACTGACAGAGAAACAGTCTGGGTTTCATGAGTATATTGCGCATCCATAGCCAAAAACTCCTTTTATGAAAAGATAAAGAAACGCGAGTTGGGTAACTCGCGTTTTAAACAATACCATAATTTTTAATAAGATTTTACAATAACTTTAGTGCCAATATGGGCAAATTGAAAGCGTATCCATTCAGCATCATCAACCGGTAACCGGACACAACCATGGCTCGCATTACCATCGCGCAATTCATATGATCCATGCAAACCTTGGCTGCCATCAAAGAACATACAATAAGGCATAGGGGCGCCACCGCGGCCTAATGGATAAATGCTCGATTTGCAAGACGCCGCACCTAACGATTGAATGCGAAACGTACCTGATCGGGTATGGCAGCGGCGATGAATATCCGGACACCAATCGGCACCAGAGGTGGCGAGTCCGCCGCGCAATAATTCTCCCTCTGCATTGTATGCACCCCAAGCATGCACATTCGGATCGACGACAATGGCATTTTCACCGGATGGATTAATTGATTTGGGCATCCGTTCTGCAAAAGTCGCTGAACTGGGCAGTGGGTTGGGGGCTTGAGCGGTTTTTTTCGGTGGAGGGGTTATTGTCGAGCAGGAACAGAGTAACACGGCTAAACAAAATATGGCTGCAACTGTACGCATACTAAGCACTCCTTCTTGTTATAGTCTTAATACTTCTATTTTAATGGATATAGGGTGCGGGTAGGGGCTTGACATTAGGCTGACTAGTTAATTTTGATCAAAAATAATCCTAGCAATGAGATTTTGCTTAGAACGCCATCACCCGCAGGGCTGACGGATCCACGCAAATTCCACCCATGCGTCGTCCTGAAAAATCTTACGCCAAAATCATTTGACCGCAGTTATTGCAGTGGCGCGTAAGATTTATTCAGGATCCACTAACGGAGAACTTATTCATGAATTTATATGGATCGATGATACTCAAGTGGATCCTGAATAAATATTCCGTGCGAGTACCGTCGCTACGGTTAAAATACGTTGACGTCATATTTTTCAGGACGACGCATGGGTGGAATTTGCGTCGGTCCGTCAGCCCTTGTGGGGGAGGGCCAGGGTGCTTTCCTTCACAGACACAGAAATAAAAAAAACAAATTTTCCCTATTTAAGAATTCGTTAATCTTAAATGAGATAAAATAACCATCATTTTATTCATGCGAGAAATTGACTATGTCGTTATCAGGCCGTACAAGACCAGCTGTGTTATTAGAATTACACGTAGAGCTCAGTGTTGAAACTCTTCTGAGGTCTTCGGAAGTCTCAAGTGCAGGTGAGAGCAAAGATGGTCAACCGATCAAAGTACCCGTTGACGTTTATCCACTCTCTCGTCTTTGCATCGACGGCAACGTGGCGGGAGTGCAAAAACTATTAGAGACAGAGGGAGCTGCCAGCTTCGTCAATAAGAAAGGTGTATTTAATTTACCTCCCCTAGCAATCGCTCTTTTACATTGCGGCAATTCAAAAGAGTCAGACACTAAACTTGCGATGGGAATGGTTACCGCCTTAGTAAAAAAAGGTGCGGATGTAAACGATATTTCTGTGCAAACTATTATGAGCACGAAAATTAATAATGCTGTAGCAGACAGCGATGTTGATTTAGTTAACTACTATTTCAACATAGCAGCAGCACAAGATGATCTATACCTCGCAATGCTACTTGAAACCGCAGTAAAAAAGAAAGATATCCGAATGATGCTTTTCTTATTAATTCAGCAAAATGCGAATCCTGCTTATCAGTGTGTACGGGACGCGTTGACAGTAGCTGGGTTAGGTGCGATTAATTTGAATTTAAATATCGTACTGCAGACTATGCCAGAATCTTTAAATAAATTAGGGCCAAAAAAGCTAAAAATAACTCATTATCAGATAGCACTTGCTTATTATCGCTTAGCCGCTTCATCCTCTAAGCCTGTGGATTTAAGAGAAGCAATGCGCCATATGACCTTAGCAGCACAATATGATCATCCTCATGCAATGTTAGCGTGTTCTGAAGGTTTTTCACCAAATTGGCGAGCACGAGTCAATGATTTCGATGGGTATAAGCTCGCTTCGGCGTCAGATTTACCAGGAAAAAAAATAAAACAGCCGCAAGCTGGCAAAATTTACCTATCTAATGATCACGATTTCCTAAAATACATCGTTCGTGACGACAAAGGAAATGTAAAAGAGGACTGGTTTCAGGAAAAAATCGAGCTGCGTGATTTGGCTAACAGATTAGATGAGCCAGAACTGAAAGCAAGCATCCTCAGAGAACTAATTAAAAAAGGATATATCGCTGATCCAGCGTGTTATGAGAGAGATGTTGCAAATTGGCCCAGTCTTGGCAGGCTATCGATAGAAACACCGGCAAATAAATCACCTCATCTCCAGGATCAATTACGCGCCTTTTCTTTGCTTGAATGTGCGCAGTTAGCTGTGCTCGAATTTAATCATCAACCTGAGTTTTCCGTTTTGGCGTCATCTGACATTCCTGCTATCCAATTAAAAGCGCAAGTTCGTCTTCTAAATATCCGCGTGTGTTCTGTCAACAAACAAATAAATCAAAAAATGTTGCAAAATCCGGACTCAAATGCCGCGATTCTAGCCGAATTTGTTGCTGAGATAGCAAAATATAAACAAGAATTGCAGCGGATTTGCGACGAATGCAAAGACAATGACAGTCGTAAACAAGTTTATATTGAATTATTAAAATTCAGAGCGACTTTTATAGGGTATGAAAGTGCAGTCAGATATAAAGTCTTTCAAGAAGCGGCAGCATTAGGAGATTTATATTCTGCTCAGGTTTGTCTTTATAGTGAGTACGCAAAGCGACAAAGCCATGCTTACACACCGGTACGTATTGTTAATTTAAATTATGCGATGGCGGCAGCCAAACATCTTTCCCTTGATGTATTGGCAGGAATTTTTGCAAAGGAAAAAGAAAAGTTATCATCAGGTCAGCAACAAGATGCGCATGAAACGTTGGAATCCAAGAAAGAAGACGTTCAAGTTGATTTTAAAAAAGCGATTGGTGATATAGATGATATATTAGATAAAACAATTGCGGCGATGGCTGACTTAAAGAAAGAGCAAGATGCTGAGCGACAAAAGAAGCAGAGTGAAGAATTAGTCGCCAAATTTTCTCACTCTAATGTCCCTAATGCAACGTCGTTAAATATAAGTTTGACTAGTTTTATCGCTGATTTTGCCACTCGGACAGAGCAAGATCAAAAGATACTACAAGATTTCTTTATTCAAAAAATATTACCTACTTTAATTAAGCTTCCTTTCTTTTTAAATGCCATACCTGTTTTGTTCGCATTGCAACCTTCTCTACTGCCATTGCGCGGTGAGCTGATTGAAGCAACTGAAAAATTGTGGCAAGAGGAGCTAAAAAAGGCTGAAGCAAAAGAAGATGCAAATCTGACTAGTCAATATGCGTTTTCGTTAGGAATGTTGCTGAATACAAAATCTCTTACCAAGAATCTTAAAGTACTTTCCGGCGGCGTAAGGCCCCCCGAAATGGTTGAAAAACTCTGCGCAGGTCAAATTGAATATTTTGGTAAGTGCTTAGCGGAGAAAAAAAATTATTACTCGGAAGCACTGAAGCAAATTGATAATTTACCAAATCTATCGCCAGCGAACCAAGCACTGCGCGCTCAAGTAAAACGGCAAATTCCTTGTGCTGAGTATACGAATATTCGAGATACAGCTAACTCTGCGGGTGATTTCAAAACTATCATCACTTATGCGAAAGAAAATATTTTTGCAGCACTTTATGATTTGCAAGTCTATTGGGGTACACAAAAGAGAGCAGGCAGGCGGTTGTTTCTCTATGGCATGTTGAGTGTAATGAATAGAGAGGTAGCGGCGCGGGAGGTAACTGCTTTAGCAGGCCATACTGATCAAATGATGGATTCGCTTCAGCAGTGGTGTATTGGAATGAAGAAAGATAAAAAATATGGATCAGCGGCAAGTTGGTATTTGAGTCTGGCTCATATTAGGGAGCAAGGTGCAATGAAAGCGCTGCGTGAAACAGATGCTGCTGCGTACGTGATTGCAGCATTGCATCTCTATCCGCCTATGGCACCTGCTGGCAGCAAACCAAATCAAGTGGAAAAGTTTAAAAAAGAGTTGCAAGCGCAAGTTTTAACTCACATGGAACATGCTTATCCTGACAGTAAAAAAACGTTTATCAAAGAGAAGCAAGCTATTGCAGCACAAACATTAGCGAAGGTGAAAGAAGAGAAAGATCGACAAGAGCGCCAGCGCTCGCAATCAACAGCTAGATTGGTTCAACAGAATTTGCTGTCTGATCAATATAGAAATTTCGGCAGAAGCGATAGTAACAGAAGTGTTAGTGATAGAAGCGTTGCTGGCAGCCGTGCAAACAGCAGAAGTAATAGTTTTAGTTTTAATTCTGGGTTTGATTCTTCTGCTCATGTGGACGTGCAACCGCCATTGCAACACCAACCCCAATTGCAATTGCAATCGCATTCGCAATTTCCACCGGTATATCCAAGCTTCACTGTGCCAAGTGCGCCTTCGCAATCGGATCAACCAGGTCGAAATTCTTATCCCACATTAAGCGTATCTTCTGACGAGAAGAAAAATGAATCTAAGTGGGCAACCAGCTCTAACTCTAACGGGGTCACCCCAATGTGGAAAACAGGTGCTAACAACATGACTATCGCTCAGGAGTTAACTGGTCTTTTCAACGCTTTTGCATCAATGTATGTGTGTCCAGATGACGCAAAGGAGTTCGAAAAAATTCTGTTACGAACTCATGGGCGGAGTAACGGCGCACCCATTTGTAAAGCCATGGCGGATTATTATTTACAATTGCGTGAAAAGTTGGATCTTATGCTAGAAGCTGGCTCAACCGAGCCCACTATGATAGCTCTGAAAGAAGCGATTGACCGTCAAAAATATGCAGAAGTTGTGAAATTAATCAGTGCAAATACCATGTCAGGACTACGTAAAACGTATGCTATAGACGTGCCGCAGGATACACTGGATGAGGCTATCCAATTAAGCTTTGAACATGCTCCATCTAGCGCGCCAGTCGCCGGTCTTAGCTCATGATGTCTAAATTCGCGTAATGTGCTAGCAAAAGTTCAAATGTTAGTGAATGGGGTAATGCAGTCAGAGGGATCGTAATGAAATCAAAATTTAATTTAATTTTAATCGGTTTTCTTTTTTTAATCTTAACGCGAGCTGTTTTTGCAGTCGAACCGCTGCCTGCCAATTTAGTCAGCTTGAACAGCCGTCCTGGGCTTATTTTATTTAAACGAGATATGACTCTTAATTCGTTAAAATTACTCTCTCATTTCACCACCCAGGAAACCGTCACTTATTGTGGTGTGGCAAGCGTTGTGATGGTGCTGAATGCTACGAATAAAACTCCTCCGCTAGACTCCATTCATACGCCGTACCATTATTTTAACCAAGTAGATTTTTTTAATGCCGACGTTAAACAAATTATTTCGCCAGAAGAAGTGCAAAAGAAAGGAATTGATTTACTCACGCTTAGCAAAATAGTGACAAGTTATGGGCTGGACGCAAAACCTTTTCATGCCAATCAATTGACCTTGGAAAAATTTAGGGAATTACTAGCGCATGCAATTGCTAACCAACAATTTGTGATTGTAAACTTTTTGAGATCCGCATTAGGCCAGCAGGGCGGCGGTCATCACTCACCCATTGCAGCATATGACAAAAAAACCGATCAATTTTTATTGCTGGATGTTGCGCGTTATAAATACCCTGCTTATTGGGTGAAAACAGCAACACTATGGAAAGCGGTTAACACCAAAGATAAAAGTGGATATCGTGGCGTGATTCTTATTCGTGAGAAATAAACTGTTTTTATGTAATTAGCTATACGTCAAAGCGCGAAAATGTTTTTAAACTGAGCCGCGACCGTCAGGACTTTATACATAACTTTAATGACTGCTGCCTAGAATGCCTTCCCCACAAGGCTGACGGATCGACAAAAATTCCACCCATGTGTCGTCCTGAAAAATCTTACGCCCAAATCATTTGACCGCAGCTATCGCAGTAGCGCGTAAGATTTATTCAGGATCCACGAACGAAGAGTTCATTCCTAAATTTATATGGCTCGATGATGCTAAAGTGGATCCTGAATAAATATTCCGTGCGAGTACCGTCGCTACGGTTAAAATACGTTGACGTCATATTTTTCAGGACGACGCATGGGTGGAATTTTTGTCGATCCGTCAGCCTTGTGGGGAAGGTATTCTAAACAGCAGTCTAAAGTTATGTATAAAGATATGACCGTCAGGAAGCGATCACCAACAATTCAATTTCCGCCCATATTAATTTTATACGACGACCTGTTTTTTCTTCAAGAAAGAATGTAAATTAAAGTAGTCAGTACAAAAAGGAATTGATCTAAGCCAATCAATCATTTTAGGCTTTACAGGAGGTTTTAATGCAAAAAATTCAGAGTATTTTTATCGTTGCGATTTTACTATCAACCCAAGCTATTTCTGCCACACCCCTAGACAATTTAGCCGCACTCAGCAAACCGTGCACCACCGTTGCAAAAGCGTGTAAAGATGCCGGTTATGCCACTGCTGAAACAAAAGATAAAAGATTCTGGCAAGATTGCATGAAGCCAATTATTTTAGGCCAGTCCGTACAAGGTGTCACGATAGATGCTGCAACAATTAAAGCCTGCCGTGCCACTAAAATTGACGACCTCAAAAGTGACCTACAAGAATTGCAGAATGCTTCTTAAGCAAGTCATTCTCCACCCGTTAAACCCAAATTAACAATGTCTGACATTATAAAAAAACACCTTTTACTCCTGTTTTATCAATCAATGATAGTGAGAGTGCCATTCCTCTTGCTAATGCGTTGGCAGCCGGCGGGGTAAGAGTAATTGAAATTGCAT
The DNA here is from genome assembly GCA_963719645.1 of uncultured Gammaproteobacteria bacterium. GTDB lineage: Bacteria > Pseudomonadota > Gammaproteobacteria > DSM-16500 > DSM-16500 > CAVRCT01. The sequence goes on from CAVRCT010000007.1 coordinate 490,941, forward strand.
TGCGAACCCCTTTCGCGCTGGAAGCCATTCAGAAAATTAAAAAAGTGCATCCTACCCTGATCGTTGGTGCGGCCACTGTCATAGGATGCGATACAATTAGACGATGTAATATTGTAATGTTGGGTTTCGCTGCCGTGTATAGACCGACTACATAGGTCGCTCAACCCAATCTGCGTGACTTAAGCAACCTCTATAGAGTGAAAGCATTCTAAGCAAAATTTCCTTAGCTTGATGCGTATGGGGTGCACCCGGGCTCGCTGCGATTTAATGAACCACGTGTTATGCTCGAAGAAGGAAAGCCAATATAATTCAATCGAAACATCGTGCTTACTTTCCCAAATCATGAAAAGCGAGAGCATCCGTTTTCTTAAACATTAAATGTCACTTTCAATGACACACCGTCGCGAGAACCTTGGTTTACTCCCTGAATTAAAAATCGACTGCTGTTAATATTAATATTCTGATTTTTTATGAAAGCATGCGCATAACTGCCATCGATTGTAATTATCTTATTTAATTCATAACCCATCGATGCTCCGAGAATAATGCTATCACCATTTGCAATTTGATAATGAGGATTGCCAGGAGATTGATTATAACTGAGTGCCACACGAAGTATTGATTTAGGTGAAATGCGATAATGACTACCCAATGTAAATAACCAAGTATTTCTTAGATAAAATGGAATACTACCATTAACAATGCCCGCAGGACTTGCAACACCATAAATATGAACATTGGTGAGAGTGCTCAATTGAATCCATTGGAGTGTGGATATGAGTCCAAATTTTTCTGTGAAAAAATGATTTATTGAAATAACACTGCGTGCGGGTGTGCGCAGGATGAAATGATAATTATTCGATACAACTTGCGGATTACCCTCATAAACACTTTTTCCACTCAGGCGATAAGTTGTGATGCTGCGATAATTAAATCCGATAACAGTCGTAGGCCCCGGTTTTACTAAAAATCCTACATTTCCTCCTATTCCTGTGCCATCACTTCGATTATCGCTTTGACTATCAACAATATTTAAACCTGGTGCTCCAGTAATGGGTTGTAAATCAAAATTGGCATACGAAAAATTGATTCCTCCACCAATTGAAAAAAATTCATTTAACTTAATTGCAATAGCAGGAACCACATCAAGATCTTGAATATTATTGCTGGCTTGGACATAACGCAAAATTGAATTCTCATCGGCATCTCGCTCAGCAGAGTTAGTGACAACTGCAAGTCCGAGAGTAATTTTATGACTCGTTGGCATACCAAAATACAGTGAAGGTGAAGAATAATGCGTATTGGAACTTGAACTACCGGTTTCGCTAACACCAGAGAGAATGGTTGTCGATTGGCCGGAAAATTGCGTGTGAAAATAGGCAAGCGTTCCTTGCGCAACAATTTGAGGATTTTTTATTAAGACTAATGCAGCGGGGTTATAATAACTGGCTGTTGCATCATTCAAAACGGCCGTTCCAACGGTTGTTTCAATAAATGAAGCCTGAGAAGCTGATGGCAAACACATAAGGCACAGAAACCATGCAACATTTTTTTTTCCAGATATCATAACAACTTTGCATCCTTGCAGCGTGAATCAAAACATCATACCAAAGATAGGGTCAGCTTGCCTCGTCAGACTGGTAAAAAGCAAGTCGATCAATTATTGCATCAAATATATAATATGCTCAATTAATAAAGATAAGGAGGCAAATCATGAGCATATCGTTACTCACAAATGTTTAATGAGCGCTAACTTTAAGAAGAATTTAGAATTATTTTATATAAATCCCCCTTTTCCAAAGGGCGTTGTTGCGTAATTCACGGTGTCAGCTTAGTGTCGTGCCAGCGTGCTTTTAGCTGGCATCCAGGTTTGCTCTATTTATGACTATATAAATTTTATTAAGAGCAAACCTGGATGCCAGCTAAAAGCACGCTGGCACGACACTAAGCTGACTCTGTGAATTACGCAACAACGCCTTTCCAAAGGGGGAGACTTTCTTAAGCAGCTCTTCTCTCAAAAACGACACGATGCTGCTTAGTACACTTCCCCCTTTGGAAAAGGGGGATTGAGGGGGATTTTTATAAAAAATTGCTTATGATTGCTTGCGCGCAAGCAGGAAATATTTGTAGGTAATGATATGATCTTGAGCCCGTAGGTTGGGTTGAGCGACAGCGAAACCCAACGAGCTCAGTTTATTTTAAAACATGTCAAATGATGGCACTTGACCCTATTTCCCAAGCTACCACAACCCTCTGAGGCCCCACGACAAGTAATTAAAATACCCGGTGCACGTGCCATCACAACGTGGTTTGGTGGCGCTGCTTTTCCATATGCATTTACGGGTACGTTTATTGAAAATTGTTCTCATTATGCAAAGGAAGTTTTAGACATATTAATGAAAAATAATTTCTCTGTCTGCTCATTAGAGGGAACACCTGCGGAAGAAAAATATAATGAATGGATCAATATCATTGCACAACGCTTTTGTAAATTTCTACATCCGGATATGTCTCTTAAGATGAAAGTCTTTTTTGCACATCAATTCAAAGAAACGGAAGCGCTTAAGACGGCCATTGCAGCACTCCAAAGTGAAAAAGCCGTGGCAATGAAAGACGCAAAAGACGCGGGTGATTCAAAAGATGCATCTTCTTCTTCATCGGGAGATGATGATATCGTGATGAAGGATTCTCCCTCGTTAGATTTAAGTGCTTGTTCTGAAGTAGAAATAAATGCATTTGTGATGAAGTTGATAGAAGATCCCGAGATGAATCGAATGGAAGATGTTGATGAAGAAGCCAAAGATAAATCAAGCAACACAACAAATCAAATCCCCAGCGCGCTATTTTCTGTGGGAAAAAGAAATGAGCATGCTGATAAATCAGATTCCCCCTCTTCTTTGAAAAAAAGAAAAATGTAAAAAATTTTAATGGCGTCTCATAGGTTGGTTGAGCGTCAGCGAAACCCAACAATTTCCCTTAAAAAAGCTTGTCATCCTGAGCGCTTTTCGCTCCGAACATAAGAGCGACGGGGTCATAATAGCTAAAGTGAATTTGATTTAAAATCAGCAGCGTCAGGTCTGACAATATTTAGCAGATAGAATTCTTTTAACTTGGGACTTGATTCCAAGTTGAATTTGCATTTATCACAAGCAGCGCTAAATGCTTCATTGTGAGAAATGTTCGGGTATTTTTCTAAAAGAGAAGTAAATGTTTTCATTACTTCCATCTCCTCACTGGACAAGTCTGTACAAGCTTTATCGACAGCTTCAATAAGAGGTAATCTGTCAACTTGCGCAGGTTTGAACATGCCAAGATATTCCATCACTATGGAAGCAGCCTGCGACCCTAAATGTGTAGCGACCATGTTGTCTACACTTTTTTCTGATTTATTTTCTTTAGCTTCTACCGATTGTCTCTTTTCAAGCAGCTTGCAGCATTGCAAACCCGTTTCTGTCAAACAAAGCACCATGCCATTTGACAGAGGAAAGAGTTTATCAGAATTTCCAATCTCAAAGTGCATCGGAATCACATGATATCCTTCAGTTAATTCTTCAGTTGCCACTGGATTGTAGATAACAAAGTTCCCTTTTTGATTGTGATAAAGTAAAAAATCATCTGCAAAAGATCCAATAAATTTTAAATCGGGCGGAATTTTGCGAATTTCCGGTTTTTGATTTGACACCAGACCATCATTTAATTCAAAAATAAATTCATAGTCATCTTTTCCAGCTAGCAATACATTTAAATTACGTGGCTTAAAAACCTTCTTAGCAGTTTTTAACTCATCAGGGATTGAAATTGGGCTAGATACCCCTAAACCTGTCACCCAACCACTTTTTATTTTATACAGAGTCTGCGTTATTGTTTGCGTTATACCAACTCTAGTTCTAGTCTTACAAATAAAGCTGCTTTCAGAGAGAAAAACGGGATCTAAACAATCAATAGAAAGATGTTTTTTTAGCTGCAAATTTTTTGCATCTAATACGTATAACCTATTTATATTATAATTTTTAGTAAATCCATCACTTAGAAAAACAAGCACATTGTCGCCATTGGGTGAAAATGTCAACTGACTATATTTGATTCTGAACTTATCCCCAAGGAGTATCTCTATCCTGCGAGTTAATGCAATTTCTTTATCTTTATCTTCCCAGATTAATAATGAGGCTGAATGTGAATGATAGTGACAAGCTAAGCATCCAAAACGATTGAATCCTGCGCGAAGCAAAATGGGAGCTATTCCTTCATATTTTTCGCCACCAACACTAAATTCTTGTATTTCCTTAATTTTTAATTGACTACCAAAAGGTACTTTATTCACTAAACGATAGACGCGCTGAAACGAGGATGACGCCATTTGAATTAAATTTTCTGAAATATCAGAACAAAAAGTAAATTTACCTAGATCTACATCATCCTTAAAATCATGAGCCACAAAAACTTGAGGCACTTCTGTTATCCACTGTCCACGTTGAGTAACCGCTAACTCTTTTAATTTTTTAGTAATTTTATTACTGCTGCCCTTTTTTTCATCAGCTCTATCGCTTGCTGACATAAATCCTCCTCTCTATTATTGTAAGATTATAGCAGTTTTTGAACCATCTTGAGTGTGATAATGGGTCTGATAAGTGCAATTGTGCAAGCCCGATTTCCCTTTTTCAAAATATTCTTAGGTTGACGGTTATGGGGTTACAGACAGATTCATTTTTTCTCTATCCTCCGGTTGGTATGCAGCCCTTCTAGGGGGCGCGCTCATTGTTTCAAAGAATAGATTTGAATTGGCATTGACATACCCAGGAGCAACTTCCAAAAACTGAGACATTGCGTTATTGGGTGTATGTTCTAGTTTTCTTTTTTTACTCGGATTTTGATCGGATGAATCTTCTGATTTTTGATCCGGAACTTTTTTCACACTTTTTGCTTTTCTTTTTTTATTGTCTTTATCTCGTCTTCTAGTTTGATCGAGATCAATTTGCTGATCATCTCCCGGTAGAAAATGGTTAGCTTCATTCGTTGCTCTCAATGCTTGGTCGATTAATCCCATTTTTATTTTAGACCATTTATCTGGGCTAAATCCCCATGGTTCAAGATAATTAAGCATAAATTGATCTTGGACAGCTGCGGACTTTTCAACATACTCTTTAAATGATTGATGGTTTGGATTAGTCGCTTGAGGGACAGCTACACTATACGACTTTTTGGAATCATCTTGGGTTGGCAGCATAATTGTTTTACGCATTTGATCTGTAAATTTTGTTTTCACAATGGATATCATACCTTTAGTCGAACATTCAAAAAATGCGATAAAATGATTTTTATTTTTGGATTCTTGTACGACTGTCCAGTGAAAACCATTTTTAAGCAAGTGAGGATCTGAAGGCAACGATGTAGCTGTTTTTTCTTCCTTGCTGTTTTTTTTCGACCCAAGATGATTTACCCGCCAAACGTGCCCACCCATAATTAATCTCATCGCTGGTAAAATAGAGGAGGGTGGTTTATAAAGATTACATAGTTGCTTAAAACAATTTTGGGTATATTCATCTAGCATGCTATCCACATAGGATGAAGATGAAGAGAGAGTTAATTTTGTAGAATCATCACTCATCTTAGCTTCCTCAGCGTTGCTAAGTAATCCTAAGGAGGAAGAAGAGGAAGACAAAGTAGATGGTAATGAGGGGAGAGGCAACTCGGGAGAATCTGACATCGCTTCTGATGCTGAATTTTCAAATTCAACTAGAGGCGGGTCCATCATATTACCATCAGAATCAAATCCAGAAAAAGATGAACTAGCATGATCGCTGGAAACTTGAGGTAACAGTGTTAGATCTGAAGAATAATTGGGTTCTGATGGAAAAGCTGGTAAAGAAAAAAAGTGTGAAGAAGAAGATGATGAGGAAGACGAGCCTGCTTCTGCTGCAACTCCAATAGCCGTCTCAACAATCGGCATTGTCGAAGGCGTTTGCGAGGGGGGTAACAATGAAGCGTTATATGAACACACGGGTGAATTAAGATAGTCTCTAGAATATTGCTGCAGCTTTGCATGAAAATCTGCTTGCTGCTCTGCAATACGTTTATCTTTTTCTGCGATCAGTTCTTTCAGCGCATTCGCCTTAGCATTTGCTAAGTTAGCTTTCAAATACAAGTCCTGATTTTTTTTGTGAAGGGACTCTAATTGGGCGTATAAGTCCTTGATCTCATTTTGTTTATTCTCAGCAAATTGTTTCGCCTGAGCCAGTTGTAATTGCAATTGAATGAAGCTGTCGCGACCCAATGACATAAGTCACCTCTATAATCTTATATGAAAAAGATTGAATAATAGCAAATAATCCTTAATAAAATATTAACGCTTTTTAATCTCGATCAAACTCCAAATCACGCGTATTTCCTACCGGCCGCGCTGGTGTATACATTGACTAGGAAACGGGGTCACCCATTAGCCGAACTCCGGTCAATAGAAAAAATGGCCCCGCTACGAAATATTTTTAATTTCGCATTTTTATTGAAGATATTTTTAAAAGTTTGTAGGTTGGGTTGAGCGCACGCAAGCGAAACCCAACAGTATCACCCAGAACCTGCTTCTTTTACCGAGCAGCCGATGAATGGTGGGAAATGTAGGGTTTCACTGCCGCTCAACCCAATCTATGTGACTCGCTGTTGTTTAAATGCTTGGTAGTACTTTGTACCACTGGTACTTTGTGCTATAATTTAAAAAAGGAATAAATTGTGATTGAAGTTAAAGCAACACCGAAATTTATGCGTTTAGCTCGAAAGGCAATGACGACAGACGCTATTCAATCGTTAATTGATACATTGGCCTTAAATCCTGAAAAAGGTGTATTAATTTCTGGTACGGGTGGTATTAGGAAATTACGTTTTGTAACAGGCAAGGGCGGCGGAAAACGTGGTGGTGTGCGGGTGCTTTATTATTACGATGGCGAGCATATTATTTTATTAATGACATTATTTAAAAAGTCAGATCAAGAAAATATTGATCCAAGCGAAAAAGAAGAATTGCGTAAATTAATTAACGAATTATTTGGAGGTTAACATGAGTAAACTAGGCAAAGATTTGATTAGTTCTCTTAAAGAGGCAAAAAAGAAAGGTTTTGTAACACTACAGACTTCTCCTGATGTTGCGAAGATGAGAAAAAAACTCAAGCTTTCGCAGCGTGAATTTTCTATGATTTATCATATTAACATTGAGACGTTGCGCAAGTGGGAACAGGGTAAACGATTACCTGATTCTATTAGCAGAGCTTATTTGACTTGCATCATGAATAATCCAAGATTGATAAATGAATTGCTCAATGCTGATAAATTAAAATAATAATAAAGAGAGAGTAGCTCGGGTGCAACTCCATACGCGTCAAGCTAAGATATAGACAAGCCTCCGTTGTGTCGTCCCGGAATTTACTGGCGCTTAATGAGCGCTTTTTGCGAATTTAGCGCCAGTTAATGTCCGGGATCCATTTTGCTTAAAGCACGCAAGTTAAAAAGCAAGAAGGCGGTAAATTGAAAATGGACGCAAAAGACTTGGCAAAAATAACACGCATTTTAGACCGTCTTGATACTGCAGTTGTTGTAAAAGATATGGATATTCCAGGCTGGGATTTGCACGAATTAAAAGGCAATAGAAAAGGTGTTTGGAGTGTCGCCGTTCGTAAAAACTGGAAAATTACATTTCGTTTTGTAAGTGCCGATTCACATGATGTTAACTTAGAGGATTATCACTAATGAGTACGTTAAGAGAAAAAAATCGTAAACCAACCTATCCCGGCGCCATTTTGCGAGAAAACGTATTACCGTCATTAGGTATTACTCAGTCTGAATTAGCGGAGAGATTAGGCGTGTCTAGGCGAACAGTTTCTCATATTCTTCATGAGCATCGACCGCTTACACCTGATATGGCAATTCGATTAGCTCATCTCTTAGGTACAACGCCAGAAAGTTGGCTCAACATGCAACAAGCTTTAGATGTGTGGGAGTTGGAGCGCAAAAATGCTCGGATTTATGGACAGATTGAAAAGGTGGCATAGTAGTTTTTATGAAGTGTGGCCAGTGCCGGACGTAGCCTGGGCGATAGCCCAGAGCCTTGTCTCAATAAAAAATATTACGATTTGTTTGGAAAGAACCCTGGGCTATCCGCTAATACTTTTATCTAGCAAAAAATATTAGGCTTATGATATATTTCTCCAAATTTCAAAATAGTTAAATCACATTATTTGAGGTTCAATATGTTTCGTTTTGTAAGAAAAAATTTACCTGGTCTTGGTGTTGTAAAAAAACCAAATATTTCATCTCGATTGACTCATCAAAGTATGCGAACGTTTTCATCTTCAAGCTCACAGGATGAAAAAAATAAAAATGAAAATTCTGTATCAGGCACTGATACAAAAAAAATAGCTGAACTTTTTTCTTTGCACTTCCGACATCAATCAAATATTGAAATGCTTCAAGCAATGATTGATCTTAGTCGCTCGCCTAATATAACTAGTTTGAGCAAAAGCCATCTAACTGAATCAATTGATGCAACATATGCTTTGTGTGAACGCCTTGATGAAATTGTCAGAGAGAAGCATACTCAGATATTTAATCCTCGTAGATAGCCTAACCGCCTTGCGATGAGTACGTAGGTTGGGTCGATAGACCCAACATCGACTTGTCTAAAATGTTGAGCCTGTCGGCCAACCTACGCGCTCAGAACCCCTTCCTTTATCGAGCAGCCGATGAATGGTGGGAAATGTTGGGTTTCGCTGTCGCTCAACCCAACCTACGTGACTTGAGGTATGGGGCGTTAAATTAAGAGAGTTTATTAAGGGTAAAACGGGGTCTGGGAATGTAGTTAAGTTAAAGAAAGCGGTATAATCGCTTGCAATTCGGACGTTTTCGACCGATAATTGATAAAGGATTTATATGAAAGGTTCAGAATTATTAAGAAAGCTTAAAAAATTAGGTAAAGAGAAGGGTATCAAGGTTAATCTTATAGAAGAACGTGGCAAGGGCAGTCATTGTACGCTTGAATATGGAGATCGTTTTACGATTATCCGCAATTTAAAAGATGAGCTTAAGACAGGTACTTTTAATGCAATGCTGAAGCAACTTGGTATTAATAAAAACGAATTAAGGTGATATATGAATAATCAATTTAGTTACCCAGTTAAATTAACTAAACAAAAAGAAGGCGGCTATTTGGTGCAATTTCCCGATTTACCAGAGGCCATTACTCAAGGGGAAAATATTGATGACGCACTAAATGAAGCAATGGATTGTCTTGAAGAAGCTATTGCTCATCGGATTACAAAGAAATTAGAAATTCCAGCGCCGAGTCAGCGTAAGAGATGTAGATATGTTACGTTGCCCGCGACTTTTGCAGCAAAAACTGCTCTTTATATTATTATGAAAGAGAGAAAGCTTAGCAACACACTGCTTGCTAAAAAATTGGATTGCGATGAAAAAGAAGTTCGTCGATTGCTTGACCCTCACTATAGTTCCAAGCTTCCACGCATTGAAGAAGCTTTGTGTCTATTGGGAAAAAAGTTGCAAATTGAAGTTATTTCTTTCTGATGTTTTTTTAATTTAATGAGTTTGTAGGTTGGGTTGAGCGGCAGCGAAACCCAACAGCATCACCCAAAACCTGCTTCCTTTACCGAGCAGCCGATGAATGGTGGGAAATGTTGGGTTTCGCTGCCGCTCAACCCAACCTACGTGACTCATCAAAGTATGCGAACGTTTTCATCTTCAAGCTCACAGGATGAAAAAAATAAAAATGAAAATTCTGTATCAGGCACTGATACAAAAAAAATAGCTGAACTTTTTTCTTTGCACTTCCGACATCAATCAAATATTGAAATGCTTCAAGCAATGATTGATCTTAGTCGCTCGCCTAATATAACTAGTTTGAGCAAAAGCCATCTAACTGAATCAATTGATGCAACATATGCTTTGTGTGAACGCCTTGATGAAATTGTCAGAGAGAAGCATACTCAGATATTTAATCCTCGTAGATAGCCTAACCGCCTTGCGATGAGTACGTAGGTTGGGTCGATAGACCCAACATCGACTTGTCTAAAATGTTGAGCCTGTCGGCCAACCTACGCGCTCAGAACCCCTTCCTTTATCGAGCAGCCGATGAATGGTGGGAAATGTTGGGTTTCGCTGCCGCTCAACCCAACCTACGTGACTACGTGATTTCCGCTAATAAAGCAGAGAAGAATTCGTTTATTATTTTGAGGAAATGGGGCAAAAATGTTTTTTTAATAAAAATTGTATTATCTTTGATGGCTAGATGTGGGGAGTGTTTTATGATTTTTCTTATCTTGTCATCATCCTTCCCTGGCTTTAATTCTCCAGCTCTATGAGCGAAAATGTTTCTTATTTTTTGAATATCTTTAAGTTTGCTCCAGGAGTCTTCTGTGGAGACTAGGTTCAAGTGTGCAACCTTGCTTAAATAGAGTCTAGCCCGATTGATGCTGCTGCCATGCATGTCGTCTATTTTTAGCTTTAAATCTTTATTTTTCTTTAAAGCATTGCATAAATTATTTAAACCATGTTCTAAAATAGTAAAGATGCTCATTAAGAGCGAGCCTCGTTGGATGTTTGGAAAATATTCTTCAACGACACTATCTAGATCCCAGGAGAAATCATCTAATCCGTTAATTACATGAACATCGGTATGTCCCTCATGAATAGTATATACATCATCGGGGTTAGTTAGTTTGTGTATTTGTTTATCTAGTTGATCTTCTATTCCTATAACAAGATTTTGTAATAGCTTAATATCGCCAAGGATATTTTCAATTAAGCCTATTGGATGTTTTGCATCATAAATTTTGATTGGCATATCGGATACCATTGCAGGTGTTTACGAGATTATACGTCAGGGAGGTTGTAACTTTATATGGTTTGTTGTTTCTAAGTGTCCCACCAGTGTCATGATTGGTAAGTTTTGAATTTTTCTGAAGATGGCTTTAATCTGGCTCCTCGGACTGGACTCGAACCAGTGACCCATTGATTAACAGTCAATTGCTCTACCGACTGAGCTACCGAGGAACGTATCGGTTAAGTGAGGTGAATACTAATATCGTATTCACCTGTCGTCAACTATTTATTTACATAATTTTTCAAGGGCTGTAAGCATTCGTTGCATCGCTTCTTGTAGCTTCTCCATGCTGGTTGCATAGGAAAGACGTAAGTAACCAGGGGCGCCAAATGCCGATCCTGGAATCACGGCAATCTCGGCTTCGTTGAGTAAATAATCTGCTAATTCGACATCGTCTTTCATGCCGGATTTTTGCAGCACTTCAGCAACATTCGGGAAGCTATAAAAGGTTCCTTGTACCGGCATGCAGCGAACACCTGGCATGTTTTGTAATGCCTTCACCACAAAATCATGACGTTCTTTATATGCGGTGGTCATCTCAGTAATGCAACTTTGATCACCATTAATAGCAGCTTCTGCGGCAGATTGTGAAATACTGGCGGGATTTGATGTGCTCTGTGATTGAACTTTTTTCATCGCGGCAATGATTTTAACAGGGCCTGCTGCATAACCAATGCGCCAACCTGTCATCGCATAGGTTTTTGAAACACCGTTAATCACCACGCAACGATCATATAATTCAGGACAAACCATCGGAATGTTCGAAAATGAATTGCCTTGCCATAAGGTATGCTCATAAATATCATCCGACGCAATGATCACATTCGGAAACTTTAAAAGAACGGCCGCTAACGCTTTCAATTCCTGCGCGGTATAAGCCACACCGGTTGGATTGGAAGGGCTGTTTAAAATCACCATGCGCGTTTTCGGCGTAATCGCTTTTTCTAACTGAGCCGGTGTAATTTTAAAGTGTTGATCCATGTTCGCTTGAATGACCACGGGAATCGCATCCATTAATTTCACCATGTCAGGATATGATACCCAATAAGGCGCAGGAATAATCACTTCATCACCCGCATTTAACGTCGCAGCAAATAAATTATAAAAACTGTGTTTTGCGCCGCAGGAAACAATAATTTGCGCAGGTTCATATGTTAATTGATTATCACGCTCGAATTTTTTGATGATGGCTTTTTTCAAGCTGGCTGTGCCATCTACTGCGGTATATTTGGTTTTGCCAGCGACAATGGCGAGAATCGCAGCGGCTTTAATATGGTCGGGGGTATCAAAATCGGGTTCACCCACGCTTAAACTGATAATATTTTTTCCGGATGCCATTAATTCATCTGCACGGGCAGAGACGGCCAGCGTTGGCGAAGGTTTAATCCGTTGAACGCGTTCAGCAAGTTCTATTAACATGGTATTTTATTTGCTCCGTAAATCAATTTTCTATCGAATTTGGATTATAATGGCGAAACTTAGAATTTTCCATTAAATCGCAGCATTTAACCAAAAGCTAACATTATGACCGATATTTTCAAGATTCATTCTGATTTTAAACCCGCAGGTGATCAACCCAAGGCGATCCAACAATTGATCACGGGGATCACGCAAGGGTTGGCTCATCAGACATTATTAGGGGTGACGGGCTCAGGTAAAACCTTCACCATTGCCAATGTGATTGAATCCGTGCAACGACCAACGATGATTCTAGCGCCAAATAAAACCTTGGCGGCGCAGCTCTATGGCGAAATGCAGGAATTTTTCCCGAAAAATTCCGTCGAATATTTTGTGTCTTATTATGATTATTATCAACCAGAAGCTTACGTGCCTTCTTCCGATACGTATATCGCCAAAGATGCCTCGATCAATGAACATATTGAACAAATGCGTTTGTCGGCAACCAAAGCACTGCTTGAACGACGCGATGCCATTATTGTGGCAACGGTGTCGGCAATCTATGGGTTAGGTGATCCGCGCATGTATCTCAGCATGGTGTTGCATTTAGATCGGGGTGACAAAATTGATCATCGCAGTTTGTTGCGTCGCTTAGCAGAATTGCAGTATACCCGTAATGATACGGATCTCTATCGTGCAACGTATCGTGTTCGCGGTGATGTGATTGATGTGTATCCGGCAGAATCTGAGCGTGATGCCGTGCGTATTGAATTATTGGACGATGAGGTTGAAAATCTCGCTTATTTTGATCCACTCACCGGCGAAGTCACGCGTCGAGTGCCACGCTTAACAATTTATCCGAAATCGCATTATGTGACACCGCGTGAACGCGTGTTAGAAGCTATCGATTCCATTAAAATCGAATTGAAAGAACGGTTGGAACAATTACGCGGTTTAAATAAATTAGTGGAAGCGCAGCGGTTAGAGCAGCGCACGATGTATGACTTAGAATTAATGAATGAATTGGGTTATTGCCCTGGCATTGAAAATTACTCGCGATATTTATCCGGTAGACAAGCCGGTGAATCACCGCCGACGTTATTTGATTATTTACCCGCGGATGCGTTGCTGGTTGTTGATGAATCTCATGTGACGATTCCACAATTGCGCGGGCATGTATCGTGGCGATCGTTCGCGCAAAGAAACGTTAGTCGAATATGGTTTTCGTTTGCCGTCTGCGTTAGATAATCGTCCCATGCGATTCGATGAATTTGAATTGCGTGCACCACAAACGATTTTTGTTTCGGCGACACCGAGTGTTTATGAACATGAGAAATCAAGTGCGATCATTGAGCAATTAGTCCGACCTACCGGCTTATTAGATCCCGAAGTCGAAGTGCGACCGGCGACAACGCAGGTTGATGATTTGCTTTCTGAGATTCATAAACGAGTTGCTGAGAAAGAACGTGTGCTGGTCACAACATTAACCAAGCGATTAGCGGAAGATTTAACTGAATATTTAGCAGAGCATGGTGTGCGCGTGCGCTATTTGCATTCGGATATTGATACGGTTGAGCGCGTAGAAATTATTCGTGATTTGCGCTTAGGGGTGTTTGATGTATTAGTTGGGATCAATTTACTCCGTGAAGGATTGGATATGCCTGAAGTGTCTTTGGTAGGTATTTTAGATGCAGACAAGGAAGGCTTTTTGCGCTCTGAAACATCGCTCATTCAAACGATTGGCCGTGTTGCCCGACATTTTCGCGGTAAAGCAATTTTATATGCGGATCGCATGACGAATTCTATGCAGCGCGCAATCGAAGAAACTGCGCGTCGACGTGAGAAGCAGCACATCTATAATGAAGCGCACGGCATCACGCCAAAAAGTGTGATAAAAGCGGTGCGCGATATTATGGAAGGCGCTTATGCGGGTCAATCGCCACGGGGTCGAATGTATGCAAAAGTGGCGGAAAAAAATAAAGAGTATATCGGTTTAACTCCGGAAAAAATGCAGTCCAAGATTGTGCAGTTAGAGAAACAAATGTATGAGCACGCACATAATTTAGAATTTGAGCAAGCCGCTGAGATTCGGGATTTGATTAAAGAGATTGAGAAAAATACGATGGGGATGTAAAGGAGGATCTGTCATCCTGGGCGCTTAAGAAAGGACTGTCATCCAGAGTGCTTAAGAAAGGACTGTCATCCAGAGTGCTTAAGAAAGGACTGTCATCCAGAGTGCTTAAGAAAAGGCTGTCATCCTGAGCGCTTAAGAAAGGGCTGTCATCCTGAGCGCTTTTCGCTCCGAAGGATCTCCCTATATAGTAGAGAGATGCTTAAGAATATTTTTAGCTGAACACCAGTCACTCGCGGGAGATCCTTCGGAGCGAAAAGCGCTCAGGATGACAGCCTTTTCTTAAGCGCTCAGGATGGACAGCTCTTTCTTAAGCACTCAGGATGACAACCTTTTCGGAGCGACAAGCACTCAGGATGACAACCCTTTCTCAAGCACTAAAACCAGTTGCTATCCTTTTCACCTGATGCTATCTTTCCAGCTCTTTAAAACAGGCACGTAGCTCAGTGGTAGAGCACCACCTTGACATGGTGGTGGTCGGTGGTTCGATCCCACTCGTGCCTACCAAGATTTATTGTAATGAGGCAAACGATATGCCTGTCATCACGCTACCAGATGGAAGCCAAAAACAATTTGATCACGCCGTGACTGTCGCAGAAATTGCTGCCAGCATCGGTGCAGGACTTGCTAAAGCAGCGATTGCTGGCAAAGTTGATAACAAGTTGGTGGACACTTCTTATTTAGTTGAACAAAACGCCTCAATCGCGATTGTCACCGAAAAAGATCCTGCCGCACTCGAAGTGATTCGTCACTCAACCGCGCATTTATTGGCGCAAGCTGTCAAAGCATTATTTCCAAGCGCTCAAGTCACGATTGGTCCAGTGATTGAAGATGGGTTCTATTATGATTTTGCATTTGGCCGCCCCTTCACACCGGACGATTTAACCCGCATTGAAGAAAAAATGCATGAGTTAGCCAAGCAAGATTTTGTTGTCAGCCGACGTGTCATTTCACGCGATGAGGCGATCAAGTTTTTCCGCAGCATTGGCGAAGAATACAAAGCAAAAATCATCGAAGACATTCCAACCAATGAACCGCTGTCTATTTATCAGCAAGGTGATTTCATTGATTTATGCCGTGGTCCTCACGTACCCAATACCGGCAAATTAAAAGCATTTAAACTCACCAAATTAGCGGGCGCCTACTGGCGTGGCAATTCGGCCAATGAAATGCTGCAACGCATTTATGGCACCGCTTGGACGGATAAAAAATCCTTAGACGATTATTTAAAACGCATCGAGGAAGCCGAAAAACGCGATCACCGCAAAATCGGTAAAACATTAGATTTATTCCACATGCAGGAAGAAGCGCCGGGGATGGTATTTTGGCATCCCAATGGTTGGACGATTTACCAACAAATTAAACACTATATCAGTCAGCGTTTAAACGAATACGGTTATCAAGAAATCCAAACCCCGCAGTTAGTCGATTTAGAGCTATGGAAGAAGTCAGGTCATTGGGCCATGTTCGGTGAAGAAATGTTTACAGTCGAATCAGACGATAAATTATTCGCATTAAAACCGATGAATTGCCCTTGCCATGTCCAGGTTTTCAAAAGTGATTTGCGCAGTTATCGCGATTTACCGTTGCGTCTCGCCGAATTTGGTTGCTGTCATCGCAATGAATTATCGGGTGCCATGCATGGTTTAATGCGTGTGCGTCAAATGGTGCAAGATGATGCCCATATTTTTTGTACTGAAGCGCAATTACAAGATGAAGCTTCCCGATTTATCCGTTTATTAGTGGATATTTATAAAGATTTTGGTTTTGAAGAAATTCTGGTTCGTCTCGCGACCCGACCCGAAAAACGCATCGGCTCCGATGAAATTTGGGACCACTCCGAAAATGCATTGGCCGAAAGTTTGCGTGGCGCAGGGCTTGCATTTGATTATCGGGCAGGTGAAGGCGCTTTTTATGGCCCTAAAATTGAATTTCATTTAAAAGACTGTATCGGCCGTACCTGGCAATGCGGGACGTTGCAAGTCGATTACA
This sequence comes from uncultured Gammaproteobacteria bacterium, assembly GCA_963719645.1. Classification (GTDB taxonomy): domain Bacteria; phylum Pseudomonadota; class Gammaproteobacteria; order DSM-16500; family DSM-16500; genus CAVRCT01. The sequence goes on from CAVRCT010000007.1 coordinate 507,341, forward strand.
ATCAACCTGAACGCTTAGAGGCTTATTATATTGCTGAAGACAGCAGTAAAAAGATTCCGGTGATGTTGCACCGTGCGATATTGGGTTCGATCGAACGATTTATTGGAATATTAATTGAAAACTACGCCGGTAAGTTTCCGGTCTGGTTGGCACCCATCCAAGCCGTTGTCTTGAATATTACGGACCGAGCAGCCGATTTTACCCAAGAAATTGTCGATTTCTTAAAAAAACAGGGGGTTCGAGTCAAATCGGACTTGAGAAATGAGAAGATCGGCTTTAAAATCCGCGAACACACATTACAGTGTGTGCCTTACCTATTAGTGGTAGGGGATAAAGAAGTTGAGACACGTTCTGTTTCAGTCCGCACCCAACAAGGTGCAGATTTAGGCACGCAATCATTAGATCAAGTGCTTAATTTAATTAAAGAAGCAGTTGCTCGACGAAGTCGAATCCATTAGGAGGACGAGAGAATTAGCGCTGAAAAAAAACCTCGTATTAATGAGGAAATTAGAGCCCAAGAAGTTAGATTAATTGATGCCGATGGCAACCAATTGGGTGTTGTTTCATCCCGCGAAGCGCGGCGTATTAGCGAAGAAGCGGGTCTTGATTTGGTTGAGATATCACCTGAAGCAAAGCCGCCGGTATGCCGGGTCATGAATTTTGGTAAGTTCGCTTATCAACAAAGCAAACGCAAAGCGGCTGCGAAGAAGAAACAAAAGCAAGTTCATCTCAAAGAGGTTAAACTTCGTCCTGCCACTGAAGAAGCAGATTATCAAGTTAAGTTACGGAATATTACCCGCTTTTTAGAGCAAGGTGATAAAGCAAAAGTGACTTTACGCTTCCGTGGCCGAGAAATGACGCATCCAGAATTGGGTTTGCAATTGATGGAGCGCATTATTGCTGATTTGACGGAGACAGGTGTCGTTGAACAACGACCGAAGTTAGAAGGCCGCCAAATGGTCATGGTGATTGGACCTAAAAAGACTTAAATTAATCATGGTTATTGAGCGGCTATATTGCTAGAATATGGCCGCGCTGACTATTTGAAGAATAGAGCAACGAATTTTTGACAAGTGTAAAAGAAGTGGAGTATTAGCAAATGCCAAAGTTAAAAACAAATCGTGGTGCTGCAAAACGATTTAGAGCGACTGCCAATGGTTACAAATGCCGTCGAACGAACCGCAGCCATATTTTGACCAAAAAAAGCACAAAACGTAAGCGTCATTTGCGTGAGACAGGTCGGGTGGATGCATCCGATGTGCGTTCTGTTGCGCGTATGTTGAATGACCAGTAATTAAGAGGAGATGAAATATGGCAAGAGTTAAACGAAGTGTCACCGCGCGTGCACGGCATAAAAAAGTATTAGCGAAGGCTAAAGGTTATTATGGTGCGCGCAGTCGCGTTTATCGCGTTGCAAAACAAGCGGTCACCAAAGCAGCTCAATATGCTTACCGTGATCGTCGTACCAAAAAACGAACATTCCGAGCATTATGGATTACCCGTATTAATGCTGCCGTCCGTGAACATGGTTTGTCTTACAGCGTCTTTATGGATTGCTTAAAGAAATTGTCCATTGAAATCGATCGCAAAGTATTAGCTGATATTGCTGTGCATGACCGCGTTGGTTTTGCCGCATTAGCAGCACAAGCTAAGGCATCTTTAGCGGGATAGTTTAACTGAGCCGCGACCGTCAGGGAGCGTCACAGAATCAGCGATTAAAAGTTAACGTTGATTCAGTGACGCTCCCTGACGGTCGCGGCTCAGTTAAGAACGCTCCCTGATGGTTGCGGTTCAGTTAAAAACACTCCCTGCAGACTGACAAATCGACACGAATGACTCGGTTGGAAATGAAGAACACTTCTTGCATGACGACACTGAGGAAATGTCCTCGCAATTGACGGAACAGAGGAAATACTTCTATGAATGATTTGGAAATCATATTAGAACAAGCCACGCAAGAAATTTCCGCGACGGAAGATTTAACCCATCTTGATCAGTATCGTGTTGCCTACTTAGGCAAAAAAGGCAAGTTAACCGAATACTTAAAAAGCTTAGGTCAATTACCGGCTGAAGAACGTCCCGCCGCTGGACAGCGCGTCAACCTCATCAAAGAAAAAATTCAAGCGATCATTGAGAAAAAAACAGAATTACTCACTGAGCAGCACATCGCAAAACAACTGGCAGCAGAAAATATCGATATCACCTTGCCGGGTCATTACCAAGAGTTGGGCAGTCTGCACCCCGTGACGAAAACCCGCGAGCGAATTGAAGAAATCTTTGCGCAAATGGGTTTTGCAACCAAAGATGGCCCTGAAATTGAAGATGATTATCACAGTTTTGCTGCACTCAATATTCCGCCTCTGCATCCTGCCCGCGCGATGCAAGATACGTTTTATTTTGCCGACAATTTAAATTTGCGACCGCATATGTCGCCTGTGCAAATTCGCACGATGGAAAATACCAAGCCGCCCATCCGAATTATTGCCATGGGACGTGTCTATCGCCGCGATTTTGATTTGACTCATACACCCATGTTTCATCAAATCGAAGGATTGATGATCGATGAAAATGTCAGTTTTGCTGATTTAAAAGGTGTTCTCACCCAATTCCTCCAAGCTTTTTTTGAAGCGAAAGTACCGATTCGTTTCCGTCCTTCCTATTTTCCTTTTACCGAACCTTCAGCGGAAGTGGATATTGGTTGTCAAAATTGCCAAGGCAAAGGTTGCCGGATTTGCAAACAAACGGGTTGGCTAGAAGTCTTAGGTTGCGGCATGGTGCATCCCAATGTTTTTCAATTTGTCGGCATCGATAGCGAACGTTACACCGGTTGGGCATTTGGTGCCGGTCTGGATCGCTTAACCATGTTGCGCTATGGCATTACCGATCTACGCGCTTTGTTTGAAAATGATTTGCGTTTTTTAAGGCAGTTCTAATATGAAAATCAGCGAACATTGGTTAAGAGAATGGGTTAATCCCGCATTAAATCGTGCTGATTTATGCGAACGGTTAACCATGTCAGGATTAGAAGTTGAAGCCGTCACGCCGGTTGCTGAACAATTTTCCGGTGTCGTCATTGGCAAGGTTTTGCGCGTTGAAAAACATCCTGAAGCCGATCGTTTACATGTCTGTGAAGTGGATACCGGCGGACCGGAGCCACTCACGATCGTGTGCGGTGCTAAGAATGTTGTAGCAGGGATGAAAACGGCTGCTGCATTAGATGGCGCCGTGCTGAGCAAGAAAATAAAAATAAAAACCAGCAAATTACGCGGCGTAATGTCGCATGGCATGTTGTGCTCTCCCGTTGAATTGGGTTTAGCTGAAACCAGCGATGGATTAATTGTGTTGCCAGACGATGCGCCCATTGGCACAGCCGTTTGGGATTATTTTCAGTTGAGCGATTTTGTGATTGAAATTTCTATTACGCCTAATCGCGGCGATTGTTTAAGTGTGTTGGGTTTAGCGCATGAAATTTCTGCGCTCACTGAAACAAAAAGCATTATTCCCATCGTTGAAAAAATTCACCCAGAAAATACCGATCAATTGTCAGTGACGATTGCCGAGAAAAAAGAGTGTCCACGATATGTCGGACGTGTCATTCGCAATGTCACCGCCGATGCGACGACTCCCATGTGGTTGCAAGAACGTTTACGTCGCGGTGGAATTCGTTGTATCAGCCCCGTGGTGGATGTGATGAATTATGTGATGCTGGAATTCGGTCAACCGATGCATGCATTTGACTTAGCAAAAATCAATGGCGGTATTCAAGTACGGATGGCCAATGCGAGCGAACAATTAGAATTATTAGATGGCCAAACCGTGCAATTAACACCGCAGACATTGGTGATCGCAGATCAACAAAAACCGTTAGCAATCGCAGGTGTGATGGGCGGCATGGAATCAGCAGTTACGTTGTTGACGAAAGACATTTTTCTCGAAAGCGCGTTTTTTCAACCCACGGCGATTGCTCGAATGGGGCGCCACTACAATATAGGTTCTGAATCATCTTATCGATTTGAGCGAGGGATTGATCCCACCTTACAAGCAGAAGCCATTGAACGTGCGACTAAATTAATTTTAGCGATCGCAGGCGGCACACCTGGTCCTCTGGTGGATGTTGCTTACGCGGAACATTTACCACAGCCTAAGCAAATTGAAGTACGCAAAGCGCGAGTTGCAACTCTCTTAGGTATTCAATTAACCGACAGCGACATCGAAAAAATAATCCAGCGACTCGGTTTTCCCTGTGAAAAGACGTCATCCGGTTGGCGAGTCACCACACCGCCACGTCGTTCAGATTTAACCACTGAAGTTGATGTGATAGAAGAAATTATCCGACTGCACGGCTATGAAAAAATTCCCGTGCATTTTCCGCGAGCGACGATGCAAATCACACCGCGCAGCGAGAAAAAACTTTATTTACCCACCATTCGTAAGACACTCACGGATTTGGGTTATCGAGAAGTGATTACGTATAGTTTTATTGATAAAAAAAATCAGCAATTATTTGATCCAGAGAGACGCTACAAAGAATTATTGAATCCATTGACGGCTGAGATGTCAGTGATGCGCACCTCACTTTGGCCAGGCTTGGTCACCACATTGCTCTATAATCTCAATCGACAACAATCCCGAATCCGTATTTTTGAAAGCGGTTTACGTTTTATTTTTGCGGGCGATGAATTTCAGCAGCAACCTGTCCTCAGTGGATTGATCACGGGTCAGGTGATGCCTGAACAATGGGGTGAGAAATCCCGCGCAGTCGATTTTTTTGACTTAAAAGGCGATATTCAAAATTTAATCAGAAAAACGAAGTCCGCCCAAGAATTTGACTTTCAAGTCGGATCACATCCTGCCTTACATCCTGGACAAACAGCAGACATTTATCGGCTCGGAGAAAAAGTGGGTGTCATTGGCGCATTGCATCCGGCCGTGCTAAAAGCCTTCGATTTGACTTATCCCGTCTTTGTTTTTGAAATTTTGTTAGATTCGCTTGAAATCGCTCAATTACCGCGCTACCAAGAGGTTTCCAAGTTCCCTGAGATACGGCGTGATATCGCAATTTTAGTTGATCGCGCTGTACCAGCCAAGGCAATTTCGGATACAATAACAGAGGTAGCAGGAGATTTGTTGCAAAACGTTAATATATTTGACGTTTACCAAGGCAAAGGCGTTGCACCCGACCGTAAAAGTGTCGCTCTTGCATTAACCTTGCAGCATGTATCCCGCACATTGATTGAAGAAGAAGTTGCAAACTTAATGGATCGCGTTTGTGTTGCACTTAAAGAAAGGTTTGCTGCTGAATTAAGGGGCTAATCATGGCACTGACAAAAGCAGATATATCGGAACACTTATTCGCAGGGATAGGTATTACAAAGCGTGAATCAAAAGAAATCGTTGAATCTTTTTTTCAACGGGTTTGTGTAGCGCTTGAAGCCGGGCAACAAGTCAAGCTTTCAGGGTTTGGCAACTTTGAATTACACGATAAAAATGAGCGGCCAGGACGTAATCCGAAAACAGGCGAGTCCATTCCTGTTTCAGCCCGCCGCGTCGTGACATTCCGTAGCGGTCAAAAGCTGAGAGCACGCGTTGAGGTATACACAGGGAATGAAGTCCAAAACACTCAGCCTATTCAGGAATCTGAAACGTAAACAAGCCCAAGGGCAAACGTTACCAGCCATTCCAGAGAAGCGCTATTTCACGATCGGTGAAGTGGCGCGTTTGTGTTGCGTGAAAGCGCATGTCTTGCGTTATTGGGAACAAGAATTTTACCAATTGAAACCCAATAAGCGTCGCGGCAATCGCCGCTACTATCAATATGAAGATGTTATTTTAGTCCGCAAAATCCGCAAACTTCTCTATGAAGATGCATTTACCATCGAAGGTGCGCGTGGCCAGATGCAAACAAATCCTGCTGAAGCTGCAAAATCCGAAAAAACTGACGACCAAATGAAGAAATTGATTGCAGACTTAGAGGGAATTTTGCAACAATTGAGACCCCAAGAAATCGTAGGGTAATTCGAGTCAAAAATATTTAAAGATCGGGGCGTAGCGCAGCCTGGTAGCGCACTTGTCTGGGGGGCAAGTGGTCGCCGGTTCAAATCCGGCCGTCCCGACCAATATCAAGGATGATATCGTGGAAAAAATTTGGCTTAAAAGTTATCCAAAAAACATTCCCGCAGAAATTAATCCAGATGACTATCGTTCTCTTGCTGATTTATTTGATCAATGTTTTGATCGTTACAAAAACTTACCTGCGTTTGCTAATTTAGGTACAACACTCACCTTTCAAAACATCAATGATTATTCGACAGCGGTAGCCGCTTATTTTCAGCATCAATTAAATTTAAAAAAAGGCGATCGTGTCGCGATCATGTTACCCAACGTGTTGCAATATCCGATTGTGATGTTTGGCGCATTGCGGGCAGGGTTGGTTGTCGTGAATGTGAATCCATTGTATACCCCGCCTGAATTAATTCATCAATTGCAGGATGCGGAAGCCAGTACCATTATCGTTCTGGCAAACTTTGCAGAGACGGTGCAACAAGCGATAGAGGATAGCCGTTTAAAAAATATCAATGTGATTGTGACGCAGATGGGCGATTTATTTCCGCCGCTGAAAGCGCTTCTGATCAACGGTTATTTAAAATGGATTGCCAAACGAATACCCCAGTATAACATTCCAAATGCGATTTCTTTTAAACAAGTGATTGCGCAAGGAAAAAAATTACATTTCAATCCCGTGCCGCTGGCGCATCAAGATATTGCATTTCTGCAATATACCGGTGGCACAACCGGTATTTCAAAAGGTGCGATGCTCACACACAGAAATATTATTGCTAACATTATGCAAGCGAATGCATGGTTTGCGCCCCGATTCGAGCATGGCAAAGAAATTATTATCACGGCGCTGCCGCTCTATCATATTTTTTCGTTGACCGCGAATTGCTTATTTATTTTTTCCTTAGGCGGATTGAATGTATTAATTACCAATCCGCGCGATACCAAAAAATTAATTTCAGAAATGGCGCGTTATCGATTTTCAGTGTTGACCGGTGTGAATACGCTGTTCAATGCGCTCATCAAGCGCCCTGAATTTAGTCAGCTGAATTTTAGCGGGTTGAAAGTCAGTCTTGGGGGTGGCATGGCTGTGCAGCGCGCAGTTGCGGATAAATGGCAGAAAGTCACCGGTCTGCCGATTAACGAAGGGTATGGTTTAACAGAAGCATCGCCTTGTGTTGCGATAAATTTGTATAATCTCACAGAATACACAGGCACGGTTGGCTTACCGGTTTCTTCCACGGATGCTATTATTTTGAATGATGAAGGCAATGAAGTGGCATTAGGGGAGCCGGGTGAGCTGGCTATCAAAGGCCCGCAAGTCATGTATGGCTATTGGCGCAATCCGTCAGAAACTCAAAAAGTGTTTACCAAAGACGGTTGGTTGCTGACCGGTGACATTGCGTCAATCGATGCAAAAGGGTTTGTGCAAATTCGTGAACGCAAAAAAGATATGATTGTGGTATCGGGTTTTAACGTCTATCCCAATGAAGTAGAAGATATTTTGGCGCGATTACACGGCATTCGTGAAGTCGCTGTGATTGGTGTGTCAGACGACAACTCAGGCGAGGCAGTGAAAGCATTTATTGTCAAAGATGATCCTAACTTAATGGCAGCAGATGTGATAGCATACTGTCACAAAAATTTAACCGGTTACAAAGTGCCAAAAACCATCGAATTTGTTGATGACTTACCAAAATCGAATGTCGGCAAAATTTTACGTCGAGCATTGCGAGATAGAATGATGCAAGGTGAGAAATTGTTGTCTTAAGAGAGGTGTGTTTGAAATTTTTTGCAACAACACCCAAAGGATTGGAATTATTACTTGTCGAGGAATTACGTCAATTAGGTGCAACCGATGCGGCTGAAAAGTTAGCAGGCGTTGCTTTCAGTGGTGATTTAGCATTGGCTTACAAAGCGTGTCTCTGGTCGCGCTTAGCCAATCGTATTTTACTGCAATTAGCCGAATTTCCAGCAAACACTCCCGAAGAATTATACGCAGGCGTGCAACACATTGCTTGGGATGAGCATCTTGAACCACATGGCACGTTAAATATTAATTTTGCCTCCGTGCAATCAGAAATTAATCATACATTATTTGGTGCGCAAAAAGTTAAAGATGCGATTGTCGATCAGCTTCGAGAGAAATATCAAGAACGTCCTTCGATTACGCGTGCACAACCCGATCTCGTGTTGCATGTTTATTTACATCGTAATACTGCAAGTCTTAGCATTGATTTGGCGGGAGAAAGTTTACATAGACGCGGATACCGCTTAGAGCAAACACTCGCACCCTTAAAAGAAAATTTAGCAGCGGCATTGTTGCTGCGTGCTAATTGGCCGAGTATTGCGGCAAACGGCGGCAGTTTAGTGGATCCCATGTGTGGCTCTGGTACGTTGCTGATTGAAGCAGCTATGATAGCGGGTGATGTTGCGCCGGGTTTGATGCGGGATTATTTTGGTTTTTTATATTGGAAAAAACATGATGCAGCGCTTTGGCAACAATTGCATGACGAAGCGATGCTGCGTTGCGAACAAGGCAGAAAAAAAATTCCCACTCTCATCGGTTACGATGAAGATCCGCATGCGATTAAAATTGCGCTTGCCAATCTAGAGCGCGCAAATTTGCACGACATTCTCCGTGTTGAGCAATGCGAATTATCACAGTTAACTAAACCCACTGTGCCAACGGGTTTAGTCATCGCCAATCCACCTTACGGTGAGCGTCTCGGTGAATTAGCTGAATTAAAAAAATTGTATGCGTTATTAGGCGATCAATTAAAGCAGCATTTTGTCGAATGGGAAGCTGCTGTGTTTACCGGTAATCCAGAGCTAGGCAAAAACATGGGAATACGTTCTCACCATCAGTATGCATTATTCAATGGCAGTCTCCCTTGCCAATTATTATTATTTCATGTGACCGCTGATAAATTTGTTGATCGCAGTCCAGCAGCCAATAATGAACGACGAATTCGTCGCGCGGAACGGGTGACGACAGAAGAGGAAAGGATAGCGACTCAAGCCTTTGTGAATCGAGTGCAAAAACGCTTGAAACATATCCGTCGTTGGGCGAAGCAGCAACAATTTCAATTTTATCGGATTTACGATGCGGATTTACCTGAATTTGCTGTGTCAGTGGATCTCTATGAAGAATACGCATTGATCCGGCCGCACCACATTCCTCAATCGGCCAATGTAGCAAGAGCAAAACAGCGTTTTAGAAAATATTCTTGCCATGTTGCCAACTGCATTGCAGATCCAGCCAGCATATTTTTTATCAAGAATTTACAGATTACGCGCGTTTTCCAGAAGGGTTTCCGGGTAGTCATGTCGAGCTACATATTTATCCATTTAAAAAATCTTAAGAAATTGCGGTGATAATACACTTTAATTTCTAAGTGAGGTACATATGACGAGTTCAACAAATCCAACCATTAATCAACCCGCTGTCATGATTGAAGAGAGTGCTGATGTTGCTTATGTCAGCGATGTGCCATTGCTTGTCGAGCGCGATGCAAAAGGCTTACCGCTAGTCAAAGTCGATTTTACAATTGCGGCGGCAAGAGTTCCGATGAAATCCAATTCTGCTGAAGCCACTAAAACGTCATGTCCTGATGAAGTCAAGGTAACGTCTACTGAAGCAGGGGCGGCAGTCTTAGCAAGCCTGGTAAGAACAAATCAAAAAATAAATGGCAAATATTTTATTTATACCCAGCGTGCCAAGGAATTATTAGATATTTTGAATGCGAGCGATTCTTCACTCACGGATGAATGGACTCAAAAAAATAGTATTTTTTTTGCAGACTTAAGCAAAGAACAAAAAGCAGAGAAATCCTATTTAGAAAAAGAGTATGACTTAGTGTTGGTAGATTCAAAGGATAAGCGTCTTTGCCAACAGGTTTCAAGCTTTCAAGTGACCACGTTACCTTCTTTTCGGCAATTGCATGACCAAGTGACGATTGATAAAACGAAAACACGATATGAAGAAGCGCAATTTACTTGGCGAGCTGCTTCATCTGATATTTTTATTTATGCGTTAAAAGATAAAAAAACGCAAGAGATTCGCGGAACGTTCACCTTAAACATGCATCGGGGCACTGATCTAGAGGGATCTGATAGATGGGGTTATTTATCGGATTTGTTTATTCCAGCCGATAAAGTCGGTGATGGAAAATTTGTGACGCAATTTATCGCGGATGTCTTTGCTGATATTCATCAAAAATTTCCACAGATTAAAACCTTAATCGTGATGGCGGCAACAAATGATCCTACTAAACCCATTTTACGTTGTTTCAATTATGCTAAAAATGTAGGTTTATTAGAGCTCTATACGCGAAAAAAACAAGAAGAGTTAGGTATAGTGATACAAATGAGTTATAAACCAGAACATATCGGTAAAATGCATTTATCAAAAATATCACCTAGTTATCGAAAATCATTATCATTTTTAGCAGAAATGGATCGCCGAGAGCTGTCTGCAAAAGTAGATGTGTCTGCAACAGAAACACCGCGTCTTGGAGTGAAACTGAGCCGCGATAACTAAAGTATATCTTTATACATAACGTTTGCTTAGAACGCCTTCCCCGCAGGGGGAAGGTGGCCGACAGGCCGGATGGGGGGGTAAAAAAACGCAAGAAATCTTAGTAAAGAAATGATAAAAGCAGTAAGAGAGCTATGGTTGAAAGTATTATTTTGATCCCCCCATCCGGCCTGTCGGCCACCTTCCCCCTGTAGGTGAAGGCTTTCTAAGCAAAATTTCCTTAACTTGACGGCTATGCCCTGCGGGGAAGGCGTTCTAAGCAATATTTTTATGATGTATAAGGCCTGTGAAAAAAAGGGTGAGGGAGCAACAGTATTAACTTAAGAACTGTCATCCCGGAATTTACTGGCGCTTAATGAGCGCTTTTTGCGAATTTAGCGCCAGTTAATGTCCGGGATCTATTTTGCTTAAAGCACGGGAGTTAAAAAGCAGGAGGGGGAGTAAATTGAAGATGGATCAAGGAATTAAGTAGCTCTTAACGAGCGCCTTTTGCTCGTTTAGAGCTACTAAATTCCGGGGTGACAGTTCTTAAACGAGTGCCACCGTCTCCTATGTTCTTTCCTAAGTAGCCCTTATTTCAAAAATCTAATCACTCGGATGCCAAATCCCCGTCCAAGCCACCGGCGGATCAAGCAAGAATTTTTTGCAACGATCAATGAAGACAGCAGAAACCGTATCGCCCGTCCAAATCAGTTCACATCGCTCAAATAATTGAATCGCCTCATGCCATTTCTGTTGACGATACGCCTCAAATCCCAACGCAAAAAGTGAGTTGTAGTCATCAAGCGAAATGCGCAACTCTGATTTATTTTCGGCAAGCAATTCATAAATGAATTCACTTTGCGTTTTGCCTCGAATCACAACATGATCAATGCGACGAAAAACAAACTGCTGTTCAATCAATTTATGTAACGCTTCACTGACTAAAATCGTCGTACCATATAATTTATTAATGCCTTCCAATCGATTGCCTGCATTAATGGATTTGCCCAGCGCGGTAAAATTCATCCGCTCACTTGAGCCGACATTCCCTACAATGGCCTCACCAATGTCCAAGCCAAAACGCGTATGCAAATTATTTTTTTGTTGAGCTCGCCACGTTTCATTTAACTCAGCCACTATTTTTTTACACCGTAAAGCCGCAATAGCCACCCGATATTCAGGATGCTCCACGTCTAAGGGTGCGCCCCAAAACGCCATAATTGAATCACCAATGTATTTATCCACCGTACCTTGCTCTTGATCAATAATCCGAGTCAGCGCATCTAAATATTCACACAATTGTTCCATCATTAAATTGGGTTCAGTGATTTCTGTCAAATGAGTAAAATTAGCAATATCGGTAAACAACACGGCAACTGTTTTTTTGCTGCCGCCAATTTGCGCCCCTTGTCCTGATGCAATTAACTGCCGTACCAAGCTCGCAGGAACATATTTTTGAAATGATTTCAGACCTAAGCGCATAGACTGCATGGCATCCGATAACATAATAATTTCTTTAATACGTGAAGAAATGGGTTTTTGTTCAGCTAAATCAAAATGCTTAATTTTTTCAGTTTGTGCAGCAATTCTTTTGATGGGGTTTACAATGAGAGTCACTAATTTCGAGACCAGCCAAATGGCTAAAAACAAAATAATCAAACCCACTAAGACATCAATCAATGTAGTTACTTTTAATGAATAAACGAAATCATTTTCAGGCGCAATAATACCAATCACCCAAGGAATCACATGCCCGGATGTGGTTTTTTGAAATTTTTCAAATACCGCTAAATATTGTTGACCTTGGAAATGAAAGCTAAACTGTTTTATCGGATTTTTTTGATAGATTGCAAATGCATGCGCAATGACTGGTTGATTCAATTCCGTTAAATTTAACAATCGCGTGAACGTTTGATTTTCATAGAGATGGGGATATGCAATCACACTGCCTGATTGGGTTAACACAATCAAATGGGCATGCTTACTCACATATTGTTGCGCTAAATACCAAGAGAACCAATCTAACCGAATGTCTACTCCAAAAACACCCGCGACATCCCCATTTTTCTTCAAGACGGGTGCCGCAATTGTGAAGCCTAAATAAGGTAATTCAGTATAAGGATAGACGTCTGTCCAAATTAATTTTTTTTGCAGTTTGGCACTTTGATACCATCCGAGTTTGCGCGGGTCATAGCGTAAATCAGCCGAGTTTTTTTTCTGAACGATGTTGCCTTGTGTATTTCGAATCAGATAAAACTTAGTGGCAGGCGAATGGTCACGATTAATTAATTCCGTTGTAACGGTGTCATTGTCCTCATATTTTGCATCAATCAGCGTGCCATTTTCATTTGACCAATAGCTTTGCTCAGCTAAATCGAATAATGAAGTTAATTGATAGGTGTATTCTGTCATCGCGGCAATGTTCGTTGAATCAATTAAATGTTGTTGAATTAAATTTGCTGAGAACTGCGTATCTTTTTCGGCATGATTCATTTCATCTTTTATTTTTTCAAATAATAAGCTGGATGTTTTTTCCATTAACTGATTGGATGAGACCAGCAGTATGTGCATGGCATGCAAATAATTGACAGTAATTAATGAAATCATCGCGACAGCAAATAACGTAATAAAAATTGACAAAATACTGAATCGTAACGTGATAATGATGCGTTTTAATTGTTGGTAAAGATGTTGAAACATGACATCTCCTTATTGAATGATTTTATTGATCTTGGTTTCTCGTTGAACGAGTTCGGCGCCATCGTGCTTGCTTAAGCGGATAAAAATTAGGATTGAAGTAAACGTCAAAAGGCTCATTGCAAAAAACGTTTCATGAAACGCGCTGGGAATGAGTAAATTATTTTCTGCCACGTTAGCCGTGTAATAACGAATTAATAAAGCTGCCATTGCCACACCAAAACTTTGTGATACTTGCTGCATGGTGCTGACTATGCTGGTGGCAGAGCTTAAATCATCCTGGGCTACATCGGCATAAGCAAGTGAATTCATGCCGGTGTATTGCAACGAAATTAAAAAGCCAAACATAAATGTCATCAAGGCAATCCAATAAAAAGAGGTTTGTTGATTAATTAAAGTGAAAGATGCTATTGATGTTGCGACACAAAAGGTGTTAATGATTAATAATTTTTTATAACCAAAACGTCGCAGCAATGGCAGTGAAAAAGGTTTTAGCAGTAATACACCCGCCGCCATGGGTGCAATTAAGAATCCTGAATTTTGCGCAGAGTAGCCTAAGCTAATCTGCAAGAGTAGGGGCAGTAAAAATGGGATGCCGCTAAATCCAATCCGTGAAATCAAATTAGCAATGATGGAAACTTGAAACGTGCGTAATTGAAATAATTGTGTTTTGACGATGGGATGGGTTTTTTTTCGTGAATGAAAAACATATGCTGTTAATAAAAGAATGGCGAACAAAATAATGATTCCAGCGATTGAGCTTTTCACAGCCGATTCACTTAGCATGGTCGTGCCAAATGTGAGTGTTGCCAATCCTAAACCGAAATAAACAAAGCCTAGTTTATCCAAGCGCGGTACTTTTTTTGCCGGCATGTCGATGAGAAGAAAATAAGATAATAAAATATTGGTGATGCCGACTGGAATATTGACCCAAAAAATCCAACGCCAAGAGATATGTGTGGTGATAATGCCACCTAATACCGGCCCGAGCATCATCCCAAGTGCTGCGACCATCACGATTAGACTCATTTTGGCGACAAATTCATGACGACCAAATGTGCGTAGCAAAATCAAACGTCCGACGGGGACTGTCAATGAACCGCCTAACCCTTGAATGCTGCGAGCAATGACTAATTCCCATAAATTATTCGTCAATCCACACCAGAGTGAGCTTGCTGTGAAGATAAATACAGCGGTGATAAAAACGCGTTTCACCCCAAATTTATCCGCAATCCAACCACTGATTGGAATGAACACAGCTAAGCTCAACAAATAACTGATCAAAGCGATTTTTAAATCGATGGGATAGACATTCAAACTATGTGACATGGCAGGAATGGCTGTATTAATAATCGTTGTATCCAGCGCTTCCATAAATAAGACGAGTGCCACGACGATGAGGATTAAATTTTTTTGCATAGGTGATTATCTGTCCTTGTTATGATATTTCCGAGTTTTTATTCTATCTTACCATCCACACCTATTTTTCCTAAGAACGCCGCTTCTTTTTGGTAAGCCTTAATTTGTTTCTTACAAAATCGAATAAATCGTTTCGCTCGCGGTGTTGGGCCATAGGGATTATTATGCGCAATGTCTTCTTGAAAACGCTCGAGCGCATCGCGCAGAGTCTGCTTTGCAAGCGTTAATTGTTCGATCCAGTCAGGAACCTGACTCAAGTCGGTTGATTGAGCGAGCTCGGTCACAAAATCCAAATACGTATGAGAAATTTTATAAAACAGCTCATTGGGATCATTCAGGTGCGCCATAAAGCTTTCTAATAGAGGCTCTTCCAGTAACAGTTGTAATTCATCGATATCTTCGCGCAAATTATCGCAAGTCGTGAGCAGTCGTTGCCAAAGCTGAGTACGAGCAAAACCCGCTTCGCTGGGAGAGATAGCAAACGCTCGATCGGCAATTTCAGATAATTGCATCAGAAGCGTTTGATGGTTTCCAATTAAGGTTAAAACGATCTCAGGATGGATGGATTCGTTCAGTCTTTGCCAAGTCCCATCTCGGGTCTTTAAATACAGTAACGCCGAGCCTTCGCAGGCTTGGAGTGCAAGATGACATTGCAGCAAGGCAGCGGCATTTTGTAATTGAGCGATGATATGTTCATCCTCTAATTCCGCTTTTTTGGTCAGTAAAAGAATGATCTGATCGGAGGCATTTTGATAGAGCTCGCTCGTGACGCGATGACGGATGCCAATGTTCTTCTCATCCGATAAATCAGCTTTTTCGACATACTCGATTAAGTGCCTGAATTTTTTTAATAATTCTTGGGCTTCGAGAGATAAAGAGAGAGTCATAAAATAATCCTTTGCCTAGTTGATTAAATTATAGCAAACCCTTTGTGATTAGACTCTAAGATTAGGATTTAAAACACGAATTCTGCCTTTCTGTACCTTAACTCTCATGCTATAATTCCACCAGTTTTTTTCATTAACCTACTATGCAGAATGACGAGCCTATGGATACTCCTATCGCTAAAGAAATACAGAAAGTCAGTCTCGAAGAAGAATTAAAACAGTCCTATCTTGATTATGCAATGAGTGTCATCGTAGGACGTGCGTTGCCGGATGTCCGAGATGGATTGAAGCCCGTCCATCGCCGAGTCTTATTTGCTATGCATGAGCTGGGAAATGATTGGAATAAACCACATAAGAAATCTGCCCGTGTCGTCGGTGACGTGATTGGTAAATATCACCCGCATGGTGACAGCGCGGTCTATGACACCATTGTTCGCATGGCACAGCCATTTTCAATGCGCTATATGCTCGTCGATGGTCAAGGTAACTTTGGTTCGATAGACGGTGATGCAGCAGCAGCGATGCGTTATACCGAAATTAGAATGTCACGATTTGCCCATGCGTTATTGGCTGATCTGGATAAAGAAACCGTCGATTTTGTCCCCAATTATGATGAATCTGAAATGTCACCCACGGTTTTGCCGACGCGGGTGCCGAATTTATTAGTGAATGGGTCATCGGGTATTGCGGTGGGGATGGCAACCAATATTCCACCTCATAATTTGACCGAAGTGATCAATGCGTGTATTGCAATGATTGCGAATCCCGCTATTACGATTGAAGAAATCATGCAGTATATTCCAGGCCCTGATTTCCCGACGGCAGCGATTATTCATGGTCGAGCGGGTATTCTTGAGGCCTATCGTACCGGTCGTGGCCGTGTGTCAGTCCGTGCTCGCACCCACATTGAAACCGATGAAAAATCGGGCAGAGAGAAAATTGTTGTCACAGAACTCCCTTATCAAGTGAATAAAGCGCGCATGGTTGAGCGGATTGCGGAATTAGTGAAAGAGAAAAAAATTGAAGGTATTACTGCGCTGCGGGATGAATCAGACAAACAAGGTATGCGCGTTGTCGTTGAATTAAAACGCGGTGAAAATTCAGAAGTCATTTTAAATAATTTATATGTTCACACGCAGTTACAAAACGTATTCGGTATCAACATGGTTGCCTTGGTCGATGGCCAGCCAAAAATCCTGAACATTAAACAAATGATCGATGCATTTTTACGCCATCGTCGTGAAGTGGTCACCCGTCGCACGATTTATGATTTACGCAAAGCGCGTGAACGAGCACATATTTTAGAAGGGTTAGCCATTGCATTAGCGAATATTGATGAAATGATCGCATTAATCAAAAAAGCAAAAGATCCTGCTGAAGCCAAAACGCAATTACTTGCGCGCGCGTGGCATACGGCTGAGATGATTACCATGTTAAGTCGGATTGAAATGGGCGACCACTATGGGTTAGCGCAAGATGGTTATCATTTATCACCCGAGCAAGCGCAATCCATTTTAGAAATGCGTTTGCACCGTTTAACAGGCTTAGAACAAGATAAAATTTTAAATGAGCATAAAGAATTACAACTCTTAATTACCGATCTTGGTGAAATTTTGTCGAATCCAAACCGCTTAATGCAAGTGATTCATGATGATTTGATTGCGATCAAAGAACAATTTGGCGATGAGCGCCGCACTGAAATTATCGATAGCAGCGGCGATTTTTGTTTCGAAGATTTATTGCCAGAAGAAGAAGTGGTCGTGACCTTGTCGCATGAAGGCTATGCGAAATCACAACCGATCGCGTTATATCAAGCACAACATCGCGGCGGCAAAGGTAAATCAGCGACCAATGTTAAAGAGGAAGATTTTATCGAACGTGTTTTAGTGACGAATACGCATGACACGATTTTATGTTTCTCTAACTTTGGCAAAGTGTATTGGCTGAAAGTGTATCAATTGCCGCAAGCCAGCCGAAATTCGCGCGGCAAACCGATCGTGAATTTATTACCGTTAGCAGAAGGTGAAAAAATCAGTGCGATTTTACCGGTGCGTGAATATCAAGAGAGTCAATATGTCTTTATGGCAACCCAGCAAGGGACTGTCAAAAAAGTTGCGCTGCCAGAATTTTCTCGTCCACGCAGCAACGGTATTATTGCCATTGAATTAGCCGAAAACGATAAATTAATTGGTGTGGATATTACCGACGGCAAACATGATGTCATGTTGTTTACCAATGCAGGTAAAGTGATTCGTTTCTCAGAAGAAGATGTCCGTTGTATGGGCAGAACGGCGCGCGGTGTTCGCGGTGTCAAATTACAAGAAACCCAACGCGTGATTTCATTGATCGTATTAACCCATGAAGGTGCTATTTTAACGGCTACCGAAAATGGTTATGGCAAACGAACAGCCGTTGAGGAATATCGTTCGACGGGTCGTGGCGGTCAAGGTGTGATTTCAATTCAAGTAACAGAACGCAACGGTCAAGTGATCGCAGCGACTCAAGTGAATCCGCAAGATGAAGCCATGTTGATTTCGAACAAAGGCACGTTGGTGCGTGTGCGCGTGGCTGAAATTTCGCTGGTCGGCCGTAATACGCAAGGTGTTCGCTTAATTAATTTAGTCAATGATGAAATGTTAGTTGGCTTAGAGCGTGTTGCAACATTACAAGAAGATGAAAATGCCGGAGAGACCGGAGAGGCTGAAGGAGAAGGAGAGAGTGCGGAATGACATTTAAAGAGTCTGTCATTCCGGCAATCACAATTGATGGTGCAAGTGGAACTGGCAAAGGGGTAATTACCCATCGCGTTGCAAAGATATTGGGTTGGCGTTTATTAGACAGTGGAGCACTCTATCGAGTATTAGCGTTAGCCGCGCAAAAACACGGGGTCGCCTTAGAGAATGAACCGGCTTTAAAGGTATTAGCGGAATTTTTGGATGTGCAATTTATTGCAGCCGATCTCAGCGAACCTCCCCATATTTTGCTCGAAGGCCAGGATGTCACCGAGACGATTCGCACCGAAAAAATGGGTAACGCGGCTTCCAAAGTGGGTTCATTGCCTGCCGTGCGTTTGGCTTTATTGAGCCGCCAGAGAGCTTTTCGGGAATTGCCGGGGTTGGTCACCGATGGTCGTGACATGGGAACAGTGGTTTTTCCGGATGCCAATGCCAAGATTTTTTTAACTGCAAGCCCGGAAGAACGGGCCCGCAGGCGGCATAATCAGTTGAAGCAAAAAGGAATCCATGTTAACCTTGGCGACCTTATTGAAGAGCTGAAAGAGCGCGATAAGCGTGACCAAGAGCGTGCAGTAGCACCGCTAAGACCTGCTGATGATGCGGTCATTATTGATACGGATAAACTCGGTATCGATGAAGTGGTCATGGAAGTGATGTCGATCGTGAAGCACGTTTTTCCCACGATGATTTAACCGAGCCGCGACCGTCAGGAAGCGTCACGGAATCTGCGTTAATTTTAATTGCTGATTCCGTGACGCTCCCTGACGGTCGCGGCTCAGTAAGGCCGATAATTGTTTGCAAAGAGCATTTATCGTTTTTTTAACTAACCAAGCGTTTTGATGATCGTTACGATCTAGGAAATAAATAGTATGACCTCTGAAAGTTTTGCACAATTATTTGAAGAAAGTTTAGTGACCACTCCAATGGTACCCGGTGCTGTCATATCCGGAACCGTTATTCGGCTTAATTCTGACTATGTTGTTGTCAGTGCAGGATTAAAATCCGAATCCATTATTCCCATCGAACAGTTTTGTGATGAGCACGGCAATGTTGAAGTTGCTGTCGGTGATGAAGTGCGCGTTGCGTTGGAAACCGTTGAAGATGGTTTCGGCACGACCCGTTTATCACGTGAACGTGCAAAACGTTTAGAAGCTTGGTCAGATTTAGAAAAAGCTTATGAGAAAAAAGAAATCGTCCGCGGTGTGATTCAAGGTCGCGTCAAAGGTGGTTTCACGGTTGAAATTAATAAAATTAGAGCATTCTTACCTGGATCATTGGTCGATGTAAAACCGGTTCGTGACCCAGAATCCTTAGAAGGTAAAGAATTTGATTTCCGCGTTATTAAGATTGATGCGAAACGCAATAATATTGTTGTGTCACGCCGCTCTGCGATGGAATCCGAAAACAGCGTAGAACGCGAAGCATTGCTGGAAAAAATTCACGAAGGCGATGAAGTCAAAGGTATCGTGAAAAACTTAACCGATTACGGCGCATTTATTGACTTAGGCGGCATCGATGGCTTATTGCACATTACCGATATGTCATGGAAACGCATTAAGCATCCGAATGAAATTTTAAACATTGGCGATGAAATCAAAGTTAAGATTTTGAAATTTGATCGTGACAATGCACGTGTCTCCTTAGGCTTAAAACAATTGGGCGAAGATCCATGGGCTGATATCAGCAGCCGTTATCCAATTGGCAAACGCTTAACCGGCCGCGTGACAAACATTACCGATTACGGCTGCTTTGTTGAAATTGAAGAAGGCATTGAAGGCTTAGTCCACGTCTCTGAAATGGATTGGACCAATAAGAATGTGAACCCTAACAAGGTTGTTCACTTAGGCCAAGAAGTTGAAGTGATTGTGTTGGATATCGATGGTGAACGTCGTCGTATTTCCTTAGGCTTAAAGCAATGCACCATTAACCCATGGGAAGAATTTGCATCGAAAAATCAAAAAGGTGACAAGATTTCCGGCAAAATTAAATCCATCACTGATTTTGGTATCTTCATTGGTTTAGATGGCGGCATTGATGGCTTGATTCATTTATCCGATGTGTCTTGGAATGAAGCCACCGCCGAAGAAGCGATTCGTAAATTCCAAAAAGGCGACGAATTAGAAACGGTAATCTTAACCATTGATGCAGAACGTGAACGTATTTCATTGGGTTTAAAGCAATTAGCGAATGATCCTATCGCAAATTATTTGAATGAAAATGAAAAAGGCACGGTTGTCACCGGTAAAGTTGTCGAAGTGGATGCCAAATCTGCGACCATTGAATTAGCCGAAGGTGTTCATGGTGTATTGCGTGCGTCTGAAATTGCGCAAGAGAAAGTAGACGATGCGAGAACACGCTTGAATGTCGGCGACTCGATTGAAGCCAAAATTACCGGCACAGATCGTAAAACGCATAGCATTACACTGTCAATGAAATCGAAAGATGCACCTGCGAAGAAAGCGCGTGCAACGACGACGCCTGCAGCTGCAAAAAAGAAAGACAAGACAACAGACTCACCGTTAAAAGCGACATTAGGTGATTTGTTGAAAGCAAAAATGGGGCAAGATGAAGGTAAAGAATAACCTTTAAATTGTTTCACTCATTAAACGGTTCTTGTTTTTAAGCAAGAGCCGTTTTTTTTTACGTATCGGCCGCAGGCGTTTTTTCGGGTTAGGCGATTTTAACTGCCGACTGTGTAAAACTTGATTTTTAACGATTGTTTTGGTATTAATTTCGTTCATTAAAAAAATGAGGATAGGTAAATGCAATCACAATCACCTGCTAAAAAAACGAGTGAGATAGCAAAAAGTTTAGGAATAGAGGGTGCTAGTCTAGCGCCACCTACGGGTGCAGCGGGTGCTGGCGAGAATAAAAGTGAAACAAGCGATGTTACTGTTGTCAGCGAGTCTGACAGCCAGGCAAGAAGAGACAAGTATCTATCAGCTTTAAAAGCGCAGGGATATTTAGAAACAAATTCAGATGAAAAAAACGATAGTAACGTGGCTTATCAAAAACGTTTTATCAGTGAGGCATTACGACTACATCAAGATGATAAGGATATTAATGAAAAGGTATTCCAAACGTTAATGAAAGAGTGGGTAGACAAGCAGTTATTAGATGTGTCTCAGGTAAAAATGCTGTTTGAGATAGCAACAAATAGAGGTTCTGCGATGACAGTTTGTGATTTTCTGCTAACCAAACTCTGGCTTGGCGATCCGTCTCACTCTTCTATCGCAACTCCACCAGCTGATATGGCGGTTGAATTTTTGCATTACGCTTTATTTTTTGGTTCCCTTAAATCGACTCCATTTTTCAGTCTTCTAAGTCGATTTCAAGCGGCACAAAAAATTAAATTAAATAATCAGCCTATACTGCGATTGAATGAAGGGAGTTTTCGCAGTGATGACGTGGTGGAGGATAAGGAGTATTTTCATCGCAACATCGTGTTTTCTGTAGCGGGTGAAAATGGAATTGATCACGTTGTATTGCTAAGGTTCATGGATGGATTGCTACAGGTAGCAGAACCCGCACCAAGGCAGAAATACCGTAGACGGGATGTCAAATGTAAGGATCCTAGTAGTGATATCCGTTCGGCGATAGCGGCAGAACTGAAGCAGTGGCAACCTAAGTGGGATGAAAAGAAAAAAAGCAAGCTAGGCTCGCGAGGTCCAGGTAGAGTATTGCGAGGAATGTTTTAATCTGAGCCGCGACCGTGCTGAGCCGCGACCGTCAGGGAGCGATCTCCGTCGATTCAATCCTCTCATTTAATCAATTCGCGGCACGTGACACTCCCTGACGGTCGCGGCTCAGTTTGAAAGCAGCCCATTGCAAAGCCTTTCTTTTAATCTGAGCCGCGACCGTCAGGGAGCGATCTCCGTCGATTCAATCCTCTCATTTAATCAATTCGCGGCACGTGACACTCCCTGACGGTCGCGGCTCAGTTTGAAAGCAGCCCATTGCGCAAAGCCTTTCTTTTAATCTGAGCCGCGACCGTCAGGGAGCGATCCCCGTAGATTCAATCCTCTCATTTAATCAATTCGCGACACGCGACATTCCCTGATAGTCGCCGCTCAGAGCGCAAAGAATTAAGTTTAATTTTTGACCAATACTAGCTATAATCATTCTCCCAGACTTTCATGCCTTCTCAGACCTGACTGGAAACTCAAGGAATTTAGGTTTATGATCAAGCCACAATTATTATTTGCTGTTTTAACAGGAGCTTAATGTGCGTTTTATTACGTATTTTCTATTAATTATTATGATATTGATCGGTATTGCATTCGCATCATTGAATCCCAGCGCAGTCACCCTGAATTATTTTATCGCTAAAAAAACCATGCCCTTGTCATTACTACTCGTCACCGTTTTTTCGATGGGATGTTTATTGGGCTTATTAGTCGGCTTAGGATTATTAGTCAAAGTCAAAATTAAAAATTATCAGTTAAAACACCGCTTAAAAATTGCTGACAAAGAAATTCAAAATTTACGCGTTATTCCATTACAGGATAGACACTGATGGGTCTCTGGGGCTTAGTATTTATTTTTTCAACCGTCTTTATCGCTTGGTACATCGGTTACCAATCGCGTGAAGACCGTTTTAAAAGACAGCAAATGAATTTGCCTCGGGATTATTTGGTGGGTTTAAATTATTTATTAAACGAAGAGCCCGACAAAGCCGTCGATATTTTTATAAAAATGCTAGAAGTCGATAGCGACACCGTTGAAACCCATTTAGCCGTCGGAAAATTATTTCGCCGCCGCGGTGAAGTCGATCGCGCCATCCGGATTCATCAAAATTTAATTGCACGTCCTCATCTAGATAAATCCTACCGCGAACAATCGCTCTATGAGCTGGGCCAAGATTATTATAGTGCAGGCGTTTTGGATCGCGCCGAGCGCATTTTTTTAGATGTGGTTGACGTCAAAGAATATGCGATACCCGCCATGCGAGTGCTCTTGGAAATTTATCAGCAAGAAAAAGCATGGGAAAATGCGATTCCCATCGCCATTAAGTATGAAGCCGCAACGAAAAAAAACATGCAGCCTATTATTGCGCATTATCATTGTGAATTGGCTGAAATTGCATTCGCAAAAGGACAGACGGAGCCCGCTAATCTTGCATTGAAGCAGGCACTTGATGCAGATACTAACTGCGCAAGAGCCAGCTTGTTGTTGGCACGATTAGAAATGCATAAAGGCGACTATAAAACAGCATTGAAATATTTAAAGCGTGTCAAAAATCAAAATCCAGATTATATGGCAGAAGCGATCGATGCCTTAGCGATCTGTTATGAAAATATGGATGCTGAAGATGATTTGGTGAAATATTTAATGCAAATTTTAGATGAGCATCCCCATGTGCCGGTGGCATTGATTTTAGCGGAGCGCATCCGCAAGCATAAAGGAGATAAATTTGCAGCAGGTTATGTGGCAGATTATGTGCGTCGTTATCCTTCGTTGAGCGGTTTAAATTTATTTTTAAATTTACACATGTCGAGCACCGAAGGCAGAGTGCGAGAAGACTTAACCATTTTGCAAAATTTAATGAAAAAATTATTATCGGACAAACCGGACTATCAATGCGTTTCATGCGGTTTCTCAGGAAAAACGTTGCATTGGCAATGTCCCGGCTGCAAACAATGGAGTTCAGTCAAGCCGATACATTGTTTGGATAATTAGTTTCTATGATCAATCGTAAAATTTCAATTGCTCCCATGATGGATTGTACCGATCGCCACGATCGGTATTTTTTACGTTTAATTTCGCCGCATGCATTATTGTATACAGAAATGTTAACGGTTGGCGCATTGCTGCATGGCGATTATCAGCGTTTTCTTCGCTTTGATCCATTAGAGCATCCTGTTGCATTGCAGTTGGGCGGCAGTGAACCGGAAAAATTGGCTCGTTGTGCCAAAATGGGTGAAGAATTTGGTTATGATGAAATTAATTTGAACGTTGGCTGTCCCAGTGACCGAGTCAAATCAGGTCGATTCGGTGCCTGTTTGATGCGCGAGCCTGCGTTAGTTGCGGAATGTGTTGCTGCCATGCAAGCAGTTGTCAAATTACCTGTGACTGTCAAATGTCGCATAGGCATTGATGATGATGATTCGTATGAAAAATTAGTGCATTTTGTTACATTAATTGCTGAGGCGGGTTGCCAAGTTTTTATTATTCATGCGCGTAAAGCTTGGCTAAATGGTTTAAGTCCAAAAGAAAATCGTGATATTCCACCGTTGCGTTACGAAGTGGTCCATCAAATCAAAAGCGATTTTCCGCATTTACAAATTGTTATCAATGGTGGTATTAAAACAATTTCTGCAATTGAAGAGCAATTGACTCACGTGGATGGTGTCATGATCGGACGTGAAGCGTATTCAAATCCTTATTTTTTGGCAGACATTGAGAAAAATTTTTTTGGTAACGAAGAAATGTTGTTAGCCAGAGAAGCGGTGATCGAGAAATTGATTCCTTATGTTGAACAAGAATTAAAACAAAATACTAAATTAACCAGCGTCACCCGGCATTTGTTTGGGTTATTTTTAGGAAAACCTGGTGCTCGAAAATGGCGGCGCTTTTTAAGCGAGAATGCCTATAAAGCAGAAAATGGCACACAATTGTTATTAGATGCGTTGCGTATTGTTCATCTGAATGAAACTTAGCGCTTATTTACTTTAAGAGATATATTGAGAGGTTTTTTATGAATCATTTACTTTATGTATTAGCTGATCCCATTGGCATGATCGGTGTTATTTTAATTTTAATTGCCTATTTGTTGCTAAGTACAGGCCGTTGGATGTCAAATACCATGATTTATCAATTGTTAAACTTCATTGGTGCTTGGTTGATTTTATATTCGCTATTTTTCCATTGGAATTTATCGTCATTTGTGATCGAAATTGCTTGGGTTCTTATCAGCATGATCGGAATTTATCGCGCAATGATTGCGAAAAAATAAAAAAAGCTGTCATCCTGAGTATTTAAGAAAAGGCTATCATCCTGGTGCTTAAGAGCAGGCTGTCATCCTGAGCGCTTAAGAAAGGGCTGTCATCCTGAGCGCTTAAGAAAGGGCTGTCATCCTGAGCGCTTTTCGCTCCGAAGGATCTCCCTATAAAGTAGAGAGATACTTAAGAATATTTTTAACTAAAGATCAAAAATTTGCGGGAGATCCTTCGGAGCGAAAAGCGCTCAGGATGACAGCCCTTTCATTATTTAGAATTTACCAAAATCCAACATGGAATCGAACCGACATGAATCGGAAGGAGTGCTCGGCAAACTAGTTGGTTGCTGTTGAGTAAATTGACGGGGTGAACTGGGTGAATAAGAAGAATAGGTCTTAGATGCATTTTGCGTATGTTGTAATTGCTGCTGCAAATGATTAATTGTTATCTTCTGGTCTGCTACCTGTTGGGTTAAACGTTGATTTTGTGCAAGCAACGTTAAAATGCATTTTTGACTCCGCTCCACAACTTGTGTATTCGATTTAAAGTCCTTTGCCATTGCCGAAACTTTTTGAGCGATGTCGTGCAAATCATCCTCTATTGAAGGAGCATCATCCATTTCGCTATCTGACTCTGGTTCTGTTGCATGACTTGATGAAGCGTTCAACGAAGTCTGGTTAGACAGATGAGATGACAAGGAAAAAGTTGAAGGGCTAGCTGGCGTCGATGAAGCTTCAGTCTTTTTATCAGAACTAGCCAAGCCAAACAGTTGTTCCCGTCGAGATTTCTTGGATGGAGAGCCTTCCTGTATTGAAGTCAAAACAGGACTTTGTTCCATGGTAGCTTGAAAATTTAATTTTCGTTTACGAGCTCTTAATGTCTCAGGTCTTTCAATCTCAGGATTTGGCCGATCTATTTGGTCTGCAATAAAAAACGCAAGCATGCTTATCGTTATTGCAGGGTTCGGATGTTCTTTTTTACTTTTTGCAAAAGCATGAGTCGCTTCAATGGCTAACGCTAATTGAGAAGGTATATTTTTTTGTGGATAGCAATTTTCTATATATTTGGCGATTGAAATCGGAGGATTTGCTTTTTGCATCACCTCTGTATTCATTTTTTGTGGTTGCATTATCCAATTTATTTTCGAAATCCAAGAAGATGTTAGCTTGGATGTGAGATATATTATTAGGTTAAGTCTGACTTTTTCACTATTCCATAGCAACTCGTGACGCTTTTCTGTCTTGTCTGATTCCGACGTTTTTTCATCATTGCTTTCAGCAAACAATTTTTCTAACTCATCTGGTAAATCTGTCGCTGCTTTTAAATGACTCATCATTGTAGTTTGCAAGCTTTCATCAAATTGAGTTCTTACGACGTCGTAACGCCTTGATAGTGGCTGATTGGAAATTTTGTTAATGGCAAAAGTCGATGCGATTTTTTGAATTAATTCTTTCGTTGGTTTTTCTTCCGCTATCTTTTCTTGTTTAGCAGGAGACAGTGTGTTCACAGAAGCGATGGGAGCCAATGTTCGAGCTTGCGGACAAGCTGGCTCTGAGCGCTCAAATTGTTGTGTGGCAAATAGCATCGACACATGGCGATGTGTTGAACCAGGCTGCGATGCAAGCAGTTGTGTAGGTTGCTGCAACGAGGCAGCCGAAGAAGATGAGGATGAAGAGAATTGATTAGGTTGTGATAATGCTTGCTGGTTTTGCTGTTGCATGGTTAACAAAAAGGGTAAATTTATACCCGTTGCCTGCATGATTACCGATTGAATGTATCCTGATTCCATTCCTGCAAATGCGTCGCTTAAATCCATCGGTGCCTGTAATGCGGATTGTCCCGAGTTTGATGAGCTTGACTGGCTTTCGTCACTCCGTGTATTCATAAGAATCTCCTCCGTTTTAGTTATGATGAAAATATAAGATAATACTTCGGTCAAAAGAAAGGGTTGTCATCCTGAATGTTAAGAAAAGGCTGTCATTCTGAGCGCTTAAGAGCAAGCTGTCATCCTGAGCGCTTTTCGCTCCGAAGGATCTCCCGCAAAAGAAAGGGCTGTCATCCTGAGTGCTTTTCGCTCCGAAGGATCTCCCGCAAAAGAAAGGGCTGTCATCCTGAGTGCTTTTCGCTCCGAAGGATCTCCCGCAAAAGAAAGGGCTGTCATCCTGAGTGCTTTTCGCTCCGGATCTCCTGCAAAAGAAAGGGCTGTCATCCTGAGTGCTTTTCGCTCCGAAGGATCTCCCGCAAAAGAAAGGGCTGTCATCCTGAGCGCTTTTCGCTCCGAAGGATCTCCCGCAAATTTCTGATGTTTAGTTAAAAATATTCTTAAGCATCTCTCTACTTTATAGGGAGATCCTTCGGAGCGAAAAGCACTCAGGATGACAGCTCTCTCTTAAGCACTCAGGATGACAGCCCTTTTTTTAGCACTCAGGATGACAGCTCTCTCTAAAAAAATAACTATTCATCCCAGCTCAACGTACCACCCGTTTGATATTCAATTACACGTGTCTCAAAAAAGTTTTTCTCTTTCTTAAGGTCCATCATTTCACTCATCCACGGGAATGGATTGGTCGCGCCTGGGAATTGTTGCGTCAAACCAATTTGCGCACAACGACGGTTAGCAATGTAATGCAAATAGTCTCTAAACATATCGGCATTCATTCCCAAAATACCTCGCGGCATGGTGTCAACCGCATAATTGTATTCTAAGTCAACGCCTTGATGGATCATGTCTAAGATTTCTTGCTTGAAGCTTTCTGTCCACAAATGCGGATTTTCAATTTTGATTTGATTAATCACATCAATACCAAAATTTAAATGCATCGATTCATCACGTAAAATATATTGGAATTGTTCCGCTGTGCCCGTCATTTTATTCCGACGACCCATAGACAATATTTGCGTAAAACCCACATAAAAGAAAATGCCTTCAAATACTACGTAAAATGCAATCAAGTCACGCAATAAACGTTGGTCATTTTCCGGTGTGCCTGTGTAAAAATAGGGATCACCTAAACTTTGTGTATAAGGTAATGACCAAGCCGCTTTGGTGGCAACAGCAGGTACTTCACGATACATGTTAAAGACTTCCGCTTGGTCCATGCCTAAGCTTTCAATCACGTGTTGATACGCATGGGTATGCAATGCTTCTTCAAACGCTTGACGCAATAAATACTGTCGGCATTCTGGATTGGTAATGTGACGATAAAGCGCTAAGACTAAATTGTTCGCGACCAATGAATCTGCCGTTGAGAAAAAGCCCAGATTACGCTTAATCAACAAGCGTTCATCTTCCGTCAAACCATTCGGATCTTTCCACAAGGCAATGTCGGCTGACATGTTGATTTCATTTGGCATCCAGTGATTGGCGCACGCATCTAAATATTTTTGCCAAGCCCACTTATATTTAAATGGAACCAATTGATTTAAGTCAGCACGGCAGTTGATGATACGTTTATCATCCACTTGAATTCGTGCTGCACCCATTTCTAATGCTTCAAGACCGGTTGCACCGCTTGAAACGTGTCCTGCTGTTGCTGCCATAAAAAAATTCTCCAAATACTTTAAGTTGCTTACTGACATGCTTCGCATGTCGGATCCGTGATTAAACAGGCTTTCGGTTCAGTGGATTCTTTCACTGCATTCAATGCACTGTCACTCACGGTCGATCGTTCTGCATTCGTTGCGCCCATGCTACGCAGATAGTACGTTGTTTTTAAACCACGAATCCAAGCAAACCGATATAAATTATCCAGCTTTTTACCGGACGGTTCAGCCATGTAAAGGTTTAATGATTGCGCTTGATCAATCCATTTTTGTCGACGTGAAGCCGCTTCAATTAACCAATTAGGATCAATTTCAAATGCCGTTGCATAACGTTGTTTTAAATCAGTTGGAATGCGGGTGATTTTCATGACACTGCCATTGTAATATTTCAAATCATTGACCATGACGTCATCCCACAGATTTAATTTTTTCAAATCAGCGACGAGGAAAGGATTAATCACGGTAAATTCACCGGATAAATTCGATTTCACAAACAAGTTTTGATAGGTCGGTTCAATCGATTGTGAAACACCCGTGATATTCGCAATGGTTGCAGTCGGTGCAATTGCTAACACATTCGAGTTACGCATACCCACTTTCATCACGCGTTGACGTAATGCCGCCCAATCCAATGTTTGACTGCGATCTTGTTCTAAGAATGCGCCGCGGTTTTTGGCTAAGAGATCAATGGAGTCGATCGGTAAAATGCCTTTGCTCCATAAGGATCCTTCAAACGTGGAATATTTACCGCGTTCTTCTGCCAATAATGTCGACGCTTCAATGGCGTAATAACTGATGGATTCCATCGAGCGATCAGCAAATTCTACCGCTTCTTTTGACGTGTAAGACATACCCAATTGATAGAGTGCATCTTGAAACGCCATGATACCTAATCCAATCGGTCGATGTTTCATGTTGGAATTACGTGCTTGGGGTACGGAGTAATAATTAATGTCAATGACATTGTCCAACATACGAATGGCGGTATGGATGGTTTTGCGTAATTTGGATTGATCTAATCCGTTGTCACCCATGTGTGTTGTTAAATTAACACTGCCTAAATTACATACCGCGATTTCATCCTGCGACGTGTTTAAGGTGATTTCAGTGCAAAGATTTGAGCTATGGACGACACCGATGTGTTGTTGTGGTGAACGCAAGTTGCACGTATCTTTGAAGGTAATCCACGGATGGCCTGTTTCAAATAACATGCTAAGCATTTTGCGCCAGAGAGAGAGTGCAGGCATTTTTTTGAAATTATTAATTTCACCGCGTGCGGCTTTTTCTTCGTAAGCGACATACGCTTTTTCGAATGCGTCACCGTATAAATCATGCAGATCAGGTACTTCATCGGGTGAGAATAATGTCCATTCTTTTTCGTCGTTCACACGCTTCATGAGTAAATCAGGAATCCAATTGGCTGTATTCATGTCATGCGTACGGCGACGTTCGTCACCGGTGTTCTTGCGCAATTCTAAAAATTCTTCGATGTCTTTGTGCCATGTTTCTAAGTAACCACACACAGCGCCTTTGCGTTTACCGCCTTGATTGACAGCCACAGCGGTTGCATTGGCTACGCTTAAGAAGGGAACGACACCTAATGATTTACCATTCGTGCCTTTGATGCGTGCACCCATGGCGCGAACATTCGTCCAGTCATTGCCTAATCCACCGGCATATTTCGATAAGAGCGCATTATCTTTCACTGCAGCAAAAATACCGTCTAAATCATCTGGAACGGTGGTGAGATAGCAGCTAGATAATTGTGGACGCAACGTGCCAGAATTAAACAGTGTTGGCGTTGAGCTCATGAAGTCAAAGGAAGATAGCAAATTGTAAAATTCAATGGCGCGATCTTCTTTATTTTTTTCATTAATAGAAAGTCCCATGGCGACGCGCATAAAAAAAGCTTGCGGTAATTCAAAGCGAAAGCCATTGCTGTGAATAAAATAACGGTCATACAGTGTTTGTAAACCGAGATAGGTGAATTTTAAATCGCGTTCAGGTTTCATCGCAGCGGCAATTTTGGCTAAATCAAATGACTTTAATTTGGGATCTAATAATTCAAGTTGAATGCCTCGATCAATGTAGCTTTTTAAGTAAGAATGATAAAGCGAATTCATTTCTTCAAAGCTTGTGCTTTCATTTAAACCCAGAAATCCTAATGCTTCCATGCGGAGTTCATCTAACAATAAACGGGCAGCCACAAAACTGTAATTGGGTTCTTTTTCGATGAGGACGCGTGCTGACATGATTAATGCTTTGCTGACTTCCTTCACGGGTACGCGGTCGAATAAGTTGCGCTGGGTTTCTTCAATGATATTGTTTGCAGAGACATCCGCTAAGTCTTTGCAAGCGCTGTTGACTTGTTTAATTAAGCGATCGACATCTAAGGGGACGACTTTACCATCATTTAATGTGACGTTAAGTTGTTTTGGTTTATTGATTTCTTCATTTGCTTTGACTTGTTCTAGTTCGCGAACTTTGCGGCGTTCTTCACGGTATAACACATAAGCGCGCGCCACTTTTTGTTCGCCAGCACGCATTAAGGTTAATTCAACGTGGTCTTGAATTTCTTCAATATGGATTGTTCCGCCAGTGGGTAAGCGGCGTAAATAGGTATCGGTAATGCGTTTAACTAATTTGTTGACGGTTTCGTGAATTCGATCAGAATTGGCTGCGGATTCACCTTCCACGGCTAAAAAAGCCTTGGTCATTGCGATGCCGATTTTGGTTGCATCAAAAGCAGCCAGGGCGCCTTCACGGCGAATAACTTTCAAGTGACCGGGTGCCGTTAATGCGATGTCGACATTGAAAGGCTTGATAGCGGCCGATGTGCGTGTTGTGACTGTTTCCATTTCCATAAGCTCCTCCAGAGCGCTACTATTTAGATTCGATATAAAAGTTGTACACAGGTACAATATTATGTGCGACATTTCGCACAAAAATACAATATATAGGATGCTGTTCTATTGTGTTATACAAGATAGTGTATATTTGCGATTCGCGCAATAGAATAAGATGTGGGTGAGCTGTGGATAACTTGTGGAAAATAAAAAATGTTTTGAGAGGGGTCTATTTAGCTCAATAAACTTTTGGTGGTTCATCTCTCTGTTTTCAGGCAAAATTCAGGCTCATTATTTTAGCTGACCTAAGGAATGATATGCGCTTAGATCAATCTCAAGCTCCCGATAAACGAACACGGGGCATTTATTTATTACCAAACATATTAACCACAGCGGCTTTATTTGCTGGTTTTTATGCCATTATTGCCGCGATGAATAGCCATTTTGAAATAGCCGCCATCGCTGTGTTTGTGGCAATGGTAGCCGATGGTTTAGATGGGCGGGTGGCTCGTATGACGAATACCCAGACGGCGTTTGGGGCAGAGTACGATAGTTTATCGGATATGGTGGGGTTTGCGATTGCGCCCTCATTATTAGTCTATAAATGGTGCTTAGTCGATTTAGGTAAATTAGGTTGGTTAGTGGCTTTTGTTTACACGGCGGCAACGGCGTTGCGGTTGGCTCGTTTCAATACGCAAGCGGTCGATACAGACAAGCGTTATTTTCAAGGGTTGCCTTGTCCTTCTGCTGCAGCGGTTGTTGCGAGCATGGTCTGGTTAGGCGAATCGTATCATTTATCCGGCTTGTTGGTCGCGATTCCGGCGGCGTTGCTCACTTTCTTTGTGGCTATTTTAATGGTGAGCCGTATTCGTTATTACAGTTTTAAACAAGTCGATTTCAAAGGCAAAGTACCCTTTTTTGTGGTTGTTATTTTGGTGCTCGGACTCGCCGCTGTTGCGTTTGATCCAGAGCAAATGTTGTTTTCGATTTTTTTATTGTTTGCGTTATCTGGTCCGGCCATGACCTTATGGCAAATTCGAAAAATGCGCAAACAGCGAAAAAAATATCCCCATTAAAGTAGAGAAGAGGTTGCAACATTGGAAAAATCGAAAGGCATTGGGCATATTATTCGCTCGGTCATGGGTTTGATCGATAAAAAAGATCGCTGGAAAATAACGCTACTGTTAATTTTAATGAGTTTCACAGCCGTCTTTAATGCAGTGGGTATCACGATGATTGTGCCATTTATTGTCGTTGCCACGACACCACAAATCATTTTTGAAAATCCTAAGCTAGCCTTGGTATATCATTTTTTTCATTTTGCAGGTATCCATCAATTCTTAATCATGCTGGGTGTTGTAGCGATGGTATTGCTTGTGATCGGTAACTTGCTCAATGTCTATGTTATCTGGCAATCTGCACGCGTTTCATATGGATTAAAATATAAATGGCTTAATTCATTGTTCACAGCGTATTTGTCGCAGCCCTATCTCTTCTTCCTATCCAATAGCACATCGGAACTCAGCAAAAATTTATTACATACCGTTGGCCGTTTGACAGAGACAGTGATTATTCAGCTGTTTGATTTTTTTGCGAAGAGTATGTCAATTGTTGCAATTTTGCTAGTGTTGGTGATTGTGAATCCAGCGCCTGCGATGGCGATTATGTTAGGTGTCGGAATTATTTATTTTCTGATTTTTAGTTGGATTAAAAATTTATTGCGCAAAACCAATCAACATCTCAAAGAATCGGCTAAGCAAACGTTCAAAGTGGTTGAGGAAACATTTGACTCGATCAAAGAAGTTAAGCTCTATCAAAAAGAAAATATTTTTTTACAATCGTTTGAATTACCCATTCGCAAAGAAAAACATTGTATGGCGTTATCACTAGGCTTGGCGCCCTTGCCGCGTTATTTATTAGAGATTGTTGCTTTTGGCAGCGTGTTGTTGCTGGTGCTTTACTTGCTGATATCGAATCATAATTTATCAGGGTTGTTGCCCATTATTGGTTTTTTTGTCGTAGCCCTTTATCGGGTGATGCCATTAACTCAAAATGTTTTTTCAAATTTAACGATTGTTTCAAGTAATGCTTATACCGTGGAAGAAATTTTGCAGGAATATCAAAAATTGCAAATTAAAGAGAATCCACCGCAGATAGCCGATTTTACTCAGATGCAGCATCAGATTTCGCAGCTAGAGAAGTTAGAACTGCGTGCTATTGATTTCACGTATCCCGGTGCTAACCGCAAGGCGGTTGCTCATCTAACGCTCAGCATCACGGCAGGACACATTATTGGTTTTGCAGGCCCTTCTGGCGCAGGTAAAACAACAGCCATTGATATTATTTTGGGATTATTGCAACCCGATCAAGGACATTTATATGTAAATGGATTATGTATAGATAATCGAGAGACATTACATAGTTGGCAAAAATTGTTAGGCTACGTGCCGCAGTCAATTATCTTGACTAATAATAGTATTGCGCAAAATATTGCATTTGGTGTGCTGCCAGAAAAAATGGATATGGCAAAAGTGATGAAAGCAGCACAATTTGCACAATTAAATACATTTGTCGATTCTTTGCCAGACGGTTACGCAACGCACGTAGGGGATAGAGGCATTCGGTTAAGTGGTGGTCAACGACAGCGTATTGGCATTGCGCGCGCACTTTATCAAGAACCGGCTGTGCTTATTTTTGATGAGGCGACAAATGCATTGGATGGCTTAACTGAAATGGAAATTATGCAAAGCATTCATGCGCTGGCACGTAAAAAGACAATTATTATTATTGCACATCGATTACAAACAATTCGCGCGTGTGATCGTGTTTATTACATTGATCAAGGCACATTAGCGGCTGAAGGTAGCTATGACGAATTGATTGAACGACATGCCGGTTTTAAAAAAATGGTACAAATTTCAGAAAACTGAGAATGATGTTAGGGGATACCCCTAAGCAGTAGTGCGTTTATTCCTAATTTTTAATAGACAAAATTCATGAGAGAATTTCTCCCAAGTGCAGCACTTGAAATTTTAGAATAAATGTTTGAAAAATAATTCTTAATGTTATATATTGATGATGTTTTTTAGATGGAATGAAACAATAATATTTTAAAACTTTTGTTGTTGGTCTCGCTTGATATTGGAAAGTAAGATGCAATTTATCTACGATCTTTAGCAAGCCAACGTGGGAAAATCAGCAAGTTTAGTTGAAAGTTGAAGTAAATGCTGAAAGTATCTATCATCCTATCCGGACGATACGATGGAGTTGAGTGATACAGTTATTTTGTTGTAGAAGTAGAAAATAGTTTCGTGTTACGTTTTTATGTGTTAGAACTATCTTGGGCCTAATTTAGTTTAATTGGAGAATATCATAATGTTTAGGAAATTAATTATTGCAAGTGCGGTCTTAGCAGTCAGTTCAAATGTTGCTTTTGCTAGCGCAAACTACAAAGAAGCTGGCTACAAAGAAGAACAACCCTGTCCTACGTTTGTTTACACAACGGGTCCTTACATCGGTTTGAGCGTTGGTGATATCATTAATACCGCCAGCAACAATACCTATGGCCCAACAAACTTCACGGGTTACACAGGTGTTCTTTCTGCTGGTTGGGGCGCTTTATGGGGTCAATTCTATCTGGCTGGTGAAATTTTTGGCCAATTAGATGGCAACATCACAACCTCAAAAGACGAAGATACGAACACAGTTAGTCCAAGAACGACAAGCAGCTATGGTATCAGTATCTTACCAGGCTATTTGATCTCTTCAAATTTCTTGGGTTACGTACGTGGTTCCGTATTACGCAGCCATTTCAGTGAGACAGCAAGTTCAACCAATAATACCGGTTGGCAGCTTGGCTTAGGCGTGCAAACAAACTTAGTTCAAAACTGGGATTTACGTGCTGAATACGATTACACACGTTACACCTCAGTTTCCAACATTGGTAATGTGAACTCTAACCAATTCTTAGTTGGTTTAGTCTACAAGTTTGTGTAAATAAAATAAGCCACCTAGGCTTAATAAATGGGTTGATGTTTTTAACATCAACCCATTTTTTTTTGAAATTCATTTTTCTTTAAGCCGCGAATGTTTTTGTTGCAGAAAATACTTGGCGATGACTTTGCTGGATTAATTTTTTATACAAATCCCCCTTATTACCCCTTTTTCAAAGGACGTTGTTGCGTAATTCCGAGTCCGTTGTCTATCAATTGCGAGAGCTGCTTAAGACAAGGGCTGTCATCCTGAGCGCTTTTCGTTCCGAAGGATCTCCCTATATAGTAGAGAGATACTTAAGAAAGATCTTTAGCTAAACATCAGAAATTTGCGGGAGATCCTTCGGAGCGAAAAGCGCTCAGGATGACAGCCCTTGTCTTAAACAGCTCTGTGTTTTAACAGCGAAAGTTGCTTAGAAGGTCTCCCCCTTTGAAAAGGCGTTGTTGCGTAATTCACGCACCGTCATTGCGAGGAGTGTTTTTTGCGACGAAGCAATCCAGTTTTAGATTTAAGTATCAAAAACTGGATTGCTTCGTCGCAAAAAACACTCCTCGCAATGACGGAAGTGGGAATTACGCAACAACGCCCTTTGAAAAAGGGGGAGCAAGGGGGATTTGTATAAAAAGAAGAAGTTCTTATTCGATGTTACCTTACCCATCTTTTTTCGGGAGTTGGCGCACTCAAGATGCAGCTTTTTTTATTCAACACTCCGGAATATTAGCCGCCAATCCACCCAGCGATGTTTCTTTATAAATAGACATCATGTCTTTACCCGTTTGCTTCATCGTAGCAATTACCTTATCTAACGAAACAAAATGCTCACCGTCGCCCAGTAATGCTAATCGCGCAGCATTTGCTGCTTTCACAGCGCCCATGGCATTCCGTTCAATGCAGGGAATTTGTACCAACCCTGCAATGGGATCACACGTCATACCTAAATGATGTTCCATCGCAATTTCTGCGGCATTTTCAATTTGGTGAATGGTTCCGCCCAGTACTGCCGTTAATGCACCGGCAGCCATGGAGCAGGCAACGCCAACTTCACCTTGGCAACCAACTTCAGCGCCAGAAATTGATGCGCCTCGTTTATAAAGAATTGCAATTGCACCGGCTGTCAGCAAAAATTCAATAATATCTTCTTCTTTTGCAGAGGGATAAAAATCTAAATAATAATGCAACACAGCAGGAATCACGCCAGCAGCGCCATTCGTCGGAGCTGTGACCACCCGGCTGCCCGCCGCATTTTCTTCATTCACTGCAATGGCATATAAATTTAACCAGGCCATGCTGTCTGTTAATTCATGAGAAGCAGGACGACCTTTTTGCAGTAATTTTTGCATTAATTCAGGCGCGCGTCGTTTGATGTTCAAGCTGCCTGGTAATCTACCGGGTGTTTGGCATCCTTTGTTAATACATTCGCGCATCACCTGTGAAATTTTCAGAACGCGTTCAATGACTTCATTTTTAGAACGCATGCTGGACTCATTTGCCAGCATAACATCGGCAATCCGCATGTTATTTTTTTCACAGTGAGAGAGTAATTCTTTTGTTGTTGCAAAAGGAAATGGAACAATATGGTCTTGCCCCGTCGTATTTTGATCGGCTTGTTCTTGCGTCACAATAAATCCACCGCCTATTGAATAATAAATTTCAGAATGCAGCGGGGTGTTTGATGCATCATAAGCACTAAACCGCATAGCATTCGTATGTGACGGCAGTGAATCTTTAAAGTTAAATTCTAAATCGTGATTGTACTGAAAAGAAATGATGTGTTGACTGAGCAAATTGAGCTTGCCACTCGTGATGATTTCTTGGCCTCGTGGTTGAATCAGATCAGGATTGACCGTGTCGGGTAAATTACCTTCAAGACCGGCGAGGATTGCGAGATCTGTACCATGACCCTTCCCCGTGAAAGCGAGCGAACCAAATAATTCAATTTTGATAGCAGTCACTTTTTTCAATTGTTGTTCTGCCAAGGTAACAACAAAATCATGCGCTGCTTTCATGGGGCCTACTGTATGTGAACTAGAGGGGCCAATACCAATTGAAAATAGGTTAAAAATGCTAATTGTCATACTCAATCCATAAAATGATATTTAATTCATTCTAACGGATTTTCTCATTAATTCTAGGGAATCTTTATCAATTGGGCGTCAAAATACGAAATTCGCATTTTGAAGTATAGTGGGTATTTATGCTAAAATGATTCAACTTTTTTGCCTGAACTCAAGAGATCAACATGCAAGGCCAGCCCTGGTTTAAGAACCCTCGAATTTTAGCCGTCACATTTCTTGGATTTTCATCCGGGTTACCTTTTGCGCTAAGCAGTTCAACCTTACAAGCTTGGTTTACACAATCCGGTCTCAATCTAATGACCATTGGGGCTTTATCCTTGGTGGGATTACCCTATATTGCCAAATTTCTTTGGGCACCCGTATTAGATCGGTTTGTCCCGCCTTTTTTAGGTCGACGGCGGGGATGGATTGCGATTACACAAGTGGGTTTGAGCCTCTTTTTATTCCTATTATCCTTATTGAATCCTCTGGTCGAGGCAGGGTGGATGGGTGTTATTGCGGTGGTTATTGCATTTTTATCGGCATCACAAGACATTGCCATTGATGCCTATCGAACCGATACTTTTTTGCCGCGCGAACGGAATGTTGGTTCGTCTCTCTTTATTTTTGCATCGCGGATCGCCATTATTCTTTCGACAGGTTTAGCATTGATAATGGCAGATCATATTGGTTGGCGTCTTACTTATCAGCTGATGGCGTTGTTAATGATTTGTAACCTCGGGGTGACTTATTTGGCGCCCGATTTAAGTGATCGAACTCAGCCGCCTAAAAGTTTAACCCGAGCCATTCTTGAGCCGATACAAGATTTGTTTAAACGTCCGGGAATTCTCAGTATTTTATTGTTTATAACGATTTATAAGATTGGCGATGCACTGGCTTTATCATTGATGAGCACCTTTTTGTTTCGGTGGTTAGGATTTTCATTAACGCAGATTGGGGTGGCTTATAAGATCATTGGTTTTACGGCCAGCATCTTAGGCGCTTTTAGTGGCAGTTTCATTTTGACACGAATTGGTTTATTTAGAGGGCTCATTATTTTTGGCTTAGCCCAGGCGTTTTCCAATTTGGCATTCATGGTGCTAGCTGTCATTGGCAAAAATTACAGTGCCATGTTGTTCACAATGTTTATCGAAAACTTTTGCAGCGGAATGAGTACCACTGCGTTATTGGTTTTTTTAACCATGTTGTGTAATAAACAATACAGCGCGACACAATTTGCTTGTTTGTCTGCTCTGTTTGCAATTGGTCGGGTCTGTTCAGGGCCTGTTGCAGCGGTATTGGTGAAACATATTGGCTGGGTCAATTTTTTTGGCTGTTCATTTTTGTTGTGTTTTCCAGCGATTTTATTATTGGCATTTATGCAAAATAGGGTGACGTTCAATGCTGAAGCGATTGCTTAATTTTAAATGGTTAGTTCTTATATTGAGTTTGCTGATTCTCTCATCTGCTTGTTTTGCAGATGATGACACACAACTTGAGGCTATCTATTCGGATAAAACGAAGTTAGCTTCGCAACAAATTGTTATGTTAAAAGATCGCATCCATCAAGCGCAATTTCAACTACAAACATTGCAAAAACAAGAGAATCTTTTTTCAGGGTTGGTGATCGTGCGTGCGAATAATCGCATGCTTAAACAAGTGAATTTAGACATTGCGATTGCAAAATCGAATTTAGACAGTATTAATATTGAATTAACAGAATGTCAGCAAACCATTATCCGTCTGGAAAAAGATATTCAAGAGATGCAAAACCAATTAAATGCCTATACCATTTTTGGTTTAAAAATCGCGCGTAATGCTACCATCGATTTAAAGCGTTTACGTGAAGAGTTAAATTATCAAACTGGATTGCTCACACTGGAAAAAAATCGAGGAAAAGCGTTGCTTCAATTGCAATCGATCGCCGATAGTATTCTGCAAGCAAACAAAATTAAATTTGGCCGAATTGACTCTAATTTGAAATCACAAACCATTTTGCAATTAAAAGAACAGCAGGCACAGTCTGAAGTCGATTTACAAACGCAGCAAAATGGTTGGTTATTAAAATTGAATCAGTTGGATGCGCAATGGGTGAACTTGCAAAATGCAAAACATCAGGATAAAGCGCTTTATGAAAAATTGCAGAATGAAATTTTTTATGTGAATGAAAATGTGAATCTCACCTATTTGCGCATGTTGATTGCTCGTTATCAAGAGCAAATTCAACAGTTAAAAATTTCTATTTCACGCAATAGCTCAATTACCTTATTGAATAAAGCAAGCGAAGAGACCCTGGCGCTGGGTAAACAGATTTTGCGGGTTAATCGGTTACTTAAGATTAGACAAGATATTTTAGACAAACGAAAAGCACTTTTCTCGCAAGCCACTACGACCAGCTTTCCCTCGGCGGAATTTAATACGTTAGAGCAAGAATATACAACTGCATTAAATAATGTGACGCAGTTGAATCAAGAACTAACGGCTTTTCGCACTTCTCTGGATCAAGCGTTGCAGCAGGAGTTATCTGCGCGGCAGGGATTGCCTGGGTTTGGTACAAAAGCGTGGGTGGATTTAGGCACTGAAATTTTGTTAGTACCCAGTCTAGCGTTTCAAGTTTTCAAAAATTTGACGGTCACCATTTTTTCAAGCATTACCAATATGACATTATTGAATTGGATTTTGTTGGCGGTCTTGCAGATTTCTTGGGTTGCTTTGGTGCTCATTATAAATTATTTTTTAAAAGTAATTGTGGCGCGGTTGCCAGATCATCAATATGGACACATCAATTTAAAATGGTTAATTATTAAATTGCTGCATCGAAACTTGTACGATTTGGCATTCATTGGTAACGTGGTTTGGTTATTATCTTTTTTTGCAGTGCCCAGTCAAAATATCACTATTTTTGTTAATTTGGCGCTGGTCTGGGTGATTTTTAAGGCCATCATGATGACCGCACGGTTGTGTTTAGTGGAAACGGTGCATGATCGAATTGGGCAGGATATACGGTTATATCATCATTTAAAATGGATTTTCTTATCCGGTGGTATCATCACCGCGTTGACTGTTTTTATGCATCAATTGCCTATCGTTTATGAAGTGAAAGATTTATTTGATCGGTTGTTTTTAGCTTTTTTATTGATTGCTTCGCTCTTTTTCTTGAGACAGTGGGAATTGGTTCCCAATCTTATTTTGCCGCATATTGATACCCGTCGGACGTATTTGCGTCGCGTTGTAACGCTGTTAGGTTTGTTAATTCCAATTATTTTATTGGTGAATTCGGTGATTGGATTGCTGGGCTATGTCAATTTAATCTTAACGATTTCTTGGTATGAAAGCATTTTCTTATTTGTGCTGGTGATTTATTTATTATTACGTGGTCTGTTAAACGATGCGATGGAATTGGTCTATCGAGTTTTGATTCGACATGTCACTAACGGTTGGTTGTGGACAGAAGCCGTTTTGAAGCCGATTGATCGAATGTTAAAAATTATTCTCTTCCTCTTTGCTTGGGCGGTGTTATTTTTATTATACGGTTGGGATCAGCAATCGCCAGTGGTTGAGCGCTTAAATAAGCTGCTCTCTTATCATTTAATTGACGTATTGAATACCACAATTACACCGTTAAGTATTATTGAGCTGGTGGTGATTATTTCACTTTTATACTGGGCAGTCAGATGGACGCGTGAATTTGTCTATCGATTATTATTGTCGAGGACAAAAGATTTAGGTTTGCGTAACAGCATCGCCATTTTAAGTCAGTATGCCATGATAGTTTTTGGTATTTTTATCTGTTTACGATTGCTGGGTATCGATATCAAATCATTAACCTTCGTTATCACGGCATTTGCTTTTGGAGTGGGGTTAGGGTTACGTGATCTCGTGAATAATTTTGCTTGTGGGTTTTTATTGTTAATTGAACGGCCATTGCGTGTCGGTGATACGGTGAGTATCAGTGGCTATGAAGGCGATGTGACGCACATCGGTGGTCGTGCGGTGACGATTCGGACGTGGGACCACATGGATGTGTTAATTCCCAATGCAGAAATTTTTAGTAAATCCTTTACCAACTGGACAGCGAAAGACAGCATTGTTCGTACAGTGATTAATTTAAAAATTAGTCGTCATGATAAACCGCAGGATGTTCAACAAGTGATTCATCAAGTATTAGCTCAGCATAAAGATGTTCTGAGTGATCCGATTCCTGAAGTGTTTATGAAAGAAATGACCGACGGTGTGATTGAATTTGAAGTGCGCTATTACATCAATTTACGCATTGTGAAGTCACGCGTGGGTTTGCGTTCTGATGTGTTAGTCGCGATTTGGGATGCGTTTGAGAAACATCATATTCTGCCGCCTTATCCGCAGCATGAGATTTTTCTAAAAGGTGGTTTTCCGCTTGATCATAAGAAAGAAGATTAGAGAGAATCACTGGTGCTCATGAGCGCTGCCGATCTTTCTTAAGCGCTCATGCTGACGGTCTTTATTTAAAAAGCTACACCTCATACCGCGAACGATAAGCAATCACCGTTCCAGTAATCATTTTGTCACCATGTTGAATATCAATCACCGCATCACCACCCATAGAAGCCGCTAAATTTCGCATCGTATCGTGAATGGTTGCTTCCTGACGTTTGATACCCACAAAATTAAATTTTGACACGGTTTCTTTACCGAGAACGACATAAGGGATAGAAAGGTTTTTTGTCGATGGGTAAAACGACACCGCCATCGGGTTTTTCTTGGAATGTTGTACAGCGGGTTTGGTTTGGGTTGAATGATTGACGGGTTGTACCGAATTGATTGAAGAACAGCTTGAGAGTGCTATACTTGTAAGACTTAGCACAACCAAATTTAATAGTCTCATGGCCATCGTTCCTTGCGATATGATGATGTGTAAATTCCTATTTACCATGCACGATCCTAGGATATTTGTAACGCTACGTCAATTTAAAATTGACTTGGCAGCAGACGGTAAGCGATGAGAATATCAATGTGTGAACCCTATCTACCCTGAAATGAGCGAGGATACATGGCTAGTTTTTTAGAGATTGCCCGTCACGATTTGCTAGAACCGGCAGGATTAACTGAGAATCACCTGCAAGGTGTTTTA
Source organism: uncultured Gammaproteobacteria bacterium (assembly GCA_963719645.1). Taxonomy (GTDB): domain Bacteria; phylum Pseudomonadota; class Gammaproteobacteria; order DSM-16500; family DSM-16500; genus CAVRCT01. The sequence goes on from CAVRCT010000007.1 coordinate 550,142, forward strand.
GGCAGTATTTTAGGAAATGCGGTTGATAATGCGGATTTGTATTTCCAATCGACTTACTCAGAAAGCTGGGTGTTGGAAGATGGCATTATCAAAGGAGGCAGTTTCAATATTGATCGAGGCGTGGGTGTTCGCGCCATGAGTGGCGAAAAAACAGGTTTTGCTTATTCAGATGACATTTTGGTACCTGCCTTAGATCAAGCCGCAGAAGCGGCTCGCAGTATTAGCACGCACGGTGGTCAGCAAGCTATCAAAACCTGGCGTCGAACCGCGGGTCATGAATTGTATTTGCCGGTCAATCCTCTCTTATCTTTAAATGAAAATGACAAAGTTGCTTTATTGCAACGGGTGGATGCGTATGCGCGACAACAAGATCCACGAGTCATTCAAGTGAATGTGAATTTAGCGGCTGAATACGAAACAGTGTTAATCATGGCAAGTGATGGTCATTTAGCGGCAGATGTACGGCCGTTGGTGCGTCTCAATGTCAGTGTGGTTGTTGAGCAAAATGGCAGAAGAGAACAGGGTTATGCTGGTGGTGGTGGCCGTTATGATTATCATTATTTTGTCGAGCAAGATTTAGCGTTGGAATATGCGCGGGAAGCTGTTCGACAAGCGGTTGTGAACTTGAGTGCTGTTGATGCGCCCGCAGGCACAATGCCAGTGGTGTTGGCTTCTGGTTGGCCGGGTGTGTTGTTGCATGAGGCGGTTGGTCATGGGTTAGAAGGTGATTTTAATCGCAAGGGTACCTCTGTTTTCAGTGGCCGAATGGGGCAAATGGTGGCATCGCCTTTATGTACGGTTGTGGATGATGGTACGTTGCCGAATCGTCGTGGTTCGTTGAATGTGGATGATGAAGGGGTTCCGACCCAGTGCACGGTTTTAATTGAGAAAGGTATTTTGCGCAATTATATCCAAGATAAGCGCAATGCTCGCTTGATGGGGATGGAGTCAACGGGTAATGGTCGGCGTGAATCGTATGCCCATGTGCCGATGCCGCGTATGACGAATACTTATATGTTGCCGGGTGAGTCCACACCTGAGGAAATTATTGGGTCGGTGAAAAAGGGAATTTACGCGGTGAATTTTGCGGGTGGGCAAGTGGATATTACCTCCGGCAAATTTGTTTTTTCTGCTAGCGAAGCGTATCTGATTGAGGATGGCAAGATCACCGTGCCGGTAAAAGGCGCAACGTTAATTGGTAATGGCCCGGATGTGTTAACCCGGGTTTCGATGGTTGGTAATGATTTAAAGCTGGATTCGGGTATTGGCATTTGTGGTAAGGATGGCCAAAGTGTACCGGTTGGTGTGGGTCAGCCCACGTTAAAAGTGGATACGTTGACGGTGGGTGGGACGAATCATGAGTGAGATGATTAAAGTAAGAGCTGTCATTCTGAGTGCTCCAACTCTCGAAAAAAGAGGGGTAAACATCGAATAAGAACTTTTTCTTTTTATACAAATCCCCCTTGTTCCCCCTTGTCCCCCTTTTTCAAAGTGGGAGACCTGCTAAGCAGCTTTCGCTGTTAACACACAGAGCTGTTTAGAAGGTCTCCCACTTTGAAAAAGGGGGAACAAGGGGGATTTGTATAAAAATTTAAATTTTTCTCTGTAGATACCTATGGGGGCGGTTACAAAAAATCAAAACAAGCTACCTCTCAATAATCTCACGCAAATACCGAAATAATTCAGTTTCCGCTCCCGGTTTTTTTTGCTGTGACCGGCGGATTAATTGACGAATATGTTGAGAGTCTATCTCAGGATATTGCGCTAATAATTTTGCTAAAACAGTATCACCTTCAGCAATTAATTGCTCACGCCAGCGTTCTAATTTTTGAAATTGGGCTTTGTTTTCTTGAGTTTTATTTTGCAATTTGTTCAATGCAGCTTCAATAGGTTCTGCATCAACATGACGCATTAATTTGCCAATGTATTGTAATTGTCTGCGCTTTGCTTCATGACTGGTTAGTTCACGAGCAAATTCAATCGCTTCACGTAACCGTGGCTCCATTGGAATAAGCGCTAGCTCGGCATGCGAAAGATTGACTAAGGCTTCACCCATTTTTTGTAAGGCAGTGACTCGGCGTTTTCGTTCGGATTTGGAGACTTCTTGTGGGAGCTGGTCAGGATCGTTATTGTCTGTCATGGATTGAGTCGAAATAAAAAAGCGGCCTTTAAAAAAAGGCCGCTTTTTATGCGATTAGCTAGCAGCAGATGTTGCTGTTGCTTCTGGCGCGGTAGCAGCAGGAGCAGCAGATTCGGTCGCTTCAGCTTTTTTAGCGTGGTGATGCTTTTTATGCTTCACGTGCTTTTTTACTTTTTTAGCTGGTTCAGCAGCAGCTTGGCCGTTCTCAGATGATTGCATCATTGCATCGGATTGAGCTGTTGTAGCTGGTTGGGTTGATTCATCAGCTAAAGCAACGGATGTACCGATTACAGAAGCACTAATTAATAAAGCTGCGATAAGTTTTTTCATTTTTCATTCTCCATGATAAAGTTGCGGTTACTAAGATACTATAATTTTCTTTAATTAACATCCAGAAAGTGAGAATTTTATGCTTGAATTATGGAATAATCCAGAACATTTGAAAAACATTGTAAAAGAAATTTTAGTTGAGGCCAAAAAACAGGGCGCGACGGCTGCTGAAGTCGATGTTGGCTTGAGTAAAGGATTTACAGTCACCGCCCGCTTGGGTGCGGTGGAGTCGGTTGAATACAACCAAGATAAAATTGTGGATGTGGCCGTTTATTTTGGTCAACGCACGGGGTCAGCCAGTCTGTCTGATTTAAATCCCGACGCGATCAAAAAAGCTGTTTTGGCAGCATGTAATATTGCAAAGTTTACCGATAAAGATGAATTTTCTGGGTTAGCAGAAAAAGAATTATTGGCATTTGACTATCCCAATCTGGATTTATGGCATCCCTGGGATGTTACGGTCGAACAAGCTATCAATATGGCTATTCAGTGTGAAGCACTGGCTCTTCAGAAAGATAAACGTATTAAAAATTCTGAAGGGGCTGTGATCGCCACCAATCAGGGTTGGCAAGTCTATGGCAATTCAAATGGATTTATCGGCATGTATCCAGCGTCGCGGCATGATATAAGCTGTTCTTTGATTGCGCAAGAAAAAGAGGATATGCAGCGGGATTATAGTTTTACGGTAGCAAGTGACCCTAGCTTGCTGGCCTCACTTGAATGGGTTGCTAATGACGCGGCACAAAAAACGGTTCGTCGATTAGGTGCCGAGCAGCTTTCGACTCGCCGTGTTCCCGTTATTTTTGTGGCGGAAGAAGCGCGTGGATTGATCGGTCATTTTATTGCGGCCATTACGGGCGGTAATCTGTATCGTAAATCGTCTTTTTTGTTGGATCATTTAGATAAAAAAGTTTTCCCAGATTTTGTGCGCATTGATGAGCGTCCTCATCTGTTAAAATCCTTAGGCAGTGCACCCTTTGATGATAATGGGGTCCGAACCCGCGAAAATGTTTTCATTGAACAAGGTGTGTTACGAAATTATTCCTTAGGTGTTTATTCGGCTCGTAAGCTCGGCATGCAAACCACCGGAAATGCAGGTGGAGTACATAATTTATTTATTAATACGGGTAAAAAAGATTTAGCTGCTTTAATAAAAACCATGGATAAAGGCTTGTTGATTACGGATTTGATGGGTCAGGGTGTGAATATCATCACAGGTGACTATTCTCGCGGAGCGACGGGTTTTTGGGTAGAGAATGGCGAAATCCAATATCCGGTTGAAGAGATTACCGTGGCAGGTAATTTACGCGATATGTTCCAGCAAATTGTGGAAGTGGGTAATGATGTTGATGAACGCGGCAATATTCGCACGGGATCGATTTTGTTAGAGAATATGACGGTGGCTGGGAATTGAAATCAGAAAGTTTGTAGGTTGGGTTGAGCGTCAGCGAAACCCAACATACGATTTATAGCTTAACGATGGTTTGAGTGTTTTTCTTTATGCTTGGTAATTTGACCGAGTAATTTATCCACTAGCTCATCAATCGCACTATACATATCAGCGGCTTTAGCAGATGCGTGAATTTCAGTGCCGCTAAGATGCAAAGTAGCCTCCGCCGTGTGTGTTAAATTTTCGACTACAAAAACCACGTTCACATTTTGAATGGCGGCGTCACGACGCTCAACGCGTTCGAATTTTTCTTGGGTAAATGTTTTTAATGCAGGGGTGATTTCTAAATTTCTACCGGTAAAATGCAATTGCATGTTTCTCTTCTCCTATGTGTTTTGTATTTATAAATCGAACTCTTCGCCAAGATAAACAGCTCGGACTTCTTTGTTATGCAGAATATCCTGCGGGGTGCCTTGATAGAGCACTTCACCTTGATTAACGATGTAGGCACGTTCGCAAATATCAAGGGTTTCGCGAACATTATGATCAGTAATTAAAATGCCAATATTACGTTTGCGTAAATGCGTAATGATGCGTTTCACATCGACGACTGAAATGGGATCGATACCAGCAAACGGCTCATCGAGCAAAATAAATTTCGGTTCAGTGGCAAGTGCGCGAGCAATTTCCACACGCCGTCTTTCACCACCGGATAAACTAATACCCAGTGTGTCGCGAATATGGGTGATGTGAAATTCTTCCAATAATTCATTTAAACACGCTAACCGTTGTGTATGATTTAACTCTTTGCGTAATTCAAGAATTGCCATGATGTTATCGGCCGCACTCAATTTGCGAAAAATCGAGGCTTCTTGTGGCAGGTAACTGATACCTAATTGGGCGCGTGCATACACGGGTAAATGAGTGATGTCTTTGTCATCTAAAATAATGGCGCCTTTGTCGCAAGGAATTAAACCCACAATCATATAAAATGATGTTGTTTTACCGGCGCCATTCGGGCCGAGCAAACCCACCACTTCACCGCGATTGACGGTCAACGAAACATTTTTCACAACTTGGCGTGACTTGTAGGTTTTGCAAATTTTATCAATATGTAGGCTGGTCATGGGTTTACTTATTCGGCTCGATTACAATGGTTGTTCGTCCTGTTTCGGATGCAGGGGCAGTGACGATTTGATCTTTCATATTATAAATGATAAATGGCCCGTGAAAACTATTATCTCCTTGCGTGACAATCACATCCCCTTCGAGTTGGACTAACGATTTGATGGGGAAAAAACGAATGACTTTGGCTTTGGCGTGTACCGGCTTGTCGCCTTGTTTAGGTGTCGTCGAGTAATCCGCTAATTGATGAATACCATAAGCAATGGCTTCTTGAATTTTGTGTTTATCATTATTGCTCGTGGTTAAACGATCAGCGGTTAAATGGGTGGTGCCTTGATCAACTTTGACGTTGCCTTCATAGAGATTATTTCCGGTTTTGTAATTAAACGTCGAAGAGTCAGCCACGATATGAATCGTTTGATGATCATCTCCGACTAGCGCAAATCCCAGACTAGGAAAGAGTAATAAGATGATCGCAATGAGATTAAGAGGTCGGGACATAATCGCCCTTAGCATTTGAGAGTAATTGAACGGTGCCATCTTCTAAGTTCGCCAACATGCCGATGGCGTGCACAATGGTATCGGGTTGGGTGATTGTGACAGCGTCAGCTGTTGTTGCTTGTTTCTTATCTGGAAAAACATCTAACGTGGCTGTTTTCATAATCGTGACAGGATTGGCTGCATCGCTGGGATGGTGGATAACCACATTGCTCGAAAAAATAATGTGTTCGATGCCATTAATGGCCTTGCCCCTATCAGAATCCACATACCAAGGTTCAGGTGACTGGCGATAAATGGTGACGTGTGGTTTCACAATATCTGTCGTATCATTTTCTGCGTAATGAATCATTTTCGGCGATTGAATTTTTAAAGAAGGGTTGCCTGTTTTGCTCATGATCGTGGCGGTGACGCCTTCCATGAAGGAATCCGGTTGGTTGACTAAATCATTCTGGGTCGTAATGGGTTTATGGTGTTTTGACAAGACCAATAACCAAGCGCTGAAAAAAACGGCAAGAAACAGTAATGCGCTCGTAATAGGATTTTTCCAAGAGAAAGCCGATGTCGTCATAAAGTCACCGAGCAAGATAGCTATCAATAACAGCTTGATAAGTATTTTGTGCATGCATAATGAATTCACAAAATTCTCTGGCGGCACCTTTCCCACCTTCAAGTGTTGTTACCCAATCAACATTGTCTTTGATCAGATTGGCGGCATTGGCGACGGTCGTCGATACACCTGCGCGACGCAATAAAGGTAAATCGGGTAAGTCATCGCCAATATACGCAATTTGTTCATCGGTTAAGGTTAACTTTTGCTTTAAGTCTTCATAGGCCGCGATTTTATCTTGTTGACCTTGGTATACGTGCACAATATCCAGATCTTGCATGCGTTTGGTGACGGCGGGTGAGTTGCGTGCGGTAATAATAGCGACTTCGACGCCGGTGGTGCGTAGCATTTTCATGCCATGACCATCGAGCACATGAAATACTTTTAATTCCGTGCCATCCGGTGCATAAATCAATGAGCCTGTGGTTAAAATACCGTCGACGTCAAAAATAGCTAACCGAATTTTTTTGGCTTTATTGATCAGTAATTCCATCAAACCACTCCTGCGCGCAAGATATCATGCATGTGAACAACGCCAATCGGTTGTTTTCTATCATTGGTGATGACTAGGGAAGTAATCTTAAAGGTTTCCATGATGTGTAATGCTTCAGCGGCTAACGTGTCGCTACGAATGACTTTCGGATTTTTAGCAATGAGTTCTTGAATTTGAGTTTGATGAACATCGACATTTTTATCAAATGCGCGTCGGACATCGCCGTCGGTGAAAACACCGAGTAATTCATCTTGTTCATTGACGACGGTCGTCATACCTAATTTTTTTTGCGTCATTTCAACAAGAGCAGTTTTGACGACATCGTGCGCGGCAATTTTAGGCATATTGGCACCGGCATGCATTAATTCTTCAACACGGATTAATAAGCGTCTTCCCAGGCTGCCGCCAGGATGGGATAACGCAAAATCATCTGCCGTGAATCCGCGTCTCTGTAAAAGTGAAATGGCGAGTGCATCTCCCATGACTAATGCAGCGGTGGTGCTGGATGTGGGAGCAAGTCCGTGTGGACACGCTTCTTTTTCAACGCTGACATCAATATTCACTGTGGCGGCTTTGGCCAGTGTAGACAGTGGTTTGCCGGTAAAGCTAATTAAGGGCAAATTTAAGCGTTTAATGAAAGGGAGGATAAACAGAATTTCTTCTGTTTCGCCAGAATTTGAAATTAAGAGCATGATATCGTTGGGGGTGATCATACCGAAATCACCGTGACGTGCTTCGCCGGGATGAATGAAAAAAGCGGGACTGCCTGTGCTGGCAAACGTGGCCGCGATTTTTCGACCGATGTGGCCTGACTTACCCATACCCATCACAATAATGCGACCTTTGCAGCTCAGCAAGATATTGCAAGCGTGCGCAAATCGTTGATCAATGCGGTCATATAAACGTTGAATTGCCTGAATTTCTGTCTCAATCACAGCGCGACCGAGTTCACACGTGGCAGAGGTTTCTTGAGGTTGGCTAGATAATAAAAAATCTTCTATGTTATCAGTAGCTTGCATATTTATCCTGTTGGGCTTCCTAATGGAGTGCCTATTTTACCTGGTGTTGGGCAAATAAAGAAGCAGGTTGCGCGTAATTCTCGATGTCAATTCAGTGTCGTGCCAGCGTGCTTTTAGCTGGCATCCAGATTTATCTCTGTATGAATTATATTAAGAGCAAACCTGGATGCCAGCTAAAAGCACGCTGGCACGACACTGAATTGACACCGAGATTACGCAATTACGCCATACTTCTCACAAGGGTCTGGCTTAAACCAATTAACCATATTAATATATTGGGCTTTTTTACAAATAAGGTTATGCTATGAATTCGGCTAAACGGTTATACCGCTCACGTCAGCGTGTGATAGCAGGTGTCTGTGGTGGGTTAGGGGATTATTTTAATATTGATCCTGTTTGGGTTAGGCTAATGTTTGTGGTGCTAACTATCTTAGGTGTGGGTATTACGATTATTTTTTATGTCATTTTTGTGTTGATTGTTCCAAATGCACCTGTAGACAATACGGATTGCCCTAATTGTAAAAAATAATGAGCCTTTGAATGGATAATTTAGTCGAAATCAGCAATCTCTCTTTTGACCGCGGCAGACGTCCTATTTTTGATGGTATTGATCTGGTGATTCCACGCGGCAAAATCACGGCTATCATGGGACCGAGTGGTACGGGAAAAACGACTTTGTTGCGTTTAATCGGTGCTCAATTACAACCGACTCAGGGACGGATTTTAGTCGCAGGAAAGAATATCCATCAGTTATCCCGCCGCGAATTGTTTCAGTTGCGCAAAAAAATGGGCATGTTATTTCAAACAGGCGGATTATTTACGCATTTAAATGTTTTTGAAAACACCGCATTTGCACTCCGCGAGCACACGAATTTATCCGAAAGCATGATTCGAACGTTAGTCTTGTTAAAATTACAAATGGTGGGTTTGCGTGGTGCACGCGATTTAATGCCCAGTGAATTATCTGGCGGCATGGCGAGACGCGTTGCGTTAGCGCGTGCGATTGCGTTGGATCCCGAATTAATTATGTATGATGAACCTTTCACGGGCCAAGATCCTATTTCAATGGGCGTGTTAGTGAAATTAATTAAAACATTAAATGATACGCTTGGATTAACCAGCGTCATTGTTTCGCACGATGTGCAAGAAACGTTGGCTATTGCAGATTACGTGTATGTTATTTCGGATGGAAAATTAATAGGCAGTGGTACACCTGCTGAGCTCGGCAAAAACACGTCTAAAAAATTGGAACAATTTTTGCAAGGTTTGCCAGATGGCCCCGTACCGTTTCATTATCCGGCTGCTCTTCTTGAACAAGATTTGTTAGAGGGAAATGTATGAGAGATCAAGTGGCAACGCTGGGCAGATGGGGCATTGATATCGTCAAAGAATATGGCAAAGCAGGTATTTTATTGTCAGGCGCGATCTTGCGTGTTCCTAATTTGCGAAAAGGTTTTCCCTTATTGTTACAGCAAATCTATGCAGAAGGTGTTTTATCATTAGTCATCGTGCTGGTGTCGAGTTTATTTATTGGTATGGTGGTTGCCTTGCAAGGTTATCATACGCTGACAAAATTTGGTGCCTCCGCTGAACTAGGAACCTTAGTGGCACTCAGTGTGACACGCGAGTTGGGTCCCGTCGTTGCTGCATTATTATTTGCGGGACGTGCCGGTTCTGCATTGACCGCTGAAATTGGGTTGATGAAAGCAACAGACCAATTGTCGAGTATGGAAATGATGGCCGTTGATCCATTGCAACGCGTGATTGCGCCGCGTTTTTGGGGCGGTTTTTATTCTATGCCGATGTTGACGTTAATTTTTAATGTGACAGCGATATATGGTGCTTATTTGGTGGGGGTGAAATGGTTGGGGGTGGACGCCGGTGTATTTTGGTCAAACATGCAATCGTCTGTTGATTTTCATTTGGATGTGATCAATGGGATTATCAAAAGTATTGTGTTTGGCTTAGTCATCACGTGGATTGCTGTGCACCAAGGCTATTATACGGTGCCAACTTCTGCCGGTATTGCGAGTTCAACCACGCGTACCGTTGTTTATTCTTCGTTGGCCATATTGGGCCTCGATTTCGTATTAACCGCAATGATGATAGGAGGGTGGTAAATGTTGCCACAGCGGACTGTTGAAACCAGTGTAGGTTTATTTTTATTAGCGGCCATTGCTTGTCTTTTGGTGTTAGCGTTTAAAGTCAGCGGCTTAACCAGTTTTTTTAAACAAAATGCTTATGTTGTGACAGCGCAATTTGACGACATTGGGCAATTGAAAGTGCGTTCAGCTGTGAAGGTCGGCGGCGTTGTGGTGGGTGAAGTGTCACGGATTGATTTAGACCCACAAACGTTCAAAGCCGTGGTGTCGATGCGAATCAATGATAAGATAAACGACATACCCGATGATTCTTCTGCGGCGATTTTAACAGCGGGATTATTAGGCGATAATTACATTGCGATCACGCCCATGTATAGCCCAAGCTTTTTGAAACAAGGCAGTGAGATTCAAGATACCCATTCAGCGATGATATTGGAAAAATTAATTGGCCAGTTTTTGTTTAAAGTAGGTAACAAAAGTTCAGATGATCCGAAATCTAAACAGAGCGGCACCGAAAAACAAACAGCAGGAGCTAAACCATGAAAATTTTTTTTCGTAAGGCATTATCTGTATTTACCCTGAGCACATTACTTTTTGTGATGTTGATATCGGCTGCACGCGCACAAGGTGACCCCGTTTCAGTGCTGCAATCGATTGCGGATCAACTGATTTCTGCGTTGAAAGACCATCGTACCTCGCTGAAAGAAAATCCTTCCTTGGTGTATTCATTGGCAACTGAAATTGTGGTACCTCACGCCGATTTGTCCGAAATGTCTAAACGCGTGCTGCCACCTAGAACGTGGAACAGTGCGACATCGGGTCAACGAGAAGAATTTCAAAGTGAATTTACAACGTTGTTAGTCAGAACATATGCCTCTGCATTGGCGCAATACCGAGATCAAACAGTAAAATTTTATCCGGTCCGCGGCGGTTATGAGGGCAGAAATAATGTGATGGTCAGTAGCCAAATTATTCGCAGTGATGGCCCACCGATTTCCGTGAGTTATCGTTTACTGTTAGTGGGTTCTCAGTGGAAACTGTATGACATGACAGTAGAAGGCGTGAGTTTGTTAGAAAGCTTCCGTTCGCAATTTGCGGATCAATTATCGCATGGCGATATAACAAGTTTAATTAAAGCATTAAAAGAACATAATGGACAAAATTCGGGTGAGTAAACGATGAATTTGGCTGCAATTGTGAAACAAGATAATCGCCTGATTGTATCAGGCGATTTAACGTTTGCAACGGTGAATGCGCTTTGGCAGCAGAGTTTGTCTTTGTTATCCAATTCACCCGAATTAAATTTTGATTTTTCAGGCGCTAAAACAGTTAACAGTGCAGGATTAGCGTTGTTAATTGAATGGATCAAGTACGCACGTCAACACAAAAAAAATCTGCATTTTTCGCAGTTACCTGATGAGTTTCGTTCGATTGGCGAAGCTGCAGGTATACCGAATAATTGGTTTTAAACATTACTGCTTTTACTTCATCGATACCAATTACATTCCAATTCGCTGATATTGTCAAACTGAAAGGAAAATCTATGCAGCAAAAAGTTTTTGTAAACCGTATTTTAAATCTAAAAAAAATTAAATATATTGGTTTGGATATGGACCATACGTTAATACGCTACAACATCAAAAACTTTGAATCATTAGTGTATACAATTGTCATCGAAAATTTGATTAAAGAGAAAGGGTATCCTGAAGAATTACGGAATTTAAAATTTATTTTTTCAGATGCCATTAGAGGTTTGATCATCGATAGTAAAAATGGCAATATTCTAAAGCTAAGCCGCTACGCTGGCATTCGTAAAAGTTATCACGGGACAAAAGAAATCAGTTTTGCGGATCAGAAAAAAATTTATCGAAGTATTTATGTTGATTTGAAAGATCCAAATTACATCGCGATAGATACCTCTTTTTCCATTGCTTTTTGTGTCTTATACAGCCAGCTTATTGATCTCAAAGATCGAAGCCCGAACGATTTTCCTGCTTATAGTAGCATTGCATCAGATGTTTTAGGCATCGTAGATAAAATTCATGCGGATGGTAGCCTGAAGGCACACATTGCTCAACGTATGGAAGAATTCGTTATCCAAGAAAAAGAATTAATAGATGGATTAAAGAAATTTATTCGTTGCGGCAAAAAATTTTTTCTACTCACTAATTCACAATATAATTACACCAATTTATTATTAAACTATGCAATCAATCCTTTTTTAAAAAAGGGTGAAACTTGGCAAAATCTATTTGAGTTTGTCATTAACTTTGCTAACAAGCCGCGTTTCTTTTATGACAATTTGAAATTTCTTGCTGTAAACCCAGAGGATGGTGCCATGACCAATACCTACGGGCCTATCGTGCCAGGCGTCTATCAAGGTGGGAATGCCCGAAAATTTACAGAAGATCTCAATATTAAAGGCGATGAAATTCTATATGTCGGTGATCACATTTATGGTGATATTTTAAGATTGAAAAAGGATTGCAATTGGCGTACCGCTCTTGTTGTCGAAGAATTGGGTGAAGAAATTGAGTCGCAAAAAAACGCTCAGTCCATCGAAAATAAAATTACGAAAGCTATGAACATGAAAAAAACGTTAGAGCAGAAGTATATAGATTTACATACTCATAGCATTGATGAGGAATCTAAGCATTATGACAAGCAAGTTTTAGAGTTACAAAATGAAATAATCGCGTTGGACATGGAAATTAAGAAGTATTTGCATGAAGAACAAGCTTTCTATAATCGTCACTGGGGTCGCGTATTTCGCGCAGGTGCTGAAGAAACTTATTTTGCCCATCAGGTAGATCTTTACGCCTGTATCTACATGGAAAAATTGTCTGATTTTCTCGAAGAATCCCCATTAACTTATTTTCGTCCTAAGCGACGTTTGCTTCCTCATGATAGGTCTGATGATTAGTTTTTCTAAAAACATCCTTATAAATTATGTGAAACTTTAAGGTAATTTTCGCGCTTAAAATCACAAACTTAAAACTTGGTGTTGATCCCAGCGGCACTCGCTTAAGAACTGTCGTCCCGGAATTTACTGGCGCTAAATTCGCAAAAAGCGCTCATTAAGCGCCAATAAATTCCGGGACGACAGTTCTTAAGCGAGTGTCATTGCTATGTCATGCAAGCGTGATACCGGATTAAAACTGAGCTTAAAGTTTACATTTCGAAGTGTAATGGGTATAGTTACATCTTTAAAATGAATAGAGAGTGATAAATTATGGCGGATCCAAGAAGCGCGAGTCTTATCACTGAAAAAACAGACTCTACCAGTTTACAGCCAATTGAAGCTGTTCCTTTGGATGCTAGAATAGATATAAATGCTGCTGCTGTTGATCAAAGCGAGAAACCTGCTTCTGCGGCGGCGAATTCTCATCCAACGATAAAAATAATATCACGCATTCAATTTAATGAAATTCAAAATGTCGGTAATAGATCATCTGCCAGAGACAGAAAAGAAATGCCTGCTCAAGCAAGGCAGCTTGCGAATGCCCCGCATCTTTTTTCTTCGACTCGTACTCAGCGCCGTCCCGTTTCCTTCTGTGTTCCAGCATTAATGCTGCTGGGTGTTGTTTTGATTGCGGTCAGTGCTTTTGATTTTTTCCCAGCAGCGAATAAAGACCAGTCTGAATGTCCAGAAATAGAATTTGATACGATAAAGAATTTATGTCTTGCACTGGATCAACTGAATCAAACTCTCTGTTCTTATGAAAAGTATCGACAATATTGCGACGACAATGCCGGTGGTTTTTATTGTTTAGTGATGGGTTTTCTGGCTGAGATAGTTGCTTGTTGTGTTTACCGTCGGGACTCCAAAAGTTCTGCTGAAAGTCATTCAGAACAAAAGCCGACTGACGTCTCCAAAAGTTCTGCTGAAAGTCATTCAGAACAAAAGCCGACTGACGTTTCTCTTCCGCCTAAACAAAATTTTAGATCAGCACGTAATAAACTCTTAAATGATTCTTTTAATACACATCATTTAGCATTTTTTACTGATGTTACGTTGCCTCGTAATGGCCAACCACCGAGTCCATCAAGAATTGTTACTGAAATTACTGAGTTTTTAGACGGCACTCTAAAGGAAAAATTAACGTTGTCACCGCAATTCACTCGCAGCATTTGATTTGTTGCACAATGCACAGCTTTCAAAACTGAGCCACGACCGTCAGGGAGTGTCACGCCTCCTAAATTGATAGAGGCGAAAATTGAATCGCCGGTGATCGCTCCCTAACGGTCGCGGCTCAGACATTCGCTGCAAGCAAAAGACTAAGACTCTTTGCTAATGACCAAAAACACAGCCCCGGGACCTCTTAAAACATTTAAGAGCAAATTATCTTTTGTCGCCGCTGCAATTTTTTGCAATTCTTGAATGCTAGTAATTTTTTGTCGACTAGCAGAAACAATTACATCGCCTGGACGTAAATCAGAATGCCATGCATTGCTGTCCTCAGTGACTGCAACGACCATCACGCCGTTGATATTGCCGTGGCTAGTGCTGAGTAAAGTAAAATCTTTCAAGCTGACGCCAAATAAGAAAGGATTGGCTTGCGCATTCATTTCATCCCGCTTTTTGGGATCCATGATGTTAGCGGTAATCGTCATCGGTTTATTGTTTCGTAGCAAGGTAATTTTTGCTGAGGAGTCGGCACGTATAAAGCCAACTTCGTTGACAACATCATTGGCATTTTTAATGGTCGCACCATTGACGCTCGTAATAATGTCACCCACTTGTAGTCCAGCTTTTTCAGCCGGGGTGTTAGGAATAACTTGGGTAATCACAGCGCCATTCGTATTACTTAAATTAAAAGCGGTTGCTAAATCCGGTGAAATGTCTTGTGCACCCACACCCAGCATACCGCGATGAACATTGCCATACGTCAGAATTTGTTGCATGACGCTTTTTGCCATATCGGAAGGAATCGCAAATCCAATACCGATGCTGCCACGATCAGGCGCTAAAATGGCTGTATTGATACCGACTAATTGTCCTTGGGTATTGATCAATGCACCCCCTGAATTGCCGGGGTTGATAGAGGCATCGATTTGAATGAAGTTTTCATAATTTTCGATACCCAATGTACTTCTGCCGAGTGCGCTGACAATACCGGAAGTTACGGATTGGCTTAATCCAAAGGGATTGCCAATGGCTGCCACCACATCGCCCACTTTTAAGCTACTCGAATTACCGAGTTCAATGGCAGTTAAATTTTTGGCAGGAATTTGTAACAGAGCAATATCAGAAGGTTTGTCGATACCGATTACTTTTGCGATGTAATGCCGACCATCGCCCAAGGTGATGGTAATGCGTTCCGCCTGATCGATAACGTGAGCATTTGTTAAAATATAGCCTTTTTCCGCACTCACAATCACGCCTGAACCAACCGATAAAAACTTATCGGGGATGATGCCACCGGGATTATTTTTGGGTTGTTCTTTTTGCAATTGATTCAGCATATTTAAATCAGTGATTTTGATTTGTGCGCGAATATTAACAACGGCAGGTAAGGCTTTTTGTAACATGGGCGCTAAACTGGTATTCGGTAAGCTGGCAGAAAAAGTAGCCTGGCAGCAAACAATAAGAAGGAGAGTTAAGAAGCGGCGTGCGAATGTGATCATCTTCATATCCTCAAGATATACTTTTTGTAATCAAAAAGTATATCTTGAATCAAGGTATTGTAAATGAGTTGGAAGAAAAAAATATTTTGTCAGCAAATTCTATCTATCACTCACGCCATATAAATCAAGCTCGCCATCCGCCCTGTTGCAGCGCCATCGCGACGATAGGAATAAAAAAGTTCTTTGTCACGAAATGTGCAATATTCGCCACCAAAAATCTGCGTCACGCCTTTTTTGGCTAAGCGTTGCGTTGCCAATAAATATAAATTGGCTAGCCAGCGACCCTTTGGAGAGGGTAAAAAAGCCGCTTCGATATCGGCCAGATCGGCGGGTGTTCCAGCGGTGATAAAATGCTGTTTCACTTCATCGCCGACTTCATACACGTTGCCACTGATGGCTGGACCTAGCCAGACGAGCAGATCCGCCGGATCAACGTTCATCTCAGCCAAGGTATTTTCTATTACACCATTTACTAAACCTCGCCAACCGGCATGAATAGCTGCGACGTGGGTTCCTTTGCGATCACAAACCAGGATAGGCAAGCAATCTGCCGTTAACACCACACAAACGCGCTGACGGGAGGCGGTGAAAGATGCATCGGCGTTGTGACCGCGATGTTCTGGTAAAGCGGGTAGCGCAATCGTGCTGTGTGTTTGCTCCAGCCAAATGGGTTCTTCGGTTAAATCTAGCGTTGATTTCAATAAGACCCGATTCGCTAATACAGTCTGTGCATCATCACCTACATGTTCTGCCAAGTTACAAGAATGATAAGGCGGCTGGCTCAATCCATTATTACGCACGGTGGTAAATGCTTTGATATGCTTAGGTGCCGGCCAATTTGCTTCAATAAAATTCATCGTCATCCTCTTCATCTACTAATAAATGCTCGGCATCTTGGCGTAACACATTAATCAAATGCTGAATATCATCAGGCAGCGGGGCTTGCCAAGAGATTCGTTTTTGCGTAACAGGGTGGACTAATCCCAATTCAATGGCGTGTAGTGCCTGTCGTTTAAATTGTCTTAATTCAGTAATCAATTCGGGAGAGGCACCTTTGGGTAATTGTAATCGACCGCCATACGTTTGATCGCCCACCACAGGATGTTTAATCGAGGCCATGTGAACACGGATTTGATGTGTTCGACCCGTTTCTAATTGTATTTTAAGCCGTGTATGGTCGCGGAAATGTTCAATCACCCGATAATGGGTAATAGCCGGTTTGCCGGTTTCAAGGATGGCCATTTTTTTCCGTTGGATAGGGTGTCGTCCAATGGGTTTATCAAGACTGCCACCGCTCAGTAAAATACCGCTGACAACAGCCTGATAGATGCGTGTGACGGTTCGCTCTTTCAATTGTTTGGTTAAATGAAAGTAGGCGGCTTGGGTTTTGGCAATCACCAATAAACCAGAAGTATCTTTATCTAAGCGGTGAATAATGCCCGCGCGCGGTAACTCGTGTAATTCGTTTGCATGATAGAGCAATGCATTTAAGAGTGTGTTATCGGGGTTACCGGCAGCTGGGTGTACCACCATGCCGATTGGTTTATTAATTACTAATAACGCATCGTCTTCAAAAATCACATTCAAGGCGATTGCTTGCGCGGCATAGGCAGGCTGGGGCTTAGTCACGGCTTGAATGATGATTTGTTCACCACCGAGCATTAGCATTCTATTTTTTGGTAAGGCTTGATCAACCGTAATATTGCCCGCTTTAATCCATTCTTGGATGAGCGTGCGTGAATAATCCGGCAAGAGTTTTGCTAAGGCTTGGTCAAGTCGCATTCCAGCAAAATCATCTGGAATCGTACAGGTTATATCGATTGGCTTGCTCATATATAAGTCACTGGCACTCTTTAAATAAGGGTGAATGATGACAAATTTTCGTTTACAATGCACGGCCATTCGAATGGATTTTTAGGGAACATCATGAAATTAACGAGAATCATACTACTTACTTCCACATTACTATGCGGATTATTGGCAGGTTGTTCAACGACTACAGATCCTGCAGAAGCTTATAAAGATGAAACAGCCAAGCAAATTTTTGAAAAAGGTGAGAGTGCGCTGCGAAGTAGAAGTTATCAAGAAGCGATCAAACGTTATGAAGCATTAGATGTGCAATATCCTTTTGGTCATGACACGGAAATCGCGCAATTACATATTATTTATGCCTATTACATGGCGAGTGATTACGCCTCTGCGGAAGCCGCAGCCGATCGTTTTATTCATGCCCATCCAACCAATCCACATGTAGATTACGCTTATTACATGCGCGGCTTAGCGAATTATTATCAAAACTTAGGTGTGTTTGAGCGAATGTTTGCGGTGGATTTAGCGAAACGTGATTTAGCCCAAGTTAAAAAATCTTATGCGGACTTCAATGAAATTGTCCGTGTTTATCCAGACAGTCCTTATGCACCCGCTGCGCATCAATACATGATTTATCTCCGCAATATTTTAGCGGCACATGAATTGGAAGTCGGAGAATTTTATTATAACCACGAGGCGTATGTCGCAGCAGCCAATCGGGCAAATGCCGTGGTGCGCCAATATCAAGGTGCGCCCTCTGTGCCGGATGCATTGGTCTTAATGGTTAAATCCTATCGTAAGTTACATCTGACCCAAAATGAAAATGAAGCGATGCAAGTGTTGCAATATAATTATCCGAACTCTGACTATGTGAAAGCGGCGACTAAGTAAACGCTCTCACAACACCTGCGATAGCAAATCCAAACAAAATAATGGCTCCGATTCGATTGAGCCATTTTATGGTGTGGGGTTTTAATTTATGGCGGGTGAAATGCAGCAGCATATTTAATGCGATGACCCAACTCACTGTGCCGAGTACAACACCTAACCCTGCGAATAAAATGCCGTTATCATTTGTTGCTGCAATCAATGAGAGTTGTGCACTGATGGATGCCCAAAATAAAACAGTATAGGGGTTTAGCATCGTTATTAAATAACCTTCAATCCCATAACGTATCAATGAAGGTTTTGGGCGTTGTTGATGAGTGTCGGTGGTCTTTGCTTGCCAGGCTTTCACGGCAAACCAACATAAAATAAAAGAACCCACTAATCCAAAAAGACGGAGTGCCTCGGGGAATTGTAGAAGCGCCAGTGCGCCCATGCTAATTAAAACAATATAGGTGACATCGGCACCGCAGGCGCCTAAGCCCAGCATAATACCGTAGGGTGTGCCCGCATTTAAATTCCGGCGAATCATTTCTAAATTGACAGGCCCGATGGGAATCGCCGCACCCATGCCGAGTAAAATGCCGAGAAGGATAAAGTGCATAAAGAACTCTTCAATAAATAAGTTGGATTATATATCCATCTTAACAAAACAAGAGCATAGACTAAACCCTGAAGGATCCCCACAAATGTTTAATGAGCGCTAACTTTAAGAAGAATTTAGAATTATTTTATATAAATCCCCCTCAATCCCTGACGGATCGACGCAAATTCCACCCATGCGTCGTCCTGAAAAATATGACGTCAACGTATTTTAACCGTAGCGACGGTACACGCACGGAATATTTATTCAGGATCCACCTGAGTATCATCGATCTATATAAATTCCAGAATCAGTTCTTCGTTCGTGGATCCTGAATAAATCTTACGCGCTACTGCGATAACTGCGGTCAAATACTTTGGGCGTAAGATTTTTCAGGACGACGCATGGGTGGAATTTGCGTCGATCCGTCAGCCTCAATCCCCCTTTTCCAAAGGGGGGAGACTTTTCTTAAGCAGCTCCTCTCTCAAAAACGAATCACGATGCTGCTTAGTACATTTCCCCCTTTGGAAAAGGGGGATTGAGGGGGATTTTTATAAAAAATTGCTGATGATTGCTTACGCGCAAGCAGGAAATATTTGTGGGTAATGATATGCTCAGGACTAAACCCCAATGACACTCGCTTAAGAACTGTAGCGAGTGCCATTGAGGCTAAACCCATTTTAATCTGTTAAAATCCACCAAAAATCATATCCAGTGTTACAGGAATGGGAGAAACGTCTTTGCGTAATACAAATCTATCCGACCCAACCGGTTGGCTAAAAGATATTTTAATCATAACAATTGTCCTCGGCGGGATTTTTTTTATTTGTTTAGGCAGCCCGCCTTTACTCGTGCCGGAGGAAGGACGTTATGCTGAAATTATTCGAGAAATGTGGTCGCGACAAGAATACGTGACGCCCACCCTAGACTATGTGAAATATTTTGAAAAACCGGTGATGTTTTATTGGCTAGGCATCCTGTTTGTAAAAAATATCGGCTTATCCGTGTGGACATTGCGCAGTGTCAATGCGGTGTTTGCGGTATTCGGCTGTTTATTCACTTATTTTGCGGGACGCAAATTATATAATCGCTGGACAGGATTGTATGCCGCGTTCATTTTAAGTGGAAATATTCTTTATTTTGGCTTAGCGCATGTTATTAATGTTGATATCACAGCGACTTTTTTTATGTCAGTGAGTCTTTTTAGTTTTTTATTGGGTGTGCAACAAGCGATAGGGATTCATCGACGGCTCTTTATTTGGCTGGCTTTTTTAGCCGCTGGATGTGCTGTATTAACGAAGGGACTGGTTGGATTTATTTTTCCGATCATGATTGTAGGTGTTTGGATGGTTATATTAAATCAATGGCGTTTAATAAAATCACTCTATTTGCCCTCGGCGTTTTTAATTTTTTTGCTCGTCGTTGTACCTTGGCATTGGTTAGTCAGTGTAAGGAATCCGGAATTTTTTTATTTTTATTTTATTGAGCAGCAACTATTCCGATATGCAACGACATCAATTGGTCATTTGCAACCGATCTGGTTTTTTATACCGGTATTGATCGGCGGCTTTTTCCCCTGGATATGCTTTTTACCGCAGTCTCTATTGCTCGCATGGAAAACCATTCAACAAAAAAACTCGCTGTCTTCGACCACGGTATTTTTATTGAGTTGGATTGCTGTCATCTTTATTTTCTTTTCATTTTCAAAATCGAAATTGGTTTCTTATGTTTTGCCGATGTTCCCAGCGCTGGCGGTGTTAGTGGGTCGCTATTTGCAGCAATCATCGTATCAATGGCGTCAATTGGGTATGTTGTGGTTTGTAACGATAGTCTTGTTTTTTGCTTTTCAAAAAGCATTTATGCTCCACAATACTCTATCAACACGACCGTTTATCAAAGTCCTGCAACAGCGGTTAAGTCCGATGGATGAAGTGGTGGCATACAAACTTTATTTCCAGGATTTACCTTTTTATTTAGCAAGGCGTGTGACGGTGGTGGATTGGCGGGGTGAGTTATTATTCGGTAGTCAACATCAAAACACGAAAGCCTGGCTGATTGATGAGAAAACATTTTGGCAACGATGGCATCGAGGTAAGCATTTTTATGTGTTGACAGATCACGATGAGTTTGGTGAATTAAAGACGCGTTATCCCAGAGAAAAAATATGTGCCATCGAGTCGACAGACACCTTGGTATTATTCACACATTGCTAATGAGGAAGAAGATGATTATTTCATACGATGAATTTGAAAAAGTCGATTTGCGTTCAGGTACCGTCACAAAAGTAGAGCCATTTCCACGCGCAAATAAACCGGCGTACAAAGTGTGGGTAGATTTTGGTTCTGAGTTAGGTATCAAACAAACTTCAGCCCAAGTCACGGTGCACTATACGCCTGAATCGTTAGTGGGTCGACAAGTGATGGGTTGTGTCAATTTAGGAGCTAAAAATATTGCCGGTTTTACGTCTGAATTTTTATTAGTAGGATTTCCTGATCAAGACGGTTTTATTTGTTTGGCATCGGTTGATCCTGCGGTGCCGAATGGTAAGAAGTTGTTTTGAGGCGTGATTGGTATATGTTTTACTTATTTTAACCGCGCGAGTTTCCTGTTACAAACGGTTTAGTTGCCTAATTCTCCTACCCGTCATTGCGAGGAGCGTTTGTTGCGACGAAGCAATCCAGTTTTTTAGTTGTTACCAGTCAAAAACTGGATTGCTTCGTCGCAACAAACGCTCCTCGCAATGACGGATACGAGAATGATGCAACAAAGCTGTACGTTATTTTAATTGATTAACCACTTCTTGGGTGATGTCGAAGTTGGATTTGATATAGAGATAATTGGTGCTTTGTTCAATCATGTCATAATGTTGATTTTGAGCCAGGTTTTGAATAACGTGGTTCAGTTGGGTGGAGAATTTTTGCATGGCTGCATCTTTAGCAATAGCCACATCTCTTTGCAATGACGCAGTCAGAATCTGCACGTTAGCTTGGTCGGTTGCAATTTTGACTTGTAATTTATTACGGTCATCATTGGTCATGTTAGCTGCGTTGACGGTCAATTGATTATTTTCATCTTGCAATTGTTTTTGCGCATCGGCTAATTCTTTCTGACGATCTTGAAACTGTTTGATTAAACCCTCGTTGATGGATGCCATTAACGCTGATTTTTGAATCACGACATTCATATTTACAATTCCAACTTTGAGTTCAGCAGCATACAGTGGGCTTGAAAGTAAGGTAAGAGCAGAGGCAGCAGCTATCGTGGTGATTAACTTTTTCATTGCAGTTCTCCCTGATGATTAGTTATTCATATAGTTTAGCATTACTTTAATTTTAATACTCATGCTATTTTGATCACTAAATATTCAGCGGATATTATTAGATATAAAACATAGCCAATTTTTCTTGATTTTTTGAAAAAAAAGCTCGTATGATGCGTTTTGGTTTAAAAATTAAGGAGCAATTATGTCACTGTCTGGCAAGAGAACACCGGTTAAATACAAGATCGAAAGTGAAACAAAAGATGAAAAAGAAATCGCTATTCTGGCGGCTGCCAAAAAAATGATGGACAGCGAATGTAAGACAAAGTTCATGGTCAGCGATGCAAAGTCGTCTCAGGCGCAAACAATCGGCGATATGTTGAATAATGACTTAGTCGATGTCATGATTTTCACACCAGGTCCTTTTGAAGATTTAAAAAAGGAATTAGGAGAAGACGTGGCGGGCGAGTGGTTAAAGTGTGATGACGCATGTGGTTGTGGTGCAACTGTGACTGCATTCAGTAATTTGAACCACATCAGTTTGCTGGGCGAAAATGTCAGAGTGCTTGCATTCAATACTAAAGAGAGTAAATACCAACAAGAGTTTATTGCCAAGCGAAATTTAAATCTTCAGATGGTACATTTAACCCAACAAATGCTTACTGATTTATCGCTCCCAACCGTTGAGGTCAATAAACAAAAATATGCGGGTCGTTTTGCGATAGTGAGTCGAAAAGTAGATGGCGTGAGAGAGTGGGCGGTATTTGTGATTCCAAACAGAATCAATAATGCCCAAGAGCAAGATCTTTTTGCCGACATGGCTGCGTGGGTGAAATCAAAGCCTGTGCCGACGTCTAAGCCAGCGCATTCTCATTCGGTTTCTGCATAAAGCAGTGAGATAATAGAAGTAAGAGCTTCTTATTTTTTATACAAATCCCCCTTGTTTCCCCTTTTTCAAAGTGGGAGACCTTCTAAACAGCTCTGTATTTTAACAGTGAAAGCTGTTTAGAAGGTCTCCTACTTTAAAAAAGGGGGGGGGCAAGGGCTGGCGGATCGACGCAAATTCCACCCATGCGTCGTCCTGAAAAATCTTACGCCCAAATTATTTGACCGCAGTTATCGCAGTAGCGCGTAAGATTTATTCAGGATCCACGAACGAAGAGCTCATTCCTGAATTTATATGGATTGATGATACTCAAGTGGATCCTGAATAAATATTCCGTGCGAGTACCCTCGCTACGGTTAAAATACGTTGACGTCACATTTTTCAGGACGACGCATGGGTGGAATTTGCGTCGATCCGTCGGGAACAAGAGGGATTTTGTATAAAAAATTAAATTTTTCTTGTAGATACCTGTTCTGATTTTCATTACTTTGTCAGTCTCATCTTGCGCTATAATGCTTTCTTCATTCACTTAACTAAGGACACCCCGTGAAAAACAAAGGTTGCCAAAGTTGTTGGCCGTTTGAAGAAAAACATGTCGAGTCACGGATAAAAAGTATTTTCGATTTTTATCTAGGTATCCCAGTCAGAATTTTTTTTGTGTGGATTCCGTTAAAAAAAACCATGACGTTAATTTGGCAAGTTATTAAAAATCTGATGTTAGAAATTTCACTCGCCGTTAATCACACGAAGCTAAACCCTTCAATCAATCGCGCATTATTCGACAATGGCATTTTAATTTTTTGGGATGAGGCTAAAAAAAGAGGCATTAAAATTGATAATTTAAAAATTGGTGACACCCAAACACAAATTTTTTATTTTGCGCATCACGGTAAAAAATATTATTTTGATCGCAATCCTATTTATCCCGCCATCCACAATTTTCCGGAATTTGAGGATGCGAATCAATACGATGATAAAGCTTATTTTAAAAAAGTTTTGCTGAAACATCATTTCCCTTGCCCGCTTGGCGAAGCATTTATTTCACCTGCCAAGGCGTTAGCCTATGGTGTTAAATTGGGATTTCCACTGGTCGTTAAACCAGTGAAGTCCTCAGCCAGTATTCATATCACGTTTGATATTCGCACTGAGCAAGCACTGCAAGAGGCCATCACGTTAGCGAAACAAGTCAGTTATCAAATTCTAGTGGAGCAATTTATTCCGGGTGATGTGTATCGCGCTGTTGTGTTGGATAATCAATTAATTGCGTGTGCCAAGCGGCAACCGGGACGTGTCGTCGGTAATGGCAACGATTCCGTGGAAAAATTGATTGATCAAAAAAATAAACATCCGTTGCGCGGTACGCCGCAGCAATTAGATAAAACACTGCATGTGATCGAAAAAAATAAAACACTTACGGCGCATTTGGCAAATCAAGGTGTATCGTTAAAAACAATTCTGCAAAAAGATCGGGTGATCACCTTAGCCAATAAGATGAATGTCAGCAGTGGCGCGGATGTCACCAATGTTACAGATCAGGTGCATCCTGATAATGTGCTGCTTTTTCAGCAATTATATAAGACCTTGCATTTACCTTTGTTGGGATTGGACTTCATTTGCCAAGATGTTGCAATTTCCTGGAAAAATCAACCATTTGCGATTTTAGAGAATAATAGTTTGCCGGGTGTGGATATTCACGAATTTCCATCGGCGGGCGAGTCTATTCCAGTCGCGAGGCTAATTTGGAGTTATGTCCTTGAAAAACTAGAGTAATTTATTCGAGTTAGATATTTGACAAATTTTTAAGAAATGTTATAAGATAACAAAAATTAAATTATAATCTCACTCGGAATAACAAAACGATGGCAAGCAGTAGAATTAAGACCGGCATGGGTTATCTCACCGCTGGCGGATCAACATTGTCCTTGGGCGCATTGAGTTTTTGCGGCATGTTGGTTTTGAGTCCTTCTATCCCGTTAGCGTGTCTCGCTTTTTTCCTGGCTGTTGCGATTGAGGGTGCCGTTTATCGACAAAATATTTTTAATGCGATGAATAGACTAGGCGATCAAGCCGCGGTCTTAAAAAATGCGATTGCTAAACGCGAATTAGACAAGCTGATCGAAATAATTGAATCAGAAATAGAAACAGGTGTGATTCGCAATCCTGATTTGCACGCCAATACTTTTTTGCAAGATTATAGGATGCAAAAAAAATACTTACACGAGCTCGAAGAAAATTTGACTTATTATTTTGGTCAAAATAAAAAAACAGCTGAAAATGAAATTGAGCGAGTTAAATTGCGTTTACGTAATATGGAAGAATTATTTATATTGCGCATTAAGAAAGAGAAGGTGGATGATGCAGATCAGGATATATTGGCGTCTGTTGATCAACTAACTTGTCGTCCAGAAATCATTAAGGATGTTGAACTAGAGAACGAGGTCAAAACAAAAGTTCGGCTGATGACAGCTACCATTGGCGTTGCTGGTTTGGCAGGCTTTTGTGCTGGATTTGTATCACTTTCTAGTATTTCAACGTGTTTGATTCAGATAGGTATCGCAGCAACGATTGCAACCTCGATTGCCGCGCCATTTGTGCCATTTGTTGTGTTAGGTTACGGATTGATGATGTATCGAACCGTAACAGATATGATTCAGAATGATACCATCAAAAAATGGATGCAGAGTGCCCGAGAATTTTTTAAAACACCCAAGGCTGAACGCGGTCTAAAATTTTATGCGAAAGCAGTGGGTGTTGTGCTTTTGCTGGCTGTTGTTGTTGCGGCAACGGTTGCGACCGCTGGTTCTTGGTGGTATTTAGCGAAAGCCGGTGTTGCTCTTGTTCCGAAATTGCCCGATATCGGTGTGGCCATTGTCAGCGGGATTTTTTGGGCTTGCAGTTTGGTGCCAACTTTTTGTTTTAATTTAGTGAACAGTTTGAAATCCATCAAAAAAATCCCGAGTATTATTCGAAATTCATTCAGCAATGTGAAAAAGGATTTAAAAGAGACTTGGCGAAAAGAAAATTTCTTCCAATTTATTAATCCAATTCGATTGCTTCGTAAAGCATTTAAAGCCAGTATTTTTTCAGGGCATTTAGTGAGCATGGCCGTCACGGGTGATCAGGTGCCTTGGATGCCGCCTGCAGTTTCTTTGCCGCCATCTGTTATTAATGAAGCAGCAACTGACCTTCATGTGGTTGTAGCTACTCCTCATGGTGATCATCATCACCATGAGGAGCATCATCAGGATGAGAAGCATTACCACGATGAAAAACATCACCATGGTAAGAAACACCATCATGGCCATGGTGGGATTAATAGACTGTTATGTTGTTATCATCACCATTCTGCGCATGAAGAAAAAACAACAATGACAAAACAATCGAATTCACTGCCTAAACACGAATCTTTTGCGGGTCATGCTGATTTGCGATCTGAATCAAAAACAACCGCTCACCATGCCCGCAGTGATCATTCATCACATGCTCATCACCACCATCACCATAAACATGAAAAGCATGAAGAATGTGACCATCATCACGGTGATGCCATTATTAATGTTGTTGAAAAGGCGCTCGGTTATGTAGCGGCTGCATGGGATTGTTTATTTAGCTTTGGTCATAGTACGTGGGAAAATTCCAAGCGTAAGTTTTTTCCCGAAAAACAGTTGCCTGTTCTTGAAAAGCCTTTGTCATTTGAGGTGAAAAAATATGAATTGCGTCACCAATTGAGTCAGCAAGAAAAAGACTATCGAGCGCGGGGTATCGTCAATAAGGCTGACGAGTTTGCTAAATTGCGAGATAAAGTTATTCCAATCCGTGATGCAAAAGAAGTTCAAGAAACAGAAGTAAAATTTGCTGAACGAGTTGCTGAACATCTGGCTCAGGCTGTCAACGATGGTGTTCTTACACAGCATCGTCGTGCATATACTTCTTGTTTATTTGCGCCCAGATCGAAGCAATTTTTGCAAAATGTTAGGGAAGATAAATCGTTAGGATTGACGAAAGGTGTAAGGTAATTATTCTAAAAACACGCTTTTTTATACAAATCCCCCTTGTTCCCAATGGTACTAGCTTAAGAACGTCGTCCCGGAATTTAGTAGCTCTTAACGAGCGCCTTTTGCTCGTTTAGAGCTACTTAATGTCCGGGATCCATCTTCAATTTATCGCCCTCTTGCTTTTAACTTATATGCTTTAAGCAAAATGGATCCCGGACATTTACTGGCGCTAAATTCGCAAAAAGCGCTCATTAAGCGCCAGTAAATTCCGGGACGACGTTCTTAAGCTAGTACCATTGGGAACAAGGGGGATTTGTATAAAAAGAAGAAGTTTTTATTTGATATTTACCCCTCTTCTTTAGGAAGTTGGAGCGCGCCGGATGACAGCTCTTTCTTACAGAGAAGCTAACTTCAAAAATTTTCATTTCGGCACAGCAACAATATACATACCGGTTTGAGTATGACTGGGATTAAAGAAATATTTTGCGTTAAACCAATTTAATTGCAGCTCTTTTTGTGTCAGTGTATTAATTCCTGCAATATGCTGATGATGTTCATCGATAGAACTGGTGGAGCTTGGATCTGCAATAAACATCGTGCTGTTGCCATCCTCTGTCTGATTCGCTTCAACATAACCAATGACTAACATGGCATGACCACTGTAATCATTCCAAACAATGATAGTGGGAATGTTGTGATTTAAATTATAGATTAACGTATCCGTTGACACATTCATGCCGTAGTCAACATTGAAACCATGCGCTTCGAGCCAAGCTACCATGTTTTGTTGGCTTGTACCGGAAGTCGTAGTCCCCATTTCTCTGGCAAGACGCATTTCAGTCGTTTTATTCATTTCTGAATTTTTCAGCTTGCCATAATAGTGCAGTAAATTCATGATGACAGCCGGGCCACAGGTATAACTTGTTGTTTGTTGATAGCTGTAAGGATGAAGAAGTACTATCTTTTTAGTAGATGAGGGAACATCATAATTTTTAAACGTAGGATAAATCGCTGCAGGATCTTGTGAACAAGATGCTAGGCAAAGTGTAATGTATGAGATGAGAAACAATAACTTAATGAAACGCATTCTCAAATTCCTTGCTGAATAAGCTTTATTATAAACCTCTTTTGTTGCATTTTATGATGAATTTTCGGTTGTCATTGCAACTGTTAGATTTAATGCAATTTTTTGTTTGTATCTACACGAATTTGTTCTTTGAAAAAAAAAGGCCGGGAAGGATTTTATAAATTATTTTATGTGAATCCCCCTTTTTTTTCAAAGGGCGTTGTGGCGTAATTCCAAGTCCATTGTTTATCAATTGCTAGAGCTGCTTAAGACAAGGGCTGTCATCCTGAGTGCTTAAGAAAGGGCTGTCATCCTGAGTGCTTTTCGCTCCGAAGGATCTCCCGCAAATTTCTGATGTTTGCTAAAAAATATTCTTAAGCATCTCTCTACTTTATAGGGGGATCCTTCGAAGCGAAAAGCGCTCAGGATGACAGTCCTTTCTTAAGCACCCAGGATGACAGCCCTTGTCTTAAGCGGTATACTATGGCCTCGCAATACAGCAGATAACTCCAGGACATTTTATGTTTAAACAGTTCAAGCTGCCTCATGAAATACTTTTTGTATTTGTCCTGAAATGTATCTTATTATTCTGTTTATGGTTTTTTTGTTTCTCGCATCCTATCGATAAAACATTAGCTCCATCCGATATCGCCAATCATTTATTTCATTCTACTCTGGATAAACACCATGATTAATATTGATGTTGTGCAACTTTCTCGTTTGCAATTTGGTTTGACTGCCATGTATCACTTCTTGTTTGTTCCCCTGACGCTCGGTCTCTCGGTTTTGTTAGGCATCATGGAGACTCTCTATGTGTTGACGGGCAAGCTTATTTGGCGTGACATTACTAAATTTTGGGGTGTGTTGTTCGGGATAAATTTCGCGATGGGTGTTGCGACTGGAATTACGATGGAATTTCAATTTGGCACCAACTGGGCATATTATTCTCATTATGTGGGTGATGTATTTGGTGTGCCGTTAGCGATTGAAGGATTGATGGCATTTTTCTTAGAGGGGACTTTTGTCGGTTTATTTTTCTTTGGTTGGGATCGATTATCAAAAGGTGGCCATTTATTAGTGACTTGGTTGGTTGCGTTGGGCTCCAATTTGTCAGCACTTTGGATTTTAATTGCAAATGGTTGGATGCAGCATCCAGTCGGTGCCGCTTTTAATTTTCATACCATGCGGATGGAAGTGCAGAGTTTTGCAGATGTCTTATTTAATCCGGTCGCACAAGCCAAATTTGTTCATACCATTAGTGCAGGGTATGTCACAGGGTCTGTGTTTGTGTTAGCGGTCAGTTCATTTTATTTATTGCGTCGGCGTAATTTAGAAATAGTTAAACGATCAATCACCGTAGCCGCTGCATTCGGTTTAGCGTCTGCTTTATCCGTTGTAGTATTGGGTGATGAAAGTGGTTATCTTGCAACACTTAATCAACATATGAAAATTGCTGCAATTGAAGGAATGTGGGAAACACAAACGCCACCTGCAAGTTTCAATTTAATTGGTTTGCCTGATCAAGCGCATCATCTCACGCGCGATCAAGTGCAAGTTCCTTATTTATTAGGTTTAATGGCGACACGTTCTTTTGATACACCGTTGCCCGGTATCATTGATTTGGTGGGTATTGCCCATACTCGCATTCAAACCGGCATACGTGCTTATGCTGCTTTACAAGAATTAAATAAAAACCCAAAAAATAGTGCCGCGCAAAAAACGTTAACCCAGTTTTCTCCGGATTTAGGGTATGCATTATTACTCAAGCGTTATACTGAAAATGTAGTTGATGCGACACCTCAGCAAATTAATCAAGCAGCCTGGGATACAGTCCCTGCCGTATTGCCATTGTTTTTAAGTTTTCGGGTGATGGTAGCGACTGGATTTTTCTTAATTCTATTATTCGCAACAGCATTTGTGGTCGTCGCAAAATGTTTATGGGATAAGCGCTGGTTTTTTTGGGTAGCATTATTTAGTTTTCCGTTGCCATGGATTGCTGCCGAAACAGGTTGGTATATTGCAGAAGGAGGTAGACAGCCTTGGGTGATTGAAGGTGTCTTGCCAACTTTTCTAGGGACGTCTTCTTTAACGAGCAATGCGTTATATACTAGTGTGGCTGGATTTGTGTTGCTTTATACAATGTTAGCCGTCGTCGAAATTTATTTGATGATTAAATATATTCGACTGGGACCTGAATACTTGCAATTAGCAGCCAAATAAGGGAGTTACTTATGCCAATCGATTATGAACTGTTACGGGTTATTTGGTGGATGTTGTTAGGCGTGCTGCTCATGGGTTTTGCTGTCATGGATGGTTTTGATCTCGGTATCGGTATGTTGTTGCATCGTGTCGCACGTACCAATGAAGAACGTCGCATCGTGCTAAATACCATTGGTCCTGTCTGGGAAGGAAATCAAGTGTGGTTAATTTTGGGAGCCGGTGCGATTTTTGCTGCTTGGCCTGAAATTTATGCGGTGACTTTTTCGGGTTTTTATTTTGCGATGTTAATGATTTTGTTTGCGTTGATTTTACGTCCGGTGGGTTTTAAATATCGGAGCAAAATTGAAAACACCGCATGGCGTTCTTTATGGGATTGCGCTATTTTCATTGCAGGTTTTGTGCCTGCATTGTGTTTTGGTGTGGCGGTGGGAAATGTGTTACAAGGCGTTCCTTTTCACTTCGATGTTTTTTTAAGAAATTTTTACACCGGCAGTTTTATTGAATTATTAAATCCGTTTGCCGTGTTATGCGGATTGTTGAGCGTCAGTATGTTTCTAATGCATGGCGGAATTTTTTTAGCAGGAAAAACAGAAGGAGCCATTCAACAACGTGCGATTCGCGCGAGTCGATGGAGCGCCGTGTTGACGATTTTTTTATTTGCAGCAGCGGGCATCTGGATGGCTTTTCATATTCCAGGTTATGTGGTGACAACGCCAGTCCTGCATGACAGCCCTTCGAATCCATTATATAAAAAGGTCGCTGTGCAATTGGGTGCGTGGTTTAATAATTATCGCATTTTTCCAAGTTTATTGTGTGTGCCGGGTATTGGTTTTGTCGGCGCGATGGTTGCCATGTTAGCTGCTTCGCTGCGTTGGTTGAAATTGGCTTGGATAAGTAGCAGTTTCAGTATCGTGGGCATCATCGCAACAGTGGGTGTGAGTATGTTCCCATTTATTTTGCCATCTTCTACGGATCCCAATATGAGTTTAATCGTGTGGGATGCATCGTCGAGTCAACTGACATTATTTATCATGTTAGTGGTCTCAGCGATTTTTATTCCACTCATTGTTTTATATACCAGCTGGGTGTATTACGTGCTGCGCGGAAAAGTCACGGCAGTGGATATTCAAAAAAATAAAACCAACGCTTATTAGGAGAAACAATATGTGGTATTTCTCGTGGATTTTAGGAACGGCATTTGCTTGTTCATTTGCGATTTTATATGCATTGTGGTTTGAGTTGAAACAATATCGAGAAGAAAATTAATTTATTCAATTATAACTCGTCATTGCTTCGCTCCTGCTCGCAATGACGATACAGCTTGGGATATTCACGATACAAAACGCCAAAGTTCATTGGGCAAATAAACACATGCAATTCCTGCGAGAAAACCACATAAATGCGCTTCCCAAGAAACTTTTTTCTTCATGGGTAAAAGTCCCAGGAGGATTCCACCAAAATAGTAAAAAGCAAGCCCTGCAATAATCACGTCAATAGCGCTCGGATGTTGATAAGCCGTGACTAAGATGTAACTGAAGTATCCCGAGATTAATCCACTTGCGCCAATGTGCACACCTTGACGAGCAATTAACCAAACGGCGAGCCCGCTTAACACGACAATCACTAACGTAATCCAGATAAAATTGACGGTACCTTCAGTGGCAAGCAAGGCAATACCTAACACAAACAGTGGAATGGTATTAAAAAATAAATGGCGAAAACCATCATGGAGAATCGGCGCAAACAGAATTCCAATTAAACCAAATAAACGGCGTGGCAAAATCCCAAAAATATTTAAATAAGATCCGGTTAGCCAATTGCCGATATTAATTAACCAGAGAATACCGATCACTTCACACCAGGGTTTTAAATAAAAACTACTTTGTTGTAAAAAATATTGTATTTGGACAATAAAATCATTAAACATGTCTGCTCCTCGATGACTGATAATAGGTAGCCTATGCCAGATTATCTATTCTATACCCACGCAGTTTAATGTAAAAACAACTGTAAAAACAAGCGGATAATATTTTACTCTTTTTGGTTTATAATGAAGAGACATGGTTTAATAATAAAGGTATTCCATGAACCAACGAATGATCTTAACAATTCCATTGAGACATATATTGCTAAATGCAATTTTGTTGGTCGCGCTGACAATTATTTTTGCACTCAATTGTTTTCTGTATTTTCAAATGAGAAATGAAAGTCAATTTCATTCGATCGCTACCCTTATCTGGGCAGAAAATATATTTGTCGTCATTGGCCTTTTAAGTTATGCCATTTTATTTTATTTGCAATTATATCGAACCATCGAACGTCGCATTCAACAAGATAAAGCGACTCGAGAAATGAATGAGAGATTGGCGTACGATATGCAAGTATTAGGTATTCATACTGAAAAAATGCGTTTGATTGTCGAACTTAGTGAATTAGTCCAAGCGTGTGTGAATGTCGAGGAAGCGACGAAAGCGATTATTGTAAAATGTCGGAAAATTCTGCATTTTGCCGAAGGAACGTTATACATTGTGAATCCTACTAATAACACCTTATTGGAATTTGCAATTGATTGGGGTGATCCTGTGGCGCATAAAAAAGCATTTATGATCGAACAATGCTGGGCATTGCGTAAAGCCGGTATTTATCAAGTCAAAAATCCACAAACAGATTTGATCTGTGATCACATGGCGCCAGATACGACGACGGCTTATATGTGTATCCCCTTGATGGCGCAAAATACTATTTTTGGCATGCTACATTTAGATTTTCCCAATGGCAATATTTCCTTAAACGATGAAGATCGATTATTGATTTCGATGATCACAGAAACATTGTCGTTGGCATTGGCTAATATCAGATTGCGAGAAACACTTCGTGATCAGTCACTGCATGATAGTTTGACGAGCTTACCCAATCGACGCTACTTAGATGAATTTTTCTTAAAAGCCATTACCTTTGCGGAGCGTAATCAATCTAAGCTTGCGGTATTAATGATTGATATTGATTTCTTTAAACAATTTAATGATAAATATGGGCATGAAGCGGGTGATATTATTTTGCAAGAATTGGGTTCTTTGTTTCAAAAAGAAATTCGCTTAAGTGATGTGATGTCTCGTTATGGCGGCGAAGAATTTTTATGTGTATTGCAAGATTGTGGTTTAGATGAAGCAAAACGACGTGCAGAAGAGTTACGTAAAAAAGTGTCTAAGCTGTCTTTGGTTTACAATACACATACATTAGATCACATTACAATTTCCATTGGCGTTGCGATCTATCCAGATGATGCGTTAACCATTAATGAAATTGTTGAGAAGGCGGATCAAGCATTATATGTGGCAAAAAATTCAGATCGCAATAAAGTGGTTATTTATTCCGAAGCGAAGCGATTTGCTCAGTTAAATCCTAATTTGTAAGCAATGCACAAGCTGCCATGCCGACCATTAATAAATCCTCGATCAAGGTGATTTTGGACAGAGGAACATTTAATAAGGTTCCAAGACAGGCGCATTTTATCGGTTGTTTTTTGATGAGACTGATCATCACACCGATGCTTGAAAATCCCATGAGAATGACGGTGCTGACTTGTGTCGCAGTCGGCAGCCAATTGCCGAGATAGAGAATGCCTAAGCTCAATTCGAAAAACGGATAGAGGTAACCATAGCGAAACCATTTTTTTGCTAATAAATCATAGCTTGCATAACCGGTTGCAAATCCTTTTAAATCTAGCATTTTGAACGCTGAAAAAACTATAAAAAATCCCGCCATAAATTGATTCATCCAGTGATGCCAATCCATCTTGCCACCATGAAGATTATTAAGTGATGCGATGCCAACGATATATGCTGCAATTAAAAAAATCGGATAATAGGTAGACAGTGTACTTTGATTTTTTTTCTGGATGACTTCGGTGGATTGCAAGCGATATTTGCCA
The DNA here is from genome assembly GCA_963719645.1 of uncultured Gammaproteobacteria bacterium. GTDB lineage: Bacteria > Pseudomonadota > Gammaproteobacteria > DSM-16500 > DSM-16500 > CAVRCT01. The sequence goes on from CAVRCT010000007.1 coordinate 584,111, forward strand.
GCAGAGGCGAGCAAGAGATTCAATTTTTCAAGTGAGGGTGAGGCATCGGCTTGAATTTGTAATTGCGGTGGATTTAAGGTGATGACCACAATATCATACGTGGATGTTAAGGCTGTTTTAATCCGTTCAATACAAGCAGCGCAATGCATGCCAGAAATTTTATAGGTGTATTTCATTTTCACTCACTTCTATGAAGTTCTTCAGATGCATACTTTCATTTTAATTTAACGTAAAATTGCCTAAAATTCTATTTTTTATAAGTTTTTTTCTGCTTTTTCGTTTCTATTAATATTATCTTAATCAAGAGCTTGTAATATTCCTGTAATAATTAAGCGTTATGCTATCCCTACAAAATCTGACGAGTTTAGGAAAAAAATGGGCGAATTAATCAAAAAGTTTCAACGCTTACAACCCTACCAAAAAGGGTTTATTATACTTCCTATCTCATTGATTTTATTAATATATATGATGACTTTCCATCAGGCGGATATCATCGGATTGGAATGGTTTTTGGACATTCTCCCGGTAGGCTATTTCATCGGTAACGCCTTGGCAGGTGGTACCTATCTTCGTCGCTCCATGGACATCAAGCAAGCCTCTCTTGTTAGGGAAAAGCCAGGAAATAATTATGAATTTAAAGGTACCCTCGGTGGTTTAGCCTTTGGTCTTCTCTTTGCAGTCACGCTATTTGCATTAAAATTCCCTATCCCATTTGTCACATCCTTATCAGGCGCCGCCAATTGTTATTATTTACTCATGCAAATGGGTGGCTATGCCGGTACGGGCAGCCGTATTGGTAGTATGCTGATGAAAAACCCTACCCGTGAGCGTAATGAGGTCATGGCGATTGGGGTGACGGGATTATCGAGTCTGATTGTTGCTGCAGTGGTCGTAGGGCTTGCCGCCGTTTCGTTGGTTGCGATTGCCGGTGCGACGACGATTTTTAGTGGAGGCGCTACATTACCTCTCTGGCTGACGTGTGCTTTTTTTATGACGAGTTTTGTTAGCACCATGATGTCAGCAGCGGATTATGCGACAAAAAGTGCGAATTTTGCTCGCTCGTTTTATACAAATAAGCGTGTTTTTGATCCTGAGAGAAAATGCGAATATCGGGGTTCTTTTGTCGGAGTTAGTACAGGATTGGTAGTTGCGGTCGTTGTGATTACGGGATTGGCGCTTGCCCAGCCGTATGTGTTTGCGGGGATTGTGGGTGTTGTGGTGGCGTGTGCAGTGATTGCAACAGCCGTCAGTGTGATCGGCGGGATATGTTCACGAATCGGTAGATTTTTGGATATGCAAAGACAATTAAGAGAAGCAGACGCGAAAGAGAAAGAGGCTAAATCTCAACAGAAGGCTATAGATCTTGAGTTAGAAGAAACTGACGAGCGGACGAATTTATTGAAACCTAGGCCGCAAAGTCATCATCAACAGCTGACAACGCCAGCACTTTTAAGAAGTCGTTTAGTCAATCAATCCGATGCGGATGAGTCACCCAACTCTTCTTGTTCTGAATTAACTGAAGGAACTCCCGAGAAGCCAACGCTTGATTTATCAGTGATAGATCCCTTTAATAACCCTAGAGCATCAGAGCATGGCATGTGGGGAACAAGATCAAGATCGTCTTCCGCATCCTCTGTGAGTGATATGCCTAGCGAATTATCGCCAGACAATTTAAACTTTACACTCTTATAGAAATCTTTTAAAAGTCTCATAGGGCGCTACCATGAAACCCAAACTGATTCTAGTAGTAGAAGATGAAGTATCCATTCGCGATATGATCAAGTTTGCGTTAGCCACTAGCGAATTTGAAATTCGTGAAGCCAATAATTGCCAAGAAGCCGAGTTGCAAATTGCTGAAGCGATGCCAGACATTATTTTATTGGATTGGATGTTGCCAGGTATGAGCGGCATTGACTATGTGAAGAAATTAAAAAGCAGTGCGACGACCCAACTCATTCCCATTATTATGTTGACGGCTCGTGCGGAAATGGATCACAAGGTCACTGGTTTAGAATTGGGTGTTGATGATTATGTGACAAAGCCTTTTTCGCCGCGGGAATTAATTGCCCGGATCAAAACCATTTTGCGTCGCGGGCCTTTAATCAATGTGTCTGGTGTGATTAAAATTGAAAAATTACAGTTGAATGTGGATAAACAACAAGTGATGATCGATGATCAATTGATTCCATTGACACCGATTGAATATAAGTTATTAGAATTTTTTTTAAAACACCAAGACCGTATTTATAGCCGTGATCAGTTACTCACGCATATTTGGCGTGGCAGTTATGACATTGATGATCGCACTGTCGATGTGCAAATTCAGCGATTGCGTAAACGGTTGAAACCCTTCGGTTACGATAATTGGATTAAAACCATTCGCGGGACAGGCTATCAGTTTAGTAGAGAATAATCTATGAAACCCACTTTACAAGAGCTTTACGCATCATTGCCCGAACAAGTCGTGCATCATATCCAACACTTAGAACGGATTCGACAAGATTTTATTGCTAATATCTCGCATGAATTGCGTACGCCATTGACGGTGATTCATGGTTATTTAGAATTATTGCTTGATCAAGTGCAGGATGAAAAAAATAAAAAAATATTTTTTCAAATGCAGCAGCAGACGCTGCGGATGGAAAATTTAATTGATAATTTATTGTTGTTATCGCGGTTAGAAAGCGATGAGGATGAAGAAACATTTGATCATGAAACGCCTATTGCTACGATGTTGCAGCGGATTTGTGATGAAGCTAACGCATTGAGTGGGGATGCGCAACATCAAATTCATCTTGAAGCAGATGAGACGTTGAACTTATTAGGTCGAGAAGAAGAGTTATATAGTTTATTCTCGAATATTATTTTTAATGCGGTGAAATATACCCCCGCGCATGGATCAATTCATATTTCTTGGTATCGAAAAGAGGGTCGAGGTATTTTTCGTGTTGAAGATACGGGAATCGGCATTGCACCTGAGCACATTCCACGTGTGACAGAACGATTTTATCGGATTGATCCAGCGCGCTCGCGTACGAGCGGTGGTACTGGAATTGGTTTAGCGATTGTTAAGCACGTGCTTATTCGGTTGCATGGCCAGCTTGAAATTGTGAGCGAGGTAGGTAAGGGGAGTGTGTTTATTTGTAGTTTTCCGCAAGAAGTTTTAAATGGGTTGCAGTGAGGGTGATATGTTTTAATCTGAGCCGCGACCGTCAGGGAGCGATCACCGACGATGCTATTTTTTGCCTATTTCAATTCAGGATGTGTGACACTCCCTGACGGTCGTGGCTCAGATAAAAGCGGCCCATTTTGCTATTATTTTTTTGCTGTCGGTGATGGTTTTTCATCATCACTAGCAGTTTGACTCTCCGAAACTGAGCCTCTACTTTGTGATCGGTTTGAAAACGAACTATTTTGGTTTGTGGATGCATTTGACGCTGTCTTATCACGGGGAGAAGGAGTGCCAGATGTGTCAGAAATATTAGGTATCGCACCAGGTAATAAAACAATCTCAGGTTGTTCTTGATTCTGTAAGTCACGAGAGAGTCTACGGTGCGTTGTGGGTGTTTGGGCGGAAAGAGAAATGGCGACCACATCTTCTTTTGGTTTTTTAACTTTTTCTAAATTAGCTATTGGATACAACCGAGCTTTATTAATATATCGAGTGTGTTCTGCGAATGCATCTCGCGCTTTCTTACCGAAATAGAATACAGCTAATCCTGATGCTGCGCCAGGGGCACCAAAAAAGACGCACAACACTGCTGTCGCAACTGTAAAAATGGCTGTTAAAAATGCGAAAGCAGATGCTTTCAGCAATAAATAATTTGCTACAGGAACTCGTGCTTGTCGTTGTTGTTTAAAGAGACGGTCAAAACGTCGAAGACCTTCTTGTGCATTATGTTGCTTAGCTAAAGCCATTTGCTCAATCTGGGAGTTTGAAAAAGGTATCTCTGCTTCGGTTTTACTTTCTTCAGCTTTCAGTTGATCTGCTGTTAACTGGGCTCGAAATTTCTGGCTTGTAGTTTTGTTGTAAGCCGTTGTTCTTCTAAGGTTGGAAAGTTGAAGCAATCTTTATATTTTGTTTGTCGATAGTCTGGTAGTGTTTTGCTGTTTAATACATCATATAAATATAAATTGGATGTAATTGAAATTACTTTAAATAAGGCAGTTGGAAAAGTACCATTAGCTATTATTTCAAGTGCTGCATTTGCAGATGTTTTTTCTTTGATTGAATCTGTTTTTGAAGCATTCGCTGAGATTAACTGTTTTAATTTGTCTGGAGTGATATCCGTTAATTCTAATTGTATGGAATAATCTTGCACGTGAAAGATGATTTCGTTGTCTATGAGTGATTTAATACTCATTCTGCCTTCAGCTTTCCAGGTAATCGTTGGTTTGGGGGCGGCATCAAGATTGATAGTTAGCGTTTGTTGGTGATCATTAGTTGTTAAGAATAGGGGTAGATTTTCTGTCAGCTGGGTGGCAGCAGCAATAAATGCATCAGAGGCAGCGAAATAACTTTCTTGAGTATAAGCTTCTATTATTTTGCGAATTTCATCTGGCGCTGCACAGTCTTTTAGTTCTTCAAGTTTTGTGATGGTTGTTTTTTGTTTATCTTTTTGAATTTCAATAACGGCGCCACGGTCCATATCTTTGCCGAGCGCTGTCTTTTTTAATATTGCTATATCGGATAAATCAATTCCTTTATTCTCAATAGGAGGAAGAGCATAAAATTCATTATCAGCAAGCATATGAATCGCTTCATTCTCTGAATGCTTTAATTCTGCTTGAGTCAACGTTAATCTTTGCATAGGGTACCCATTTACCTTCAAATTCTCATAGCTATAGAATAGCAAACAATTATTAATATAAGCTTAACAGAGCCAAGTTAAAAAATTCTTAATATCAATAGCTTAGCTGGTTTTAAGGGGCGATAAGGCTTTCGGATAGGATCCCCACATAGCTCTTTTTAGCAATATAATCAAGGTGTTGATCCTAGCATAACGGAGTGATTTGCGAAATGAGTCATTTTCTTTGTTATATGGCCTAGGCTCTGCTAACACAGAGCAAAAAGCCAAATTAATTCACCAATCCACTCTTTTTTGCTAAATTTCAACCCAAGCCAAATTTCCTCATTTTGCTTCATTCAGCAACAACCCACACAGAGAAAAGTACAAATCAAAATAGCCTGTTTAATAATAACGCATAAAATAAGCTGTTTACGAAATTTCTCCTATCGGTAGGCGTATAATGAAAGAAAAGAAATTATAGGAGTAACATCATGCGCAGATATCAGCTGTGGTTCACTTCTTTTTTCATTGTTGTTCTGAGTTTCATTTTGAATGGGTGTGCAACGCAAAATGATATGGCATCTGATGATATGGGTTCGACAGATCAAATGATGTCAGAAGCTGATAGAGCATTGCCGTTGTATCATAATCAAGCGCCATATTCCTCTTCATTTAGTGAAGGAAAATATATCTCGTTGATGCCACCGAGTATTGATACAAACAAAAAAGTCGTTGTCGTTGATCCCAAATTATTTGCATGGGGTGCATACGATAATGGCAAATTAGTGCGGGGTGGAATCGCAACAGTGGGTGCAGATTATTGTCCAGATGATCAATCGGAATGTCGAACGCATACAGGAACGTTCCATGTCTTTTCAGTAGGCGGTGTTGATTGTGTATCAAGAACCTATCCAAGACCACAGGGCGGCGCATTGATGCCTTATTGCATGTTCTTCAGTCAAGGGCAATCTTTGCATGGTACCCCCGATCAAATGATGGCGGAATCAAACATCAGTCATGGGTGTGTACACTTGCGAATTCCAGATGCGGAATGGTTAAGAAATAATTTTGTGAATGTTGGAACGACCGTCATTATTAAACCATACTAGGAATAATTTTATCGTACTGCACAGCAAGTGCAGTACGATGAAGTTAGAGAGAAGAGAAAAGGACTAAGCCAAAATTTTCTGCGCAAATACCACACGGACTATATTTGCTTTTTCGACAGGCACTAATAAGGTGTTTGCACCATTCGCTTTAGCTGCTTTACCTTGATGGTTGTAGTAATCAGGATTCAACGAATTTAATGTTTGAATGCTAATCCCAGTTGATTTTGCAACCTGCGCTAAACTCACAGGCGTTTTAAATTTAAATTGCATGAACACGGGTTTGTTTGTAATCGGCGGTAATTCTACGCCATATTTTTCATGATGTTTAATGATTTCGGCAATGGCTAATAATTTTGGCACATACAATTTTGTTTCTGTCGGCAGCGGTAAATTCCAAAAATTGTTACTACCAATGCGACGTTCAACATGCGCAACTTTCACTTGACCACAATTATAAGCAGCAATCGCGAGATACCAATCGCCATTAAAGAGATTCCCTAAGTCATTAAAATACGCTAACGCAGCTTTTGTCGAAGAGACGACATTGCGTCGGCCGTCATAGCCTGATTTGACTTTAACCCCTAATTCAACAGCTGTTTGCGGCATCAATTGCCATAATCCTGTTGCACCTTTGTGTGAACGATCATTCGGATTAAATTCACTCTCGATGACAGGTATTAGCGCCAACTCTGCGGGTAAGCCGCGCGCTTTTACTTCATTGTGAATGAAATAAATGTACGGGCCTGCCGCCGCTAAAATTTGGCGTAGCTTAACTTGGTCAGCTAAAAGTTTTTGAATTTCTGCTTGCACACGTGACGATGACTCTGCCTTGTGGTCAAGCATAAAATCATTACTTATGCTGTTCCAAACTGAATTAGCTGTGTTGATGCTTGAGCCTGAAATTAAATCGATGAAGCTCGGGCTAGCGGTTAAAAAGACAAGACTAAAGACAGCTAATATGACTAATTTTGATTTACTCAATATTGCTTGCATGGGGCGTATGTTACTTGAGTCTTGCTAGAAATAACAACCCCTGTTTGGTAAATTTTTTGCTTGCAATTTTATAAGCAGTTGAAAAATAGTTATATTAAAATGTTAGAAAGATTAAATAAGTGGGTTTTTTTTCGTGAATTTTAGCTAAAAAAAACGAAAGTATACAAATAATTTTATAAATTAACTGATTTAAAAAAATTAAAATCTTTGTTGTAAGAGACATTGTTAAAATTCACATCTTGAGGTGTAATGAGTGCAGAGGTAAATCCAATGAACACGAATGTAAATACACCGTATGAAACATTAAGCCCAGATTTAATTTTAGCAGCTGTTGAAAGCATTGGTTTTCAGTGCAGTGGTATGTTGTTAGCATTGAACAGTTATGAAAATCGTGTTTATCAAGTTGGCATTGAAGAGGATAAACCGCTTATTGCAAAATTTTATCGTCCGAATCGTTGGACTGACGCGGCAATTTTAGAAGAACATCAATTTGCATTAGAATTAGCAGAACAAGAGATTCCCGTCGTAGCACCTCTGCAAATAAATAACAATACGTTGCATCATTTTGATAAGTTTCGTTTCAGTGTTTTTCCGCGACGCGGTGGAAGACCGTTGGAATTAGATAATTTAGATCAACTCGAATGGATGGGCCGTTTTATTGGCCGCTTGCATGCGGTGGGCGCAACGAAAATTTTTCAACACCGTCGCGTGTTAGATGTGACAAGTTATGGTTATCAATCCTATCAATTTTTAATTGAGCATGAATTTATTCCGGACTATATGCGTATCAACTATTGCGCGACGGTTGAAACTATTTTGCGTCAGTTGGATGAATGCTTTCAGGCAGTTGACGCTGTCCAACTCATTCGGTTGCACGGCGATTGTCACGCGGGTAATGTTTTATGGAATGATGCGGGACCACAGATTGTTGACTTAGATGATTGTTTGATGGGGCCTGCGGTTCAAGATATTTGGATGTTGTTGTCGGGTGATCGACAACAGGTTGCGTTACAGACGGATATTATTTTGGAAGCGTATCAAGAGTTTCATGATTTTAATTATCGCGAGTTGCGATTAGTGGAACCATTGCGCACCTTGCGAATGTTGCATCACAGCGCATGGCTCGCTAAGCGTTGGCAAGACCCTGCGTTCCCCTTGAGTTTTCCTTGGTTTAACACGGCAAAATATTGGGAAGAACAGATGGTGCATTTGCAAGAGCAGAGTCATTTATTGGATGCGAGCTTAGAGTAAGGTGCTATAGTATCTAAATCACCTAAAATTTTCTTTCAACCCCTGCCAACACTGCAAATAATTTTCCTGACGAAAAGAAGCAGCAAATGCCTGTGGTGTGAGTCGCCAAACGTATTGCGCTTCAAACATAAAAGCCAATGTATCCGAAAAATATTCGGGTTTTAATTCAGAGTGAGTTGCTTTATGAAACGCATCAGCATCCGGTCCATGTGCTGACATGCAATTATGTAAACTGCCGCCGCCAGGTATAAATCCCGTTTCTTTCGCATCATACACGCCAAAAATTAATCCCATATATTCATTCATAATATTGCGATGATAATAAGGCGGTCTAAACGTATCTTGTGCAACCATCCAACGCGGTGGAAAAATTACAAAATCAATATTCGCAACGCCAGCGGTTTGTGAGGGTGATGTCAAGACAGTAAAAATCGATGGATCGGGATGATCAAAGCTCACAGAATTAATGGTATTAAATTTACTGAGATCATATTTATAAGGAACATAATTGCCATGCCACGCGACAACATTCAGCGGCGAATGATCTATTTCCGCTGACCATAAATTCCCTTGAAATTTCGCCACGATAAAACTCGGCGCATTGATGGTTTCATAGGCGGCTGTTGGGATTTGAAAATCGCGCGGATTGGCTAAGCCATTCGCACCAATCGGCCCTAATTCGGGTAGCCGAAAAGGGGCGCCGAAATTTTCACAAATGTAGCCGCGTGCTTTGTCATCCAGTAACACGACTTGAAATTTGATGCCGCGTGGAATCACAATCATTTCGCCCGGTTTAGCATCGAGCACTCCAAATTCAGTTTTAAAACGCAGCTTTCCTTCTTGCGGCACAATTAAAAAATCGCCATCCGCATTATAAAAATATTCATGCTGCATGGATTGATTCGCTGTATACAAATGAATTGCTGCACCTGTTAACATTTCAATGCTGCCATTCGCAGCGAGCGTAAATAATCCTTGGATAAAATGATGCGGATAATCGGGATAAGGCAGTGGGTCCCAGCGCATTTGCGTGGGCGGCATAGGAATTTGATTACAAGGAGGAGCCGATAAGTTTTTTTGTTCAATGAGAAAAAAATCGCCGTGCAAAACGGAGGGTTTAATTCGATATAACCAACTGTGTAAATTGGCATGACGGGCAACCGTAAAAGCACTGCCGCTTAATTGCTCGGCATACAATCCAAAAGGTGGTTTTTGCGGCGCGTTTTGTCCTTTGACTAACGCATTTTCAATCGCTTCAGATTGAAAATGATTACCCAGTCCGTCTAAGTATCGTAAACAGCTCATGCCGCACTCCCTAAATCAATTGTTGAAAAGTATTTAAAAAGCGCTCATTTTGTTCCTGCGTGCCAATAGTGACCCGAATATGATTCGGTAAATCATAAGCTGTCAATGGACGCACAATAACGCCTTGTTGTAATAAGAGTTGATACATTTCATAACCGCTTTTTTCAACATGGATGGTAATGAAGTTGCCGACCGATGGAATATAATCCACCTTTAATTTTTTCAAACCATCTTGCAATTGTTGCATACCCATTTTATTGAGTTGCACGCTGCGTTTGACATGCTCATGATCACCTAAGGCTGCCGCACAAGCATGTGCTGCAATTGAATTGACATTAAATGGCAAGCGAGCCCGATTTAAAATATCGGCAATGTTGGGAGAGGAGATGGCATAACCTAATCGTAACGCCGCTAAACCATAGACTTTTGAAAACGTGCGAGTAATGATTAAGTTGGGGTATTGCGCCAATAATTCTAATGAATTGGGATAATCGGGCAGATCAATATATTCGTTATAGGCTTCATCTAAAACGACTAAGACATTCGGTGGAATCGATTCCAATAATAATAACAACTCGGTTAAATTCGTATATGTGCCAGTTGGATTGTTGGGATTCACGACAAAAATAATCCGCGTATTCAATGTCACCGCAGCAATCATTTTTTTGATATCACTGCCGTAGTTTTTTGCTGGAATCGTAATCAGTTCTGCATCATAACTTTTTATTAACAAGGGAATCGTTAAGAATGCATACTGTGAAATAATAGCCTCACTTTGCTGGGTCAGATAAGATTTTATGATTAACTCTAAAACGTTTTCCGAGCCATTGCCGATGGTTAATTGCTCTGGCAATACCCGGAAAGTTTGTGCAATGGCTTTTTTCAATTCGAAACAACCGCCGTCCGGATAAAAGTGAGACTTTAGCAAATGATCTTGAGCAGCCAGGATGGCAAGTGGACTGGGCCCTAATGGATTTTCATTGCTGGCAAGTTTGATGGCTGAGGTGATACCTAATTCACGTTCGAGTTCCTCAATCGGTTTGCCGGGCTGATACGGGGTTAATTTACGAATATGACTGTTTGCAAGATCACGAAAATCGACATCCGGTAATTCTGTTTTCATTAAAAATCACTCCTGTGGCCATGCTTTATGAAAAGCAGGATGTTGTTGGCAATTAGTATCAATGCGAACCAAGGTTGGAAAAGCCGTTAGATCACAAGCAAAACGCTTTGCGTTATACATTTGTGGCACCAAACAAATGTCAGCCAGTGAAGGCGTATGGCCTATGCAAAATTCTCCAGCATATTGACTATTGACTAGCTCTGTTTCAAGTGCGGTAAAACCGACGCTAATCCAGTGTTGATACCATTGATTCTTTTTCTCTTCACTGATGCCGAGTTCGTTGGTTAAATATTTTAAAACACGTAAATTATTTAAGGGGTGAATATCAGCAACAATTTTCAGTGCAAATGATTTTGCAAAAATGCGTTGCTGTGTGTCATTTGGCAGTAACGACGGTGTTGGAAACTTTTCTTCTAAATAATCAATAATTGCAAGTGATTGAGTGATGACTTGATTGTCGTCTTGCAACGTGGGAACCAAGCCTTGTGGATTAATTGTTTTATAAGTGGGTGAATGATGTTCACCGCCATTGTTGGTTAAATGAATAGGAATTTTTTCATAGGCGAGATTTTTTAAATTCAAGGCAATTCGCACACGAAAAGCCGCAGTAGAACGAAAATAATCATACAGCGTTAACATGTCGTTACCACAACTTTTTGTTGAATGGCACCAAAAATACTTTCTTGTTGCGCATTTAACATTTCAATTTTTACCCGATCATTGGGTTGCAAAAACGGAGTAGCAGCCTTGCCCTGTTGAATGATTTCTAACATGCGTTTTTCTGCGATGCAAGAAGAGCCTTTGCTGCGATCAATATTTGAAACGGTGCCTGAGCCGATAATGCTGCCCGCCATTAAATGCCGTGTTTTAGCAGCGTGAGCAATTAAGGTTGGAAAATCAAATGTCATATCCACCCCCGCATTCGGTTGACCAAATAATTGATTATTCAAATGGGTGATCAATGGCAAATGAACTTTTTTACCATCCCATGCATCGGCTAATTCATCGGGTGTCACCGCAACTGGGGAAAATGCACTGGAGGGTTTGCTTTGGTAAAAACCAAATCCTTTGTTCATTTCAGCCGGAATTAAATTACGCAACGACACATCATTTACTAGCATAAATAAACAAATGGCATTTGCTGCATTCTCAGTTGTCGCACCCATTGCAACATCTTGCGTAATCACAGCGACTTCGGCTTCGAAATCGATACCCCAATTGATATCAGCCATCACAATGTCGTCATGTGGGCCTAGGAAACAATCGGAACCGCCTTGATACATTAAAGGATCCGTCCAAAAATCGTTGGGCATCTCGGCACCGCGCGCTTTGCGAACTAATTCAACATGATTAACATAAGCACTGCCATCCGCCCATTGATAAGCACGCGGCAGGGGTGAGGCAATGGTTTGTTGTTGAAACGGCAGCGTCGCTTCGATGTTGCCTGCATTTAGTTGCTCGTAATAATGTTGTAATCGAGGCGCACAATCTTGCCAATGATCTAACGCTTGTTGTAAGGTTGCGGCGACATCTGTCACCACAACCGCTTTGGTTAAATCTTTGCTGACAACCACTAATTGTCCATCACGGGTATGATTTTTTAGCGTTGCTAATTTCATGTTTCATTCTCTTCTTGTAATACGCCACGTTTAATTTGATCGAGCTCGATAGATTCAAATAAGGCTTTGAAATTGCCTTCGCCAAATCCCTCATCCCCTTTGCGTTGGATAATTTCAAAAAATACAGGCCCCAACATATTTTTGGTAAAAATTTGCAGTAACAATTTTTTATCCGGTGTGGTTTGGCCATCCACTAAAATGCGATTTTTTCTCAAACGGTCAAGTGCTTCGCCATGTTTGGGTAAGCGTTTTTCAATTAAATCAAAATAAGTTTCTGGCGTGTCTAAAAATTCCAAGCCAGTGGTACGTAATGATTCAACAGTCGTATAAATATCGTTGGTGCCTAATGCGATGTGTTGAATACCTTCGCCATTAAAATCTTTTAAAAATTCTTCAATTTGAGATTTGTCATCAGATGATTCATTCAGTGGAATACGAATTTTGCCGCAGGGGCTGGTCATTGCGCGGCTTTTTAAACCGGTTAATTTACCTTCGATATCAAAATAACGAATTTCTTTGAAATTAAAAATACTTTCATAAAATTCTGCCCATTTATTCATATTGCCGCGTTGCAAATTATGCGTGACATGATCGAGATACGTGAGACCGTTGTCATTGATAGGAGACGATGCATTGGCGATGGGAGTAAAGTGATGCTGGTAGTTGGCTGCTTGTTGAGTATGATCAACGAAATAAATCAAACTGCCACCGACACCACAAATAGCAGGGATATCATAAATTGGTAACGGTTGCTCAGCCGGTTTAGCACCTTGAGCAAGCGCATGTTCATAAGCGGCTTTGGCATTCGCTACGCGAAAACCCATGGCTGACGTTGAGGCGCCGTGCAGATCGGCAAATTGACCGGCAGCGCTATTCGGTGTGACATTGATAAGAAAACGGATATCGTTTTGTTGATAGAGCGTGACATTATGATTTTTGTGTTTTGCGACGGGGACAAACCCCATGGTTATAAATTGTTTTGCTAAGATGTCTGGATGTTTGGTGGTAAACTCAAGAAATTCAAAACCGTTTGTTCCTGCGGGATTTTGTGACAGATTCTGGGTCTGCATATTGAAACCTCCTTTTTATTGAGGGGATAGCATATAATACCGAACCTGAATTTGTAAAAGAGAATATTGAAAGATTAGCATGAATGGTGGCAAGATGACGTGTATTCAATGAGCGGAGCGATTTATGTCATATAAGCAAACATCTTATGTTGCAAAACCGGTCGATGAAAACGGTGTTGCGCATTATACCGAAGCAGAAAATTCAGTTTGGCATGATTTAATTACCCGTCAAAGTAAAATTGTGGCAGGGCGTGCCTGTGATGAATATTTGCAGGGTATTGAATTACTGGATATGTCGCATGATCGAATTCCGCAATGTTTTGAAATTTCTGACGTCTTGCAAAAGGCGACTGGCTGGTCGCTGGAGCCGGTGCCTGCGTTAATTCCTTTCGAGAAATTTTTTCATTTATTAGCCAATCGAAAATTTCCAGCCGCAACATTTATCCGCACCCGTGACGAATTAGATTATTTACAAGAACCGGATATTTTTCATGAAGTATTTGGTCATTGCCCTTTGTTGACCAATCAAGCGTATGCTGATTTTACCGAGATGTATGGCAAATTAGGCTTACTGGCCGATAAAGAAGATCGCGCATTGTTAGCCCGATTATATTGGTTCACGATCGAATTTGGTTTAATTAATACGGCAAAAGGATTGCGGGTTTATGGCGGCGGCATTTTGTCATCGAAGGAAGAAACGGTGTATAGCCTAGAGAGTGATATTCCATTACGTCGACCTTTTGATGTTATGGATGCTTTACGCACACCCTATCGCATTGATATCATGCAGCCGGTTTATTTTGTCATTAATACATTTGATACGTTGTTTGAATTAATTGAAATGGATCTTGTTGGCTTGATTAAAGAGGCGCGTAAGCTGGGAGAGTATCCTCCGCATTATGAACCCAAGGAGAGTTAAATGAATACAGTTTGTGATTTACAGGCAAAACATTGTGTACCTTGCGAAGGGGGTGTTGCGCCTTTAACGAAAGAGCAAGCCACGGATTTTTTGCAAAAGTTAAATCAATGGGAAGTGAATGCGGACGGTAAGAGCATTCATAAACGATTTATGTTTAAAAACTTTTATAAGACAATGGCATTTGTGAATGCGATTGCTTGGATCGCCAATCAAGAAAATCATCATCCGGATTTGGAAGTGGGTTATAATTATTGTGCAGTAAAATTTATGACGCATGCGATTAATGGTTTATCAGAAAATGATTTTATTTGTGCGGCAAAAGTTGATGGTTTAGGATCACTTTAATTTTTTAGGAGCTATGATTATGAGAGCATGTTTATTAACCATTTTTGTTTTAGCAGTTACGTTATTAATGGGTTGTGAGCATACCGTTCAAGGGTTTGGTCAAGATATGCAACAAAATGGGAAAAAAATAGAGAATAGCTAGTGCAGTGAAAATGCATGCTGCTTTATTATAAAAATCCTTCTTTGAAAAGGTTTTGTTGCATAATTTAAGTCGACTTCATCCGTGATTTCCTTCCACCCTTGTGGGCATAGGTGTCAAGCTAAGGTGATTTTGCTTAGAACGCCTTCACCCGCAGGGGGAAGGTGGCCGATAGGCCGGATGGGGGGATAAAAAAATGCAAGAAATCTTAGCAAGAAATGATAAAAGCAGTAAAAAAGCCGTGATTGAGAGTGTTATTTTGATCCCCCCATCCGGCCTGTCGGCCACCTTCCCCCTGCGGGGAAGGCATTCTAAGCAATACTTTTAACTATGCAGCAACACCCTTTTATAAGAGGCGTTGTTGCGTAATTCACGCACCGTCATTGCGAGGAGCGTTTTTTGCGACGAAGCAATCCAGTTTTTGATTCTTAAGTCTAAAACTGGATTGCTTCGTCGCAAAAAACGCCCCTCGCAATGACGGAAGTGGGAATTACGCAACAACGCCTTTATAAGAAGGGGATAATAGTTTAAGCCCTCGAAAGAGGGCGATATTTTTGTAAGTGAGTTTGAGAGATTACGATGCTTTCGGAAAGTCCGCCGGTTTCGTCTTATTATTTTTTAAAACTTGAAATAAATTATCATAAACATTATTAGCACTCCAAACATACCAGCCTGAGACATCTTTTGAATCTTCCACCGCGCGAATTTCTTGTAATAAATATTGTTGTTTTTGCGCATTGCTGGTCTTGTTAATATAGTGAAAGTTAGCAGCTTCAATAAAAGCATGCACTTTGAAGGGCGCGTTATTATTGAATTGTCCAACCAAGGCATTTAATGAATTATTGATCGTTTTATACGGTTGAGCAGAATATTTTTGATAGGGCCAAAAGTGTGAAGGGTAAACCATCGGATTCACATCATCCACACTGTCGGCAAACATTTTAATATTTTGGCCGATGTGCATGGAAGGATAATAGCTCACTTCACCAAAGATATCGATTTGCATCGGCACATGTTGCGCATTGATTTTTTCTTTGAACCATTTAATCACGACATAAACATCTTTGGCATGTTGTGGGTTGGCAGGTTCTTTTGAACTATAACGAATGTAATCGAGTTGGATCGCATCGGCACCGGCTTTGATGGCTTCATTAATAAATTTAAGTTTTTCTTCCCAGTGTGCTTGCGAATGAATTTGTTCAGCATGTCCGCCGTCTGAAAAAACGACGATACGGGTAACATTTTTGATGCCAGCGGCTTTGACTTTTGCGATGGCGGGTGCATAGTGGGAACTGTAATAGTCATGGTCGATGACAAAGGTATTGATGCCAGTGGCCTTTGCCTGCTTAATTAAGTAATCTAATTTTTCGGGCTTTTCTAAAACATACTGAGTTAAATAAATTCCCTTATCCCAGGCTTCAGCAACAGTCATCCATCCGAAAAATAAGCATAAGGCGAATAGCGTTTTAACCCATAATTTCCACATAATAAATCTTCCTTTTGGGTGATTTATAACAGGTTTATAAGATTAGTATAACTCAATAGAATGAGAAGTAGCACACGCGAAAAAGCATAATTATTAGTGGAAAAATGCTGGCCTGGAAAGATAGTGGGCATTTTTACTTTAAATGTCATCAACAGACGATCTTTCGTAAAAACTGTTCACACTGCTGCAATTGTGCCAATGACACAAATTCATTAGCACGATGTGCTTGTTCAATACTGCCAGGCCCACACACCAGGGTTGGGATATTTGCCTGTTGAAAGAGTCCCGCTTCCGTTGCATAAGAGACTTTATGAATGTTTTGATTGTCAGTCAGTTTGTTTGTGAATGCAGTAAACGTTGCATTGGGGTCAGCGTGAAAGCTTGGCACGGTAGCGATTTGATCTAACAAAACAGATGCAGCAGCATGCTCCATTTGCATTTGGGGTTGTAAGTCCGTGTGAATATAGTGCTTGATACGTGCAAAGACATCGTCAGGATGCGTTTCAGGCAAATTACGTAATTCAAAAATAAATTCGCAAAAAGCAGGGATGGTATTATAGGCATTCCCGCCTTTCATTAAATTTGTGGTTAACGTTGAAAAACTCACATCGTAATGAGAATCAAAAGGCCCTTGTCTTTTAAATTCGTCGGCGATGTCTCGAATATAACAAATTAATTTGGCGGCATATTCAATTGCGTTACATCCTTCGGGCGTGAGGGAAGAATGAGCTGCATTTCCATGCACACGGCAACGAAACACTTGAATGCCTTTGTGCGCAATCACCGGTCGCATTTCAGTGGGCTCGCCGACGATGCAAGCGGTCGGTTGGATACCTAATTTAGCGAAATCAGCAATCAGAAACGGTGCACCACGGCAGCCAATTTCTTCATCATAGGACAGCGCAAAATGAATAGGGTGTTTTAACCGTTGTTGTAAAAATTCTGGAATCAATGCCAAAGCAACTGCGATAAATCCTTTCATGTCAGAGGTGCCGCGCCCAAATACGTTGCCATCTAACTGGGTTAAGGTGAAAGGATCTGTCTGCCAATCTTGACCATCCACCGGCACGACGTCCGTATGACCGGATAACACAATCCCGCCTGTGATTGAGCCTTCGGCTGCTGGAAGGGTGGCTAATAAATTGGCTTTTGGCTCGTTGGGGTCATAGCTAAGATGGGAAGTGATGTTGTAATTCTTTAATAACCACTCTTGGATAAAATGAATTAAATTTAAATTCGAATTCCGTGAGGTGGTATCAAATTCAACGAGTCGTGCGAGCCATTCAAGCGAATTCATTGGAGTTCCTTTTCTAGAATAGGGTACAATTTAGCGGGAATTGTTTTATAGAGGAAGTATTTTATATGTTTGAAGGGAAATCAGACGCCATTTTATCATCGCTTAATTCATATCTTTCATCATAAATAGGAGTCAGTATGCTTTGGTTTGATCTACATGGTGCATTTCTCCTGATTCAGCATGGCATTTCTTTTTTAGGTGTTCTGATTATTTTATCAGGTGTATTGATATCACTTTATCAGTATGCACTGTATTTATTAAAAAAAGTCAAACCGCATGGGTCGGAAATTAATGCCATTCGCTTGAGTTTAGGCCGTATCTTAATTTTGGGATTAGAGTTTATTGTTGCAGCTGACTTGATTAGTACGACAACGGCACCGGATTATTATTCAGTCGGTATTGTTGCAATTGTTGTTGCGATTCGAACGGTTTTAAGTTTTTCAATTAATCGTGAGTTGATGAATTTGCATAAAGAGAAAAACTAGTTATCATTAATTTGCATATCAGCGCCGGTATCTTCGCCGGTTTTGGTATCCATGTCATAGTTCTCATCATCCGTTGGCACGTAGCAATCACCATTCGGACAAGGCGTTTCATTCATCACACGGCAGCCTGGGCAAGGTTGATAGTAATAGCCGCAACCGCCTGCGCACCCGCAAGGTGGTACCAAATAATAAACCGAAATACTGGCGCTGCTACGGTGGCGATGAGGTTGATAAGGGTGATAGCGTCGATAAACGTGTCGATGATAATGATGTGTGTAAACGTAATGTGTTCGGTAAACTTCTGTTGGCATGACACAAGAATAACAAGGGGCAACCGATGTTGAGGCGGGATAGACAATGTAATATTCCGCGCGCGCATTCGTTTGACTGAAAAAAAGAATTGCGCAAAAAGATATTATTTTAATGGCTGACACTCGCTTATTGTTTGGCATAAGCCCTTCCTTCTGAATACTTATATTTTAACACGATTAGCAGAGGGGCGGGTGTGCTGGGTTAAATCATTGTGAATTCAGGGTGGTAAAAAAAGTCCAGGGTCCCGCTTTGAAAGGCATTGTTGCATAATTCTCGGTGTCAATTCAGTGTCGTGCCAGCATGCTTTTAGCTGGCATCCAGGTTTGCTCTATTTATGACTATATAAATTTTATTAAGAGCAAACCTGGATGCCAGCTAAAAGCACGCTGGCACGACACTAAGCTGACTCTGTGAATTACGCAACAACGCCACTTTGAACAAGGGGGATTTGTATAAAAAGAACAAGTTCTTATTTAGATTTTTCTTTAACCCAAATTAAACTAATCACTGCAGCGAACAAATAAACAGGGATGACAGCCAATGCATAACGATAATTGCTTAAGCTGAAGTAATGAACGCCATCTACCAGTGTTCCACTCCAACCTAAGTCGAGTAATTTACCGATAGCTGGTTCAGTTAAGCTATCGAGAATAGCGTCGCTCGCATTGACCATGGCAATGACAGAGGCGGTTAAAAAAATTGGATTGCTTTCTTTGCCCATGGTGAAAACCAACATGTATACACCTAAGCTGAAACCAAAAATGCACAACATGATTTCTAATAACCAATGAGGTAAAGGACAGTAAAGAATAGTACAAATAGAAAGACACGCAATGGCTGTGCCAATTAACATCACCGTGCGACGATTGTTCAGTCGGTCGGATAAAATGCCGAGTAATGGGCTGCCAATCCCGAAGCTGATGAAAATCAGCGACATCATTGAGGCCGTTTCAATTTTTGTTAAATGATACGCTTCTTGTAAAAAAGGATTTCCCCATAGCCCACCGAATACGGCGAGCGGACAAAATGCAAATCCACCGTATAACGTGAGCAACCAATTTTGTTTATTTTTAAAAATCTGCACAATATCTTTCAGTGAAATTTTATTTTTATCATCAGAGACCGGTTGCAATTTGGAGCTGGCCACGGCGAGAGTGAATAAAATCGCGATCACAAAGCCAATGATACCCACGATGCCCAAGCTGTTGCGCCAGCCATGTTCATGGACTAAAAAAGATAACGGTGCTTGACCAAACACGGCACCGGCCATGGCGGCGGTAGCGAGCAATCCATTCACAAAGGCGTAATGACGTGAATGAAATAGCACAGAGGCTAATTTCATGTAAGAGACCGTTGCAAATGCCACGCCAAGACCCATCAATGCGCGGGATAATTCAGCTGCCAATAATGTTTGAGCTTGTGAGAAGAGTGTGACGCCGAGCGCGCAGGCAAAAATCGCTAGTGCAGTGAGCCAGCGTATGCCATATTTATCTAACAGAAATCCTACGAATAATTGGGCAATCATGTAGGTGTAATAAAAGGTTGCCGCTAAATTGCCTAATCCTGCAGCGGAAATCTGAAACGAAGACATTAATTCCTGGGTAATAATGCTGGGATAGGTTTGTAATAATAATTTGTAAAATACGTAGCATGCGCACAAGCTGATGACGAT
This sequence comes from uncultured Gammaproteobacteria bacterium, assembly GCA_963719645.1. Taxonomy (GTDB): domain Bacteria; phylum Pseudomonadota; class Gammaproteobacteria; order DSM-16500; family DSM-16500; genus CAVRCT01. The sequence continues at coordinate 604,026 of CAVRCT010000007.1, forward strand.
CACAGGATAAAAGTTGCGAACGGTGCTTAAAGAGCGAGTATTGAGCATAAGGGAAATACCTCATCGTTATTTTTGTACAAATTTGTGTCATTATAACCCAAAGGTATATATCTTGTCTTGTGTTAAATTTTTATTATAAATCAATAAGTTATATTTATTGAAAAAGTATTATTGCATAATGAACCGCTTTGAGACTGAGCCGCGACCGTCAGGGAGCGTCACGGAATCAGCGATTGAAACAAACGCTGATTCCGTGACGCTCCCTGACGGTCGCGGCTCAGTTTAAAACATTTTTTTAAAAAGAACCCAATTGCCCATCAATGATATCGCGATGCATGCCTTCAAAATAATCCCAGTTGGCTTCATCTAATGGATCTTTCAAAGCATCTACCAATTGTGTTTTGATGCCTTGTAAAATTTGCTTCTGTGAGTCATTCAATGGGGTCACGTTGATGGCAGTGACTTGTTGTGCTAAATCGCAAATGACATAAAGTTTCACATCATTGTCAGAGGATAAATTCATTAAACCTGGGCTCACATCGACATGGTTTTCGTTTGAGTGAGCAGTCATGATTTTCCAGGCGGAGTAGATGGGTTTTTCAAATTCGCCGAGTTGGTAATTTTTCATAATCATCGCACCAGAATCTAACACTTCCTGGGTGGCTTCATCATGTGTTTCAGATAGGGAGGATTCGGGTGTGCTTTCTTCCTCAGTCGTCAGTAAGGGTTTGGTTGCAACTTTTTCTTCTGCTGGAAGAGTGAGTGGCGTTGCTGCTTTTTCTTCTTGCACAGCGGGTTCTTCTTCAAATGAAATCGATAACGGTTTCGTGCTGATTTTTTCTTCTTCGGGTTTTATGTTGCTCGTTGTAACCGGCTCTTCATTTGCCTCTTCGGGGATCAGCAGCGGTTGCATTGTCGCAGGCTTTTCTTTCACAGCTTCTTCTTTTACGGGCTCTGGTTCGAATGCTGCAATAGGTTCTTCTGCGATGGGCATCGATAAAGGTTTTGTAATTTTTTCTGTCTGCGCAGGTTGGATAATGGCGGTTGTTTTCTCTTTTTCAGTTTGGATGGGAGTTGCAGGGCTAATTTGTTCAATTGGCACTTCTGCTGTTAATTCAGGTTCACTCGCTTCCTCTAGTGCTATCAATCGCGTTGCATGTAATTTTTCACCGACTTTGCATAACTCGGCGACCATGCGTAGAATTTCTGCCATTAATTTTTTAGCAAAAATGCCGCTGATGTTATTCGACATCGTTTGTAATTGTGCGATGACGGTAGAATAAATGATTTTGATATCGATTTTAGGATAACCCCCTTCGCGAATCACATGTTTTTCACCGGTAATTAAATCAGTTTTAATGATTGCCTTGCCAAGCAGCGTGTCGGTTAATACCGTATCGATAGCCGTTAATTCTTTGCTGCGCATAAAAATATGGAAAAATTGTTTATGAAAATTTTCGCGAATTAATTTCACTTTTGCAATTAAAAATTTCAGCGCATAAAAATCATCTTTCACTTCTTTAAAAATGGCATCATGTGCTTGCTTAATGGTGAATTCATTTTGATAAATTGCTGGGTCTGCATCAATTAATTGAATATTTTTACGCATTTTTTCAGTCAAACGAATGCGTATATGATAGCCCAATAAGCCATCCATTGTTTTCAGGTTAGTGGATTTAAAAAACTCATCCAGTATTTTTTTTAACTCAGTGTTTTTAATGATCCGATCTTTTTGCAAAAAACGCAACTTGGCATGTTCTGTTTCTAATTGCGGATAAACGACAGCTTTTTGGATGATGGCATGAGCAAATTGACTAAATGCCAATTCCTTTTCATTGTGAATAATGGTGAGCTTGGTCTCATCATGGATTTTTTCATAGCCATCCTGAGCCACTGTATTGACGAATTTGCGGAATGCTAAATGATGCGTGATGCGCAATCGATCCAACTCAGGATTAAATAATCGGTGATAAATAAGCGGTTCAACGACTGCAAGCAATGACTCGAGTCGATAGCCAGGGATGCGACGTAATTGTTTTTCATTGATGACTTTTTCTAAAATCGTTTGCGCAATTTTAATTAACTCAGGGCGGGCTTTTTCAGGAAATTGTTTTAATTCTTCAGTCGGTAAGATATCAGGTAGCAATGCTTCTGCATAAGCGCGTTCAGTTTTTTTGCGCAGTTGTAAATAGGCGCGTACCAATTCGATCAATTCATTTTTTTGGTTTGCATCGAATAAAGCAAAACCTAAATTCGCAATGACTTCATTCATTTTAAGGTCATTTAGAGTGTGCGGTGCATCCGATAAAAAACTTTCTGCGAGCGTGTTAGGAATAATTTCGTGCGCATAAGGAATTTCATTCACCATGAGGCGAATTAAGCTTTCTGTTTTGTCTCGTTTTAGGCGTTTGCTTTCTTCGAGCAGTTGGGTCAAGCTTGCTACGAGTTTATCGATACCCAACATCTCTTGATGCCCTTGTTTCGTAGGCATTTTTTCCATTGTGTCATCCCTCTCAGCGCTCAAGCCATTCTCCTTTAATCATAGCGCAAATTTTGGCTATTATTGCATAATCGATTGATTTTGGCATTCACTATGTGCTTCTCTCTGAGCTTTCGTTATAATCATTGAGTTGCCCCAAATACGAGGTCTTTAGTCTTCATGGATATTATCCATCACTATCTCTATTTAATTTTATTCATCACTGGCTTTTCTGCCGCGACAGTGGATGCGATTGCAGGAGGAGGTGGTTTAATTAGTTTGCCTGTGTTGTTGGGTATTGGCTTGCCACCGTATCTTGCGCTGGGCACCAATAAACTCCAATCCAGTGTTGGCACAGTGGTTGCTGCGTTCAGTTACTACCGTCGAGGTTATTTAGAAAAAGATCATTTCGTGCTGGGATTCGTTTTTACCCTCATTGGCGCCGCATTAGGTGCAATTACGATTCAATTTATCAACAGTGAATTATTAAAAAAAGGCATTCCTTTTTTCTTATTAATTATTTTAATTTATATGTTTTTTTCCCCGCGATTGGGTGAAATGGATCAGCACGCCAGAATGAAAGAAACTTATTTTCTGGCGACCTTCGGCGTTATGTTAGGTTTTTATGACGGTTTCTTAGGGCCTGGCGTGGGATCTTTTTGGGTGTTTTTAGTGATGTACTTTCTCGGCAAAAATTTGGTGAAAGCCACGGCCTATACAAAAGTATTTAACGCAAATACAAATATTATGGCGCTGATCTGCTTTGCACTTACCAACAATGTGGATTATAAGATTGGTGCTTGCATGTTAGTGGGTCAATTGATAGGAGGTCGATTAGGTGCTCATTTAGCCATGAAAAAAGGTGCAACATTAATTCGTCCCTTGTTTATGCTGGTCGTCAGTGCCACCATTGTTACGTTAATTTATAAAAATTTTGGTGACGTGGCTGATTTTATCAATCAGTTGGATTTTATCACGTTCTGCTTGGTTGTCGCCGCAGCTGTGTTTTTCAGTATTTTATTAATTTGGCGCAAATTGAAAAAGCCCAAAATGGCAGAGAGCTCTGACACATGAATACGATTATTCCTCTTCGAGCGTTTAAAGATAATTACATTTGGTTGTGGCAAGCGAATCAATTTGCCTGGGTAGTTGATCCGGGTGATGCGTCGCCGGTGATGAATTACCTGAAAAAAAATCAATTGAAATTAGCTGGCATTTTACTGACGCATCATCATGCCGATCATTCCGGTGGTATTCATGAATTAATTACGCAATGGCCTAATCTGCTTGTCTATGGTTCAGAACGAAGTCCGGTGAATGAGATCACTGTGCGATTAAAAACGAGTGATACCCTTGTATGCGGCCCATTGCAATTAAAGGTCATGGAAATCCCAGGCCATACGTTGGATCATTTGGCATTTTATAATGAGGAAGTGGTTTTTTGCGGTGATACATTATTTAGCGCGGGTTGTGGACGAGTATTTGAGGGAACGTATGACCAAATGTATCACTCGTTGATGCGGTTGGCGAACTTGCCGCAAACGATTAAAATTTACTGTGGTCATGAATATACCTTACAGAATTTAACGTTTGCCGAGCAGGTTGAACCGACCAATACATTTATTCAGCAAAAAATGACGGCCATCAAAAAGCTATTATCAGCAGGTGAGGCAAGCGTGCCTTCTCTGTTGGCAGATGAATTGCAAATGAATCCTTTTTTGCGCTGTAATAACAGCACTGTGATAGAATCAGCGCGTCAGCGAGGGAATGTCACTATTGATCAGCCCGTTGAGATCTTTCAGTTTCTACGCGAATGGAAAAATACTTTTTAAGTGGATATGCCGATGAATGTCACCAGAGAGAACGCAGTTCTGAACAAACAGCTCTATATATCCTGTATTGTTCCAGTCTTTAACGAACAAGCCAATGTAAAAACTTTTTTTAGCGAATTGGTGCTGATGTTGCAGCAGCTAACGCTGCGGTTTGAAATAATTGTCGTGGATGACGGCAGTCGTGATGCAACCGTTGCCGCTCTGCAAGAATTGCCGACAGAATATCGAATTAAATTATTAGCGTTTTCGCGTAACTTTGGTAAAGAGACCGCATTAACAGCCGGTCTTGAACATTGCACAGGCGATGTTGCTATTTTGATGGATGCCGATTTTCAGCATCCCATCGATGTGTTGCCTGATTTTATTAAACAATGGCAGCAAGGCTATGACATGGTGTATGGCGTGCGTAAAAACCGTGATAGTGAATCGCGCCTAAAACGGAATTTTGCGAATTTATTTTATTGGCTGATGCGTAAAATGACTAAAATTGATTTGCCTAATAATGCGGGTGATTTTCGGTTATTGGATCGCAAAGTGGTGAACGCGTTAAATAGTTTTGAAGAGCGTTCGCGTTTTATGAAAGGGATGTATGCCTGGGTCGGTTTCAAAAAAGTGGCGGTTCTTTTTGATGTGCGTGACCGCGCAGCCGGTAATAGTTCCTGGGGTTTCACCCGTTTAGCTGAATTGGCGTTGACTGGTATTACGTCTTTCTCTGATATTCCATTGCGAATTTGGGGTTTTATTGGTTTTGTGATTTCAGTGATTTCCATGGTATATGCTATTTATATCGTGACGCGAACATTAATCTATGGTGCGGATATGCCGGGGTTTCCGAGTATTATTGTCGCCGTGATGTTTTTAGGCGGCATTCAACTTTTATCCATTGGTATTTTAGGTGAATACATCGCTAGAATTTTTACGGAAGTCAAAAAACGGCCTAAATACATTATTGATTTGCAGAGTGGTTTTGATGATTAAAAAACATTTGCCTTTGTTTTATCAATTGGTGCGTTTCGGTATTGTCGGCGTGACCGCTGCGGCTGTGCATTTTTCGATTGTTGTTTTGTTAGTGCAAACCGGTGTGCTCAAGGAGCCTTTGATTGCAAATATCTTTGCGTTTATGGTTGCATTTCATGTGAGTTATTCGGGTCACCGTTATTGGACATTTCGCGGCACAGAAACCAGTCATCGTACTGCATTGCCTAAATTGCTGGCTGTTTCGAGTTTAGGTTTTTGTGTGAATGAAGGATTATTTTATTTATTCTTTGTGCAAATGGGTCTGCCTTATCCATTAGCATTATTTATTGTTTTAACCGTTATGCCAATTATTACGTTTACACTTAGCAAATTGTGGGTGTTTGCTTAAGTGAAGCGTTAGTAATTACTGACCCAGACCACATCTTCTTTTTTTCCCAATTGATGGAGAGAAGCACCTGCTTTGCTCACAAAAGCGGAGTAATTTTTCGTATTCATAATAACGATCAGGTGTTTTTGACTTTGCCAACGCTGCCAAAACGTGTTTTCTTCAATTAACCAGTCTTGTGTATCTTGAAATGGCATGCCATACCATAATTCGCGTTGCCAGTTGTCATTTTTTGCAATGTCACTGTCATGCCAGTCGGCCACAATAGTGATTCGTCGTTCTAAATAAATGGCTAAGTCTTGGTAGTAACGCAAAAATGTGACGACCTCAGCATCAGGTTGTAAGAGAGGCTTGATTTGTTGAGCGATGGGTTTGATGGTTCGCTGATTCATAATGGTTGTGCTATTTAATAAAGACAATAAGCCGAACATTGAAAATACGATAAGGCTTGCAATGACTTTTATAAATTGTTTCTTTCGATAAAAATAAGCGATGGCAACACTATCTGCCAAAAAAATAAGCGCAGCAGTGATTAAATAGGGTGCTGAACCGGGATAAATAATATCGGGTTTGTTGATGCGGGTTGCGAGTAAACAACCGAAGCCTGCCACAACACATCCAACGATCAAGAGTTTTATGCCACGAGCGAAACCTTTGGTGGTTAGATTTCCCCAAGTGGTATCTAAGTAATTGCCGACCATCAACGCCAATGGCATAAAGACGGGTAAAATATAACCGACTGTTTTTGATGTTGGGATAGAGAAAAAAACAAAAATAAGACTAAACCAAAGTACTAAAAATAATTCATTGGCATGTTGTTGACGGTTTTGCCAGGTTAATTTCAGATTGTTCGTAAAGGCTTGGACAAAAAAAGCTGACCAAGGAATTGTGCCTAACAAGACAATGGGAATGTAAAACCACCAGACCGTTCGATTATTGTAATCACCATGGGTCAAGAAGCGCGCGACTTGTTGGGTGATAAAAAAGAAATGCAAAAATTCCGGATTGGCTTTTTGCACCAGAAAATACCAGGGTAATGCAATGCCAGCAATGAGTAGCAATCCGAGAAACAAGTGCATTTTTTTCAAAACAGACCAACGATTCAGCAGTAAAATCCAACTGCCAATAATCATCACAGGAAAGGCTAAGCCAATTAATCCTTTCGTTAAAATCGCAAGACCTGCGAAGACGTATGCAAGCAGGAAAAAAATTTTTTGTTGGCGAGGCGAGGATGCTTGTAAACCCAGTAACGAAAACCCCAGTGTGATACTGATTAAGACGCTCACTTCCAAATCTAAGTTGGCATAGTGGGCGGCACCGTAGTAAAGCGGAGAAGTGGCTAAAATGACAGCCGATAAAAGAGCGGCTCTGCGCGTATAAAGTGTGCGGCCTATCACATAAGCCATGAGCGAACCCAATACGCCAAGACAGGCTGGCCAAAAACGCAAGGCCCATTCTTTGATGCCGAATAATTGAATTGCAATAGCTTGCAGCCAGTAATACAGTGCTGGTTTATCGAGAAAAGCGACGCCATCTAAGCGAGGTGTCACATAGTCATGCGAGGCCACCATTTCGCGCGCGACTTCGGAATAGCGCCCTTCATCCGGGGTAAATAATGCATATTTACCAATGAAAATGGCATAAAAAATACTTAGAAGCGTGCCGATGAATAAAAGATCTATCAACCACGAAGAGTTTTTTTGCTTTATTGCCAACACGTTTTATAATCCTAACTTTAAGAATGAAAGAGCATGCAATTTATGAAAAAAGTAGTGCTTTGCGCCGATGATTATGGGCAAAATGAAGCCATTTCTCAAGCAATTATTGCATTAATTGCAAAAAATCATTTATCAGCAACCAGTTGCATGACCAATGCGCCGGACTGGCCTATGCATGCTCAGTGGTTGGTGCCTTTTAAACAACAGGTTGACGTGGGTCTGCATTTCAATTTGACCGAGGGCAGTCCAGTATCCGCTAAATTGATGCGATCGCACGGGTTTTTATCGTTATCAAGTTTACTGTTAAAAGCTTATAGCAGGCGATTAGATACGGTTGCCATTGAGGCGGAACTGCATGCTCAGCTTGACCGTTTTGTGCAGGCGGTAGGACAGTTGCCGCATTTTATCGATGGGCATCAACACATCCATCAACTTCCCCAGATTCGTCATGTCTTGTTTAAGGTGTATGAGGAGCGATTAAAGCATCAGGGTGGTTGTTATCTGCGGTGTGTTTATGAGCCGCAGTTTTCAGCTGTGCGGCAGCGCCGTGAGAGTTATGTTAAGCGTCTGATTTTACAGAAATTGGGGGCTAAAAATTTTTTTTATGAAGTTGTTGAGCAGCATATCCCACATAACTCCTCGTTTGCAGGCGTATACCGGTTTGTAAACGCCAAGCAGTATGCAGAATTGTTCCCTTATTTTTTAGCCGGTATTCAATCGGGCGGTATCATCATGTGTCATCCGGGTTTGATGTCGCAACATTCCAATGATGCTATTGCGCAAGCTAGGGGATTTGAATTTGAGTATTTAACCAGTGATCGTTTTACAGAAGATTGTATGGCTCAAGGTGTGGAATTGGCTAGGTTTAAATTTTGCACTTAATAATTAGGGCAGCTGAATATTCAAACGGACGTTTTTTTCTTTTAAATGAAATGCTTGGATTTTGATTTCGAAAAATAAAAATCTCTGTTAAACTTGTCAAGTTATTTAATGTCAAATAACACATCTTTAATTTGAACAAAGGTTGAATTCCTATGTCAGCACGTGAAAATGGAACTGTTAAATGGTTTAACAACAGCAAAGGTTATGGATTTATTCAACGCGACCAAGGTGGTGATGTATTTGTACACTTCCGCGCAATTCGCGGTGATGGATATCGCACACTAGAAGAAGGCCAACGGGTCGAATTCGCAGTGGCTCAAGGTCAAAAAGGCTTGCAAGCGGAAGACGTTTCAGTCGTCGAATAACGCTTTATCCCCTTTATTAAATTCATGTTGCCCTGAAGCAAAGCTTCAGCGGCGACATTTTTTTTTGCGTTTAAAAATGGTCATTATTTGACTTTGTTCGGCTAAACAAGCAATTGGAGTTACAGTATGCAAAAAGAATCCGCTATTGAAAAAAAATTATTACACTATACCGGCAAAGCTATAGCAGATTTTAATATGATTCAAACCGGCGATCGCGTTTTGGTTTGTCTGTCAGGTGGAAAAGATTCGTATACCATGTTGCGGATTTTGCATTTGTTGCAACGTCGGACGAATAATAAATTTAAACTCATGGCATTTACCTTGGATCAAGCGCAGCCGGGTTGGAATGATGTGGGATTGCGTGCATGGTTAGAAGAGCGTTCTATTCCCTTTGAAATTCTGCGTGAAGATACGTATACCATTGTCAAAGATAAAATTCCGGAAGGAAAAACCTATTGTTCATTATGCTCGCGTTTGCGTCGCGGAATTATTTACCGTTATGCAGAGGAGAAAGGGTATAACAAAATTGCGTTGGGTCATCATCGCGATGATATGATTTGCACCTTGTTAATGTCGATTTTTTACAATGGTGAAATACGATCGATGCCGCCGAAGTTACTGAGTGACAATAAGCGTCATATTGTTATTCGACCGTTGACGTATTGTCAGGAGAAAGACATTATCGAGTATGCCAAAGAACAAGCTTTTCCGATTATTCCGTGTAATTTATGTGGTTCACAAGAAAATCTCATGCGTCAGCGTGTCAAAGCATTAATCCTGCAATTGAGCCAAGAAAATCCAAAAATTCCGAGTAATATGCTGCATGCGTTAAGCAGTGTGAAGCTGAGTCAGTTAATGGATCGCAATCGTTGGGATTTTAAAAATTTGGAAAAAGAGCAAGCGCTTGCACTAGAACAAATGAAGCAATTGGCAGAGCCGGTGATGTTTGTTGATGAGCCGTTGTGGTGAGATTTTCTGAGCCACGACCGTCAGGGAGTGTCACGCATCCTGAATTGAGACAGGCGAAAATAGAATTGCTAGTGATCGCTTCCTAACGGTCATATCTTTCAGGACGACACATGGATGGAATTTTTGTCGATCCGTCAGCCCGCAGGGCTTAGGTATTCCTCCGCTGTGTCGTCCTGAAAAATCTTACGCTCAAATTATTTGACCGCAGTTATCGCAGTAGCGCGTAAGATTTATTCAGGATCCACGAACGAAGAACTCATTCCTGAATTTATATGGATCGATGATGCTAAAGTGGATCCTGAATAAATATTCCGTGTGAGTACCGTCGCTGCGGTTAAAATACGTTGACGTCATATTTTTCAGGACGACACATGGGTGGAGTTTTTGTCGATCCGTCAGCCTTGTGGGGAAGGCATTCTAAGCAGCAGTCTAAAGTTATGTATGAAGATATACCCTGACGGCCGCGGTAAAAACACTAATCAAACGTTTTAGAGTAGCCTCTGATTAATCGCTGACATTGGTCGATTGCTTCATCTAAAATATTTTCTAATAAATGCGTACAATCAAATTTATCTATTTTTTTTGCTTTTTTAGAAATCTCAGCTTTTTCATTGATCAAGAGAGTGTGTAATTTATTGAGGATGAGTTGTTGAGGCTCCTCTTTGGAAGGTATATCTTTTTTCAAACAGGAAGTCTTATTGATTGAGGTTAGCAACGAGTTAACCTTCTTAAAAATCCCATTGGCAAATTCATATTCTTTTTCAATCACAGCAATATATTTTTTTAAAAATTTGGCATGTGCCAGATCAATAAATTCGGTGTTCGGAATTCTGAAATCTTTATTTTGTATAAACTCAAATAGAGGGCCGAGTACTCGTTTCAATTCTTTATCAAATTCACTGTAATTACCTTTTGCTTCGGTTTTGATAGAGGGTATGTTCATTTCACGGTAGAGCTCTTCCTTTTCAAGCATATCCATTTCTTTTTCTTCAATATTGTCCTCTTTATCTTCTGACTCTTTAGCGTCAAGATTGTCTAATTTGATTTCCTGCGGATCAATTTTTTGGGAATCCGAATTTTTTCGTTGATTCATAGTGAAACTCCTAAAGCGTATTACTCTAGTATAGAGTAAATTTTCGTGATTATTTTTTCTTAGATAACATTTTGATTTTCTGAGAAGAATGAACAGCTTTCAAACCGAGCCACGACCGTCAGGGAGTGTTACGTCTCTTGAATTGTTATAGGCTAAAATTGAATCGATCGGTGATCGCTCCCTAACGGTCGCGGCTCAGTTCTATTTTAAGCGCATGCCCTGAGAAGGAAGTTCATCACCGTGGTTGACCATTCCAGGAGTTGCAAGGTTTGCGGCGGGTGGAATTGGGAGTGACGCAGCAGAGGATGCTTGTGCACTTTCACTATTCGATCTTAATTGGTTAACGCGTTCGGAGGGAGGTACGTTTGCTGCACCAAGTTTATTTAATATTTGACCTGATCGAGTGCCATCAGTCTGCGGAGTCTGCGCAGACGCAGCGACTGATTGTTGTTGATTTAAAGGGGGCACTTTCTCTATTTGTTTTTTTGAGTGCGATCTCGCCCACAACAATAAACAAATAAATGCACTGCTGACAAACGAATAACTAAAAACACCCACGACACCGGCCGCAACCGTGTTAGTTGCAGCTGATGAGGCAACTGCACTGGCAAAAGTCGCGGCCGCACCACCGGCCGCGACGGCAGTACCAAAAGTGAATACAGCAAGCGTTACAAAAGCACTGACGAGCAAACAAATTCCAAGCGCTAGCCAGAATTTTTTATAAAAGGTCGAGTTTGTTTTTTGTCGTAGAGAGAATGAAGAATTTTCTGAGGTGACTGATGTTTTGCTTTCTTCATAAAAAGATGTGTTGGGGTTTGATGTTGATGTGGTAGCTGATAAAACCGGTGATCGCGGACTTTTTTCTGAGCGCGAAGGGACCGTCGATGATATTTCAGGTGATGCACTTTGTGCATTTAATTTTGTACTTAATTGACGTTCACTTCCGCTAATTTTTGCATTGGATGCCTCAAGCATTTCTTGTGCATTTTCAGGGATAACTTCTAATGCGTGATAAGCGCGATAAATATCACGATATTCGCTCAAAAGCACAAACATATAATGGGCATTTTTTTGATTTTTAAAATGGCGACAAATGGTAGCGATCATTTGGTCTGCGTCAGCCCATTTCAAGTCATGCACGGCCGCAAAAAATAGTTTGAATTCAGGTTGCTCATTAATATCAATAGAGCAATCTTGGCAAATCCCATTTATCTTTTCTCTTGTTTCGCGAAACCATATACCAAAAGGTGCAAATTTTAGTAATGTTATGGAGAAGGGTTCGAGAAGAGTGACCCAATCTGTTAAATGTTTGAGTGGGATTTCGCTAGTTGCGGTACTGAGCAGCTTGTCTAATAAGACTTCTACTCTGATAACGAGATACGCTAAAAATTTCTCAGGCGTTTTTCTTAAAGCGACAAAAAGTTCGTCACAGTTGTCAGAGTTGTTTAAGAGCTTGTCTTCAATTTCAATTTGAAATGCAGCGATTGCATTGTTCTCTGCTTTTTGTACGGAGCCTTTATTGAAGCCTATGTGCTGCTCTCGCATGATGCTCTCTTGAAAGCCCCGTAGAGTGTAATTCAGGATGTCACTAAATGTAAGATTTCGACGTTCATCTCGCAGTTTTGCATATTCTTTTTCATCGGCAACGCAATAACTTGGTTGGTATTTTCTAATGAGTTCTTCTTTGTTATTCCCAGTAAATGTTGCATTGAATAAATAATATGGACTTAATACAGATGAAAGCAGTGGCATGACATAGATTTCACTGAGGATCTGATTAATGTCTGGTTGCAACAGTTGCAATGCGATGGGTAATGTGGCACCCACGCCATCTTCTTCAAGCTTCTCTTCATCTTTGGCGCTTTCAGGTTTCAATTTTTTTATAAGTTTTTTGATTTCATCAAATTGATTGACTAGCTCATCTCGAGTTACTAACATTTTTTAAGTCTCTTATAGTCTGTAAAACTTGTTGCCCGAGTTAATTTCGGGGATTTTTGTGGCTTAAAACCCCGGATTTCATCCGGGCTACTCTGCGCGTCATGTTCGTAAAGAACGCACTGGTTCTGCTGATGCACTAGCGCGGGTATCAGAAGAGCGTAGTGCACTCGGATCGGTTTCTTGCTCAGATGCAGCAGTTGCTGAAAGTTCGATCGATGCGCTCGGTTGCTGCCTTGTTAATATTACTCTTTGTTGAGCGGGTGTTCTACCTGTTATATCAAGTACGATTTGAATTGCGTTACTCGCTGGAATTTTGCTGCGAGAAGCGGTAGGGAGGTCATCGGATTTGCGTTGCTGCGGACGTAAGAGTGGTCTATTGTGTTGATGATCTTTCGATGCGGGTCCGGAGCCCATTAAAAATGCTAATATTCCAGTCCCTGCAAAAGAAATTCCAAACACAAAAATCACACCGCCTGCAAAAGCACTTTTTGAAGCGGTTGCTGCAACAGCTGCAGCAAAGGTACCCGCAATGCCTACAGCAGCACCTGCACCAAATGTAAATACTAAGCCCGTCACAACAGCAGCCATTGATAAAGAGAAAATCAGTAAATTCCGCCAGAATTTTCTATCATATTTTGCAGTGAATTGTTGCCAACGAGTTGGTCTCAATGGCGCGGATATTAAATTGGTTTCTCTAGTGTCTGAAGACGTTCTTGCTCTTGAGTTCGATTGAGCTAGCGGTAGTTTGCTTTCTGCGGCAGCAGAAATTGCTTTTGCATCTTCGATCGGCAAAGTTGCAGGTATCGTATTTGATGATGTCACGGATGACGGCGGAAGGAAAACAGCAGGATTTGCTGCTCTGAGAGCGGCTGATGATATACCTGTCGCAGCGGCTATCGCAGTGACAGTTTGTTCTCGTGAATCTTCAATTAGCTTTGCCACTTGCTCAGCCGTAAGATCACTTGAACGTCCATAAACATAACGCAATTTTGCATGAAGTTGTATGAGTTCTTCCAAAATGGTTGCAATAACTTTTATACTCTGAGATTCCTGCGGGATTATAGCTAGAATTGCATCTTTTAGTTCTCTTCGTTTTTCATTAATAACCTGAGGTGTTGTAATTTCATGATAAAATGCTCGGAGTAATTCTTGGAATATATCTTTTTCTGAAGAATAATGATCCAGATGATAGTTTAATTCTATTTTAAGCGCACGCAGCCAGGGGCCAACGGGGTTAAAAATAGCTAACGAGTCAGAAAGAGTTGTCACTTCTTGTTGTATTTGCGCAATGACTTCTGGCCGTCTTAATGCGGATTGATGAGCTTGAAAAAGTTTTTCTGCTGCGTCAGTTAATCGCAATGATTGGAAAGCTAAATACTCTATGAGAGAAATCTTGCGGGATTTTAGTTTAGCAATTAATTCGTCATGGGTTACCGCGTCATCCGCTTTTTTATCCATTTTAACTAGAAAATTATCTCTAAACTTCTTCAATCCAGTCAACATTGCCGCGCTACTGTCTTCTCTGTGAGGAAAATTAGTTTTCAAATAAAGTGGATTTCTTGTTTGTGTCGAGTGAATTATATCGATAAACCCCCAGCGAAATTGATCTTGTTCTTGCGGATCAAAATTTATTTGTTCTGCTAGTGCCTGCTCAAGAGGGAATTCCGCGAGCATTGCTAATTGCTCGTCAACTTTTTGCAATAACTGATCTGACGCGTGATCTCCCGTCTGAAGGGGAGCATCTTTTCGGCCTGTTTGCAGACTTGTTTTTGATTCTAATGTATCGATTGCCTCCGCATCCATCCAAAATTTTTCTAGTCCTAAAAATCCTTCATACATTTGTATCAGCTGAACCAGTAAATCCTCAATGTCATAAACGTTGATCGCATCGTTAGATTGCAATATTGTTTTAACTCGTTTTTGCGCAGTTTCAAAACGTGTTCTGTCAAATTGGGTCGGTCGATCATATCCGTTGTCATCCGTGTAATGCTGTTGACAGCGTGCTTGAAGCGTTTCAAATTCTTGAAATAAGGGTTCAAAATCATTGCCAACCACGTCTCTCGCTGTTTGTTGGCCTGTAACCTTGTCACAGTATTCTTTTCTCAGGTTTTCAAATGCAGTCCTGTCAGGATTGAGACGATTAGGAATAATACGCTTTAAGGCTTGAAAAGAAAGAATAGGCATAGTATCAACTCACTTCAGTTAAATAAAAATATGCGCCTATCTTACAAGAATTTACATTAAGAAACTCTTAACGCTCATTAGACTTCAGCAGAAACAGTTTGCGGCCCCAATGGGGGCAAGGTTTTCTCTTGGGTCAAGCGTACCACCCAGGGCAGAAAATAGAGCAATCCCACGCCGGTTAAGATCGCCACCGTACCCAAGAGAGAAAAAGTATGGCTAAATCCAGCGTTAGTGACTAATGGGCTGTTCGATGAGGCTATGCCTAGCGCCATATTTGTGAAATAACCTGATAAAGTGGCCGAAACCCCGGTTATCATGAGCCAAGTCCCCATAAATAAGCCTTGGGATTGCTGAGGGGCAAGCTGGCCGACCATGGCAAACCCAATCGGTGAGATAAATAGCTCACCCATACTTTGTAGGATATAGCTCACTATCACCCAATTAAAATTCACTAACCCCTGAGCATTGGCAAAATAAATACCGATCGATAAAGCCATAAAGGCGAAACCAATGAGTAATAAGGCAACGCTAAATTGTATCGGTAGCGTTAATTGGGTTCCTCGATTACGCATTGAACTAAAAAAAATACTTAATAAAGGGCCGCCAATAATAATGACGAGAGTGTTAATATTCTGCACCCATTGAGGCGCAATGACGATACCCAGCAAATGTCGATCGACATTGCGTTCGATAAAGAGCATCAAACCCATCGGCGCTAATTGATATAACGTCCAAAAAACAATGGAAGTGAGCGCTAATAACAGAAATGCCCAGACTTTTTTGCGTGCTTCTAGGGTGGGTTGCTGAAAAGCAAAATAGGCAATGACGCCGCCCATCAAAAGACCCATCATCATAATCAGGCTGTTACTGACATGCGCATTTTTCAATAATACACGCAGAGCAAGAATTAAAAGTAAGACGAGAGCTAATCCTTTGCCATTGGCAGTGAATTTTTCACGATCATTTAAGCTGATTAAATGGGAATGAGTATCTTTTAATTGATACCAATTCAGCAGAGTAATAATGAGTGCAATTAAATTTCCGATTGCGCCAAATAAAAAAAGTTCTTGGTAGCTGTGCTGCAGTTGATAATAACCACTCACGGTAAAACCAATGAAAAAACCAATATTCATCCCACTGTAATTCCATAAAAAGGCCGCTTCGCGGCGTTTATCAGATGGTTTGAATAATTGTGTCAACATGCAATTAATGCACGTCACATTGATTCCAGCGCCCGTTAGAAACGTTGCCAATCCCCAATAAAGTGCGGTGGTCGTTGGAATTGAAATGAGTGCACACCCTATTACTTGAGTCACCATGCCAAGGCAAAATAAACTGCGATAACTTAAAAAACGTCCGCCGACGTAACCGCCGAGCAGATGCAATGCGTAATTGAGTGCAACAAAGGAAGCTGTGATGCCAGTTGCTAGATGATCGCTCAACTGCAATGTGCTGGTGGTGTAAAGCACCAGGGTAGAGTAAAGAATACTAAATGCTAGCGTTGAAAACATTTGAATGAAAAACAATGCACCTGCACCCATTGGCATGATATCTGCATATTTTTGTGCAAAAGTTTTTTTTTCAACTAAAAATTGTTCCGTCATGGGTGTCTCTCCAACGCATGGAATGAAATCACTTTAACTTGAGTAGAAGAAGTCATATTCTTAACTGAAAATAAGAAGGAAGGCAATCGGTGAGTGTTGTTAATGGGGTTACTTATAAAAGGAAATCACGATGATTAAAACAAAAGGCTACGCAACCAAAGGTGCAACTGACAAATTAGGTCCTTTTCAATTTGAACGAAGAGAGCCGGGTGCAAACGATGTCATGATTAAAATTCTTTTTTGTGGCGTTTGTCATTCGGATATTCATCAGGCACGTAATGAGTGGAATAATTCCATCTATCCCATGGTGCCCGGTCATGAAATTGTTGGACGGGTTGAGCGTGTCGGTGCGAATGTCAAAAAATTCAAGAAAGATGATTTGGTCGGGGTTGGATGCTTTGTCGATTCTTGCAGAACGTGTGCGAGTTGCAAAGAACATGAAGAACAATTTTGCGAAAAACATTTAGCTTTAACTTACAATGGCACGGAAATGGATCAGAAGACGCCAACATTTGGCGGTTATTCGACTGACATTGTTGTTGATCAACAGTATGTGTTAAGCGTGTCACCTAAATTATCTCTCGCGCAGGTTGCGCCCTTGCTCTGTGCGGGGATTACTACCTACTCGCCTTTAAAACGTTTTAACGCGGGCCCAGGTAAAAAAGTCGCTGTGATTGGGTTAGGAGGTTTAGGGCACATGGGGGTGAAGCTGGCCAATGCGATGGGTGCGGAAGTGACAGTGTTGAGTACCTCGCCGAATAAGGAACAAGATGCGTTTCGTTTGGGAGCTAAAAAATTTGTTGTCACGAAAGATCCTGCTAACTTGACACCGTTAGCTTCACAATTTGATTTGATTCTGGATGTAGTTTCGGCGAAGCATGATCCCAACATGTATTTAGCGTTATTAAAACGCGGTGGCACGATGGTGATGATAGGTGTGCCTGATTCACCGATGCCAGTTTCTGCTTTTTCATTGATTCAAAATCGCAGACAATTTGCGGGTTCACTCATCGGCGGGATTCAAGAAACCCAAGAGATGTTAGATTTCTGTGCGGCGCATAATATTGCGTCGGATGTTGAAATTATTCCGATTGAAAAAATTGAAGAGGCGTATATGCGGACGATAAAAGGGGATGTGCGTTATCGATTTGTGATTGATATGGCTTCTTTGTCGTTATAATTTGTTTAGAATTTTTTTATTCGACAGGCGGAAGGCAGTCAAACTAAGTGCTCCAACTTTCGAAAAAAGAGGGGTAAGTATCGAATAAGAACTTGTTCTTTTTATACAAATCCCCCTTGTTCCCCCTTTGAAAAAGGGGGAACAAGGGGCAATGGCACTAGCTTAAGAACTGTCGTCCCGGAATTTACTGGCGCTTAATGAGCGCTTTTTGCGAATTTAGCGCCAGTTAATGTCCGGGATCCATTTTGCTTAAAGCATATAAGTTAAAAGCAAGAGGGCGATAAATTGAAGATGGATCCCGGACATTAAGTAGCTCTAAACGAGCAAAAGGCGCTCGTTAAGAGCTACTAAATTCCGGGACGACAGTTCTTAAGCTAGTGCCATTGGGAACAAGGGGGATTTGTATAAAAAAATTAAACGCCTGCATCAACGTTCTTTGGCAGGAAATTTTGCTTAGAATGCCTTCTCGGCAAGAGGAGGGCATTCTAAGCAAAATTTCCTTATCGCTATCAGGTATCTACGCGCCAATGATCTCAAACATCGAGACTATTGATGACAATATTTTTGTCCATTATGCCAGTAACATTGGTAATAGTGATGGTGATGATAATGACAAACCTTATGTTGAGCAACCCAATGACCATGAGACCAATGTCCTTTGACCCAATAACACTGTGCTGACGCAATGCTAGAAAAAGTGAATAAACTGAATGCAATCATAAAAATACTAACTAGTTGAGAGAGTTTGTTTTTCATCTGCAACGCCCCTTTGATTAAGATTAGTAACTCTATTATATCAAAAGCAACTTGTTTCAGGTTGAGGTAAGTTTCTAGCTTTTTTCAGCTAATTAATTCATTGACAGCTCGCAACAGCAATGTACTCTCAGTATCAAACTCATGCATTAATTCATCTAAGCCATCTAATCTATTTTGTTTTAATAACGTCTCAATCGTAGCAATTTTATTTTTTAATCGCGGAATTCCACAGTAACACGCTGCACCATGCAATTTATGGATGTATTGCAATAATTCAGGGAGTCGTTGTTTTTTGTAGCTCTGTAAAATTTTTTCTTTTTCAGCGGGTAAGCTTTTCATAAATAAATCTAATAATTCCTCAGCCAAATCACGTTTATTGCCCGCCAATTTTAACGCTAACTCCCAATCAATATAATCTGACGTATTCAATACGTTCTCTTCGAGTTTGTTAAGCAGTACCGGTTTAGAGGGTTTATCTTGCAACCATTTTTTGACAGTCTTCAAGAGCGTGCTTTTCATCACAGGTTTGGTCAGATAATCATTGAAACCCGCTGTGGTTAATTCACTGTATTCGTGCTCAGCAATGTGAGCGGATAAAGCGATAATGGGCGTGTTCGTATTGGAATGAGTGGCTGCACGAATGATTTTTAATGCTTCAATGCCATCCATTTTTGGCATGCGCAAATCCATTAAAATTAAATCAAAGTGTTCTTTTTCAGCCAGCGTTACAGCGTCATGCCCATCGTGTGCAATCGTCACATTCGCAAAAGTCGTTGCAAGCAATGCACACACCAAATGAGCATTATGAGCATTGTCATCCACGCAAAGAATATGTTTGTCTTTTAAGTTAAAAAAAGATTCATGTTCAAGTGTCATAGGAGGGCGGGCTAAATCATGTTGTTCTTGGGTCACTTGAAAAATTGCATGATAAAGATTGCTGCGAATAATGGGCTTGGTTAAGCAGATTGTCGCACCAATTGACAAGAAAAATTCTAAGCTGGCTTGTTCAGATGAATTGGTGGTAATGATGAGCGGGCCACTAAAATTTTCTTTGATTTGATTGATGTCATTGGCCGCTACCGTTTGATGAATTTGTTGATTAATACCAGCGATAATAACATGCGGTTGAGTAGGGGTTCCTTTCAATTGTTCTAACATCTGGCTTACATTTGCAAATTCTAACACTTGAATGTGCCACTGACTTAAAATATTTTTGATCGAATGACGCGTAATGTCATTCGCTTCGCATAAATAAATATGCAAATGATTCAACTGAATGGTTTCGAATTCAGTTTCTTGTTCATTAGGGGCGCGTTCTGCCGTAAAGGTAAACCAAAAAACAGATCCATTTTTATCATTGCTCACCGCGCCAATTTTGCCGCCCATCTGATCAATTAATTTTTTGCAAATCGCTAATCCTAAACCAGTTCCGCCGTATTTGCGTGCAATACTGGTGTCCGCTTGCTGAAAGGCGCGGAAAATTAATTTTTGATCGCCAGGCGATAAACCAATTCCGGTGTCACTGACGTTGACACACAACTTGATGGATTTCGCTGTTTTCTTTTCCAGTTTCACATGAATGACCACTTCACCTTGCTCAGTGAACTTGATGGCATTGGAGGCTAAATTGGTAATGATTTGTTTGAAGCGTAAAGGGTCGCCGATAATTTTATACGGCACGTCTTCGTCAATCAGTGCAACAAACTCTAATTGTTTTGCATTGGCTAAGGGCGACATGATGGTCATGATTTCTTCGGTGGCAGCGCGAATATCAAACACTAAGAATTCTAAACGGACTTGTCCCGCATCTAAGCGTGAAAAATCCAAAATATTATTCACTAAATTTAATAAGCTCAATGTTGATTTTTGGATGGTGGTTAAATAATTTCGTTGTAAATTGCTGAGCTCTGTCTCTAGCAATAAATTCGTAAAACCAATAATTCCATTCATCGGCGTGCGAATTTCATGACTCATGTTTGCAATAAATTCAGATTTAACTCGGCTGGCTTCCAGTGCTTCTTTTTGTGCGCGTCCCAGTTCGGTATTTTGCAATTCAATGGTTTCAAGTGATTGCTTTAAACTCGCGGTGGCTTTTCCGATATGACTTTGTAATTCATCACGGGCTGACAGCAGAGAAGAAGACATTTTGTTGATGCCTTCTTCTAGTTCACCTAATTCGCCAGGCGAATTATGGGCGATTTTGGTTTCAAGCTCACCTTGCTCAATTTTTTTAACCGCAGCGCGCATGCGTAACAAGGGGAACGTGATGTGTCTCGCAGTTCGACGCGCTAAAAAAACGCTGAGCAATAATCCCAATGAAAGAAAGATAACGGTAAAAAGAATAATTTGATATTCATGCAGATTAAGATTTGCACGCGAAAATGTAATCGATGCCCAGCCAATAATGGCTGGATGCGGCACGAAGCGATTTTTTTTCAAATTTAATAGACGAGCTGCGTTAGCTAAATTCAAATCACTATTAATGACAGGTGCAGTAAACGTTACATATTCTTTATCTGCTTTAATGCCCGTTGAGCTGGGCACAAAGACAACGCGCTTCATGAAATTTTCGGCATGTGGGTCAATTAAGCCACTGTAAGCCAATAATTCATGCTGCGGTCCAAAAAAAGTAATCGAGACGATATCTTTTTCTTCTAAGATCGAATTGGTTAAATCCTGTAGTGCTTGGCGATTATTATTGCTGATGCCGTGCTGACTGCTGCGCACAACATGGCTGACTAATGCTTTGCCGTAGAGGTTAAATTCTTTTTCCATATCGCTGATGCGCGAACCAATGATATAAATCCCTAGTAATGCAGAGATGATCAAGGTGGGCAATAACGAAATCAAAAAAACACGGGTGAGAATGCTGAGTCCTTTCATTTATTCACTTACTCTCCTAACATCAATAACTTTTGGTAAATGACTGATCTGTCCTGTGATCAGTTTCAACTGCGCTACGTCATGAATTTGAATCGTCATAACGATGTATATCATATTATTTTTTTTGCTTATTGTAGAGTTTAATCCGATTAAGTCAATTTTTGCATTGGCTAATAAGGCAGTAATTTCTTTTAATAAGTCATGTTGGCCATGGCCACGAATGTGTATATCAACATAGTAACTGCTTTGTTTTTGGCTATCCCAGGCCACAATAATCAAACGATCGTCATGTCGTTTGATATAAGGTGCCATGTTATTGCAATCATAGCGATGAATCGTGACGCCGCGGCCTTGTGTGATATAGCCAATCACATCGTCCCCCGGGATGGGTTTGCAACAACGGGCAATCCGGGTCAGCATGTCGTTAATCCCGGCGACTTCAAAACCTTTGGTTTGTACCGTAGGTTGTCTGACAGGTGCTAAGAGCGGTTTATCATCCGTTGCATGCGTTGAGGGTGCGGACTGTAAACTATGAACGACTTGCGCAGCGCGTAAGTTACCATGACCAATCGAAGAAAAGAGGGCGTCCACTGTTTTGTAATGAAATTGCGTAGCAATTTTTTCATAGTTGGGATGCTGGATGCCTGCGCGGATTAATTCTTTTTCTAAATGGTGTTTGCCGGATTCCTGGTATTGAGTGATATCTAGCTGTTTGAACCAGTGCGCCACTTTTGCGCGTGCGCGTGACGTGAAAAGATAACCAAATTCTTTATTTAACCAATCCCGGCTGGGCGCACCTTGTTTGATGGTGATCACTTCTACTTGGTCGCCGGTGCGCAATGAATAAGTGAGCGGGACAATATGACCTTTGATTTTAGCACCGCGGCAACGATGGCCTAATTCACTGTGAATATGATAGGCAAAATCGAGCGGTGTTGCGCCAATGGGCAGATCCATGATCTCGCCATTGGGTGTGAAAACATAGACACGGTCTTCTAAAATTTGTTCGATATTTTTTTCTGGCGTGGTGTCATGTTTGGCGACATCTTTATGCCATGCTAATAATTGACGTAAAAATGTAATTTTATCTTCATAGCCAGACTGAGTTGTTTTGCTTTCTTTATAGATCCAATGGGCTGCTACACCGTGTTCGGCGGCCGTATGCATGTCTTCGGTGCGGATTTGAATTTCTAAATTTTTGCCATGGGTATCAATAACTGCCGTGTGAATTGAGCGATAACCATTGGGTTTTGGCTTGCTAATGTAATCATCAAATTCTGCTGGAATATGTTCAAATAACGAATGGACAATGCTTAAGGCGGTATAACAATCCTGAAGTTTGTCGACTAAAATCCGCACGGCGCTGTAATCATAAATATTTTTTAAGTCGGTGTGCTTGCGCATCATTTTACGATAAATGCTGTAAATATGTTTTGCGCGACCTGCGATGCTGGCGTGGATACCGGCTTCTGTTAACTGTTCTTGAAGTAATTGAATCGTATCCTGGATGCGTTGTTCTCGGTCGAGACGTCGCTCAGCGAGGAACTGGGCGATGGCTTTATAGTTTTCTGTATCGGTGTAGTGAAACGCAATGTCTTCTAATTCCCATTTAATTTGTCCTATCCCCAAACGATTGGCCAAGGGCGCATAAATATCCATGGTTTCTTGCGCGATGCGTTTGCGTTCGATAGGGTTCACATTTTTTATGCCGCGCATGATGCAAGTGCGTTCAGCGAGTTTGATTAAGACCACCCGAATATCTGAGACCATGCTTAAAAACACTTTGCGTAATCGATCAATTTGTAATTGATCGCGGGATTGATTGGCTTGTAAAGCAGTCAATGAATTCATTTGCAAACTGCCTTGGACCAATTTGGCCACGGTATCGCTGATTTTTTCACGGATATCCTCAACGGTTAAACTCGTGTGTTGTGCTGGACTCAGTAAAATAGCTGCGGAAATGGCATTGGGATCTAAATTCATATCCAATAATAATTCAGCCATTTCTAGGCCTTGCTCAATGCACGGTTGGCCGTAAAATGTGGTTAAACCGGCGCTGCTGCTCTGAGCAAGTTGAGTGGCTTTTTGAATCAAGTCTGTTTTGATGAGAGGAAATTGGTAACTCATTTTATTTAACCACGATTCGACATCGATGTTGCCATCCGGTTGGTAAATAAATTTTTGTTTGACCGTTACCATGGGTTATTTCTCAAATAAAGCAATTGCCTCAATATGACTCGTATGGGGGAACATATTCATCACGCCCACTGTTTTTAATTGATATCTTTGATTATAGACTAATTCGCGTGCGTCACGTGCGAGTGTCGCGGGGTTACAAGAGACATACACAATTTTTTTGACAGAACGTTGTGTAATCAAGGGGATAATTTCCTTTGCACCCGTGCGTGGCGGGTCTAAGAGAATTTTATCGTATTTCGGTTGCAGCCAATCGGCTTTCGGATGGGGAGCCATTAAGTTGGCGAGTTTAAAAGTCGCATTGGTGATTTGATTGAGTGCTGCATTTTCGTGAGCACGATTCACCATGTCTTGGCTGCCTTCAATACCCATAACTGATTGCGTAAAACGGGCAATGGGGAGGGTAAAATTACCGAGTCCGCAAAAAAGATCTAATACCTGATCTGTGGATTCTAATTGGAGCAACGCAAGGGCTTGTTGGATCATCAAGCGATTCATTTCACCGTTGACTTGCATAAAATCCAGCGGATGAAAATGCATTGTTAATTGATAATCCGGTAATGCATAGTTGAGTAAAAAATTGGAATGCTCGGGCCAAATTTTCGTAATGGCTTCAGGTGAGTTGGGTTGTAAATAAATATGAAAATTTAACCGTGCGCCAAAGGCTTGCAATTTTTGCAGATCTTCCTGAGTAAACGGCTGCAGGTGGCGGAAAACCAATGCGGTGGTATCGTCACTGATCGCGACGTCAATTTGTGGGACTTGGTCAACTTGCGATAAGCTTTGAATGAGTTCGTTTAAGTCAGTTAAGCGTGTGCCAATCGTCTCGTGGAGAACGGGGCATTGTATTATGTCAGTGAGAATGTTGCTGGATTTTTCTCGAAAGCCAACCAATACGTTTCCTGTTTTTCGGACAAAACGCACTCCTAACCGGGCTTTGCGTCGATATCCCCAGGGGCGGCTGATTAAGGGCGGAAGAATGGTTTCAGGGGTTACGTTGCCGAAATGTTTTAACTGTTCTAATAACACTTCTTGCTTAAATTGTACTTGTTTTTGCATTTCAAGATGCTGCATACTGCACCCCCCGCAAATGCCGAAGTGCTTGCATAATGGGGTTACGCGGTCGGGAGAGGCTTGAACAATCGCCGTCACGTCTGCCTCATTATAACGCCGATGTTTTTTAGTGAGTTTGCATTGCACCACTTCATTTGGCAGCGCACCAGCAACGAAAGATGTTTTAGAATTAATAGTTGCAATGCCACGTCCGTCATGGCTTAATGATGCAATTTTTGTTTCGATGGATGTTGGTGGCATAGATTATTACTTCATAGGATTTATAACGTGCGCTATCTTAACAAGATAGTATAAATAATGTATATAATTATTACACTCAATTTGTAAAACAAGGAAGTCTGTCATGAGTCAGTTTTTTGTTGTGCACCCCGAAAATCCGCAAGCACGTCTGATCAAAGAGTCGGTCAAAATTATTCAAGAAGGTGGTGTGGTGGTTTTCCCTACCGATTCTGCTTATGCGATTGGTTGCCAATTAGAAAATAAAGCCGCCGTCGATCGTATCCGTGCGTTACGTCAATTGGATGAGAAGCATAATTTTACCTTGGTCTGTAAAGATTTATCTGAGTTAGGCACCTATGCTGTTGTGGATAATGCAGCGTTTCGGTTATTGAAAACGCATACACCGGGGCCCTATACTTTTATTTTAAAAGCGAGTCATGAAGTGCCGCGACGGTTATTGCATCCTAAACGTAAAACTATTGGGTTACGTGTGCCGGAATGTGTGATTGTGCAGACGTTGTTAGAGGAATTAAAAGAACCGTTGATGAGTGTTACCTTGATGTTGCCAGAACAAGATTATCCTTTTGTCGATGCGCAAGATATTTATTATGCGTTAGGAAATAAAGTGGATTTGATTATTGATGGTGGTTCATGTGGTATTACACCGACGACTATTATTGATTTGGTGGGGCATAAACCTAAAATTATCCGTGAAGGCAAAGGTGATGCGAAGCCATTTTTAGAAAAATAATTTTTTTAGTGTGCTGCTGTTTTTTTTTATTTAGCTTTCCTTCTAAAGAATTTTAATGATGCTTTTTATACAAATCCCCCTTGTTCCCCCTTTTCCAAAGGGGGAGACCTTCTAAGCAGCTCTGTGTCTTAACAGCGAAAACTGCTTAGAAGGTCTCCCCCTTTGAAAAAGGGGGAACAAGGGGCAATGGCACTAGCTTAAGAACTGTCGTCCCGGAATTTAGTAGCTCTTAACGAGCGCCTTTTGCTCGTTTAGAGCTACTTAATGTCCGGGATCCATCTTCAATTTATCGCCCTCTTGCTTTTAACTTATATGCTTTAAGCAAAATGGATCCCGGACATTAACTGGCGCTAAATTCGCAAAAAGCGCTCATTAAGCGCCAGTAAATTCCGGGACGACAGTTCTTAAGCTAGTGCCATTGGGAACAAGGGGGATTTGTATAAAATAATTTATATGAATATCTCCAGGTTGCGGAGCGGCAAAAAGCGTCTAATCATACTCTATGAATTTCTTAAAGAGCTGCGGCTAATCAGCTTATTACTTTCATCATTAGCTGCTTTCAAACCGAGCCGCGACCGCCAGGGAGTGAGGCAAAAAATTGAATCGCCGGTGATCGCTCCCTGACGGTCGCGGCTCAGTTATCTTAAAGAGCTGCAGCTAATCGGCTCGTTACTTTCATCCTTCCTCTGCTCTTCTTTTTGATCTGCCAATACGACTTCTGGAGTAACGCCTTTTCGACTTCGAGAGCTAGCGTCCATTGCTATTGTCATGATAGGTGATTCAACAGGTTTTAATACGGTATCTTCTAAAATAGCTAAATCCCGTTTTAATACACCATCAGCCTGGTGCAGGGCACGATCCAGCTCAGGATGAAAAGTAGATTTTAAGCTTGAAAAAGATGATTTAAATTTTTCTATTTCTGTCCGACAGTCCTGTGAGCCATTCTGTAATTTGGTATGTAAACTCTTCACTCTTTCAATGGTCTGCTTGATATCTGAAATTCTGTTAGTGCTATTGAGCAACTTTAATTGTTGATATTCTCTGATCACTTCGAGTATACGACTCGGATGAAGCTGATTTAATTTTCTACACACCGTGCGGTATAGCCAAACAACTGCCGTCACGACGACAATGAATGTTTGAAATTTCGGCCATTGAGTCATCTTTCGTGCTGTCCATTGTGCGACGGAATTAGAGGACGTTCGAATGGCTCTCAGTACCAGTTCTTTTTCATCCTTCATGGTAGATCGCGAAAGGTAAAGATGACGTCTTTCGTAATCACCTTGTAGACGAGTTAAGTATTCCGCAGTTTTTTCCAAATTGTTAATTAAAATTTTATTTTGGATGGCTGGTTTACCGATGTTGTGGTGTGTGACAAGCAGATAAGTATCATAGGGTTCAAATGTACCATATGCGGTTTCTACCCAGCTAAAATCACTTCGATTGCCCAGAGAGTATAAGACATTGTTATTGCCCAATTGACGCTTGCATAAGGGCGCATCAATTATTTGTTGTTGTATTGCAAACTTGAGTAAGTAAGGAGTGAGTTTATCTGCGATAAAGCCATGTGGATTTTCACCGGGTAGGGTGCTTTTTATAGTCTGTTCTGCAAGCGCGAATGGAATGCCAAAGTTCGCATAAGTTTGTTTTACAAAATTTTGTTGCGCGTCAGTGGCTTTTTTTAATTTGTACGTGTTGAGATAGAGGTCACTTAAATAGTCAGCTAATGTGTCGATGAGACAGGAAGGAGAGTGCATCTCTGCAAAGCGCTTATTCAAATACGCGGTAAGTTCTTGCTGGATCGTTGCTTCGATCACTAAGTTATCGGGTACATCGCTGTTTGCTGAGTCAATCGGCAAATTCCAACCTTGGCTATTTGCATGCTGATAACTGAATAACAATACACGGGGATTCATGATGGGTGATAGCGGGTAAAATTGTTCAGCAGCTTCTTGCGCAATTTGTTTGACAATGTCTCGACGAATAGCGCTAAACCACGCGGCTGGGTGAGTTGGCATCTGTAAGTCATTTTTCGCGACGGTTGATATTTTTATTTCGTCATCGTGACATTTTACGTCAGAGGCTTCGTCTTTATAGTGGATTACTACGACAGACGGTTCTTCGTAGAAGGCTGGCGATTGAAGCGTAACAGGATTGGATGCTAGCAATGGGGTAAAGGTTTCGTGGGATGACTTAAGATTTTGCGACATGTCATTGTTTGTGTCATCCACCAAGGAAAGATTGAGTGTTCTCAAAAGATGCGAATGTGTGCATTTCTTTTCATCGACTGCCGGTGTTTGCTTGGCGTCTAGATGAATAGTTTGTGGGCCAAATACAACAGAGTAAGCATTTGAACCTAAATTAATTGGCATACATTTAACCTTTTTGAGTCATTCTGTATGATATTGTATGGTTTTAGCCTTAAGAGAACCTTAATGATACCCTAAAAGCTGACAGTCCTGTAGGTTGGGTTGAGCGCCAGCGAAACCCAACGTTTTCGTGCATTCATCCATTGTTGGGTTTCGCTGACGCTCAACCCAACCTACATGACTGCTTTTACATAGGTATCTACACAACCCCCCCATGTGTCGTGCCAGCGTGCTTTTAGCTGGCATCCAGGTTTGCTCTTAAGAAAATTCATACAGAGATAAATCTGGATGCCAGCTAAAAGCATGCTGGCACGACACTAAATTGGTACCGTGAATTACGCAACAACGTCTTGGAAGACAACTCAATTCTCAGGCAGCATTTTTCTCACATTCCAGCACCGCCGACACCGCATGCAAAATTGCCGCAATCCGCACACCCGTTTGAACGCCTTCTTTGCTCATGCCTTTGGCTAACAAAACTTTCTCATGCGCATCCATACATTTACCGCAGCCATTGATCGCAGAAACCGCCAGTGAAAATAATTCAAAATCCACTTTATCTACACCGGGTGTTGCCATTACGCTCATGCGTAAATTAGCTGGCATGGTTTGATAATCAGCATTGCTCACCAAGTGAGTAAAGCGATAATAAATATTATTCATCGCCATAATGGCTGCAGCACTTTTGGCAGCGAGAAACGCTTCGTTGGATAATTTCTCTTGAGCCGTTTGTGTCACGGCTTCACGTAATGGTTGATTAGGGCATGCTAAAGCGGATGCGAGCAACGTGCCCCAAAATTGTTGTGAATTTAAGTGCTCACTGCCATTGAGTAAGCTCGACAAATTTAGCTTAATGTCTTTTGCGTAATCGGGCAGTGAATCTTGAATGTGTTTTAATCCAGACATAGTATGCTCCTAAACAGTTAAAGTATTTTCACCTTGTTGCCAATTGCAAGGACACAGTTCATCCGTTTGTAATGCATCTAAAATCCGTAAAATTTCACTGGGATTACGGCCAACTTTGCCATCATTTACCGATGCGTGACGAATAATATTGTTAGGATCCACAATAAACGTTGCGCGATTTGCCACACCCGATTCAGCATCTAAAATACCTAAGGCATTGGCTAATTCTTTTTTAATATCCGCAAGCCATGGAAACGTTGTCTCTTTCAAATCCGCATGATTTTCACGCCATGCCAAATGCACAAATTCACTGTCGGTTGAGCCGCCAATTAATTGCGTATTGCGATCTAAAAAGTCATTATGTAATTTGCCAAACCCAACAATTTCCGTAGGACAGACAAAAGTAAAATCTTTTGGCCAAAAGAAATAAACTTTCCACTGACCTGAGAAATCATGATGTTGTAATTCTTTAAATGCAGTTGCGCGGTCTGTTGAATCAACTGCCAGTAATTTATAAGCAGGAAATTTTTCACCGATCGTTTTCATTGTGTCGCTCCGAATAGTTATTGAAAGAATACATTATCGAGGTTTTCTTTCAATTTTAAAAATTAATTGTTATAATCGGGTCAATTAATTTTTTCTATCGGTGAAATGATGACACTCCAAGAATTGAAATTTATCCTGGCGCTTGCGCAAGAGAGGCATTTTGGCAAAGCCGCTCGGCAATGCCATGTGAGCCAACCTACCTTAAGCGTTGCACTGCAAAAATTAGAGAAAGAATTGGGCGTTGCATTATTTGAGCGTGATAAAAATGACATTCGCGTGACGTCAGTCGGCAAAGATATCTGTGAGCGAGCCAAGCGCGTATTGGCTGAAGTGGAGGGGATTAAGCTGGCCTCTCAAACAGACAAGGATCAATTGCAAGGCGTCTTTAAGTTAGGGGTGATTTATACGATTGGGCCTTATTTATTACCGGCATTTATTACGGCGCTGAGTCAATTAGCACCGAATATGCCCATTGAAATTCAAGAGGATTTCACAGGCAATTTACGTGAAAAGTTGGCGGCAGGGGAGTTGGATGCCATTATTATTTCATTGCCATTTACCCATCCTAACGTTGTCACCAAGCCACTGTATAAAGAGCCTTTTGTGGTGTTGATGCCAGCGCATCATCCACTTGCCAAAAAAACATCGATCCATCAAAAAGAGTTAAACCCATATAATCTACTGTTACTCGGTGAAGGACACTGTTTTCGAGATCAAATCGTGGCGTCTTGTCCGATGTGTTTTTTATCCGATAAATTAATCTCTTGGAAAACCGTCGCGGGCAGTTCGCTTGAAACCATTCGCCACATGGTCGCTGCGAACTTGGGGATTACGATTTTGCCAGAGACGGCTGCACTAAGCGGCCATTATCAGTCCGGTATTTTAACCACGCGTCCCTTAAAAGCGGTTGAACCGAATCGCGTGGTGGCGCTTGCCTGGCGGAAAAGTTATCCGCGGGTTAAGGCAATTGATGTCTTGCTACAAGCTGCAAAAAAGATGGATTTATTTTAATAATATAATCAAACGAGTTATCCTTTTTAGTTAATGTAGTAGTTGAAATTGTATGGATCTTCCCTATACTTGAATTAGAGTGTTTTTGATTGGTCTTTGTCCAGAACCGTACAATTGGAATGAATGAGAAACCGACTTGTTATGTGGTGAGCAGGTCCTTCGAGAAAGGAAAGCCTAAAGCACAGCAGAGGTTTCCGAAATGTAAAAAGAGGGTTTTTCGTGACAATTTCCTGCAAAAACACTCGCTTTATTTTATCTCCCCTTGTCTTGTTGATATAACGCAATATACTAGTTGCAGACTCAAAACACAGAGGGACTCTGCAATGAAATCAATTATCGAACATGAAAAAAAATTTGGCGCGCATAACTATGAGCCATTGCCCGTGGTGTTAACACGCGGTGAAGGGGTTTATGTTTGGGATGCGGAAGGCAATCGTTATATTGACATGATGAGTGCTTACTCCGCGGTGAGTCATGGACATTGCCATCCTAAGTTAGTTGCCGCATTAAAAAAACAAGCAGAGAAATTAGCGATTGTTTCGCGCGCGTTTTATACCGAAAATTTAGGGCAATTCTTAGAGAAAATCTGCAAAGCCACGCAACAAGAGAAGGCACTCCCGATGAATACCGGCGCTGAAGCCGTTGAAACGGCATTAAAAGCGGCGCGCAAGTGGGCTTACACAGTTAAAAACGTGCCTGCAGATCAAGCAGAAATTATTGTCTGTGACGGTAATTTTCATGGTCGAACGATTACGATTGTGGGGATGTCTGCAGAACCACAATATCGTGCGGGATTCGGTCCTTTTCCAAAGGGTTTTAAAATGGTGCCTTATGGGGATGTGGATGCATTGCGTAAGGCGATTACACCAAACACGGCTGCATTTTTAGTTGAGCCGATTCAGGGTGAAGCGGGCATTGTGGTGCCACCCGCAGGTTATTTAAAAAAATGTGCTGAGCTTTGTCGTGAACACAATGTATTGTTGATTTGTG
Source organism: uncultured Gammaproteobacteria bacterium (assembly GCA_963719645.1). Classification (GTDB taxonomy): domain Bacteria; phylum Pseudomonadota; class Gammaproteobacteria; order DSM-16500; family DSM-16500; genus CAVRCT01. The sequence continues at coordinate 635,334 of CAVRCT010000007.1, forward strand.
ATGAAATTCAAACGGGGCTTGGTCGAACCGGAAAATTTTTAGCATCACAACATGACGGTGTGATACCGGATGCGGTGATTTTAGGGAAAGCATTAGGCGGCGGTTTGCTGCCTGTTTCCATGTTTTTAAGTCGCAACGATGTCATGGCGGTATTTACACCAGGCGATCATGGCAGCACTTTCGGCGGCAATCCATTAGCTGCAGCAGTCGGTAGTGCAGCATTAGATGTGTTGGTCGAGGAAAATTTAGTGTCACGCGCGCAAGAAATGGGTGATTATATGCATTCGGCACTAAAAAAAATAAAATCCCATTTGATTACTGACATCAGAGGGAAAGGATTGTTAGTTGGCATCGTCATTGATCCACGTTATTATTCAGCACGTGAAATATGTTTACGTTTATTAAAACGGGGTGTCTTAAGCAAAGAAACACATGGTACAGTGATTCGCTTGGCGCCGCCTTTAATCATCACACGTGAGCAGATTGATGTCGTCATAACCGCAATAACAGACGTATTAGCCGAAGCAGAGGCAACATTATCAGTATAAGGATTTTTATGAATAAATGGATTTTTCAGGCAAGTGTTGTGTTAGGTTTGGGTCTCAGTGCATCTGTGTTCGCAGATAACACTGCATTAATGTCTATTCAAAATAAAGTCATGCAGCAACAATTGCCGATCGCCAATGCGGCATTGAGTAGCAAGGACTATCAAAAAGCATTAGATCTTTATAAACATTTCGCAGATGAAAATAATCCAATTGCACAATATCAATTAGGCTACATGTATCAACACGGTTTTGGTATAGAGCAGAGTAATGAGTTAGCGTCTGCATGGTATATGAAAGCGAGTAGCGGTGGTTTTCCACAAGCCCAAACAGCAATGGGTTTACTCTATTATAATGGGATAGGTGTGGGTCAGGGTTATACCGAAGCATTTACACTTTTTAATCAAGCAGCAAACAATGGTGATCCACAAGCGCAATATATGTTGGGCTTAATGTATGCCAATGGCACCGGCGTTGGGAAAGATTTAACAAATGCCGCATTGTGGTATGGCAAAGCGGCAGCACAAGGTGTGCCTGAAGCGGAATATAATTTAGGGCTGATGTTTTATCAAGGGAATGGTGTCAGTAAAGATTATAACAAAGCATTTAGTTGGTTTAATTTAGCGACTCAGCAGCATTATACGAAAGCGGAATTTATGGTTGGTTTAATGTATAGCGCTGGACAAGCGGTACCACTTGATAAAAACCAAGCCTTTTATTGGTATACCCGTGCAGCGAATTCAGGCTTAGCGCAAGCAGAATATAATTTAGCGATTTTGTATTATAACGGCGCGGGCACTCAGTCGAATTTGATGGAAGCGATGATGTGGTTAAATAAAGCAGTGAAGCAAGGATTGCCACGCGCACAATATTTTTTAGGTTACCTGTATTTTAATGGGGTGGGGGTGACGAAAAATATTCAGCAAGCAATCACTTTATATATGCAAGCCGCGCAACAAAATTCTGCGGATGCTGAATTTGCGTTAGGTTATATTTACCATAATGGATTGGCAGGACCTAAAGATGATCGTCAAGCACTCGCTTGGTTCCAAGCCGCTGCGAAGCTCGGCTCAGCGAATGCACAATACATGTTGGGTTTGTTTTATCAGCAAGGGATTGGTGTGCCAAGTGATCCTAGAATGGCAGCATATTGGTATACAGCCGCAGCGCAACAAGGAATGGATAATGCGCAATTGTTGCTGGGGGTGATGTATAGCCAGGGTCAGGGAATTGGAAAAAATTATCAAGAAGCGTATGCGTGGCTTGACTTGGCGTCTACCTCAAGCAATGGCCAAATTCGCGATTCAGCGATTAAAATGCGTGATGCGGTGGCTAATTTGATGAAGCCAGCTGACATTAGTAACGCTAAGCAAATTTCTAAAAATTACTATAGCAAGTACGCGGGACAGTGATGGTTGAGATCTGAGCCGCGACCGTCAGGGAGCGATCACCGACAATGCTATTCTCACTGATATCAATTCACAATACGTGACACTCCCTAACGGTCGCGGCTCTGATTGAAGCGTGCCAATGTCCTCAAGAATGTTTTAATCAGAGCCGCGACCGTCAGGGAGCGATCACCGACAATGCTATTCTCACTGATATCAATTCACAATACGTGACACTCCCTAACGGTCGCGGTTCGGATTGAAAGCTGCTTATTAAGGGGGTAGCCGTTTTTCACACGGGTCACTCGCTGATTTGGACAATCATATTGAAAAAATTACTCGCTTTATTTTGAAATGATCCAAGACAATATTGACGCCTTTGACTTTTAAATACTGATCATATGAATTTTGAAAAGTGTTATAATTCTTAAGAGGATCAATGAAAATATGCTGCCACCTAACCGAAATCAAGTTGAAAAACCTGCCCCGGTTAAAATACTGGTTTTAAGTGCTAATGAACCTGAAGGAATTGTTAGCTCAAATAATCTCTCTGATTTTCTTGAGAAACAACCTCCCGACATGAAGGCTAGACTAGATGCTGTTATAAAATCTCTAAATCAAAAAAATAAAGTTTTTCAAATCGAATTTATAAATGAAATGAAAGATGAAAAATCCACGGCGGAGAAGATTGCCAGCAAACACTGTCAGGTCGTCTTAGTTAATAATAATATTTCTCAGTCACCTTGGCACATCATCGATCATTGTACGGAACAGTCAGACCAGAAGCCGATTTTTTACTTAGATGGCAAAGCAGAGGATATATGCGATAAGGCAATTCGCAAAACAGAATTTTCAGGTGTTGTTCAAGTTAACAAAGACAATCAGCCGCTCATTGCAAAAGCGTATGGCGCAGCCAACCAGTCGCCTAAACAGACGACACCCAATCAATTGGGCACAAAATTCGTAATAGCATCCATTACCAAAATGTTTACTGCAGTTTCCATCGCTAAATTAGTTGAGCAGGATCAGCTAAAATTTGATGACCCTGTTACTAAGTTTTTACCAGATACATTTCCTCATAAAAATTTTTTTGTGGATCATAAAATTACGATTCGTGAACTGTTGACACATTCCTCAGGATTGGCCCCTTTTGAGGCTGACTGTATGTTACATCGATCTGCTACGTTAGATTTTCGTTCGGTAAGCGATTTTCTTTTACCCATGATGAAGTCAAAAGAGTTTGAAAAGGAAATTCTCACTACCGAGACACGTGGAGAATATAATTACTCTAATACTAATTATCTATTACTGGGTTATATCATTGAACAATGTTCTGGGGAAAGCTATTATCAATATGTCCAAGAGCATGTGTTATCTGAATGCAAGATGCAAAACACAACAGAGCTCCCAACTTATGGCCCATCCTGTTCATTGATTCATGGTTCAAAGCTTGCTGAATTTGAAATTCCGAATTCGTTGCGTGAGGGGATGCAACCTGAAGAAAAGCCTGCGCTGGTGCTGATTGAGAACTACGCCAACTTTATACGTGACTTGAATCAACTTGTTTCATCGTTTCAAGATCAGATGGCAACAGTAAAAAATGACAGTGATTATGCGACATTGAAACAAGACTATCAAAAAAAAATAGCTATAGAATTTGAATTATTTGATTCATTGCGTAAGGGTATCGAAACTTTATTGCCTAAAGATGAAAAAAGTAATCTAACACCTTTAGAAAAAATACTCTCTGATTTTGCTGATAATCTAAAACAACCTTATGGTCGCGTCCCAAGTTTATTAGTGACATTTATTTTTAATCTTAGTATTGCAACCCCTGCAGGTTGTTTTCGTGCAACGGCTGATGATTTGATGCGCTTTCAAAGGGCCTTATGGGAAGGAAGGATTTTAAAAAATCCAGATACTCTTTTACGAGATAAAGTAGGTTACTACAGTTATGGTGTTTGTACTTGGCCAGATGAATCGGTTGGCCATGCTGGACTTCTCCCAGGGGTCGTAGCCTTGCTCCGACATTATCCTCAAATGAGTATCGATGTTGTGACGCTTGCAAATAGTGAAGCAGACGCTAATTTCCCACGTGATTTAATTGATAAATATTTGATTCCGTCCTGCCAGCCGGGATCCCAAATCCACTATTTTGATCCTCAATTAAATCCATCCGCAGTCGATGCTCTTTTAAAACAGTTGGATGTGATTGCGCCTAATGCAGCAAAGACAGAATCCACTTCGTCAGCTTCCATATGTGCTCAACTGGGTATCACACCTGATTCGATTAAGCCAGCTGTTGAAACACATGAGCTTGCTCCGGAAGATCCAAAGGAGCAAAAAAAAGAGATAGATGCTTCACTCACGCTGGATGGAAAAGCAACGCAACCGAATATTAAGCCCGGCGCACGCTAGGTGGCTTAGGCGCCATCATCCATTGCGGGATCGATCAGCAGCAGCCAACGTATTTTTTAATAAGGTTGCAACAGTCATTGGCCCAACGCCGCCCGGTACCGGCGTGATCCAAGCGGCATTTTTTTCAGCAGACTCAAACTCCACATCACCGGTGAGTGTGCCATCACTTAATCGATTCATGCCAACATCGATGACAGTAGCGCCGGGTTTAATCCATTCCCCTTTGATGATATGAGGTTTGCCCGCAGCTGAAACAAGAATATCCGCTTGGCGAACATGATTTGCTAAATCTTGAGTAAAGCGATGACAAATCGTGACAGTGCTGCCTGCTAATAATAATTCGAGTGCCATCGGTCTGCCCACAATATTGGAAGCACCCACAATGACAGCGTGACGATTTTTATAAACTTGTTGAATGCTATCTAATAAAAACATAATCCCGTAAGAAGTGCAGGGACGCAGAAGAGGGCGACGTTGTGCGAGGCGACCAAGATTGTAGGGATGAAAGCCATCGACATCTTTGTGCGGATTAATTTTTTCTAATAATTTATCGCTATCAATGTGTTTCGGCAAAGGCAATTGCAAGAGGATGCCATCGATTTCAGGATTTTCATTTAACTCTTCGATCAGTTGGATCAATTCATTTTCAGTGGTATCGGCGGGCGGAGTAAAGCTAATGGATTTAATGCCAACTTCATCACACGCATGTTTTTTATGGTGCACATAAATGGCGGAGGCGGGATCATCACCGACTAAGATGACAGCAAGTCCGGGTTGACGAAATCCTTGCTTGAGTCGATGTTGGATAGCCGCTGCGATATCAATTCGAATTTCTGCCGCGAGCGCTTTGCCATTTAAAAGTTTAGCTGTCATGGTGTTTTCCACTGAGTAGAGGTTTCATCAAAAAGGTTAGATTATACAGCTTATTGGTGCGAGCGAAAAAAGTAATTTTAGGTATTTTAATAATTGACTGCAATGCGTGCCACTAGTATTATGCCAACCCTACGGGGTATAGCGCAGTCTGGTAGCGCGCCTGCTTTGGGAGCAGGATGTCGGGGGTTCGAATCCCTCTACCCCGATTGATTCATTGAATAATGAGCAGCGCATCGTTATTGAATGATATAGAATCTCAAATGAGCGCCTGTAGCTCATTCGGATAGAGCATCGGCCTTCTAAGCCGAGGGTAACAGGTTCGAATCCTGTCAGGCGCGCCAAATCTAGCAAAGATGTTGCCTGATAGCATCGAAAACAAATTATAGTTCCGCGTTTATGGTGGACGTAGCTCAGCTGGTAGAGCCCCGGATTGTGATTCCGGTTGTCGCGGGTTCAAGCCCCGTCGTTCACCCCAGTCTTTGGGCCGTTAGCTCAGTTGGTAGAGCAGTTGACTCTTAATCAATAGGTCGTTGGTTCGATCCCAACACGGCCCATCAATAAAATCAATAGGTTACAACACTTTTTTGCG
>CAVRCT010000008.1:0-110000 GCA_963719645.1 uncultured Gammaproteobacteria bacterium
TTTCTCATCGAAATATCAACGAAGTGCCCACACTCATTGCTTGGCTAAATTTTTAAAGAACAGTCTCGCTTTTTTCTCCTCACTCATGCACCTAGTGCATCAGGAGAAGGCGCATTCTACATCCTTCATCTGACCTGTCAACCCTATTTTTTAAATTTTTTATCAAAAATACAGTGTTCTGGTCAGGGATGCGAAGACTATGCGAATTACTGGGGAAGGTCAACAAGAATTTTGTTTGTGGTATTTTTTCTTGAGCGGAAGATGAAATTGTCACACAATCAGTAACTTTATTTGAATAGGAGTCTTCGCGTGGTTAACAAATCCAATCTACCCAATTTGGAAGGATCGCTGGCTGAAATTACGCTGTTAATTGAAAAAATGGAACACGGCGAATTGAATTTGGAAGAATCTCTCACTCAATTTGAACGCGGCATTAAACTGATTAAGCACGCCCAAAAAATCCTCCAAGAGGCTGAGCAAAAAGTTCAAATCTTGATTCAAAATAATCAACAAGAAGGACTTGATAATTATGAGAGTCCTGCCGAATGAAATTAGAGCCTTTTATTCTGACTGCCAAAGAAAGGCTTAATACCCTTTTTGAAATTTACTTGCAGAAAGAACGCTATCCAGCCCCTCAATTGCAAGAGGCAATGATCTATTCTGTTCTCAATGGCGGCAAACGCATCCGACCTCTGCTTGTTTATTTAACAGGTCATGTGCTCGGCTCCTCTTGGGAAACGCTCGATGCGGCTGCCGCTGCGATTGAGCTGGTTCATGTGTACTCGTTAATTCATGATGACTTGCCCGCGATGGACAACTCTGATTTACGTCGCGGAAAACCAACTTGCCATACAGCTTTTAATGAAGCGTTGGCTATTTTGGCGGGTGATACGTTGCAATCATTGGCATTCGAAATAATTGCCAAACACCCGAGCCAATTAGATGCAGTACAACGTTTACAAATGGTACGGAGGCTTGCAGAAGCCAGTGGGTTGACGGGTATGGCAGCAGGTCAAACGCTCGACTTAATTGGCACCCGCTCTCTGGATGCATTAAACCAAATGTATCATTATAAAACAGGCGCTTTATTGAGTTGTGCGGTCGAGTTAGGCACGATTTCTATAAACGCTGATTTTAATCCCTTAAAACACTTTGCGGAGACAATTGGTTTAGCATTCCAGATACAAGATGATTTACTCGATGTCGAAGGAACTCAGACTGGAAAACCTCAGGGAATTGACGCTCTCAATAATAAAGTGACCTACCCGACGCTGCTCGGCGTAGAACGCTGTCGAGAAGAAATTAAAAACCTTTTTGCAGCGGCTTTATCCATGCTGGATTTTTTGGGGCCCAACGCCAACCTATTACGTGAGTTTTGTTATTTTTTAATGGATCGAAAAGCTTAATCCTAAATTGTTAATGCGATAGAAACGCAAATCGGCTAAACTGCGCAAAAACTGAGAGGAAGTTATGTATTGCCCATTTTGCAATGCCAATGATACAAAAGTAACTGATTCTCGCTTATTCCGCGAAGGCAACCAAGTACGCCGTCGCCGTGAATGCCTCATTTGTAAAGAACGCTTCACGACCTACGAAACGGCTGAGCTGGCGTTGCCCCGCATTATTAAACGAGATGGCAGTCGTGATATTTTTCATGAAGACAAATTGCGCGCTGGATTTTTACGTGCATTAGAAAAACGTCCTGTGAGTTCCGAGAAAATTGAAAATGCCATTCAACATATCTTTCACCGCGCCCGGGCATCCGGCGAAAGAGAAATTTCATCACAACAAATTGGTGAATGGGTCATGACTGAATTACACCATCTAGACCAAGTCGCTTATGTGCGATTTGCCTCTGTCTATCGAAGCTTTCAAGACATCAAAGAATTTCGTGACGAAGTCAGTCGCCTAGAAAATAATAATATCGAGGAGTAACAATATCATGAAACCATCAGAGCGACGTCATGCGCGCGAATATGCGTTGCAAGCGATGTATCAATGGCAAATTTCTGCAGCACCGATCGCCGAAATTGAGCTGGATTTTTTAATCCACCATATTAAAGAGAAAACGGATATTAATTTTTTCAAAGAATTAATTCATTCCGTGCCAAAACATTTTGAAGAACTGGATCAGCAAATGACACCTTTTCTCAATCGTTCTTTATCTGAATTAGATCCGATTGAACTGGCTATTTTGCGCCTGGGCATTTATGAATTAGCTCATCGGTTGGATGTTCCTTATCGCGTCGCCATCAATGAAGCGCTTGAGCTCACGAAAAAATTTGGTTCAGTGGAAGGTTTCAAATTTGTAAACGGTGTACTGGATCAAGTCGCGCGTAAATTACGTAGCACTGAAATAAACCACAAAAAATAATGGCGAGAAAAAACCTATGAGACATTACACAGTCCCACCGATTCCAGCTTCCATCTGGCAGAAGCCAACGCATTTTATTGCATTTGGTTTTGGTGTAGGCGCACTGCCTTTCGCGCCCGGCACATTTGGTACGTTAATCGCCATTCCTTTTTATCTAGCATTGCAGGCTTTGCCCCTCAGTCTTTACTTATTTATGCTGCTGTTCATTACCTTAGGCAGCATGTGGTTATGTGATCGGGTATCAAAAGAAATTAAGGTCGATGATCATCAAGGCATGTGTTTAGATGAAATAGTTGGCTTTCTCGTCACCATGACCTATGCACCTCACGGCATCGGCTGGATCATCGCGGGCTTTATTTTATTTCGCTTATTCGACATTCTTAAACCTTGGCCAATTCATTGGGTCGATAACAAAATTCACGGCGGCGTAGGCGCGATTCTTGATGATGTCTTAGCAGGCGTTTACAGTTTCGCAATTATGTATTTATTAGCGCGGATTATCTAACATGACGAATTGGTTAGCCTCTGCATTTGTCGCACTCTTCAGTTTTGGTTTATGGGGTTTATTCACCAAACTGACCGTTGTACACATTGACTCAAAAAGCGCTTTGATTTATCAAACCATTGGCGTGATGGCAATTTCAATCATTGCATTGGGACTCGTCAACTTCAAACCTGCAACCGACACAAAAGGTTTAATTTATGCTGTTTTAACCGGTTTAGCCTACGGGGTGGGTTGTTTATTTTACTTCATCGCAGCGAGCAAAGGAAAAATTATTACGGTGGTTACACTCACCGCTCTCTATCCATTGGTGACTATCCTGTTAGCTTATATACTTTTAAAAGAAGGAGTCAGTGCAAAACAACTTACTGGAATTGCACTAGCGTTAGTTGCCATTATTCTGATGTCTGTTTAAATCTGAGTTAAACGGCATAATAATTTCAACGTCTGGAAAATGTTCTCTAATATGAGCGATGTCTTTTTCCAAAAAAAGTAACTTAAGATTCGATCCCGCATCTTGCGTAAAATACAACGGCAACCCATTCAATCGTAACTGACTAATTTTTTCTTTCGCAAGAAGCGTCTCGGGCAACAGATAGGAAATACTCGGCCACGCACTTAACATCGTTGCATGCATAGTCATCGCATTCCATTCCGCTGTCTTACCCAGCAACTCAAAATCTTTTAAATTAATGGCTTTCTTAATAGTCGATAAATCGGTGTTTACTTTTTGCGGCCATGCCGAATAAAGTGGACTGCTGGTGACAGTGCGTTGCATCGCATCGCGAGAACTAATTGATTTTTCTTTTTCGCTAACAATTAACAATCCAATACATAATTCCGGCCACTCATCTAAAATCACACGACCATGACTATCCATTCCATCTTCTCTCACACCGCCATACCATTCGACAAAACCATGCCAGATCGAACGGCTAGCACTTCCACTGCCTAGACGCGCCAACACCGATAATTCGTGATCCTGTAGTTGCCAACCAAAAAGCTCATTCAATGCTTTCACAATCGCTGCATAACCACATGCAGAGGACGCAAGTCCCGCGCCAATTGGAATATTCGATTTAATATTGGCATTAAAGTGCAAATCACGTTTGATCCGAAATAAATCCAGAAATTCCATTAAGCGTTTGCCAAATGGCGAAACCCAATCAATTAATCGATCATTTAAAATGACACTGTCAGACGGCCCTTTGCCAAGAGATAGTTCTGTCGTGCAACCTTTATTGCCGAGCGAAATGGATAAACTGGACGTCACCGGTAAATTTAATTCTTGATCACGCTTTCCCCAGTACTTACATAAAGCAATATTGCTCGGTGCGTAAGCAGTCGCAGAAGAATTTTCAGGCAAGCAATCTTTTCGTTCAGCCAGAATGGTATGGACTACCTCAATTTTTCTCACAGAAAACTCCTCGTTGCGTCATTGCAACTTTTATTTGGCTCGCATTTCCTGCAAAGTGCATCGTATCCACTGCACCCAATCCCACCACACAATCACCTAAACCAGATCCTGAAATCTTTGCACCTAAAATTGAAGGTTGTTGATGCAATACTTCTATTATGCCATTCAATGTCGGTGTATTCACACCTAACGCACTCATCATACCTTGTTGAATAGTTAATAATTCACCGAAGGCATGCCAATCGCTTTTTTTAACAGCATCGATGCCTGCCACCACACATTGATTGATTGTTCGTAAAAGCATTTGAAAAATTTTAGGTTGAGTCGTGAATTTTTTCTCAATCAACTTAACTGCCTCAGCAGTGGGTGTTTTACTGCCCGAGTACACCACCGTCAGAGGATAATTCGCAGCTAATTTTTCATAAAAAAAGGGGCGCACGCGATAAGCAATCATACCGCCTAACACAGCGGCTGCGACATCTGTGCCGGAACCCAATCCTTGAACTTGCCGCACAATGTTGCGTGCTCGACGAATCAGTTCCTCTTCTGAAAAAATAACATTGATCCACTGTCCGATCGCAGCCAACGTGGCAACTGTCACAGCAGCCGATGAAGCAAACCCTATCGTTGCTGAAAAATCCGCTTCGATGGTAATATCACAGCCAGTTGATACATATTTTTTTAAGGAATGAAGCGTTGTTAACACAAATTGGAAAGGTGGAACAATGTGAAAATGCACTAAATCCGTTTCATAATTTCCTAACGCGGAATGCAAAATAATTTTTTTATCGAGACGCGGCGCCAATGAAACCGTCATGCGTTTATCAATCGCGCAAGCTAAGGCAAAATGACCGTGCAAAACAGCATATTCACCTAACAACATGAGACTGCCAGGTGCTGAGGCTTTAAACAACATGCACGCCTCGTGATTCACCGGTAATTGGCAACAGAGAATAATGATACGTCGCACAGAGATCCATGATCGCCTCTAACGTTTCAGCCATCACCAGCACCACACCCGCACGGTCACCAGCAACTGCACCCGCACCGCAAATTTTTGCGGCGCCACCTTGCAACTCAATCGCGCGTACAAATTGTTGAACCATTTGCGGCACCACGCCGATTTGGGTGAGCAATGCATGGTTTTCCCGCACAGCATGTGCAACTGAGCTAAAATTATTTTTTTGCAACGCATCATCCATTGCATACGTCACCGCAGCAAATTGATCACCTAACTGGTTTGTTTTAAAATGTTTTGCGGCTGTCACCACACATTCGCCAGACGATGTGCTAGGTGTACCCGTGTTGATTAAATACATCGGCAACGTCGGTATCGTGCGGGTAGATACTTTATCATTGTCAACTAAAATACAGCCGCCTTGCAGAGAAATTCGTAAATCTATTCCACTTGAGAAGCCATGTTGCATATTCTCCGCTTCCAACCCTAAACGATAAAAAATATCGGAGGATAAATCTAATCCTAAATGATGTGCGATCGCGTGCACGATACTTAAAACAGTTGCCGCTGAAGATCCCATCCCGCAACCGATGGGAATATCCGATTGAATTTTAATTTTGATCCCTTGCGTTAATTTCAAATTGAGCGATTCTAAAAAAAGCGTTAACGCAAATTGCGCTAACTCGACTGGCTTTTGCAACACATCTTTAATTTTAAAATCCCCTGAGACGAATCGTTGATATTTTTCTTTGATACGCTTTTTCAATTGCTGTAACGCCGTAAATGTCAGCCCATGCTCGTAAGACAAATCCGATAAATCAAAGGAAACAATCGGCAGTAACTGTGCAGAAGCTGTCGCCACCGCATAACGATTCACCGCCATGGCCAACGCAGGTTTTCCATAAACCACTGCATGTTCGCCAGAGAGAATTAATTTGCCTGGGGCATGTACTTTCATACGTGTTCTCTAAGAAATTCTTTCATAAATCCGTTTATGATCACGAATAGCGGCCAAGCGGAAATGCCCCGTATGATAATGAGGAATTTCACAGTGACTGCCATCACATGGGTAATTAAAAGAATAGAATGTTTCATACTCTGGATAAGTGAGAGCCTCACGTTCTGCTAATAATTTTTGATGATGTTTTGTGTCTAACACTTTTTGATAGCCAGGTTGGACAACACCACTAAAGTATTCCGCTACACAGCCTGAGCCATAACTGTAGAAACCGATTCGTTTATCGGTTAAATCTTCTTCGGTTAAATCTAATAAAGCGGTTAACCCGACAAACAAAGAAGCCGTATAGCTATTACCAATTTTGCGGCCGTACTCTAAGGTATGATTAATTTGGTTTTGCAAAACTTCTTTATTTATTTTTTCTTGAGGATGACTTAGCTTCGCTAAATGTTGATGTGCTTTTTCAACTAAACGAGGCACTGGCGTATGATAACAATAGTAATCATGATCTTTAAATCCTCGACCAGACCACGCGTGGTATTGGTGCCAGGATTTTTCTAACATCGTGAGATAGAGCATGCTGGAATATTTGCCTTCAACAAACGCTGCATCTGAATAATTCGGCCGCCAAAAATCCATGACATTCTCAGTGACGACGCCATACTCTGGATCAAATGCTAAAATTCGCGGATTCGCCGTGAGCAACATTGCAACTGCACCACATCCTTGTGACGATTCACCTGGCGTGCCTAAGCCATAGCGTGCAATGTCGGATGCAATTAAGAGAACTTTTTTATCAGGATGTTGTCTTAGAAAAGGCATCGCAAGTTGTAGCGCCAGTGCTCCACTGTAACAAGCTTGTTTTAACTCAATCACTCGACAACGCTCAGACAAGCCCAATAAATGATGCACATAAATGCCGGCTGCTTTTGATTGATCAATACCAGACTCTGTTGCAAATAAAAGCATTTCAATCGAGTTAATATCAACATCACGAATTGCACGCAAAGCAGCATTCGCTGCTAAGGTAACAATGTCTTCATCCGGCGCTGCGACGGCCATTTTATGTTGTCCTAAACCAATATAAAATTTTTCAGCCTCAATCCCGCGCGCCTCAGCTAATGCCGCTAAGTCCAACGCATAATGGGATGTATAAAATCCAATTTTATCAATTCCTACTTTAAGCACTCTGATTTCCCTCGCTGGCTTTTGCTCTTTCAAGTTTCACATGCGTTTTAATTAACTCGCCTGGATTGGTTTGTGCCGCTAACAAAGACAATTCGCCGCATAATGCCGCACCCGCTGCGATGATGGCTAGACGTCTGGCATTTTTGCCAATCTCACGCTCTTCTAAACAACCCAGTTGTTTTAAATTTTCTTGCACAAAATCGAATGATTTACCATTCCCGACCGTACCCACAATGACATTAGGTAATGTCACCGAAAAATATAAATCTTGGTTGCGCACCTCGGCATACACCATACCTTGTGACCCTTCAATAATATTTGCTGCATCTTGACCGGTTGCCAAATAAAATCCCAGCAACATATTGGCAAAATGTGCATTGGCAGAGCGAACACCGCCCGCCAGAATATTGCCGATTAAATTTTTCTTTATGTTCAATTGCACAATTCGTTCAGGGGTTGTTTTTAAATATTTTTTGCAGAGATCCGCTGAAATAGTCACATCGGCCACAACATATTTACCTCGACCTAGAATACCATTCACGGCTGAGACTTTTTTATCGCAACAATAGTTTCCCGAAATGGAAACATAGGTTAACTGTGGGAAACGTTGCAACATCCATTCCATTAATCGATCGGCTGCTAACGTTGCCATGTTATGACCCGCGGCATCACCTGTGTGAAATTCAAAACGGACAAACAATAAATTTCCCACCACTTGTGTGTGCAAATCCAGTAAGCGCGCGTAGCGACTGGTTTCTGCAATCATGGCTTGTAAATTTTCTTTTTCTTGCTGCAAAGTCGTCACGGCGGCTTGTACTTCGACGGCATTGGTCGCCTCAAGCAACACGGAACGCGTCATTCGCTCATCCATAATAACTGCCTGGATGCCACCTGCTTGACTGCAAACGCGTGCACCGCGCTGGGTCGATGGCCATAAAGGGGATTCATAGGTAGCCAATGGAATCCAAATATCATCTTCGACTTCAGGCCCTCTGAATTTTAAGGGTCCGACACTACGCATGGGAATAGCAGCGGTTTGTTCTCTGGTTTGCCAACGCATAATGAATGTATTTCCAGTTATGATATGATGTAAAGCCGAACATTTTACTGGAAAACAAGCAATGTCAGCAACCGAACAAGTCATTCTTGTGGATGAACAAGATAATCCCCTCGGCACAGCCGAAAAATTAGCCGCTCATGAACAAGGTCTTTGCCATCGGGCATTTTCGATTTTTGTTTGTCGTCAGCAAGTTACGTTCGAAATCTTACTCCAACAACGCGCTAAAAGTAAGTACCATTCGCCTAATTTATGGACTAATACCTGCTGCTCACATCCGCGGCCGGGTGAAGATATTATCCTGGCCGGTCAACGCCGGTTGCGGGAAGAGATGGGAATTGAGACTTCTTTAACCTGGATTGGCAAATTTCATTATATTGCTCATTTTGCCAATGGACTGACTGAGAATGAGGTGGATCATGTGTTGGTTGGCTCGCTTGAGCAGCCTGATTTTCAATTTAATTTGAATGAAGTGCAGGCTTATCGCTGGGTGAGTATAGAAGAATTGAAAGAGGAATTGGCGAGGATGCCGGAAAAATTTACGCCTTGGTTAGCGAGGGCATTAGAAGTATTGGAATTAAAACGGGTTAATTAATTCTAAATTACAATTTTCAAAATCACGGATATTACGCGTTGCTAAGCTCGCTTGTTTTGCGGCTGTCATTGCAGCAATCTGGCCGTCAAGCACACTGAGTGGTCGTCCTAACGCTTTTCTGTGGCTCATTAGTTTGCCGTAAAGTTGCGCTGCTGCATCATCAAAAAAAAGAATTCGATGCTTGAATGCACCATTGACTGCATTATGAAAAGCGCTTTCAAGTAATTGCTGGCGCTTGCCATTCGGTAATACATTTATTCCATATGAAATTTCAGCCACTGTGATGGCAGTTATAAAAAGCTGATTAACTGGCTGCTGGTCTAGCCAAGTCAGCACATGAATAGAGGGTGAATTTTTCATTATTTCAGAAACAACATTCGTATCCAAGACGATCATTCGCTGAAATCCATTGGTTCATGAGGTTTACGTTGGTTTGGAATATCTAAATCTATCCCATTTGCGTGGCCAAAATATTTTTGAAAAACACCGCCAATGCTCTCGGGTGCTGACACAGCAAGATAAATAATTCGACGCGCTTCTTCTTCCATTGAGACGCCATGATTGGCTGCTTGAATTCGTAGCCGCTCATAAGCATTTTTATCGAGTTTTCTAATACTCAAATTTGCCATGATTGCACCTCTGAATTTTTAAAATGGAAGAATAACTGTTTACAATTAAATGATAGCACGTGCTAGCAATGATGTCAATCGCCTGCACGGGATGACGCCGAGCTTTAATTTCGCAAAAATTATTCAGGATTGCTATGGAAGTGCTTAAGCGACATATCTAATGCATCCCAAGGTTGTTTATCTTGAACCCACATATTCACTTGAGGAGAAAATTCCGCGGGATTATCTAACGAACTGGCGGAAACCGTTCGGTAGCCGGGGAATAATTCAAATCTGCCAAATAAAGTTGTTCCACAGGTCTTACAAAACGCTCGCTTGATTTGTTTGCCGCTTGATCCAATCGATGCAAATTCAGTGACGTCTCCTGTTATTTCTAAATCATCCTCTACTAAAAACAAGAAAGGAAAATAGCCAGAACCGGTTGCACGTTGACACGTTCTACAATGGCAAAGTCCTGTGCCTTTGGGTAATGAGCTGAGCGTATAACGAACTGCGCCACAGAGACAGCCGCCCGTAATCGGTAAATTCATGAATATATCCTTTTATGTTTAACTGAGATTAATTTGACAATGCTAATAAAACAGCTGTTTCTACATGCAAAACAGTGGTATCTAGCAGTGTAACAGGAGCATCTTCTGGCTGGATGAGAATGCCAAGCTCAGTGCACCCTAAGAGAATTCCTTCAGCACCAGACTGTATCATTGTTTGCATTGCGCTCTGTAGCAATTTTTTAGATTCGGGTTTGTTGATACCTACACACAGTTCGTTGTAAATGATTTTATCGATGGCTTCACGTTCTTTATGCGCGGGTGTGATGACTTGCAAACCAAATTTAGTCGCTAATCGATCTGCGTAAAAGCCTTCTTCCATTGTAAATTGCGTGCCGAGTAGACCGATTTTCTGAATGTTTTCTGTTTGAAATTTTTTGCCTGCGCCGTCAGCAATGTGGAGAAATGGAATTGAAATGGATTTTTCAATGGCAGGAGCGACTTTATGTAACGTATTACAACCCAGCAAGAGAAAATCCGCGCCTGCTTTTTCTAAGACTTGCGCTGCATTGACTAATATTTCTGTGACAGCATTCCAGTTCGCTTCACGTTCTAATTGAACGATCGGTGCGTAATTGAGACTGTTAATAATTAATTTAGCGGAATGTAATCCACCACATTGATTGCGGATCGCTTGGTTAATCAATTGGTAATAAAGAACAGTTGATTCCCAGCTGACGCCGCCAATGATGCCGATGGTTTTTTTCATGTGGAAGTCACAGCCTCTAATTATTTAGTGATGTTGTTGGGTTTCGCTGACGCTCAACCCAACCTACGAGCTTAAGCAAGAGCTTGTCATCCTGAGCATTTAAGAAAGGGCTGCCATCCTGAGCGCTTAAGAAAGGGCTGCCATCTTGAGCGCTTAAGAAAGGGCTGCCATCTTGAGCGCTTAAGATAAGGGCTGTCATCCTGAGCGCTTTTCGCTCCGAAGGATCTCCCGCAAATTTCTGAGGTTTGATTAAAAACATTCTTAAGCATCTCTCTATTCTATAGGGAGATCCTTCGGAGCGAAAAGCGCTCAGGATGACAGCCCTTTCTTAAGCGCTCAAGATGGCAGCCCTTTCTTAAGCGCTCAGGATGACAACCCTTTCTTAAGTGCTCAAGATGACAGCCCTTTCCTAAGCATGCGTTTTCAATTTTGCTTCATGGTAAACAGGAAATTTTTTGCAAAGGTCTAATACCTTCGCTCTCACATCAGCAATCAATTTTTCATTCTGCAAATCATCTAAAATATCGCACAGCCAATTTGTCAACTGCTCAACTTCTTTTTCTTTAAAACCACGTGTCGTAATCGCCGGTGTGCCGACACGTAAACCGCTGGTGATAAAAGGTGTTTGCGGATCATTCGGCACTGCATTTTTATTCACGGTAATATAGGCATGGCCTAAGGCAGCCTCTGCCTCTTTACCCGTGATTTTCTTATCAATTAAATCAATTAAAAATAAATGATTATCGGTACCACCACTCACGACTTTATAACCACGCTCAAGCACAACTTTCGCCATTGCGCGTGCATTATTTAAAATTTGTTGTTGATATGTTTTAAAGTCAGGTTGCAATGCTTCTTGAAAAGAAACCGCTTTTGCTGCAATCACATGCATCAACGGACCGCCTTGACCGCCCGGAAAAACGGCGGAATTTAATTTTTTTTCTAATTCTGGGTTGGCTTTTGCTAAAATCAATCCGCCGCGTGGACCGCGCAATGTTTTATGCGTCGTTGAAGTGGTGACATCAGCAATTTGCACCGGTGAAGGATAAAAACCAACCGCCACCAAACCTGCAACATGCGCCATATCCGCCATTAAAAACGCACCAACATTGTCAGCAATCTCACGAAAGCGCTGCCAATCGACTGTTCGAGAATAAGCAGAAAAACCCGAGACGATTAATTTAGGTTTATGTTCTCTGCGCTAAACGCTTCGGCTTGATCATAATCAATGTGTCCTGTCGCACGTTAAACCATAAGAAAAAAATTGATAAAGTTTGCCAGAAAAATTCACGGGTGAACCATGGGTTAAATGGCCGCCATGGGCAAGACTCATCCCTAACACTACATCACCCGGATTAATCATGGCTGAATACGCAGCCGCATTGGCTTGCGAACCAGAATGCGGTTGCACATTCGCATAATCTGCCCCAAATAATTTTTTCACTCGCTCGATGGCCAGATTTTCCGCCACATCAACAAATTCACAGCCGCCATAATAACGTTTGCCGGGATACCCTTCCGCATATTTATTCGTTAGCACGGAACCTTGTGCTTCCAACACCAGCGGGCTGACATAATTTTCAGACGCAATTAATTCAATATGATCTTCTTGGCGTTGTGCTTCCTCTTCAATCGCATGCCAAATAGCAGGATCAGAATTGCTGCATCGAAATGGTCTTGTAAACATGATGTTATCCTTGTGGGTCTACATTTTCTAAAATGGCTTGCGCTTGTTTTTGACGGTATTGCTGCACTGCGTGACGGCACTCTGGATATTTGTTACCTAGAATGCTCGCTGCAAATAAAGCCGCATTAATCGCACCTGCTTTACCAACTGCCATGGTGCCAACTGGAATACCCGCTGGCATTTGTACAATCGATAATAACGAATCCATTCCATTTAAAAGCTTGAAGATGGCATGGGTACACCCAATGACGGGTAATAATGTTTTTGCCGCAACCACACCTGGCAAATGCGCAGCACCACCCGCGCCTGCAATAAAAATTTCGACACCCTTTTCTTCTGCGGTTTTTAAATACGAAAATAATGCATCCGGTGTACGATGCGCCGATAAGACGCGCGCTTCATAACCAATACCCAGCGCATCCAAGGTGAGACCCGCATGTTCCATCACCGGCCAATCCGATTTTGAACCCATCACAAGACTAACTAAAATTTTCGACATAATGACCTCAATTAATTTAATGTTTAAAACAACGTACCCCGGTAAATACCATGGCAATCCCGTGCTCATCACACGCAGCAATGACTTCATCATCACGCATAGAACCACCTGGCTGAATAATCGCTTGAATACCTGTGTTAGCAAGCCGGTCAATGCTATCACGAAATGGGAAAAATGCATCGGATGCTAAAACCGATCCCGCTAAATTCGCGCCGGCTTTTTTTAACGCAATATCGACTGCATCCACGCGTGACACTTGACCTGCGCCGACTCCCACCGTGACACTCTCTTTCGCTAATAAAATAGCGTTGGATTTGATATGTTTGATGATGCGCCAAGCAAATAACATGGCTTGCAACGTGTCGGGGCGAGGCTTTGCTTGCGTCATGATTTTTAAATCGTGTTCGGTGATTATTTTTAAATCTCTCTCTTGCAACAAAACACCGCCTTGGATAAAACGCATTTCTCGCTGCGCTGGCACAGCATTACCCGCTAATTCTAAAACACGCACATTCGGCTTGGTTGCGAGCACTGCTAATGCTTCTTCGGTATAACTGGGCGCGATGACGACTTCAATAAAGACACGTGTCATCTCTGTCGCAATTTCCTTCGTGCAAGGACGATTGAATGCCACAATGCCGCCAAAGGCAGATAACGAATCTGCTTGGAAAGCGCGCGCAAATGCAGTGGCTAAATCGGCTGCGGTCGCCGCACCACAGGGATTTGCATGCTTGACAATGACACATGCCGGTTCTTGAAATTCTTGCACACAGGCATACGCGGCATCGGCATCGGTAAGATTGTTATAAGATAATTGTTTGCCTTGATGTTGTTTCGCCGTTAACACACCAAATGTTTTTTCTGCAGTTCGATAAGCACAAGCCGCTTGGTGCGGATTTTCTCCATAGCGCAAATCAAATTCTTTTTCGTAAGAGAGATTCAAATAAGTTGGGAATTCATTTTGTTGTTGATCTAAATAGCGTTGAATCATGGCATCGTATTGTGCGGTATGTGCGAAGGCCTTGGCTGATAATGTTTTGCGAGTGGTACTTGTTAATGCTTGCTGGTTTTGTAATTCATTCAATACCGTTGCATAATCCGCAGGATCAACGACAACACCGACCCATCCCATATTCTTTGCCGCCGAGCGAATCATCGAGGGACCGCCAATATCAATATTTTCGATCGCATCATCAAACGTGGCGCTGGGATTTTTAATGGTTTCGGCAAAGGGATATAAATTTACAACGACTAAATCAATCCAATCAATTTGGTGCTGCTCGGCTGCCGCTGCATGTTGGTCACGCAACCCTAAAATTCCGCCGTGTACTTTGGGATGCAACGTTTTGACGCGGCCATCCATCATTTCGGGAAAACCTGTCACCTCTGACACATCCTGCACGGGAATGTTGGCTTCGCGTAATAATTTGCTCGTGCCGCCTGTTGAAATTAATTCAATGCCTAATGCCTGCAAGCTTCGTGCAAAATCGACAATACCCGCTTTATTTGATACTGAAATCAGTGCGCGTTTGACGCCGGTGTTACTGAGGTTCATGCTATTTTCCTTTTAAATTTATAACCGATCACACTGCTTTAATGATCCAGCATCAATAAAATCGCTTCGAGCAGGGCTTGGCCTTCTAGTGCTTGTACACGCGCCTTTAATGTCTCGACGGTATCATCCGCCAACACACTGCATTTTTTTTGCAGCAAAATAGGACCTGCATCGACTGCCTCTGTGACAAAATGGACCGTACAACCTGTCTCTTTCACACCGGCTTTTAATACGGCTTCATGCACCGCTTGATCCATCCCACCCGCAAAATCAGGCAAGAGCGAGGGGTGAATATTAATAATTTTGCCCTGCCACGTTTGCACAAACTCCGCCGATAAAATACGCATATAGCCGATTAACACAATCAAATCGATTTGATGCGCCTTTAATAACGCCGTGATGGATTGATCATAAGCCTCTCGGGTTAAATTAGCCGGATCCAAAAAAAAAGCGGGGATCTGGTTTTGCTGAGCGCGCTCTAAGATATAAGCGTTTTTTTTGTTACTAATTAATAAGTTAATCGCAAAAGGCGATTTATTGAGAGCCATTAAATCCAGCAGCGCTTGCAACGCTGTCCCTCGGGTCGAACCCAGAATACCGATGGAAAGATTTTTGTTCATTGGCGTACTCGTTTTGTTTGTCGGCGGCATTTTACTAAATTAAGAGCAAACAGAGAAGGACAAGATTAAATCAACCGTCAGATTGTTATGTTTGGCAGATTGTATCAATTGATTTCGGTCACAGGCATGTTACATTTAGAGGCTAACTTAACATTTATGAATGGAGTAAAACATGTCTAAAGGTCAAAACCAGAAAAAACAAACCAAGAAACCTCCCACAAAAACATTGAAAGAAAAACGTCAGCAGAAAAAAGACAAGAAAGGGAAATAGCATTTGAAAATCAGGGGTGGGCACTCTATTGCTTTGCCTACCCTTTTCTCTTAATCTTCTTGCTAAATAAATTCTGAGCCGCGACCGTTAGGGAGCGATCACCGTCCCCGCAAATTCCAAACACCTTTTATTTTCAAATACCGCTGTCGGATTGCCTTAGTTTTAAAGGCGAGGTGATCGCAAAATGGGTGATCGCTTCCTGACGGTCGCGGCTCAGAGTCGCGGTTCTGAAACGCGGTTCTGAGCCGCGACCGTCAGGGAGCGATCACCGTCACAGCAAATTCCAAACGCCTTTTTTTTCAAATACCGCTGTCGGATTGCCGTAGTTTAAAAGGCGAGGTGATAGCGGAAGGGGTGATCGCTCCCTGACGGTCGCGGCTCTGAAACGCGGTTTTGAAACGTTGTTCTGAAATGCGGCTCTGAAACGTGATTCTGAAACGCTGTTCTGAAACGCGGTTCTGAAACGCGGTTCTGAGCCGCGACCGTCAGGGAGCGATCACCGTCCCAGCAAATTCCGAACGACTTTTATTTTCAAATACAGCCATCGGATCACCTTGCTCATACACCACATATCGTATCGTCGCCTCGACGTTCTCTTCTTTCCAAAGATATCTTGTGCTGCCATGCCGCGTCCATCGTTTCAATCGATGACTATCTAATTTCGATTCATTTAAACGGCGAGATGCATATGATTTAATGATATTCATTATATTTTCAGGCGAAGATTTTCCGTGAATAATGAGATGAACGTGATTTGTTCTAATGTGTGCGGCAATTAAAACCCATGCGCGGAATAGACAAACTTCTTTAACCACATTTAAAACAATTTGACGTCTAGCTTCATCTAGCAAATACGGTGTTTCTTTCATACGCGTTTTTCCGCTGGTTTCTCGATTAAGATTAAGTGATAGAAATTCAGTTTTGAAAATATTGTGTATTCTATCAACGGAGGTTTCTTTTCCGCCATGTAGCCATGTTCCATAGCTAGTGAACGTGATGAAGTAAGCAAGCGGGATTGCTGTTTCTTTTTGCATGCGATTGTTCCTTGTTAATTTTTTTAATGACGTTTTAATGGGTTGTGGTTTTCGCGAAAATCATGATGTGATAAAGGGAGTGAGTGATGATTACTGTGGGGATTGGGTGGTCTGGGGAAGTGATTATGGTTTTTTAAATGAAAAAAAGGAAAAAATCAAGAGGGGTGATCGCTTCCTGACGGTCGCGGCTCTGAAATGCGGTTCTGAAACGCGGTTCTGAAACGCGGTTCTGAAACGCTGTTCTGAGCCGCGACCGTCAGGGAGCGATCACCGTCACAGCAAATTCCAAACGACTTTTATTTTCAAATACCGCTGTTGGATTGCCTTAGTTTTAAAGGCGAAGTGATAGCGGAAGGGGTGATCGCTCCCTGACGGTCGCGGCTCTGAAAAGCGGTTTTGAAACGCGGTTCTGAAACGCAGCTCTGAGCCGCGACCGTCAGGGAGCGATCACCGTCCCAGCAAATTCCAAACGCCTTTTATTTTCAAATACCGCTGTTGGATTGCCGTAGTTTTAAAGGCGAGGTGATCGCGAGATGGGTGATCGCTTCCTGACGGTCGCGGCTCTGTCTTTTAAAAAATCTCGCTGCGATTTTATGTGGCTAATTGTCTTGCAACTCCCAACGCAACCGTTGGCAGCGCATCTTTCGGTACGGGTTTATTATGACGCCAGCTTGCAACTTGTGGATCGATTACAATATCGGTATAAATTTGAAAATTTTCTAGCAGCATAATCATGGCATTGTTATAAACAGGCTCACCGATCGGTAGATTCACTGGCAAATTATATTGAATAAATTGGGCACGTAAGCATGCAATATAATGAAGAGAATCCTCATCTGAGATTTCCTCAAGACGAGTCCTTAATATCAAACCATGCGCCATCCCTCTTTTATAAAATGGATTACCCGCCAATTTCTTACTGAGTGGATTGCCTAACGAATCCAAAAAATCGCTCGCGAATTTCAACATCTCTTGATGTCTCGCACGCAGTTGATCACCCTTGCCCTGATTGGGTGCCAACTCGTCTTCTTCAATAAACCCTTTAGAATGAAATAAAGCATTACGCAAGCATTTAGCCTCCGCTACTGTTTTATTATCCGGTGATAATTGCTGCTCATCTAAAATCCGAGTCACCACGAAAGCAATCGCTTTACACTGCATACTTTGCACAATTTGAACCTGTCTTCCATCGACTTTTTTTTCATCCATTGGTTCAGCAACTTCTTTCAGCAACGATATCAATCGGGTCATTTGAGTGTCGGGCGAACTGAACAGGTTTTTGCTGGACAGAGATGCATTTGTAGTATTTGCGACTGTCGCTTTACTATCCGCGACAAGAGAGACTGAAGGGGCGCTTTCTGGAACAGAGAGGCTTGAAGAACTGGATACTGCTTCTTTGTCTTTTTTAGCTTTTTTAGCTTTCGCTTTTTTGTTATTTTTAGCTTTCTTACTTTCTTCAACCTCCTCATGCGCTGTTTTGCTCTCCTCTTTTTTATGCAGGAAGGGTCTTACCAGCCGTTCATCATGTAGATCAATATCCGGTTTGACACCTGCTTGCAACAGCGCCGCCCCTTTCAGCATCAAACTTGCTTCAGCACGTGCAGACTCAATAACTCTTTCATCTTTTGTTTTTGTTGCTTCTTGTATAACTCGATCTGTAAAACATTGTAATATTTTCTTCTTCGACGCAAAAAGTTGCTCACGATTGATTGCATGCATCTTACAAAATTCATCCAAATACGTTTCATTTTCAAAATACACTTTTGCATGTGAAATAACGGCTGTGCGTACCTGAATAACGATAGCCATCATTTCATCGATTGATTTATCATCTAATTGGGTTAATTCTTTTTTCAATAAAACACGTAAATCATCTGTTTTCATGGCTAAAAACGATTGATATTGATCTTGGAACACATCTAAAAACAAAGCACAATTCAGCAAGCTTCGGCCACCAATAAAAGACATAGTGTTTCTCATCATCTCTGCCCACAAAGTATTCTGATCAACTTCCTCATCATCGCTTTTTTTAACAACAGCTGTTTCAAACTTAGTTAGTATGCTATCAAAACCCTTTTCTATTATTTTAAGGATGCGGATAGAAGCACTTAATTGCATACGAAACGTTTCTAGCAAGAGTCGCTCTACTTGACTTTCTGCTTCAACTTTAAGTTCACGTACCGCCAATAGGTGACAACGATACACCGAGTCGCCTACCTTTCTTAAACTGCCATCGCCAAATTTAGCGTCTAAACGAATATAAGCTATCATATCCTTCCAACTAATATCTGCTCTGCGCATCAGATCATTCTGTGTCGCACTGGGTGGGAGTGAATCTTGTACTTTTTTGACTTTATCGAGAACTGAGAGAAAGGCTTTGAGTTCCTTTAATTTCCCAATTAATAGCTCTCGTTGGGTAGACAATATCACGGGATAGCTAGCAAGACTGGCGCAGGTGGGTTGCAGAAATTTCACCAGGATATTTATTTCATCTCGCACAACGACTAATGTTGCCTGTTCGATCTTAGCATCATCAAGCAATTTTAAATGACGATCAATCAGCACCAAAGGATCGATTGAATCTTCTTGAATTTTTTCTTTTGTCTTTTGCGCACCGGTTAATTCATTGAATTTTTTTATCATGGCTACCGTGAGACCTACTTTTCCCAGATAAGGTACAAAAGCTTCTGTCTGAAATGCGACAACTCCCGCTAATGTTGCATGACGCCGTGCATCCATCATCAAAGCAATGATTCGTAAGTCGGCCAATTTTTCAATGATCTTGTCTTTACTAACCTCCTCTAATAAGGTCAAGTTAACCAATGTAGGGTTTTTTTGTTTTAATGCGGGAATAGTACTTTCATTAATGTGTTTTTTTACTATTAATAATCTTCTCTTTTTCGCTGCTGGGATATTTTTTATCTGAGCAATCATCTGATCTATTACATTTAACTCGCAGCCAATTGCTTCTTGTAGTGAAGAATCAACGCGTTGGGTTGTAGGACTGCTTTTTCTCTGCATGATAAATATCCTCTTAGTTACCCGCATATCATATAGAGCCAAGATTAAGAGTACCTTAACAAAATCTAGGGTTAATGGCAGTGAGACTAACGAGGTCTTAGCGCTTGCATAAATTGAATTCGTCGCTGAATCAGTGCGTCTGTGCCAATATCAGGGCGATGAAAAACAGGGCCCTTGATGTGGCTGATTTTAGATTCTGCTATTTTTTCTGCAGCAGACAGTGTGTTTGCGATACCGACTACTGCTGCTGTGCGTGAACCGGTTGCGACTAATTTTCCGGCTTGTTCGTCAATGGACGCTAAATATAATTGGTCATCGTTTTCAATGTCTGTTGTGATTTCGATGATTTGATTTTTCACAGGGTGATCGGGATACCCTTGTGGGACAACGTATTTGCACACAGTCGCGAATGGCGCAAATTGAATGGATTGTGCGGCTAACTTGCCATGAATCATCGCGGTAAAAATATCCATTAAATCTGTTTGTAAAACGGCTAAGACATTCATGACTTCGGGATCGCCAAAACGTGCATTGAATTCAATTAAACGTACGCCTGATTTTGTTGCCATATAACTGCCATACAAAATCCCAATATATTTTTCGTTGCACTCTTGGGTTAATGCCTGGATGACGGCTTGATTAATCGCGAATGCGGCTTGCACATCTTCCTCTGTTAAAAAAGGCAAACTGTGATTGGCGGCAGAATAGCTGCCCATGCCGCCGGTGTTTGGGCCTTCATCATTGATGAAAGCGCGTTTGTGGTCTTGCACTAATGGCATTGGAGTAAGTGTCGTGCCATCACTAAAACACATGAATGAAAATTCTTGGCCGATGCATTTTTCTTCTATCACGAACGTATGTCGGCTGGCTGCGAGTTCAACACAAAATTGATACGCTTCTTCTAGAGAATGCAAATGATCACCTGCAACTTTGACGCCTTTGCCACCCATTAAGCCATTGGCTTTGATCACATAATTATTTTCGCCTAATTGATTTAAGAATTCGTTGACGCCTGTTAAATCTTGAAATGCTTGGTAACGGGGTGAACCGTCGATGTGGTATTTTTTCAGTAAATCACGGGCGAAGGCTTTGCTTGTTTCAATTTGCGCGAGGGCTTTTTTCGGGCCAATGGTTGGAATGTTGGCATGCCATAATGCATCGGCGACACCTTGTTCGAGAGGCGCTTCTGGGCCGACGATGGCAAAATCAATTTGCCATTGTTTGGCTTGTTGTACGATGGCAGCGGGATCGCAAATGTTGCCTTGCCAATACTCGTTTGTTAAACGACGGATGCCGGGATTATTGGAGGTGCCGCAGCAATAGAGGGTTGGTTTGTGGGGTGAGCGGGCGAGTACTTTTGCGATGGCGTGTTCGCGGGCGCCGGAGCCGATGAGTAGGATGCGCATGGGTGGTGGGTGTCCTCTTGTAAAAAATAATTAAAATTATTTGGATTTATTTTTTTATACAAATCCCCCTTGTTCCCCCTTTTTCAAAGTGGGAAACCTGCTAAGCCGCTCTGTGTCTCAACGTAAAGTTATATCCCCTCTCTTTAAAAAAGCGTTGTTGCGTAATTCCCACTTCCGTCATTGCGAGGAGCGTTTTTTGCGACGAAGCAATCCAGTTTTTGATTCTTAAGTCTAAAACTGGATTGCTTCGTCGCAAAAAACGCTCCTCGCAATGACGGTGCGTGAATTACGCAACAACGCCCTTTGGAAAAGGGGGAACAAGGGGCAATGGCACTAGCTTAAGAACTGTCGTCCCGGAATTTAGTAGCTCTTAACGAGCGCCTTTTGCTCGTTTAGAGCTACTTAATGTCCGGGATCCATCTTCAATTTATCGCCCTCTTGCTTTTAACTTATATGCTTTAAGCAAAATGGATCCGGACATTAACTGGCGCTAAATTCGCAAAAAGCGCTCATTAAGCGCCAGTAAATTCCGGGACGACAGTTCTTAAGCTAGTGCCATTGGGAACAAGGGGGATTTATATAAAATAATTATATATATTCCCCGGGTTTCACCCCATGCGTCAAGCTAAGGAAATTCTGCTTAGTTGTAGGGTGGCACGGCGCCTTTTGCCGTAATCCACCTTATCAAATTGCTGCAGCTTGGTGGATTACGACGCAAAAGGCGCGTCTAATCCACCCTACAACTTTCTTAAGCGCTCAGGATGACAGCTCTTTCTGGCTACCTACACCGTGCTTTCTCTAATGCTTGAATTTTTTCTTCATCAATATCGCCTGTGATATAACAACCATCCATACAGGCCATGCACGGTTTTTCAATATGATGATCGCCTTTGCGTGTCACCGCTTCGACCAAATCTTCCAACTCTTGATACAGTAATTTATCGACACCTAAATAATCACGAATCTCATCCAAGGTATCATTCGCTGCAATTAATTCTGAGCGTGTCGGAATATCAATGCCGTAAAAACAAGGGTTTTTGATCGGGGGGCACGCTGAAACAAAATAAATTTCTTTCGCTTTAAATTCACGTACCATCTTCACAATTTCACGGCTCGTTGTGCCGCGGACAATACTGTCATCTAAAATTAATACTTTTTTATCTTTAATTTCTGTTTGTTGCGGCGTCAATTTGTAACGCACACTGCGGCTGCGTTGCAACCCATCCGGCATGATAAACGTGCGGCCAATAAAGGGATTTTTATAAAGTCCTTCGGAATAACGCACACCTAATTCATGTGCAAAGGATAATGCCGCGGTGTTCGATGTAAAAGGCACTGGGATCACTACATCTGGCAATACATCTGGAAATTTTTCCTGCCACCGACGCGCAAGATTTTGTCCCATGCGCAATCTCGAACGATAGACGCTCACTTCATTTAATTTGGAATCGGGACGCGCAAAATAAACATATTCAAAAATGCACGGGGTAAACGCTTCTTTCGTCAACACCCGACGGAATAATTTGCCTGCACGATTCACATAGGCGACTTCGCCTGCTTGTATATCGCCAATGGGTTCGAATCCTAAGGCATAAAACATAGTCGTCTCTGAGGCAAAAATATAATCTTTTTTGCCATCTGCATTGGTACGCTCACCGGCAACCAAGGGTCGAATACCATGCGGATCACGGAAAGCCACCAAGCCTTTACCAATAATCGTACTCACCACGGAATAGGAACCACTGGCACGTTGATAAATATTTTTAACAGAGCTGACACAGCTTTTCGAAAAAAGCGTCTTCATCATCTGCCACGAAATTTTTTTCATCCAAGCCTTCGGCTAAGAGATGCAAAATCACTTCGGAATCCACGGTTGAATTTAAATGCCGATGTTTCACTTGCGTTATTTCATCCGCTAATTCTTTGAAATTGACTAAGTTACCATTGTGCGCCAACGCAATCCCGAGCGGACTACCAATCCAAAGCGGTTGCACATCTGCTAAATTGTAACCGCCCGCCGTCGGATAACGGGTATGTGCAATACCGATATTACCTTGCAACTGTTTAATTTCATCCGCGGAAAAAATTTCTCGCACATAACCTAATCCATGGTGCGTATAAAATCGTTCTGAGCAGGTAAGAATACCTGCTGCATCTTGGCCACGGTGTTGTAAGTGAATTAAGCTATCATATAATTCAGCAGCAACAGGCGCATGACTAAAAATTCCGACAATCCCACACATAGGATTACCTTCATACTAAATAAGCTGCAATATTCTTCATAATTCGCTCTTGAACCGGCATTTTTTCTGCTGGAAAATTAAATCGTGTTCCCGTGATCATTTCATAGAATTGAATATAACGGGATGACAATGTCATGATAAGCTCTTCAGGGGCAACAGGCAGTGTTTCATCTTTATAGGGATCACAATGCTCTGCAAACCATAAGCGTAAAAATTCTTTATCGATATTTTCAGGCTCGGCTTGTTTTGCGAAACGTTCTTCATAACTGTTCGCTAACCAATATCGACTTGAATCGGGCGTGTGAATTTCATCAATTAAGACAATATTGCCTTCGGCATCCCGACCCATTTCATATTTGGTATCAACTAAAATCAAGCCGTGCTTTTTCGCCACTTCCACGCCATATTCAAATAAACGCAACGCGGCATCTGACGCAGCATCCCAATCGGCTTGGCTCATCCAACCTTCTTTGACGATATCCGCAGGACTAATCGGGCGATCATGATGCTCTTCTTTGGTGGTCGGTGTCAACATCGGTGCAGCTAAATGTTGATTTTTGCGTAATCCTTCTGGCAACGCATTGCCACAATAATCACGCACGCCTTTTTGATATTGTGTCCAAAGCGAGGTGGAGGTTGTGCCGGTGATATAACCACGAACAACAAACTCAATGGGAAAGACGCTGCACTTTTTTGCAATCGTGACATTTGGATCGGGTATCACAATCACATGGTTCGGAATAATATGCTGCGTTTGTTCAAACCACCAAGCACTCGTCAAATTTGAGCACTTGGCCTTTGAACGGCACCGACGCGAGCACACGATCAAATGCGCTCTGTCTATCCGTTGTGATTAATACCAATCGATCACCTAAATCATAAGTGTCTCGCACTTTGCCTTGATATTTTTTACCAAACGCAAAATCGGTGTTCGGTTAAACAATATGTTAACGCATGTTTTAATTTGCGCTTCGTATGAATTAATAGTAGTAGCAGTCATGGGCATAGGGATTATATAAAATATGTGAATGAATAATATCGCTCATAACGCGTTCATCGATAGCGACGGCCTGAGGGTGCGCAACATGCCATAACGTACTGTGGCGTATTGCCCGAATCCCTTTAATTCCAAAATGATCTTCTAGCATTTGTTGTTTTTGCTTGCCGATCATGTCTTCTTTTGCACGCACCAATACAGTGGTTTGCTTTTGTGTTGAATTTTTTTAACTAATTTTTCTTTTCGGTCATTAAATAAAACGCCGCTTGCTTTAATTTTTTCGAACATCTCATCGAATCGCATTCAATTTCCCAATGCCATGTCGTCTGACATTTTACCGGTAATATCACGGTGTTTCAATGCATTTTCAACTGATATTGCTTGATTATCGTAATAATCAAATCGACAATAATTCCCGATGTCAGCGCGTTTTGATAACGGTTATGATTCTTGAAGACGTGGTGATAATTCAATGGCGCTAATGTTGCGTACTTACTTCCGCAATATAATCACGCATGGACAGAAAAATCGAATCGCCATTCGTCGTTCGCTCAGGATGTGGCATCATCGCCATGACATTACCCGCTTTATTGGAAATGGCTGCAATATTATTCATTGAACCATTTGGATTAATGGGAAATTCATCCACAATCTCGCCTGTCTCATCACAATATTGAAAAACATTCAAGCCTTGCGTTTGCATTTCTAATAGCAATGCCGGTGGAATCACAAAACGGCCTTCACCATGCGCAACAGGAATATGTAAAACATGATTGGGTGTTAAAAAACGGGTAAATGCATTAAATTGATATCGATCGGTCAACCGCATATGAATCCAGGCATTGTAATAACCGTTCCTAAGATTTTTCCATCTTTAATGCGTTTATTATCGGTAAGCACCATGCTTAATTTGATTATTTTCAACGCCTGGCACTAAACCGGTTTCCACTAAAATTTGTGCGCCATTACAAATACCTAAAATGGGTTTACCTAATTGACTTTGTTCTCTTAATTACTTGCATGACGGGATCAACGCCGCAATAACCTGCACGCGAACGATCTTCATAAGAAAAACCGCCGACAATAATATAACCCTGCATAATCCGCTAATTTTTCGTTGGTTCATTCCATAAAAATTCACTGGCTCCATGCCGGCGCGTTTAACTGCGAGCATAGTTTCTCGTTCACAGTTTGAACCTGGAAATTGTATAATAGCGATGCGCATGTTTCACCTCTCTTTAAATCAATTTCACTGATTTTTCACCCGCCACTACGCGGCCAATTTCATACAATTCAAATTCTGGAAATGTTTCTAATGCTGCGCGTGCATCTGTCGACTATAACTGGCACAATCATAATCATAAGCCGACACCCATATTAAACGTGCGATACAGTTTCCTTATCGTCAAATGACCTAAATCGCAGTAACATGGAAAAAATGGTAGAAGGCCACTGATTTTTATGAATTTCAACTGCACAACTTCTGGTAAAACTCGTGGAATATTTTCCAATAAGCCACCACCTGTAATATGCGCCATGCCTTTAATTGCATATTTTGCTCTAATAGATGCAAACAGGACGGGTGTAATTAATATGCGTCGCCAGTAATGCTTCACCGACATGTGCTATTAATCTGGCAACTAGAATCAACTTATAATTTGCCGATATCAAAAAATAATTTGCGTGCAAGTGAATAACCATTGGTATGCAAACCACTGGAAGTAAACGCTAACAACAACATCGCCAGGTATAATATCTTTGCCTAAAATAGCTTTATCTTTTTCAACAACACCGGTGATAACACCAACCAAATCATGTTCGCCTGGTAAATAAGTGCCGGGCATTTCGGCTGTTTCACCCCCACCAAAGAAATATCATTTTCCTGACACGCATTCACCATGCCTGTGACAATTTGTTCAATTGTCTCGGGTTCTAATTTATCGTTGGCAATATAATCTAATAAAGTTAGTGGTTTTGCACCTAACACAATAATGTCATTGGTTGTCGCACTCACTAAATCCGTACCGATGGTATCGAATTTTTTCATCATGCTTGCAATAATGATTTTGGTGCCAACGCCATCAATGCTTTGCACCAGCACAGGATGCTTGTATTCTTGCAGAAGCGGTTTCAAATCATACAGCGCACCAAAACTGCCAATGTCTGTTAAAACTTGTTGTTGAAAAAGTGCTTTCTACATTTTTTTTAATCCGTCTCACCGCTTCATTACCGGCTTCAATATCCACACCCGCAGATTTATAATCAATCGTACTCATCATAATAATTTATCTCTCAATCCATTTTCCCATGCCTGTTTTGCATCGCTCAACTGGCAAATCAATCACACGTTGCATTTGTAACCGTGCTGTTCTTATGTTGTTTTACCAATAACGATGGCACTCACTTGATAATGACTGCAAAGATTTTTTGCAGATCCTATAATTTTTCGGGCGCCACTTCCAGTAATAAAACCACCTGTTTCACTAAATAATTTTTTCGCGATCGCTAAATCACCAGGGACTTCACATGTTACACCAATTTGATTTTTAAAACTCATTTCAGCAAGTGCAACCGCAAAACCACCATCTGAAATATCATGTGCGGACAATACAAATCCTTGTTGGATCGCATCATGTCACAGCATGAATTTCTGCTGCGATGGTTTTTAAATCGGGTTGTGGAACATTTGCGCCTAATTCATCGTACAAATCGATAATAAACACTGCCGCCGCATTCATCTTTGCGTTCACCGATTAAGATAAATGAGATTGAGTGCTTTGCAAATTTTTGGTAACGACTTAACTGACATCTGGCATATTACCTAAACAACTGATCATGGGGCTGGCTGGAATCGCGCCTGCTTTAGATTCATTATATAACGAAACATTGCCAGAAATCACAGGCAATGCTGCACCTGGATATTCTTTCAATCCGATGGCTTCGCAAGCATCTGCAATACCGCGGACAGATTCGGTAAAATCCCACATTTGTTCAGGTTTTTCAGGATTGCCAAAACATAAACAATCAGTTGCGGCTTGCGGCAATGCACCGACCGCAGTGACATTTCGCGCTGCTTCAACCACGGCATTCACGGCACCCCAATAAGGATCAATTTTGTTATAACGCGGACATTGATCTAATGATAAGCGCAATACCGTATTGACGAATTTCTTCAGGATATTTATCGTCATTAAACGGTTGCATGACACCGGCATCGGCTTCACCTGCTTCAATCACGGTGCGACCTTGTACTTGTTTGTCATACATTTCAAAAATCGGTGCGCGTGATGCAATATTTTCATGCGCTAGCATTTTTAATAGGAGTGCATTGAGATCAGAGGGGGCTGGTAAGTGTCGGTTCTTTATTCTGTTTTTGGCTCGGTGCATAAGGACGATCATATAAAATGCCCTTGGTGACATCAGGCGCCTTGTGCGCGCACAATTTCTTGGCCGCTGATAATTCACTACATATAATCCATCCGTGCGAATTTTACCGACCACAGCTGGCTCTTGCACCTTCAGAAATATCAGGTAATGCAAATGTTTGATTGTAATGCGTTAAAATAAAATCCACTAACTCAGGCGGCACAACCCACATAAAACGTTCTTGTGTTTCAGAACATAAAATCACTGAAGGGTGTAAATCGGCTCATGCTGGTAGGCACTTTTTCTAAATCAATTTCAGCGCCATAACCACCCGCCTCTGCTAATTCCACGGATGCACAGGCAACACCGCCTGCGCCTAAATCTTTAAATCCGACTTTATCAATTAAATTTTTCTCACTTAAGCGATTAAACAAGGCATAGTTGGCTTTTAATAAATGGCGTTTTAAAAATGCATTGGGTTCTTGTACCGCACCTTTATTTCGTTCTTGATGTTCTTCCATCCAGCTAGTGGAGGCAAAACTTGCGCCGCCAAACCCACTGTTATCCGTTGGTTTGCCGACTAAGATAAAGACATAATTCTCAGCATTTTTGGGGGCATATGAATGGATGACATGATCTTCACGTACAATACCCAATGTCACGACTGTCACTAAACAATTTTCATTATAACCAGGGTCGTAATAGACATCGCCCGCCAAATTGGGCACACCAATGGGATTGCCATATCCTGCAATACCTGCGACGACACCCTCTTGGATCCAGTTGGTTTTTTGTCGGGTGATATCGCCGAAGCGTAAGCCATCTGCCACGGCAATGACTTCAGCGCCCATGCAGCACACATCGCGCACATTGCCACCGACACCGGTTGCAGCCCCTTCATAGGGAACAATTTGAGAGGGATGGTTATGTGATTCGTGGCTCATCACGATGCCATAGCGTTTACCTGCATGATCGCGCGCTACTTCAACAATTCCGGCATCTTCTTTGGCACCTAAAATCACATTCGGGCCATCGGTGACTAAGCGTCTTCAAATGTTTGCGGCTTGCATTTATAAGAACAATGTTCTGAACCTTGGATAGACCACAACACCAACTCGGCTAACGAGGGTGGGCGTTTTAAGATAGTCTGTTGAATAGTAAGTGCCTCGTCGGCCGTGAGCACAAGATTATATTTTTGTAATAAGGCACGAATTTCATCATGCGTTAAATCAACAAAATCGAGGGTTTCTTGATGTGCAAGCATAATAGTGGGTTCCGGGGTTTTCACGGCCGCTAAAGATACCATGGAAATGGGTTGATGAGAACTGCTGTGTGGATGATCGCTCCCTGACGGTCGCGGCTAGATTAAAGCATTCCTCGCGATCAGCTCCGCTTTGAATCTGAGCCGCGACCGTCAGGGAGCGTCGCGTATCCTGAATTGATATAAGCGAAAATAGAATCATCGTGGATCGCTCCCTGACGGTCGCGGCTCAGATCAAAACAGGCAAAAATAGAATCGCCGGTGATCGCTCCCTGACGGTCGCGGCTCAGATTAAAACAGGCGAAAATAGAATCGTCCGTGATCGCTCCCTGACGGTCGCGGCTCAGATTAAAGCATGCCTCTTTCCGCCCATTTATCTCTGCACAAGAAATGCTAGATTTTGCTATCTCGGCCTGATAAAAAACAACTAGACATTGCCGACGATTCATCCCATAATTTGCCACTTTTCTTCACACTCGAGTTTAAGGAGTCAACAGGGGAAATGACTAATAACGTAATTGAACTTCGTGGTGTATCGAAGTCTATTCATGGCCATCAAATCTTACACGACATTAACCTCGAAGTCCGTAATGGTGAATTCCTCACATTGCTGGGGCCGTCTGGTTGTGGCAAAACCACTTTGCTACGTCTTATATCTGGTTTTGAAACACCCACCACGGGCAAAATTTTTATTAATGGTAAAGATGTCGAAGGCTTGCCGCCGCATTTGCGTCACGTGCACACCGTTTTTCAAAGTTATGCGCTCTTTCCTCACATGACCGTTTTTGAAAATATTGCCTTTGGCTTGCGCTGCCAAAAATTACCGAAACATGAAATTAACGAACGGGTAACTGACGTCTTAAAAATCGTGAAACTTGAAAAATATGCTCATCGCAAACCCGAACAATTAAGCGGCGGCCAACAACAACGTGTCGCCATTGCCCGCGCTGTCGTCAATCGTCCGCTCGTGTTACTGCTCGATGAACCCTTAAGCTCACTGGATTATCGTTTACGCAAAACCATGCAAATCGAATTAAAACAATTACAACGTAAATTAGGCATTACCTTTATTTTTGTCACCCATGATCAGGAAGAAGCATTATCCATGTCCGACCGGGTAGTCGTGATGAATGAGGGCGGCATTGAACAAGTCGGCACGCCGCGACAAGTTTACGAAAAACCACAAAACTTGACCGTGGCCAAATTCATCGGCGAAGTGAATATTTTTGACTGTGAAATCTTGCTGATCGATGGCAAAAAAATCACAGTGGATATCCAAGGCAAACAACGCATCGTCAAAAGCTCACGCGAATTTCGAAGTGGGCCAAAAAGCATATCTCTTGGTACGGCCTGAAGATTTGCGTGTTTGGGGACAATTCCG
The DNA here is from genome assembly GCA_963719645.1 of uncultured Gammaproteobacteria bacterium. Taxonomy (GTDB): domain Bacteria; phylum Pseudomonadota; class Gammaproteobacteria; order DSM-16500; family DSM-16500; genus CAVRCT01. The sequence goes on from CAVRCT010000008.1 coordinate 30,277, forward strand.
AAGTCGATGACACCCAATGAAATGTATCCTGGCATGGTTGAGGAAGTCATTTACAAAGGCACCACGGTGGATTTAATGGTGCGCTTAGCCAATGGCAAATTAGTAGCGGCCACCGAATTTTTTGATGAAGATGATGATCGCTTGGAATATGCGATCGGTGAACCAGTCTGGGCAACATGGCTTTCCGGTTGGGAGGTTATTTTGCCCCATGAAGCATGACAGTGGATTTAAATTATTTTTCACTTATCGTCATCTGGATTTGGCTACTGATTTTTGCTCTCGTGCCTTTTGTGCTTAGTCACGATCGCAAGCTTTCTTGAGTCACAGTGACAGTCATTTGATTGAATTGCCTTTTACCCTTCAGTAATTATGCGCAATTAAATAATTCCATCTATTTACGAATTTTTAAAGAATCGTTTTATATTGCAGGCATTTGCACGCTTTTTTGTTTATTGCTGGGTTATCCGTTTGCCTATATCATTGCCCGAATGGAAAATCGCTTTAAAAATTTACTTATTTTATTAATTATTATTCCTTTTTGGACGAGCTCATTGATTCGCAGTTACTCCATGATCACGATTTTAAAACCCAAAGGCATCATTAATTCGATTTTATTATGGTTAGGTGTCATTGATAAGCCATTGCTCGATGTTATTTACTGACACGGCTGTCATGATCGGCTTGGTTTATAATTTATTGCCTTTTATGGTGTTGCCATTACTAACCAATATTGAGCGTTTAGATAATCGGTTAATTGATGCCGCACGTGATTTAGGTGCCAATCGAATTCACCACTTTCCGCAAAATTATTTTGCCGTTGACGTTGCCAGGTATTTTGTCGGGATGCATTTTGGTATTTTTGCCTGCCATGACGATTTTTTATATTCCTGATTTATTAGGCGGCTCAAAATCCATTTTGTTAGGTAATCTCATTCAAAACCAATTCTTAATTGCTCAAAATTGGCCGCTCGGTTCTGCTATTAGCATTGTCTTCACTTTATTGTTGGCGATTTTGTTATTTATTTATTGGCGCAGCACGCGCAGCAAACAATCGAGTGATTTATTATGAAAAATTTACCCGTCACTTCTTATTTGACTGCTATTTATTTATTTTTTTACATTCCCATTATTGTCTTAATTGTTTATTCATTTAATAATGCACAGTATTCGTTGCTTTGGCATGGTTTTTCTATGCGCTGGTACCATGAATTATTTGCGGATATGGATTTATGGATTGCAGTCGCGCACTCGTTAATTCTTAGGTGTGGTTGCGGCAACCATTGCTATGTGTATTGGTGGATTAGCGGCTGTCAGCTTATATCGTTATGAATTTTTTGGTCGAAAAGTTTTATATAGCTTAATTTTTATTTTGATTTTATCACCCGATATTGTAATGGGTATTTCATTACTCATTTTATTTAGCTTAGTCAAAATTTCGCTGGGTTTTTCGAGTTTGCTGCTCGCTCATATTACTTTTTGTATTCCATTTGTAGTGGTGACGGTTTATAGTCGAATCGTGAGTTTCGATCAATATATTTTTGAAGCAGCAAAAGATTTAGGTGCGACGGATACACATAATTTTTATGCGTGTCATTTTGCCACTTCTATGGCCTGCGTTATTGGCCGGTTGGCTGCTGAGCTTTACCTTATCATTGGATGATGTGATTATCAGTTATTTTGTCGCGGGTCCTGATTTCGAAATTTTACCGTTAAAAATATATTCTATGGTAAGATTGGGCGTTAAACCTGAAATCAATGCGCTTTGCAGCGTGACATTTTTATTGACGCTCATATTAATCATTATCTCTCAGTTAGCATTAAGGAAAAAACCATGAAAGGCTCCGCTTTGAATGGTGTGATCAAACGTTTTGTGCCGCTTTGCTTCGTGCTGGCGAGTCTATTTTCTTCTTTTGCTTTTGCCGCGCAAGAAAATATTCTGAATCTTTATACGTGGTCAGGTGTCATTCCAGAATCTGTCATTCAACAATTTGAAAAAGAGACTGGCATTAAAGTTAATTTTTCTACCTATGACAGCAATGAAATTATGTTCGCCAAATTAAATGCGACCAAAAATGCGGGCTACGACATTGTTGAACCCTCAAGTTATTATATTGACCGCATGCGTCGTTTAAACATGCTAGAAAAATTAGACAAAAGTAAATTATCTAACTTTAATAATTTAAACCCCGCTTTTTTGAATCAAGCTTACGATCCCCACACTGACTATAGCTTGCCATTTATTTGGGGAGTGACGGGGATTTTTGTTAACAAAGATTACTACGACCCTAAAACGATCACGAAGTGGTCGGATTTGTGGAATCCACGACTGAAAGATCAATTAATGTTGCTGGATGATTCACGTGAAGTATTTTCAGTTGCCTTGCTTGAGCTGGGCTATTCGATGAATGACAATAATCCGGAGCATATTAAACAAGCGTATCTCAAAATGCGTAGTCTGATCCCAAACATTAAATTATTTAAAAGTGATGGCGTGATTACGATTTTGATTGATGAAGATGCCACCATTGGCATGGCGTGGAACGGCGATTTGTTTAAAGCGAAAAAAGAAAATCCTAAATTAGATTTTATCTATCCCCAGGATGGCTTTGTGGTTTGGGTTGATAACTTTGCGATTCCCAAAGATGCGCCGCATCTTGAGAATGCGTACAAGTTTTTGAATTTTATGCTGCGTGCGGATGTGGCTAAAACGGCGAGCTTATATAATCAATATCCTTCCCCTAATCAGGCGGCGAGAAAACTGCTACCGCCTGAGATTCGTAACAGCCCCATTATTTATCCGAGCCGTGACGTTTTGCGCCGAGGCAAATTCCAAATGGATATTAATGATGAAGCGTTGGCGGTTTATGAGAAATATTGGGAAAAATTTAAGATGGAAGGTTAGGGCTGCTATCCTGGGCGCTCAACTCCCGAAAAAAGAAGGTAAGTATCGAATAAGAACTTTTCTTTTTATACAAATCCCCCTTGTTTCCCCTTTCTTAAAGGGCGTTATTGCGTAATTCCCACTTCCGTCATTGCGAGGAGCGTTTTTTGCGACGAAGCAATCCAGTTTTAGACTTAAGAATCAAAACTGGATTGCTTCGTCGCAAAAAACGCTCCTCGCAATGACGGCATCTCTGTGTTTTAACAGTGAAAGCTGTTTAGAAGGTCTCCCACTTTGAAAAAGGGGGAACAAGGGGCAATGGCACTAGCTTAAGAACTGTCGTCCCGGAATTTAGTAGCTCTTAACGAGCGCCTTTTGCTCGTTTAGAGCTACTTAATGTCCGGGATCCATCTTCAATTTATCGTCCTCTTGCTTTTAACTTATATGCTTTAAGCAAAATGGATCCCGGACATTAACTGGCGCTAAATTCGCAAAAAGCGCTCATTAAGCGCCAGTAAATTCCGGGACGACAGTTCTTAAGCTAGTGCCATTGGGAACAAGGGGGATTTGTCTAAAAAAATTAAATTTTCCTCTGCTCAAAATGGCGCTTTTTCCCCTCCAATTACCCCGCAAAAATTCTTCCTCGCCAATTCAAATTAGATATAGACATTCGAAGTTATTATCACCATAATTAAACTTTATTTTTAACCGCATGGGGATTATGGATACCATCATCACACGACAGCGCGAACCCTCTCTGCGCCGATTTTGTCGAAAACTTCTGCTCTATAGCCAACGACGCTTAACACTGAAATTAGGGACAATATCATGTTTCGCTTTCTACGCTATTTAATTACAATTCTCGCACTCCTCTCCGTCCAAACCCTTTTTGCCGCTCGTAATAATGTTGTGAATATCTACACGTGGTCGCAAGAAATTCCTTACAGCGTGATCGCTGAATTCGAAAAAGAAACGGGGATCAAAGTCCATTACACCTCTTTCGACAGCAACGAAGCCATGTATGCCAAATTGCGCGTCAGCAAAAACACCGGTTACGATCTCATCGAACCATCTAGCTACTACATCGACCGCATGCGTCATCTGGGCATGCTAGAAAAACTGGATAGAAGTAAATTACCCGATTTTAAAAATATCGATCCAGAATTTATCAATCAAGCCTACGACCCGCACTGTGAATTTAGCGTACCCTTCATCTGGGGCATTACAGGTATTTATACCAACTCAGGTTATTTTCCATCAGAAAGCGTGACCAGCTGGATGGATTTAAATAATAAAAAATTTGCTAACCAGTTGATGATGCTAGATGATCCGCGTGAAGCGTTTTCGATGGCATTGTTAATGCTGGGCTACTCGATCAATGACACAAACCCCGTTCACATTAAAGAAGCGTATTTAAAATTACGTGAATTGATGCCGAACATTCGTCTCTTTAATACCGATGCCGTTGTGTCTATTTTGATTGATGAAGACGCCACCATCGGCATGGCTTGGAATGGCGACTTGTTTAAAGCCAGTTTAGAAAATTCTAAGTTAAATTTTGTCTATCCCAAAAATGGATTTGAGATTTGGGTGGATAATTTTGCCATTTTGAAAGATGCGCCGCACAAAGAAAATGCCTATAAATTTTTAGCCTTCGTAATGCGTCCTAGAGTTGCCAAAATCGTGAGCTTAGCGGTGAATTACTCGACGGCTAATTTAGCCGCAAAAAGCCTCATGCCAGACGCCATCAAAAATAATCAGTTTCTCTATCCCTCTCATGAAGTCTTGCGTCATGGGGAATTTGAGACGGACATTGGTGATAATACGTTTGCCTTGTATGAGAAATACTGGGAACAGTTGAAGATGGGTGCGTGAGGCATCTGTTTTTATACAAATCCCCCTTGTTCCTGACGGATCGACGCAAATTCCACCGATGCGTCGTCCTGAAAAATATGACGTCAACGTATTTTAACCGTAGCGAGGGTACTCGCACGGAATATTTATTCAGGATCCACTTGAGTATCATCGATCCATATAAATTCCAGAATCAGTTCTTCGTTCGTGGATCCTGAATAAATCTTACGCGCTACTGCGATAACTGCGGTCAAATGATTTGGGCGTAAGATTTTTCAGGACGACGCATCGGTGGAATTTGCGTCGATCCGTCAGGAACAAGGGGGATTTGTATAAAAAGCAATATTCTTATTATGTCCCCGTATTAACACGCATCATGACATAAGGGTTATAGGATTCCGTTTTAAATCCATATTTTTGATACAAGCCATGTGCATCCTCTGTCATCAGGAACCAACGGAAGACGCCTCTTAAGCGAGGATGTTCCAAAATATATTTCATGAGTGCTTTACCGACTCCTTTACCGCGATGGGCATCGTCGATGAAAACATCCCACAGGGAAGCAAATTCTGAATAATCCGTAATGACCCGAGAAAATCCCACTTGTTTTCCTTCATATAACACACAAAAACAAACCGAATTTTCTAACACCAATGGAAAACGCTCTAAAGGCAATCCTGTCGAATATTTGGAGGGTACACAGAGCAAGTTAAACACATAATCCAAGTCCACTTTTGCCTTATCTGCAGTTAACACATAAGGACCAAAATTCACTTCTGCATACGGTTTGTGATATGTCATTTTATTACACCTTTTTCAATGCACTGAAAAAGGATATATTTTGCCGTTTTTATTGCATAAGATCAAACTTGGTTTATTACTCTTTAGGGCTAATGAGTACTTATACTTGCCACTTAACTCACAGTCAGGCTAGAATACCCGCCGGTGTTATCTAGAGCAGCAATCCCTCATCATTCGATTGCTTCCTCTTTAATGGATTATGAATCAATTAAAGGGCGAAGCGTGTGTTTCCCCTTTAAGAACACTATTCAATCTCGAAAACTTGGAGTCAATATTCATGAAAAAAATTATGATCAGCACAATCGTTTTATGCACCAGCATCAGCCTTGTCGGATGTGAAAACATGACAAAACAAGATGTCGGCACTGTATCCGGCGGCGTTATTGGCGGTTTAGTCGGCAGTCGATTTGGCCAAGGCGGCGGTCAAATGCTTGCGATTGGCGCGGGCACGTTAGCAGGTGCACTGATTGGTGGCGCAATTGGTCGCAACATGGATGAAACCGATAAATTGAAAATGAACCACGCCCTGGAAAGCAATCAAGTGGGTCAACCCGCTTACTGGCAAAATCAAAAAACGGGTAACAGTTACACCGTCGTGCCAACCCGCAATGTCACAGTCGATGGCAATCAATACTGCCGCGAATACCGCTCAACTGCCGATATTGCTGGCAAAAAACAACAAGTGTATGGCACTGCCTGCCGACAACCTGATGGTACGTGGCAAGTTGCAAATAATTAACTTCCGACGTATCACGCGCAAATTTCTGAGACTTAGCTAACGTAAGTAGCCCGGGTGCAACCCGGGGTTTTGAAAGTTGCTTAAAAAACCCCGGGTTGTCCCCGGGCTACTTACTAACTTTTTATATAATTATTCTATATAAATCCCCCTCAATCCCCCTTTTTCAAAGGGGGAAGCCTTCTAAGCAGCTCCTCTCTCAAAAACAGCACGATGCGGCTTAGTACACTTCCCCCTTTGAAAAAGGGGGATTGAGGGGGATTTGTATAAAAAGAAGAAGTGCCGCGAGGATATCTTAGTAAATTCCTCTGTTCTTTAATTTCCATAAATCTTTTAGAATGAATTTTTCATCTGGCATATAAGGGACTTCTTCATGTTAAAAATCGGCTTGATTGGCTCAGGCATCATGGGCAAACCCATGGGGCTGAATTTACTGCACGCGCATTATCCACTGTCTGTTTATGCAAGACGCAAAGAATCCATTGAACCACTGCTCGCCATGGGTGCAACCGGTTATGATTCACCGCGCGAATTGGCAAAACACGTCGATGTCATTATCACCATCGTCAAAGCAACCGATGATGTGAAAGATGTGTTACTGGGCCAACACGGCATTATCCACTCCGCCAAACCCGGAACCATCGTGATTGATATGAGCACCATCTCCGCCTCTGTCACGCAACATATCGCGGCTGAATTAGCGAAGCAGCAAATTGACATGATAGATGCGCCTGTCTCGGGCGGCGAACAAGGCGCCATTACCGGCTCGCTGTCCATCATGGTAGGTGGCAAAGAAAACGTTCTTGAAAAAGTAAAACCTATTTTGGCTGTGCTAGGCAAACAAATTGTCCATATCGGCCCTCACGGTGCCGGACAAACTGCCAAAGCATGCAATCAAATTATCATTGCTGAAACCATTGTTGCCGTGAGCGAAGCCTTAACGTTAGCGAAAGCATCCGGTGTTGACCCCGCGAAAGTGCGAGAAGCGTTATTAGGCGGATTTGCAGGTAGCCGCGTGTTAGAAATTCACGGCAAACGAATGTTAGAAAATGATTACCAACCTGGTTTTAAAGCCGTTTTACATCGTAAAGATATGCATCTCGCCCTCGATCAAGCAAAACAAGTTGGCATTGACTTACCTGCCGCCTCTCACGCAACCGAATGCATTGACCGATTAGTTTTAAAAGGCAACGGCGAATTAGATTCCTCTGCCATCCATTTAATCGCTGAGGAATTAGCATGAAAACAAAAACCATGCATTCTTGCCAAGCATGCGGTACACAATCGACTAAGTGGTCAGGGCAATGTTTGGGTTGTCATGCGTGGAATACGATTGTTGAAGAAGTGGTAACCGCCGCATCCTCTCATCCACGCTATCAAGGCTATGCAACCGGCGAACCCACTATCACGCTGATGACAGACATCCAATTAGTCGACGCAGAAACGCGTTTAAACACAGGGTTAAAAGAATTGGACCGCGTATTAGGCGGCGGATTGATTATGGGATCAGCCGTTTTATTGGGTGGCGATCCTGGCATTGGTAAATCCACGCTCTTACTGCAAACCCTTTGTCATTTGAGCCAACAAGAAAAAGTTCTTTATGTCACCGGCGAAGAATCCTTACAACAAGTCACCTTGCGCGCACGGCGTTTAGGTCTGCCGGAAAAAAATATTTTGCTGCTCGCCGACACACACATCGAACGCATTTTAAAATTAGCGCAAAAAGAACAACCCCGTATTTTGGTGGTAGACTCCATTCAAACGATGCACACGGATTTATTGCAATCGGCACCGGGTGCCGTTGGTCAAGTGCGGGAAAGTGCCGCGCAACTTGTTAAGTATGCAAAGCAAACGCACACCGCATTATTTTTAGTGGGTCATGTTACCAAAGAAGGTACGCTCGCCGGTCCTCGCGTGTTAGAACACATGGTGGATACGGTGTTATATTTTGAAGGCGAACAAGACAGTCGTTATCGTTTAATTCGTGGGGTCAAAAATCGTTTTGGTGCGGTGAATGAGTTAGGTATTTTCGCCATGACCGATAAAGGCTTGCGCGAAGTCAGCAACCCCTCTGCGATTTTTCTTTCGCGCTATGAGAAACCGGTTTCTGGCAGCGTGATTATGGCGACAAAAGAAGGTAGTCGACCTCTCTTAGTGGAAGTCCAAGCATTGGTCGATCAAAGTCACATGGCCAATCCTCGTCGTGTGTGTGTGGGATTAGATCCGCAACGATTATCGATGTTGCTTGCCATCTTGCATCGACACAGCGGTATTGCGACGTTTGATCAAGATGTATTTGTTAATGCAGTCGGTGGTGTCCGCATCACAGAAACAGGCAGTGATTTGGCATTGGCGCTGGCTGTGTTATCGAGTCTGCGCAACAAACCTGTTCCGGCTGATCTGTTAATTTTTGGTGAAGTGGGATTGGCGGGCGAAATACGTCCTGTGCAAAGTGGTCAAGAACGGTTACGCGAAGCGGCGAAACATGGCTTCAAGCAGGCAATCATTCCGCACGGTAATGCACCGAAAACAACGATTGAAGGAATAACGATTCATGCTGCGCATTCGTTGCAGGAAGCGGTGGATTATTTTCGGAATATGGATTTGTAATTAAGCGTTAAGCAGCGCAGAATGCTTGACCACCACATGCACGCGTTGGGTAATACGAGTTAATAATTCATAACACGACGTGCCGCTATACTCTGCTACTACTTCAACAGGCAGACCGGGGCCCCACAATAAAACAGGATCACCCACATTTGCCTCGGGCTGAGTCCGTAAATCAACAGCAATCATATCCATTGAAACTCGCCCGGCTAACGAACAAGGGCGATTATTCACCAAAACAGGTGTGCCATTTTGTGCGTGACGTGGATAACCATCGCCATAGCCAATGCCAACAATGCCAATGCGCATGTCTTCAGGACATACCCACGTGCTGCCATAACCGACTTTAGCGCCTTTGGCTAAATCATGAATCGCAATCAATTCAGAACTGAGTGACATCACGGGTTGTAAATGATGTTCTACGCCGCGATGACTTGCGAGAGGAGATGCACCATACAACATAATGCCTGGCCTCACCCAATCCGCATGCGCAGAAGGCCACGCAATAATGCCGCCTGAATTGGCTAAACTGCGCGGTCCTGGCAATCCGGTTGTCACCTGATTAAATAATTCAATTTGCTGCAGCGTGGAGGCACGATCGACCGAATCTGACTCAGCAAAATGGGTCATCAATCCAATCGGTTTTTTGACCGAGGAACAATTAGCAAGACGTGCATACGCTTCTTTCACCCCATCCGGTTGAAAACCTAAACGATGCATACCGGTATCGATCTTTAGCCAAATTGCTAAGGGAGCAAGGTGCGGATTTTTTTCCAGCATGTCAATTTGAGAAACATGATGCACGACCACGGTGAAGTGATGGCTAACAGCACGTTGTAATTCTTCTGCATCAAACAATCCTTCCATTAAAATGATCGGATTTTTGATCGCCCGCTTCGCGCAACCGCATCCCTTCTTCCAAACACGCCACGCCTAAACCATCTGCATTTTGCAACGCCGCGGCAATTCGCTCAAGCCCGTGACCATACGCGTTCGATTTCACCATCGCCATGATGGCGCTCTCAGGCGCCATGCGGCGAATTTGCTGCAAATTATGCTGCAATGCATCTAAATCAATTGTGATATAAGTTGGACGAGCTCTATCGATTAATAAGGTTCACGTGCAAAATTTTCGAAACAAGTATACTGCCCCAAGAACGTTAAACGGACTTTGCCAATGGGACCATTCCGTTGTTTTGCAATAATGATTTCGGCCGTGCCTTTATCAGGCGTGTTTTCATTATACACTTCATCACGATAAATAAAGACGATTAAATCGGCATCTTGTTCAATGGCGCCTGATTCACGCAAATCGGACATGATGGGACGTTTATCGGCACGTTGTTCTAAACCACGATTTAATTGTGACAGCGCAATCACGGGAACATTCAATTCTTTGGCCAATGATTTTAACGAACGTGAAATTTCAGAAATTTCGGCCGTCCGATTTTCGTTGAACCCTGGCACTTGCATCAGTTGCAAATAATCGATCACGATCAAGCCTATTTTGCCATGCTCTTTCGCTAAGCGACGTGCACGTGCACGCATTTCAGCAGGACTCAATGCCGGTGTGTCATCGATAAATAATGGCGCTTCCGACAACATACTGACCGTTGAACATGACACGGGGCCAATCATCTTCGTCAATTTTACCGGTACGGATTTTGCAGTTGATCGATGCGGGAGAGCGATGACAACAAACGCATGACGATAGATTCACCGGGCATTTCCATACTGAAAATTAAAGTAGGCAATTTACTTTTCATCATGACATTTTCAGCAATATTCATGGCGAACGTTGTTTTACCCATCGATGGGCGACCTGCGATGATAATTAAATCTGACTGTTGTAATCCAGACGTCATGTCATCTAAATCATGATAACCCGTTGCAACACCGGTGATCGGATCATCTAAATGTGACAGCGTATCAATACGCTCCATGGTTTTGGCTAAAAATTCATTGACATTGACAGGGCCTCCCACTCGCGCGCCCTGCTCAGAAATAGCAAAGACTTGGCGCTCTGCTTCATCCAATAATTCGGTACTGGTACGGCCTTGAGGATTAAACGCGTGGCCTGCGATGTCATTGGCCGTGGCAATTAATTGGCGCAATACTGAGCGTTCACGCACAATATCCGCATACGCTGCGATATTGGCAATACTGGGTGTATTATTGGCTAATTCAAATAAATAAACTTCACCACCGGCATTTTCTAATTCGCGAATTTCGCGTAGTGCTTCAGAAACCGTTAGCACATCCAGCGGTTTACTGGCCTCTGTTAATTTGTTCATCGCCCGAAAAATTAAGCGATGATCATGCCGGTAAAAATCCACTTCGCGTATTCGATCGACGATCTGGTCCCACGCACGATTTTCTAACATCAAGCCGCCGATGACGGACTGCTCTGCTTCGATTGAATGGGGTGGGATTTTAACCGAGTCCAAATCCGTTGGCTTTTGTCTGAATTGTTTGGCGGGGGCTTGAGAGTCCATGTTGTCCATTGTCTTCAATGTGAAAGGGATGATTTTCGCATTATTGAGGGGTTGAGTACAGTGGCTGAACGGTACAAACTTGGAATACTTTAAGTTTGATTTTTTTAGAACGCCTTCTCCGGAGGGCTGACGGATCGATAATGATTAGAATGCCTTCCCCGGAGGGGGAAGGTGGCCGACAGGCCGGATGGGGGGGATAAAAAATACAAGCATTTATTCAAAACTTTATCTGAAATAAAAATTCCTGATGACAACTGCCGAATTTAAAATTACCCCCCCATCCGGCCTATCGGCCACCTTCCCCCTCCGGGGAAGGCGTTCTAAGCAAAATTTTCTTAGCTTAACGCATATACCCCTGTGGGGAAGTTGTTCTAATCTAATCAAATTAAAAATACATTTATTGAGAGTGCGCGTCTGATCGAATACTCAATTTCACCATGACACTCAAATCACTATGCAATTCAACTTCAATTTCATAGTCACCCGCAAGACGCAATACACCGGTGGGTAAATGGATTTCGCTCTTGTTAACTTCAACCCCTGCTGCAACAATCGCTGCTGCAATATCACGTGTGCCGATTGAGCCGAATAATTTACCTTCTTCACCCGCTTTCGCAGCGATCACAACAACATCCAATGCTTCTAATGCGTGCTGTCTGCCTTGTGCTGCTTTCAAACTTTCTGCAGCGGCTTTTTCAAGCTCAGCGCGACGCACTTCGAATTTTGCAATGTTAGTTGCCGTTGCATACACCGCTTTGCCTTCTGGCACTAAGTAGTTACGGCCATAGCCACGTTTTACTTTCACTTTGTCACCTAATGCACCTAGGTTACGAATTTTTTCCAATAATATGACTTCCACTTTGCCACCTCATCTCATGACTTTAAAATTAATTTCCGAAAATTCAAAAATGTGTCTAGCAGTGCTGCAATTGCTATAACAACTAAACCAAATGGGAAAAGAAATATAACCGCTAAATAAACCAATACTAACCAAAGTAAAGCTTTACTCTTTGTTTTCAATATCCCATGCACCAAACTCAATCCTGCCGTTGCAAATGCCATGACTAAAATAGGCAAGAGATCAACGCTGATGTCATAACCAAAATAAGCGGAAACCGCCACCGCCACAAAAATCAAAGCGGTCAAATAACTCATGCGAATTTCATGCAATTCGACTTGCAAACCGCCTGGGTTAAACACAGTTGCCTGCCACCAGCGTGCAAGCAATAATTGCAATAAAGCGTTTGCGATCAGAGAGGATACAATAAACCCTGTTGCATACAGCTTCATACTCGCAACCATCTGCGTGGTCACATCACTCTCCGGCACGTCAATATTGCTCGGCCCTAACTGTCCCAACAACGATGTTGTTTTATGAAAATAAGCCGTTAATTGATTCGCCCACCAACTGGTCAGCTCCGGATACATCACATGCAGAGCAATCACCGCGATCAACCCAATCAACACACTTATTTCTATCACCAAACTCCAGTTATAACGACGCAAGAGTAAAGCAAACAACCAGGTGAGAACATTTATCACAATGACAATAATCGTTGCGACAAATAAAACAATTGTCTCACTCGACACTGGATATGCAATGTAGTTGATGATGAATGGTAAGACAGAGGCTAAAAACACCAACGTCCCTTCGTATGCGCCTTTGCGCAACGTCACCAACCCTACAATAATAATACTGATGCTACCACCGACCACTCGGATCAGTGATAACAAAAAAGCCGCGCCAATTGCATTCCAGCGATTTTTTAGTAATAAATCCGTTAATTGGCGCAACATATTTTTACTTCCTGAGTGTTGCTCAGTCGATTTGACTGAGCAGGCTCAATTAATGTTTGTCGCAATAGGGCAATAAGGCTAAGAAGCGTGCCAGCTTAATTGAGCGCGCAACTAAACGTTGATAACGTGCTTTGGTGCCGGTAATACGGCTTGGCACGATCTTGCCACTTTCGGTAATGAATTTTTTCAATAAATAAATATCTTTGTAATCCACTTCAGTGATTTTATTGCTAGTAAAATAGCAAAACTTTTTACGACGGTAATATGTAGACATAGTCATTTCCCCAACGGTTATCCTAAATTATTCCTGTTCAGCGACGCGTGAATCGTGCTCAAAGTTCGGCGTTCTTTTGCCTCGACCGCGAGAGTCACGAGAATCTCTGTCTCTTGAGTCGCGTGAATCACGAGAATCGCGTGAATCGCCCTCAGATGCTTCACGACCATTTTCTTTTAATAAAGGAGAAGGGTCTTTCATAGGCCGTTTAACACTCAAGATTAAATTACGGATCACTGCATCGTTATAACGGAATGCATTTTCTAATTCATCAACGGTTTCTTTATCGCATTCAATGTTCATTAAAACATAGTGTGCTTTTAAAATTTTGTCGATGGGATAAGCCAATTGGCGACGGCCCCAGTCTTCTAACCGGTGCACGGTACCCTTTTTTTGGGTGACCATATTGCTATAACGTTCGATCATCGCAGGCACTTGCTCGCTTTGATCGGGATGGACTAAAAATACAACTTCATAATGCTTCATAGAGCGTAAGACTCCTTATGGTTTATACAGCCTGCGGGGTGACCCGCTCAGGCAAGGAGAAAATCAAGTTTTTATCGTATTAACACGGTAAGCCGCGGGAATAACCTTAAAATGATCTTCGAAAGGTGGGAGATTCTACTTAAGATCGGCATGCGATGCAACTTTTACCACTCTTTTCGGTCAGAGAATATAAAAAATACCCCTTTTTACCTTGACAACCACGCCCTAAAGCTTCGAGAATAGCGCCTCATTTCAATAAGACGGCTATGTAGCTCAGCTGGTTAGAGCGCGGCACTCATAATGCTGAGGTCGGTGGTTCGAGTCCACCTATAGCCACCATGTCTTATGTGGGTTTTCGAGTTAATCAGAATTTCAGAAAGTTAAGCCAGGGTGCACACGGGGTGCAAAGCACTGTTTCACAAGCTAAGCAGAGCAAAGAACAACATCCTGAAATTCGGGCTACACGGTAGAATGATATTTTTAATTTAATTTTTTTGAAATAGAGTCGTCAGCATCAATATCAGCATATTGAAAACATAAATCTGTTAACTTTGGCTCACAAATTGCCGAACTAAAAAATGCATTTCTCACTTGAGAGCCTGCTCCCAGACGGTGATGCATTCCCATCAAGTAAGCAACTCTTCTATCTTGATTTGTAAATTTCTTCAAGTATTTAACCAGCTTGCTCTCTCATCTCAACTCATTAATACTCAAATCTCGTTAACGAATATTTGGCTTTGATTTTATGCTGTTTTTTGCTGATCAACAAAATATTTCAAATCTTCAGGGTGCCGTTCAAGCAACTTAAGCAAATTACTAACGGCAGGCAGCGGCTTGGTTTCTCCACGCTCATACCGACTAAATCCGTTTTTACCACCCCCAAATATTCTGCCAGCTTCTTCTTGCGATAAATGCAGAATATCTTTGCGAATCCGACGAATTTCTTCCGGTCGCAAAATACCATCCACTTTTGATTTAAATTCATCAAAAGCTTTTTCAGTTTTCGCAATATCTTCACCACTCAAAATACCTTCTTCACAAGAATCACACCATAAACCAGGTTGTTCTAAAGTGATAGATTTCCCTTTGTAGGTAAAAACTTGCGGCTTTGTTTTTTGAGTTAAATTACCTTTACTACACGCATAGCACTTCATTGGTTATTTCTCCTTGCTCAACCCTATTATTGACAACATGGTATTTAACTCAAAATCTATTTTTGCAACACGAAGTAAGTCTGTTAATGTGAATTTTCCTGTAAGTGTACGTGTATCAGCAGGCTTCCTATAATTAGGCCAAACACTCTTCAACAACGCTTGAACATTTGTTCTATCGGGTTGCAAGTTTTCCTTCCCTGGCATCAAGCGCAACAATAATCCTTCTAAATTAGGCTCTTGAACACACACTGTGATTTTATGCTTTGACGCCTCTTGCCGAAGCTTAGAAAGCGACCAACCATCATCGCGCTCGGCTCTATCACCATCTACTAGCAAAACTGAGCTTTTGGCTTTTTGTCTTTCTTTGCGTTTTCTGCAATGTATAGCCCCTGCCAGCATGGTTTTATAACCACCACCCTTTAAAACTTCACAATCAAGATGCACATACAATCCATTTTGGTCTGCCAGTTCTTGAAACCATTTAACAAGTGATTGCTCTCCCTCGCCTTCAACCGAGAAAAAAACCGCGTCCGCTGTAAGATTGTTCTTCTTGTTGTCATTATCTATCCAATACGCGGCACAGCACCTAATTCGCCCGCAAGGTACTTTCTCATTAAACTTGGCTCACGACGCAAACCTTTGATGTCTCGCGCACAATAAACACCCGTTGCTTGCCCGCTAGGTTTTTCAGTAAAAAATACTTGCTCTTTCTCCAAGTCATCTAATAAGCCTGGATTGTGAGCGGTAAAAAATAACTGTGCTCCACGAGAATTACGCTCTGGATCACTAAACCATCGAAATAGTTCTGGCAACAAAAGAGGATGTAAATCACTATCAATTTCGTCAATCATAACTATTCCACCCGTTTCTAATGCGTAATGTATTCGTGGAAAAATTTCGACGAAACGTTTTGTACCTGCCGACTCTTCGTCAAAGACAATGAACCCATCAAGACCAGCATGTTGAAATTTTGCAAATAGTCCTTGGTTTCCTTGCACTATTACCATTGACTCAAGACC
The DNA here is from genome assembly GCA_963719645.1 of uncultured Gammaproteobacteria bacterium. Lineage (GTDB taxonomy): Bacteria > Pseudomonadota > Gammaproteobacteria > DSM-16500 > DSM-16500 > CAVRCT01. The sequence goes on from CAVRCT010000008.1 coordinate 46,381, forward strand.
GATGTCTAGACGCCTTAGCTCTCGATTCAATCGATCTAAACAATTTTTATCATTTGCATAAACTGAAAGAAATTGACTAATATTTTGTTGAATCTTATGAACACCGATAATATTAGTTTGTAATGTTCCTATTACCCTGCTGAAGTAAGTTGATAATGGGTGATTTAATTTCGCTAATGTACTAATCACACTCGCATTAGGGCGGATGCTTTGCGTCCTAGGATCACTAGAACCAGAAATATCAAATTCCCTTCCAAAATTGAATTTTTGACCTTCACGCTCAAAAAGGCGACGAAATTTCCCTTTGGGTGCATAGAATAGCGCTTCATACAAAACCGTCTTATTTCCATAATCATTAGCATGATGCGTAATATGCAGCTCATAACGAAATATTGCAGATGGCTGTCCATCACTTAGTTGACTATCAAATTCAACAGTGATTTTAGTTGGCTTACCCCACCAATTCTTCTGTCTATAAGGCTGGAATAATTCATTAATCTGATCTATCCAGTCAAAGCTACGAATCGCAAAGAACGCCGCAGACACCACCGCACGCAAAATAGTAGACTTTCCCGAAGCGTTTGGGCCGAAAAAGCCTACCACCGCTGGCAAGCGGGTTTTTTGATTGGAACGGGAAAGCTTGAAACAAGCCAAATCCGGCGCATTAGCAGGAACTTCGAAAGTCAGCTCTTGCCTACCGGCGATCGAAAAAAAGTTTTCAATGATGATTTTATATAACATACAATCATTATATGCAGATTTTATGTTAAAAGCGACATTTAAAATTATATTTTTATTATTTTAAATCAAAATTTGTCGCAATGAACGCAAAGTGGCGAATTAAATAATGAGCGGATTCTTTTCTTCACCTTCATGAATATGTTGGTATTTTTGTTGGTACTTTTCATTCATTAAAATACATACCAATATAAAATCAATAAGTTATTCATGCAATATGATAGCACCCATACCTTAGCCACCATGTTTTTATGGATTAAACAGCTTCTCGATCTTGTAATTTATTATTTATGACCAAATGCGGCCTCATCTTTAACAAAGCAAACCCGGGCTCGCTATAGAGAACAATTTAATTTTTTTATACAAATCCCCCTTGTTCCCAATGGCACTAGCTTAAGAACTGTAGTCCCGGAATTTACTGGCGCTTAATGAGCGCTTTTTGCGAATTTAGCGCCAGTTAATGTCCGGGATCCATTTTGCTTAAAGCATATAAGTTAAAAGCAAGAGGGCGATAAATTGAAGATGGATCCCGGACATTAAGTAGCTCTAAACGAGCAAAAGGCGCTCGTTAAGAGCTACTAAATTCCGGGACGACAGTTCTTAAGCTAGTGCCATTGCCCCTTGTTCCCCCTTTTTCAAAGTGGGAGACCCTCTAAGCAGCTCTGTGTTTTAACAGCGAAAGCTGCTTAGAGGGTCTCCCACTTTGAAAAAGGGGGAACAAGGGGGATTTGTATAAAAAGAAGAAGTTCTTATTCAATGTTTACCCCTCTTTTTTCGGGAGTTGGAGCACTCAGGATGACAACCCTCGACTCTAGACCCCAACCGTTTTTCATACCATAATCCACTCTTCCACCCACACCCTATTCAACTAGAGAACATCGTTGATGATCACCCAGACAACATCCACGCCAAAAATCTGGCACATCCTCATCGGCGGCAGCATCGGCAATTTAACCGAATGGTATAATTTTTTGTTATACGGTTATCTCGCCTCCGTCATTTCGCAATTATTTTTCCCGTTAAAAAACCCTTTGTTATCGCTAACTCTCACCTTCACCGTCTTCGCATTAAGTTTTTTAGCCCGCCCGCTGGGAGGCATTTTATTTGGCTGGATCGGTGATACCTATGGCCGGCAGCGGGCATTGGTTGCTGCGTTAATCCTGATGGCAATACCGACACTCATCATTGGTTTTTTGCCAACGTTTGCCAGCATCGGTATCGCCAGTCCCGTGATACTCTGTTTAGCTCGAATTTGCCAAGGATTATCGGCCGGAGGCGAGCACACCGGTTCTGCCGTGTATTTAGCAGAATATGCACCTGCAACAAAACGTACGTTGTGGATCAGCATTGTTCCCACCACGGCAAGTCTTGGCGTGTTATTTAGCTCGATCATGTCGTTGGTCCTTATCAACAGCTTCACGCAACAAGAATTATTAGCGGGGGGATGGCGAGTGGGTTACTGGATAGGCGCTGGGTTGTGTTTCATCAGTATTCTGCTACGACTGAATTTGCCCGAAACACCTGACTTTAAAGCCGCTCACAAAGAAAAATATCCGTTGGCGAAGTTACTGAAAGACCCACGCTCACGAAAGCACTTATTCACCGTATTTAGCCTAGCCAGCACGTGGGGCATTGTGTACCAAATTTTATTTATTTGGATGCCAACTTATCTGACTCACGTTCAACACCTGAGTCATCGCAGCGCACTGCAAATCAACTGTGTTTGTTTGGTTTGTTTAGCCATTTTTATTAGCTTAGTCGGGTATTGGGCAGATCACATTAACCGTACACGTCTCATCCGCTTATCGTGTCTCGCCATGCTCATTTTTTCGTATCCTTTATTTTTGCTTCTCGCTAGCGGTTCACTCCTGCAAATTTATCCTGCGATGGCTATTTTTACGCTGATTTTCAGCTTATATTTACCCACCGCTTTTGCCAGCATGATTGAATTATTTTCCACAGACATACGCTATACCGGCATGTCGCTCGGCTTTAATTTAGGATTGGCCATTTTTGGCGGCACCTGCCCTTTAATCGTCACTTGGTTAATTGAATGGACAACCAATCCCAAAGCCCCCGCCTGTTATTTGATCGTGGCAGCACTCTCTGGATTCGTCACTTCCATGCGAATTTCAGATAAAAAAGGCCAACTAGTTATACATACGCCTCTCACTACAAGACACTCGTAAAGTTCTCTTTTAGCGCGTGGTCCATTCCGCTTGGGAGAAAGGAGTCAGGGTTCAGCGTTTATTGAGCGTTTAAAGTGAAAATATCAAATGCCGACTCTGTCACTCTTTGACAAACACATATTCTATTTGTATATTATCTAACCCAAAACGAAGAATAGAGACAAAAAAAATGACAACGCCTCGCAGCAACGCGGAGACCATTAATTTTTCCAAATTTGAAGAGCATTGCAAAACAGTCCGTGGTGAGTTTGGAAAAACAGAAGTTTATTCTCTCTGGGCATTTTTAGATAAACTAGCGAATCTTGATATACAGGAAGCGAAGAATGGAGTGAAAGATAAGGAGTCGATAAAAACGCTTTTTTGGCATCAAGATGGCTATCCTCATCTGCTTTACGTTACCTTAGAAAAGAGTGAACTTCACAACCTTTTAAAAGACAAAAAATTAGATGTCTTTGAAAACGGAAAGGTTCGCAAAGACAAGGTATTTGAGGACATTGAAAATAACAGAGAGTTAATTTTTAGCATCAATTTAAATGGAAAAAATTCTAGTTTTACAGTTGATATCGATATTGCAAAAGGTAATAGACGCCCTCCCAGACTCTGTATATTCACACAATCTAATGAACCAGGCTGTTTAGATTTAGAACGTCGTCAAGTGAGTTATCTTTGGAGTGAATTTTCAATTGAGTTGATAGAAGATTTAATTCTTAACGTTTTTGGTTTTAATCTTAACTCTTCTAATCCGATGCAGATTTATCCCGCATACAAACCTAAAGAAAAAGAACCCAGCGAGTGGGAATGCAATCCCAAAAAAGGAAAAAAAACATTGCCAAATAAAAACCTAAAACGAAAAAGAATGTCTGAGCAAGAGGAGGAAACAGCACCTTCATCCGACGCGGATAACTCCGATGTAGACATGAAAGCGGCTGAAGAAAGCCATTCCACAAGCAGCAGCTCCTCTTCTTCATCTTCCTCCTCCTCTGCAATGCCATTCCACTTGTCATCCCGCCATGATCCACGATGGAGGCCTGCCGGAATGAATCGTGCGGACGATTTACCGCAACCCATGGATTTATCGGCTTTTTCTTTTCCGCCATCCGCATCTTCGAGCCGTCATCAAACATCGATGACGGAAGAAAGCCCAGACAGTAAATTGGTAAAGCAATTAACAGCTGAATTGGCCGCCGAAAAACAAAAAAGACAGCAAGAAAATAAAACGCATTTAAAAACAGTCAGAAAATTGCGTCAGAAAAAGCAACAAGCGGCCGAATTAAAAACTCAGTTAGATATGACTCGCGTAACGCTGGATACCGAACGACAACTATCCCAAGAGCGCAAACAATATTTTTTCACCGAAATAGATAGCTATAGAAACACATTAGCGCGCGCGCAGGTGAAATTATCTCAATTGCAGCCTGTTACGTTGGTGACTAAACTATTTGATGAAATCATGAAAACGGCAAGTGCTCCGGATGCGCTAGAAGTAGACGATTTTTTTGCATTTGGAAATCCCTGTCAAGAATTGCTTCAATTACAGGAGGACTTCGTCCGAACCCATATCAATACTGAATATCGGGTTATTTATTATCAAAATTATTTATTAAAAATACTTTTGTCGGATCCACTTGCAAGCGTTGTCATTGCCGAGCTGGATCTAACAAATCGTTTGCTAGAATTGGCTAATCTACCTCACAAACTTCTGAGTGAAGTTAAACAAAAAAATGATGCGTTGCATTTCGTAACTCTCATCAAAAAATATATGCCTGCTCGTACGATGGATATTGAAAATTGTCTGCAGAGCTATGCAGAATTATGCCGGTCTAATAATATCGATGCAGAAAAAATAGAGAGACGACAAGGTAAAATTTTAAGGTTAGTCATTCAATTTAAAGTCGAAAAAATTTATCAGGAGTATACCGTTTTGATAAATGATGAGGTGTATTGGAAAGCAGAAAAACAACGCGCTAAACGGTCGCGTCAGCAGGGGCCAAACAGTGCTGCAAGTGATCAGCCAGCCGCGTTAGCGGATGAAGGTGCAGTATACGATGATCCAGTCGCGATGCATGACGAAGAAGAAAGTGAGGAGTTAGCTGCAAGTGTTGATAATGAGGCTGCCGAAGCGAATGAAGGCGATGAACCAACTGCGATGACAGATCAAGATGCAGAACATGAGAAGCCAGCCGCTAGCGCGGATGGAAGTGCACAAAATGCTGGAAGAGTGAATGGTGATGAACCTTCTGCGATGAGCGGTGGAAGTCAATCCTTGTCAAGCTCAGCTTCATCGTCTTCAAACTCAGCTTCATCCTCTTCAAGCTTAGCTAACTTAGCTTCATCTTCTTCAAGCTCAGCTAGCTCAGCTTCATCTTCTTCAAGCTCAGCGGCATTGGTCTCAGATCCATTCCAAATTGTTGCGTCGAGTTTCAATCCAACCAATTCAAATACTGCCATTTTGCAGATATTAAATTCAACTGGAGCAGGCTTACCGAACACTCACTCAAGCTCTTCAAGTTCACCATCAGGTAGTCATTCTACGTTACCTACTATGTTATCTAATTTTGGCACTGATTCTGGACTTAAAAACATTCCAGAGGGCATCTTCTCGCATCGATGTCATAATTCTAATGCGATGATAAAGCTAGATGGGTTAGACGATTCTCCTCTTTCTTTGCAACGAAGAAACTCACTTGGGCAAGGAGGCCTGTAATCTAACGATGCACTCTGTCTCTTTAGCCAGTAGCCTATGGGTGCAACCCGGAGTTTTTAAGCAGCTTTAAAACCCCGGGTTGCACCCGGCTACTTTTATACAAATCCCCCTTGTTCCCCCTTTTTCAAAGTGGGAGACTTTCTTAAGCGACTTCGCTGTTAAAACACAGAGGCGCTTAAGAAAGTCTCCCACTTTGAAAAAGGGGAACAAGGGGCAATGGCACTAGCTTAAGAACTGTCGTCCCGGAATTTAGTAGCTCTTAACGAGCGCCTTTTGCTCGTTTAGAGCTACTTAATGTCCGGGATCCATCTTCAATTTATCGCCCTCTTGCTTTTAACTTATATGCTTTAAGCAAAATGGATCCCGGACATTAACTGGCGCTAAATTCGCAAAAAGCGCTCATTAAGCGCCAGTAAATTCCGGGACGACAGTTCTTAAGCTAGTGCCATTGGGAACAAGGGGGATTTGTATAAAAAGCAACGTTCATTTAAAAATAAATTCTTATTCGATAAGGAGATCATCTGTCATCGTAATGATGCACTCTGTCTGTTTAGGAGAAATCCGAGGTGCGCTGGAAGCACGGAGGATTTAGACAACGCCATTCTTAAGCATGCCTCCCACATCAAATACGAGCCTGCTTAGGTGAATCAATTTCCATGGCAGCGGTAGAATCATTAGGAACAAATATTCGATACAACTTTTCAATTTTGGATAAACTGTCAGGACTGAAATTTAAAATTTTTCTAACTTCTTCGAAATAAGCCAGAATGTGAGTGATAGCACTCGACATACCTTCAGCATTTCTATTAAACCAATCCTGATATTCATCTGATGAGGCAACTTGCTCTAATGATGCAACGGCCGTATAGAAAGAATCTATTTTTTTCTGGCATGTTCTGTTCATCCATCGACTGACTTCAATAATTTTAAGCTGATTAGAAGCGCCGTCATCACTCATCGATTTCGATTCGCTACTTTCAAAAGGCGTCTGACTCTTCGTTAGAATTGAGATCGTATTAGACTTATCCGTTGGATCTTTCAGCATCAAAATAACAGCAAGCAGCTCCGCATGTTTTTTAATTTGTTCGCGATTAAATGTTAGCATTTTTAATAATGCCGTCATGAAACAGCTCATTACCATATCTAATTTTTGAATATCTGGTTGGAGCTTAAGACTAAAAATATAAAATTTTGGATTTTTTAAGGTGAAAAATCTTTTCGCCAGCTCTAATCCTTGATGAAAATCACTTAGCATCTGCGGAACAGGCTGCTTTACCCACGCACTAAACTCCGCGCTATCCGTTCGAGCAGAGCTATCTTCTATACGAGGTTTTTTGGAGACTGGCAAGATATCCGCAGACGATGAACTTATCTTCTGCGCGGTTTTATCATCAGCGGATGAAGAGCTTGCCTCTTGCTCGGCTTTATCATCAAACTTTCTTTTTAAAGAAGCTGGCGCATCACTCTTTTTAGAATCTTTGCTGTCTTGTCCTGAAGAACTGCTCTCATTTTTTTCTACGCGCGGTTTTGATTGATAGTTTGGAAATTCTTTTCGTACGGCTTCAAGACAGTGAGCGATATTCACTTCTCCGGCATAATCCGTTTCGAGCATGTTTTTAAGCTGATCGAAAAACTCTAAATTATTCATCGCTGCATTTTGCAAATTAGCATCTTGCTTTGCCAGCAACCCAATTAGGTTAACAATAGCCTCATCCGAATTGTCATTGGAATAAGTATCAGAAGTATTGGCTGCTAAAGCACCGATGAAGCGTTGACTACTAGACATTTTATTTACCCCTTCAATCAAAAATTAATTATTAACCTCTTCTAGGACGATTGGCTGATCTCTCAGAGACCAGCTCTGCTGCTTTGCGCTTTTCCGCTGCTTTTTGTTTTGGTGTAGATTTGGTTTTTGGTGCAGGCTTAATTTTTGGCTTAGCTCTCCGCGCAGGGTTAGCTTCAGCACTCGATGTCGATGTATTATCGTTCCCAGACTGCGCAAGGTTTGTTAAAGACCTGGCAGCTGCCTCTAATGCTTTGTCCATACCATTGATAATGTATTGTGGCGGTGGTGGTTGCGGGCGATCCAATACGAACGCTGGCAGCGATTGTGGAAGAGCGTTGCTCGAGGAAGAAGAAGATGATGATGACGATAAAGAATTTCTAGCAAAAAATCCCCCCGCAGGATTACCCGGATTTCTCACACCGTTGCCATTCGTTAACAAGTTAGGTGTTGGGAAGGGAAGACCATGCGATAGCATAAAAGGTGATAAGTTAGGCATACTCAAATTAGAATTGGATTGCATCGCAAAAAACTGCGTCAGAGAATGTGGATCTTGCGGCGAAAAACTATTCATGAAATTCTGTGGTGAAGTAGACATACCTAAACTAGGAACTTGAAACGGGACTCCACTCATAAAATCAGGTTGCGGTAAAAAAGGCATACCTAACAGGCTCCCATTCCCAGTTGTTCCCGACAGGGACGCAAAAGGCAGGCTTGCGCTTGAACTGGCGCTCGGGTTCAGGTTCAGTGTTGCAGTCGGTGTCATATTCGAGTTTGAACTTGAGCTTGAACTTGAGCTAGAGCTCGCACTTTTTGACACCTCTGAATCTATCTCCATCGCGACTGCGCCTGGAGAACTTAAAGGTCGATGCGATCCATTTAATAAACTAAAAATTTCATTTGTTGATGCCATTGTCGAGCGCGAAGTTGGAATGTGTGGTGGTGGAGCCAGGGATTGTGAATCGCTTGAAACGGCGGGTAGTAATTTCACCCCGTTTGATGCGTTATTGCTTAACGGCTTGGGCAGAGACATTGCTGTCAGTTTTTCAATTTGCGCTTTCAATTCGCTATTTTCATTCTGTAACGTTGCAAATGCGGCTTTTTGTCTCGCTTCCTCTTCCGCACTTTTTGCTATTTCACTGGCTAAATTCTCTGCTTTTGATTCGGCGACATTCAGTCGACGCTGCATGTCCTCCATTTCGGATAGGAATTCTTCGGGGTCTACCGTGTTCCTGTCCAACAAACTATTTTGTTGCATGCCCGCTGTAGCAAATTGTAAAAGAGCTGCCAATTTTTCTGCATTTTCTCGTTGCCTCAGTTTAAATTGCGTATGCCATTCTGCTTGTTGTTTTTTTGCATCGTTTTCTAATTGGGATTTTTGCTGCTTTAAAATCTCTAGCTCTCCCAGCGAAGCTACTAAAAGCCTACCTTGTTCCTTATAGTCCCGTTGTGAACATTCAAGATCACTTTTAAATCGAGCATGGGTTAATCCCAATGTTTTATGCTGGTCTGTTAATTCAGCCAATTGTTTAGCGACTTCTGCTAACTCGGCTTTTTTTTCGTTGAGCTGCTGCGTTAAAGCAGATACATTTTCTGCCAGAGAATTATTTTTTTGTTTTAATTCACCCTCTGATCTTTGTAAGTGTTGAACTTGTTGAGCTAATGCGCCCTGCTCGGCAACTAATGCATTGCATCGTAACTGTAGATGCATGCGCGTTTCCCACGATGAGGATATTGCAAAACCATCCACCGCCAAAGAAGGCGTTGCATTCGTGTCTGCGCTCGATGGATAGTCGGAAGCGAAAAAATCATCGGTATTAAAACTTCGAGGTCCCGTCATAAACTGTTATTCACTCCCACAACCGGTTGGATAAAATTTGGTCGTCCAAAATTGTTGAAAATTTTTACTGGATATAATACTTCAACAAATGTAGAATAATAAACCATTTTTAATCAGATATAGCTTATATTTAAACAATTTTACCGTGGTGTAAAGAATATTTGTTAATTTTTTTTCCATTTTAATATTTTTTAGAGGTATAAATCAGCGATGAGCTCATCCAGAGATGAAGAAATAAATGCATTAAACCAGAGAGTGCAAACACTTCAGCAAAGACATTCTCAGTTAATGCAAACCCACTTAAAGCTCGGCTTTGAAAAAAATGAGCTAAAGACTTGTGTCGAGCAGCAGTCCGCAGAAACGAATCGTTTAAAAAGTCTTTTACAAAGCGCAGAAGAGAGAGCGGCTTCATTAGAAACTGAAAACAAACGCATCCAAGAGCAGAGCGCGCGTCGCCACGAGCAGCACTCTGCTGACATAAATCAATTAAGAACTCTCTTACACACAGCGCAAACAAGAGCAGCTTCTCTGGAAACTGAAAAAAATTCTCTTTTTGAAAAGGCACAACAGCTTGGAAATAAATTCTTGCCACAATTCAAAGAATTACAATACCAAAATGCCCAACTCCGTGTTCAGGTAGAACAGCTACAAAAATCGAAACCCACACAAGCCAATACAGCGAGCCCTGCATCATCCTCTCCAAGCAGGTTTTTCTGAAACAAGCATTCATCATCGCAATTTTTTGACATTAATAATGGTAATAAAATGAGTAGAAATAGAGGGCAACCAATAGGGAGATCGTTTAAAGAGTTAAAAAAGGATTTTTTAGGAAAACAAGAAAGCGCCGTTCAAACGAAAATTGACTGTTTGCTATCAATCAATGATTTTCGATTTGAAAATAAATATTTGACTATTCAAACGCAGCAGCTTCTTCGAATGACTTCCGCTACAACCTGCATGTATACCCTCCGTGAAAAAGATGATAATGGCAATAAAAAAGGTTTTCCTCTGCCAATTATTCCTGGTCAACACTTCGTATGGGAAAAGATTAAAAAACCCGTTACCACCTTTACGATTTTCCAAGACAATCAAATGGTTCTTGCAGGCTGGTTTTCATCAGGCATGCAACAACTGGCTGAGAATGCTGCGCTTAAAAAACAGATCGGCGAAGCTGAAATTACAAAAATCGAGCGGGGCAGAGGGAAAAACGGTATTACGTTTGACGAACTACGCATCATTGCGCTGACCATTTTTCGATTTGTAGGCGTGCGTCATTTCGGCATCGTTAATATCGTGGGCTTGCAAGGTATTTGTCAACTCTCAGACAATTCGTTGCTAAGCAGCCTTGCCCAACGGTTAGATAACCGTATGCTCGGCGTGATACCACTCGATATACTTTATCGATTAAAATACCGCGAATATTTTTATCCCAAACGGTTTGCCCACGCGAATGTCAACGTTGCGCCGCTGGAGGGTGAGTTGATGACAACTCGTCATGGCGGCGGAAATAATTACTCGCAAGATTGTGAGATAACAAAAGCCATTGACCAATTTTTTTCTTGCTTTACGATGGCCGATTTTATTGTCGCGCAAGGAAAAAGAGCCGGTCAAATCGCAAAGAACGAAAAAAGCGAAGATATCCTCTTACTAAGGCGATTTCCGGAAGCGTTGCAAAAGATAGAAGAGTTTCTTTTAGCCGAAGAAAAGAAAGAATTATCCTCTCAATCAAATTCTCATGACACAGACGTTGAGATGGAGTCAAAAGCGGCTTGTGACCATGCAAATAAAAAAAGCGCCCGACTGTTTAGCGATTTTTATGTGAAACTTTCAAGCAATTCCAAAAAACAGGAAGAAAAGCGAGACAGCACGACAAAAAATGAAAGAGCTTCCGTAGAATTAGCCGCATTTGTTTACATCATGTTAGTTAATTTGATTGACGATATCAAAAACAAAATACCTCTTCCAGAGGCCCGTGTGAAAAAACCAGTTTCCGATGCAAGTGCACTTGCTTCAACCAACAAGCTGGATGATTTTGAATATTATATTTATGCCATTCTTGCTAATTCTTTATTTCAAATGGGAACGATCTATTATCTGGGTGATAAAGAATATCAAGAGGAAAAACCGGCGGCACCTTCTTCATCTTCTTCATCTTCATCTTCCTCATCATCATCGTCTGATAATGCAAAGACTAAACAGGTTGAAACGGGTTCTGTGCCTCCCACGTCTAAGCGCAAACAGAGAGACGAGGATCAAAATGACACAAATGAAGCCGCTAAAAAAGATGAGAGTGAGAAACAACCCGCTAAGAAGCCCCGGCGCGAGTCTAAACAAAAAAAGGCTTCTGCAAAAAAAAGGGGGTAAAAAAACGCCCGTGTCGAGCAGTCTTGATAGCAGTGCTTCATCATCGGCATTCTCTTTGTCTGATGAAGCGAAAGCAGAGCAAACCGAAGCCGGATTTGAGAATGGAACGAATGGATCTCCTGATAGTGATGTAGAGATGGCGGCTGGCGAGAACAGTGATGCTTCCGCTTCATCAGCGCTTTTAGCCGCGCCACCTGAGCATTCATCAGAATTGAAACTGTTAGCGGCAGCATCGGCACCTCCTGCATTCTCATCGCTGCTAATGCCCCCTGCCTCATCGGCTTCGTCTTCATCCTCTGGGTCTTCATCATCCAATATGGAGATAGAGAAAGACGCAGATCTAAATGCTTCTTCATCAGCCACTGCGCCTCTGTCTCATTCGTTATCCGCATCACCCTTCTCGTCACGTTCATCGTCACCGTCTCTTCCTCGGGGAAGCTTTTTTTCACGCCCTGCTTTGATGAATGGACAACCAAGAGATGATAAAACGCCGCAGCCGAATCTTGCTAATTATAACCAGCAAGTATTGACAGAAATAAGTCGTTCGGCCAACGGGTTAAAACAACTTTCCGAACAAGATTATTTAAGCTGGCACCAATCACCGGAAGGACAAGAATTGAATTTTGATTTAGCGAAGACGGAGGTGGCTTTACTTGCAGTACAGCGTACGCGGAGCGCATTGAGTGCGTCCTCCTACAAAGAAGCAATGCAGTTGTTTCAGGCTGTTTCTGACTTTACTGCTTTTGTTAATAACGCGCAGCCGCAATTACAACCACCGTCATCGAGTAGTAGTAGTAGTAGCAGTAGCAGCAGCCTTGACGTCAGCTCAAATGGCGCTGCTTTAAGGAAGGGTTTTTCATAGATATCTACACAAGCGGTTCTGCTCTCTCAGATGTGCTGCCCCTCGCAACTGAGCCGCGACCGTTAGGGAGCGTCACGGAATCAGCGTTAATTTAAATCGCTGATTCCGTGACGCTCCCTAACGGTCGCGGCTCAGATGTGAGGGGACGATCAGGGGCGCACAGTTGACGAAAATATATTAGATTTATATGATCAATTTTTTTTATAAATTACAAAACGAGGAATAAATTATGTTTGGTAGTAGATCGAATAATGCGAGTTCGGCGTTAGCGCCTATGGATGAATCATCTGCTTCATCTTCTAGCAGTCATTCCACTGATGAGCTGCCACCATCACTTAGAGAATTAGAAGCAATGCTTCAGAATTCTCCCGCACCTATTCCGCTTATTCATTCCTCGTTACCCATTTCTTCACCCTCAAGCAGCAGCTTCACTGACTTTAAAATGCCAGATTCACTCATGCAGCTCGAAACAATGCTGCAAGAACCCACTCCTCTCATGCCTATTTCATTTGGATCAACTCATCAAAGTGAGCCTTTCAATTTACCTCCGGTTGATTTTTCAAATTCGGGAAATGAAATGCCTGAAGAGGATGGATTACCCGAAATATCGCAAGCAGATGAAGACCGCGCATCCAGCAGAGCAGCGAGCTCAGACGGCGACATTGACATGAAAGCAGGTGATTTGAGTGGTCTCTTAACAAAAAGAAAAGCGGAGGATACGGTATCCGATGAGAAAAGCGCGAAAAGAGCACGTTTAGAACCAAGCATAAGTGCGAGCATAAGTTCTAGTAGTTCTAGTTCTAGTTCTAGTAATTCTAATAGTTCCAGTTCAGGCACAAACAAAAGCACAAGTGAACAAAAGCAAAATCAAAACAGCGCAGCCCCAAGTAGCGTCAGAAGAAAAATACCTAAAAAACCACAATTTATGAAGAAGCCCGCTGAGTCAAAAAGAAGTACGAAAAATTTCATCGAGCCACAACCCGCAGGCAAACCAGTCTCTGCGCCTAAAAAACCAGCGAATGCCGCCAAACCAATGCAGCGACAACAAAGCGATGGAAAGGATGAAAAAAAAGAAGCGCCAGCAAATGCTGTTGAGAAAAACGTTCCGCCCGGATTTAAAGGCATCTTTCCAGCACATATTAAGCCAAACGACAAATTGAAACCAGCAGATCTCAAAGCGCAATATGGCAAATATACAAAACGGTTAGCAGACGAAAAGATAAAAACTCCTAAAGAAGTGTTAGAAGCACAAAAGGATTCTAATCAGGAAGGACGGAAAATTTCGCTTCAATTGATAAAAGCACAGAGAGAGGGTAACGTAGCAGAAAAGAAAAAATTATCGGCAGAATTAAAGGCTTTTACAAAAGAGGCGGGGACTAAAAAGCGCAAAGAAAAAGCGCGTACTGCCGCTATTGACGAACAAAAAAATTTGAGGGATAAATTTCTCTTTTATGAAATGCCCCATCTATTTTCAAAATCACAAGATCAGTATCGATCTGGCAAAATCTTTTTAACACCCGAACTCTGGAACCATCCCAAGAAAGAAGTAAGAGAACTAAGAGAGTTACTGGATGCAGCGTCTCGCCACCTGAGAGGAAATTTAAAAAAAGAAACAAGCCCTATGTCAATTACGAGTCAAGAGAAGCGCAGGATAAGAGCCTATGTTCTCAAAAAGCTCCAACCAAAAGTGGACAGACTCAGAATACTTTCCGAGCAGGATTTATTTTCCCATGCCAAATTTGTCGTGGTGACCGGCGGATTCACTCCTGAAGAAATACCTTGGTTGAGAAAACACTATGATGAAACGTTTCAAAACGATTTTCATAAAAAAGGCAAGCAAGGATTACCAAGCCAAGAATATGCGTGTTTTTTTAAATATTACTGGTTACAAGAATGCTGGGCTCTACCCAATAAAGACAAGAGAGTACTTGACACTTATAACTACGCACGTGAAGTCGCAGTAGCCGAGATGAAAAAAATTGATGAGAGAAATAAAAAAATTAAAGAGAGCAATAAATCCCTTAAGAGAATAAATAAAGAACTGGCAAAAGAAAATAAACCTCGCAAAAAATTAGCGAAAACAAGAACCTATACTTTTAAAGAGGATCTTATTAATCCAAATGATATACCCGGTGCCATTACGGAAAGACCTAAGTATCCTAAAAATCTTGATATAACAGAAATTAAGGGTGAAGATTTCCCTCTTTTTAAATTACCCGAGAGATTGCTACCGCCTGATTCGCAATATACTCCCCGTGAGTGTGAAATGGCCTATCACAAATTCGAAACGGCACAAACTAAGAAAGAGTCTACAATACTGTTTAATGCCTATAACCTTACGGTTGAAAATATCAAAAAAGGCTTAGGCATACACAAAGAACTCTTAATTTTAGAAAAGCTTGATGAATATCTTCGCCTCAAACTTGCAGCACTCCATTCAGCCCGTTGTGAACTGAGCAGGCGCTTTCCACCGCAAAAAATTAGAGCGGCGATATATCTCGGTAATTATGATAAAACAGCACAAATCACCCATCTTAAATACATCATTTTACTTGGCGTTAACAAAAATGAATTTGAGAGACTTTATGATAAGTCGACGCCCGAAGAGCGGCAAAAACTCATCACTTATATCAAACGAACCGACTCAAACAAAACGGAAGTAGAGAGAACGTATGATGCAGAAGCGACAGAGACAGATCGTAGGGAATTTGATTTTGCAGAAATAGCAAAATGGGTTGAAAAAATTCCTGACGATCATGCTGTGGTTCAAGCGCTCGGAAAAGAAATTATCCAGATGAACAACGTTAAAACGGATGGCAAATGGAAAACGGTACGCGGTGACAAAGGATTGGTGTCTGCTGATGATAAAAAATCAGAAAAGTCGAAAGACGCTGAAAAATCGGATGAATCGGAGCAATCTGCAAAATCTAAAAAATCTAAAAAGAAGCCTGAGAAAGCAAAATCAAGCGAAGAAAAAGCGGATAACGATGACGACCTGGGTGCACAGCAGCTAAGTCTTAGACGCACCCAGCAAAAAAATTATAAAGAAAAACATTCTGACGATGAAGAAGAAAGTGAAGAATCAGAATACTCTGCCACTTCCAGCGATGAAGAAACTGAAAACGAGCAGGAGAGCGATGATGATATTGAAATGAGCGATGAAGAATCGTCTGATCTCTCATCTTCATCGAGCAAACGTGAAGAGGACGCTTCTGATACTGATGATGAAGAAGAAGATGAGAAGCAGAAAGCAGCCAAAAAATCTGCTAGAACAAAATCCGCTTCATCCGATGACGATGTTGAAATGGAGGATGCAGAAGCGGCTCCTAACCACTCTGCCTCGTCAAGCTCATCCTCTTCTTCGAGTTCTTCATCGAGTCGAGAGAAGACCCAACCCTCTAGCTTGAGCTTAGGAGCGGGAAAAGCATCGCTACCCAGTGTTGCGAAAGATCGCAATACTCTTTTTGGTAGCTCAGCAAGCAAAGCGGCGGTGGCATTAAAAAATAATGAAAAGCAGGCAACACAATCTGCACAAATTAAAAAAAGCAGCAAAAAAAGCTAATCAGGTTTTACCACCCTCCACTTGTGGCATCTTGCGTTACTTTTAGCGAGCACGGGTGCAACCCGGGGTTTTGAAGCTGTTTAAAAACCCCGGGTTGCACCTGGGCGACTCGCTAACAACTCCGTCATTGCGAGCCCCGCAGGGGCGCGGCAATCCAGTTTTTGAATTTGCAAAAATTTTGCAGTCCCGTAGGTTGGGTTGAGCGTTAGCGAAACCCAACGTTTTCGTGCATTCATCCATTGTTGGGTTTCGCTGACGCTCAACCCAACCTACATGACTCGCTGGCACGCCTCGGAGTGTCACGGAATCAGCGATTAAAATTAACGCTGATTCCGTGACGCTCCCTAATGGTCGCGGCTCAGAAGCGCTGGGAACACTCCACTTCTCTGCATATTGGCGATAAAAAAAACCAAATAATACATCACTCTCTCAAGACAAGACGCTCGTAACGTTCTCTTTTAGCAGCGTAAGTGGTATACTGGCCAATTTTCGCGAGTTCCAAAACCCATGCGTTTATTAATTATTGAAGATGAACCAAAAACCGCAGCCTATTTGAAAAAAGGGCTGAGCGAAAATGGTTTTATCGTCGATATTGCGACAGATGGGCATGAGGGTCTTTTTTTGGCGACGACCCAGAACTTTGACTTAGTGATTCTTGATATTATGTTACCCAAAGTAGATGGCTGGACCATTTTAGCCGCGTTACGCCGACAAGGTTTACAAACACCCGCGTTATTTTTAACGGCACGCAGCTCAGTCTCTGATCGCGTGAAAGGGTTAGAATTAGGCGCTGACGATTATTTAGTAAAACCCTTCGCATTTTCTGAATTACTGGCGAGAATTCGCAACATTTTGAAACGCGGTCAAGCAACAACTAACACCGAAATGTACCAAATTGGCGATTTAGAAATCGATTTGGTACGACACAAAGCAACACGCGCCGGTCAACGGCTTGTTTTAACATCCAAAGAATTTTCCTTAATCGCATTATTGGCAAGACGCACTGGTCAAGTCGTCTCTCGTACTGTCATTGCTGAACAAGTATGGGATATGAATTTTGATAGCGATACCAATATTGTAGATGTCGCAGTACGGCGATTAAGACAAAAAGTCGATGGCCCTTTCGAAAACAAATTAATCCACACGATTCGAGGCGTTGGTTATGTTTTGGAAAACCGGCAAAATCCCTAAAATTAAGCAGCTTCTGCCAAGACACCCCCGTGAATGGTCAATCGTCTCAAGATTAACCTGGATTTATACGTTCTCTGCGTTCTGTGGTTTATTGATCGCAAGCTTCGCGTTATACGGAATTTTTGCCAGTCGTTTAGAAAATGGCAATACCCAATTTCTTGAAAGCACCGTGTTAGTGTTAAAAGATGTGATGGAAATAGATAATTATAAGATCGCTGACTTGAAAGAAGAAATCATCGTCGATCCCGCGCTTTACCATTACTACGTGCGTGTTTTAGATAAAAATAGACATCTCATTGCTGAAACACCTAACATGAGTGAGTTTATCCCGGAAAAAGCGTTTGCTGGTTTAGAACCGCGACCCAGTCAACCTTATGCCGCACAACATTGGATCACGCAAACGCACAGTCATAAGAAAAAGAATTTTTATCTCTTAATGACCGCCCTCTTACAAAATGGTGAAATCATCGAAATTGCCAAAGATATTTCCAAAGAGCACGACATCATTGATGATTTACGCCAAATCGTTTTTGTGATTCTACTGGTGGGTGTCGTCGTCTCTGCCTTTACAGGAATTTTAGTCACTCGCAGAGGATTAAAACCATTAGCCTATATTACCGAATCCACACAGCGTGTCTCGGTTGCGCAACTCAAAGAGCGTCTCGATCCTAAATCTTGGCCCAAGGAATTATCCATTTTGGCCAGCTCATTTAACAACATGCTGGATAGAATTGAAGAAGGGGTTAATCGTCTCTCGCAATTCTCAGGTGATTTAGCGCATGAATTGCGTACGCCAATTAATAATCTCATCGGCGAAAGTGAAATCGCCTTGTCACGAAAAAGATCCAATGAAGAATACCATCATGTCATTGAATCCAGTTTAGAAGAATTCCATCGCATTTCGCAGTTAATTGAAAATTTATTATTTTTAGCGGGTGCCGAAAATCCAGAAGCCGTTATTCAGAAGAAACCCATTCACATTGAAAAATTGATGGAAGATATGCGCGATTTTTACGAGGCAGCCACTGAGGAGAAACAAGTCAGTCTGATTTGCCAAGGAACAGGCATCGCTTTTGTCAATGAAGTCATGTTGCGTCGCGCGCTCAGCAATTTAATTTCAAATGCTTTACGCCATACGCCTAGCGGTGGAAAAATTATTCTTTCATCGCATTCCAATGATTATGTCACTAGCATTTCCGTTGCGGATACCGGTGAAGGCATTCCGCAAAAACATATACCGTTGTTATTTAATCGTTTTTACCGAGTTGATTTTGCCAGGTCCCAGCAATCCGGCGGCACGGGGTTAGGACTTGCGATTGTTAAATCCATCGTAGACTTACATAAAGGCAAAATCTCTATCAAGAGCAAGCCTGGGCATGGGACAACCATTACATTATTTTTCCCAAAGATGATTGAATAAATTTCCGATACGCGTCATCCCTCAAAATGAACAAAATTGTCATTTTTGGGTTCGTATTTTGAGCGAAACAGTTGGGTATACTCGTAATTTCTCTATATATGTTAAGGAACTAGATGATGCACAATTATACTTACGGATATAATAGCCAATACAGCAAAGGAAGTATAAATAATGACATTGTTAACTTTGAAACCCTCAATTATATCGCTAAACAACATTGTATTCAGACCTTATTGAATTGTTTTTATCGAGAAACATGCTCTTCTAAAAAATATATTCGCATCATAAATCGCAAACAACTCAAACAAATTCATGCTCATTTACCACAGCCTTTATTCAATCATTTTGGGCTATTTATGGTAATTAACTTGCCTTCCATGAAAACCGATATCACGATTGCCATCAAAAACGACTCGAAAATTGGATTTTGCCAATATCAATCGATCCCTTATGTACAACTGACTAACGCCAGTTGGAAAAGCCTTTTATGGAATGAATTAGCCGAACTTTTATTGAAAGAATTAAGTCATTTTCACGGCGAATCCTTTAACCATGAATTGTATGAGCAAATTAAAAATAGCGTCCGCGTCATGTCACGCGCAATTGAATTTCATAAAAATAAAAAATCGCACGGTCAAATCAGCTTCATTGAATCCGAGCAATCTCTCATCTTTGGACACGCATTTCATCCTTCTCCCAAAAATCGCGAAGGCTTGAAAATCAAAGAAATCCAGGAGTATTCCCCTGAGTTAAAAGCGAAATTTGCTCTGCATTATTTCTTAGTCAGAGAAGATTTCATTATTCAAAATTCGCTGCTTGAAAAATCCGCGATCGATCTTGTTGCAGAGAATTCGCCCGACTCTCTTCAGAAAAAAGATAATTATGCCTTAATTTGTACCCATCCATGGCAAGCACACTATTTGAAAAAACTCCCTCTGGTAAAAAAAGCGTTGCAAGAAGGTCATCTGCATGACTTGGGTCAACATGGCGAGCACTATTATCCGACGTCGTCGGTCAGAACGGTTTACCACCCGAACAATCCGTTTTTTTATAAACTCTCGTTGAATATTCGCATCACCAATTGCGTGCGTAAAAATGCGATTTATGAATTGAAATCTGCTGTTTGTTTAACAAAAATTATTCAGACCAAAATGGATGATGTGAAAAACATCTTCCCCGACTTTCACATCATGCTCGAACCCGCGTATATTTCCGTTGATTTACCAGAGGGTACAGCAGAGGAAAGAAAAGAAGTGATGGAAGGATTTGGCATGATTTTTCGTCAAAACTTTTCTCAAGAGCAACTCGATGCAGCAACACCGACATTAGCCGGTAGTTTGTTTGGAAAATCGCTCACGGGTTCATCTCATATCCATGAAAATATGACTGAGCTGGCAACTAAACTGCACGTTTCGTATGAAAGCGCAGCATTAACTTGGTTAAACCAATACTTAGAAAAGTGTCTGCATCCCTTATTATATTTTCATTTTAATTTAGGTATTACTTTCGAGCCTCACTTGCAGAATGTTTTAATTGGTATAAAAGATCACATGCCCGAATGTATTTTTATCCGGGATTTAGAAGGAACTAAGTTAGATAAAGAAAAATGGCCTGAAGATCAGCTTATTGGCTTAGAAGTAAATGCAAAACAATCTGTGTACTATGCAGAACAATTAGCCTGGAATCGAATGGCTTATTGCTTACTGGTTAACAATATCGGTGAGGCTGTTTTTCATCTCGCTAATGGTTGTGCTCAATTGGAATCGCGCCTCTGGAAATGCGTCAGAGAGTCTCTTCTTTCATTCCAAGAGAAATACGGCAATGACCATTCTAAACAACGCATCCATGGGCTTTTGTCGCATGATCCTTTACCGATTAAATGCAATTTAACCACTCGATTTTTAAAAAGAGCGGATAAAGGTGCGGTATATGAATATTTAACTGATCATCCGTTAAAAGAAAAGTTGGATTAAGGGCTTAGGTATTCCTCCGCTGTGTCGTCCTGAAAAATCTTACGCCCAAATTATTTGACCGCAGTTATCGCAGTAGCGCGTAAGATTTATTCAGGATCCACGAGCGAAGAACTCATTCCTGAATTTATTGGGATCGATGATACTCAAGTGGATCCTGAATAAATATTCCGTGCGAGTACCCTCGCTACGGTTAAAATACGTTGACGTCATATTTTTCAGGACGACGCAGGGGTGGAACTTGCGTCGATCCGTCAGGCCACAGGGCTTAGATATTCCTCCTCTGTGTCGTCCTGAAAAATCTTACGCCCATCAGCCCGCAGGGCTTAGGTACTCCTCCGCTGTGTCGTCCTGAAAAATCTTACGCCCAACTTATTTGACCGCAGTTATCGCAGTAGCGCGTAAGATTTATTCAGGATCCACGAGCGAAGAACTCATTCCTGAATTTATTGGGATCGATGATACTCAAGTGGATCCTGAATAAATATTCCGTGCGAGTACCCTCGCTACGGTTAAAATACGTTGACGTCATATTTTTCAGGACGACGCATGGGTGGAATTTACGTCGATCCGTCAGGCCACCACTGTGTCGTCCTGCGCGGCTTTTAGCGCGAGACGATACAGTGGTGGCTTGTGTAGATACATTAAATTGCGCTAGAACTCTCTAATTGACTTTTAGTTTTAAAATTCGTGACTAATACAATCACTGTAGTAACGACATACAGAAGAGATGTCATCAGAAATACGCTGAAATAACCAAAATACACTTCGATCAGTGCACCTAATAAAATACCCAGCAAATTACCTAATTTTGTCGCGCTATTACCAAAGCCTAAGAACAAACCTCTTTCATTGTCGCTGATATTATCCACCAATAATCTCAATAAAACGGGCAACAATGCCCCCAGGCAAATCCCCCAAAGAAATCGCAACATAAAAATTTCTAGGATGGTATCTGCGTAACCGTGAAGTAATTGCAAAATAGCAGATATAAATAAAAGCCCAGCAACAGCATAATGAATGGGATAACCTTTGTTAATTAACTTATCAAAAAATTTCCCCCAAAAAGGCGCAGTCACAAATATCATTAAACCTGTTGCCGCATATAAAACACCGACAGTGATATCATTCCCCCCTAATTTCTCTGTCACAAACAATGCAAAAACAGGGGTAATAATCTGTCTTGCTAATTGAATAATAATGATAACAAATAATATTGTGACAATATTTTGTTTAATTTTATGGAAGAATTTTTTATTAATTTGCGCAGGATCGGCGGGAGCAGATTTCTTTTTTGCGTCGGTATTTTGTAAAAAACAAATAAAGGATACAGTCACAATTGCACAAATGATTGATGAGCTGCTAAAAATTGCTTTATAACCTGCAAAGGTTGCGATCAATCCACCGATTAAAGGCCCGATTAAATTTCCAATGGCAGTCGCGGATTGTAGTTTGCCAATGGTGCCGCCTTGTTCTTCATGAGGCGTGATTGAAAGTGCCCATGCTTGAGCAGCCGTAATAAATCCCGCGAGCAGACCCTGAAATAATCGAATGATAAAAATAAAAAAAACATCCGAAAAAAATAAAATCATCACTTGGGTAATAAACAATGCGAAACAGGCGCGAATGACCATCGGTTTATACCCACGTTTGTCACCCATTCTGCCCCATAACGGTGAACTAATCACAGACGTGACAAATGGCGCAACATAGATGGCAGCACTCCAAAAACGCACTTGTTCAGGTGTGTAATGGCCAAGCTGTCCGATATAAAGCGGCCAATATGGCATACTCATCGCCAACATCGCCAATATCAGAACTTGGCCCAACCAGAGAATATTGAACTGCGTTTTCCAACTTGTTTTGAAGTACCATTGCATTTATAAATCTCGCAGAGGATTCTGATGGTTAATATAAATATATTGCTTTGAAAGATTGTTTAATCGCATCCGTAACAATCCTTTCACTTGCCAGTCATCTTCCAATATCGCACGATACTCTCGCTGCCAACGTTCTGGATCGATTTTATGTTTCAATTCAGCAAAACACTGGTCAATCGTATTTCTAATCATTTTCCAAAATAAATTTTCTGAGACGGTATAGTGCTGCGCTAATAATAAAACAATTTCACCTAAATGATATTGGATGACCGTATGCAAAAATTTATTAGTGACGTCCGCACGGTCATTGGTCAGCGTTTCCGAATTAGGATACGCGTCAAAATGAAAGCCCTTGCTTTGTAATGTCGGCGAATGAACTCTCATACCACTTAAATCACGCGCAACCATAAAAACAGGGTGGTAATTCTCAAAAACTGCAATCGTATTTTGTTGATGTCCTTCCAATGCAACGCCATATTCAAGTAATAGATGAAGATAAGGTCGAATCACTATTCGACAATAATTTTCAAAATAGCTGGCTGCTGACGCCAATGAACTATCACGCATGGAGAGTTGGATCAATTCAATAAAAAGAGGCAACTGATTGATGGGGGATTTTTCAAATAAGGATGCCACGACGATTGGCATTTGTTTTTCAGTCATTAAATTAGCTGGATTATCTCGATAAATAATTCCTAAATGTTTTACCACATGAGGATCGGGATGTTTGATGTGCAAGCCGAGACTCTCATACGCTAATTTTAAATGCCGTCCTAACTGATCCTCTTGGATAAATATATTTTTTAGAATTTTAGTTAATCTAGGTCCATTCTCTACAGACGCAGGCGAATTTGTCCTCAACGCACTCGTGCTATGAACAGCCACAGGAATTTTAATATGCGGCTTTTTAGGATCATTTTTTACGATTAATGTTCTAAATGAAAGGCTAGGCTTGGAGAGAAGCGTAATATCTTTAAAAAGAATGAGCTGCTTGTTCTCTATCAATGAATGAAACAACGAGGTTATTTTATTTTCAAATTGCCAGGGGTGGATAAAAATAGGCGAGTAATCATTTTCTGATATCCCTAACTGAGTGAGTTTTGTCTGAAAATCACTCCATTGCTGCGTGAAAGTCATTGCAAACCAATGGTTATAATTTAAATTGTCGCTCTCCGATTCACAATGCAGCAACGATTTGTCAACTGCTGCTAATGGCAAATAAATATCTGGATTGAATTCTGGCGAGTAATTCAAATAATCATGTCGGCTAAATCCTAACTTTGTTTTATTGCAAGGATGGTAAGGATGGCCTTTGGTTGCCCACGATTCAAAGAAAACTAATTTTTCTTCCAAAGAAGAATGTGTATTAATATAGTCGAGAAATGTCTGACAGGAAGAATTCTTAATTGATGCAGACAAATTTATATTGAATTCTTTTGAAAATTTAGTCACTAACAAATCATTTACAAGACCATTCGCTACTTCCTCAACAAATGTATTCCATTTATCAAGCTCTATCTCATCCTGTAATTCAAGGTGAATTAAATTAAGTAACCTGGACAGAGAATCTAATCGAACCCATTCATCGTGTTCATTTAAGAGTACTTTGCCATTAATTTTAAATTTCCCTAAATTAAAATGCTGAACCGAATCGGCAACAATGGTTTTATTCAGCCGAGTTAATGGAATAGATAACGTATCGTTCTCGATGGTATAGGGTAGCAATTTTTCGCAGATAAAAGCTTGCAAAAGACGATTCATCAAACGCTGTTCTACGAATGTCTCAACACCAGGTTGCTTGGTTATTTCTAGGTTAGAATCGTTATTATCGTTGTCGAGATCGATGATTGGATTTTCCTCTTGGATACCGTTTTTATGGTGCGAATGATTTTGCATCATCACCTGACAACTCCTTAAACCTTATAAGTCTATGAATAATACCTAAATAACACGATCAGAACACGTACGGAAAAATGACAATTTTGTTCATCTTGTACTAGGGGGTTGATTTTATCATATATTTTAAAATTTCTGGAGTATTAATGTACAGAGGGTAGCCCACCTGAACGATGCCTAATTAGCAATACTCGAAGGAAAAACAAAAGAATTGCTATCCTCATTCGCTTTGTCAGTTCATCTGGTTTTCAGCAAGTCAAGATGATAACATTCGCAATTGTCTCGACTTGATTACATCTCGAATTCCACTTTCTCTCTTGTTGGAATAGGCGTCAAGCTAAGGAAATTTTGCTTAGAATGCCTTCACCCACAGGGGGAAGGTGTGCTAAGCAAAATTTCATTAGCTTGATGCGTATGCTCTTGTGGGAGAAGACCGGGAATCAAGAGGCAAACAAAAAGGAATTAGCATGCGGATTAAACACGCCGTATTTTTAGGCTTAGTGGTTATCAGTCAATCCAGTATTGGCGCCGTCGATAGCACCGTTAAACAATTCATTCCAGGCAGCGCTCAGCCCGGTGTGATTAATAATACCTTTGCACCCGCCCCGCCCTCCTATGCCGTTCACCCTAATTTACCTGCCCGACCTGAAGCACCCGGCAATTTGCTCGGAACAGCCGCGCAAAAAATTAAATTTAAATTAACCAAAATTATTTTAGAGGGCAATCATGTTTACAGTGATCAGCAATTAGCGCTCCTCTATCAAGATAAAATAAATAAAGTCATTACCGTGCAGCAATTAATGGATATCGTGCACAGCATCACTATTTTTTATCGTGACAATGGTTACATCCTGACACGCGCCCTCATTCCACCGCAACACGTGGCGAATGGTATCGTTCGTATCCGTATTGTTGAAGGTTATATCAGTCATGTCACTGTCATTGGTAACCCGAAAGGCGCACAACCGCTCATTCAGGCATATGGCGACAACATTGTTCATTCGAGACCCTTGCGCTTAAAAGATTTAGAACGCAATTTACTCTTAGCGAATAGTTTACCTGGCGTACAAGTCAAAGCGGTTTTACAACCGTCAAAAACCGAAAGTGGCGCATCGGATCTACAATTAGTTGCTGCTGTTAAAACAGTCGGTGGCTACGTCTCTTATGACGATTACGGAACATTGTATATTGGACCACATCAACTGTCGGTCGGCGCGAATGCAAACTCCATCATGCGGCCAGGCGACAGTATCAGTGCAGCCTATTCCACCAGCATCACGAATCCTTATGAATTACACTATAAAAATGTGAGTTACAACACACCGCTTGGTAACAATGGCCTCTTGCTTAATGTATCCGCCAACTTAACCACGACGCATCCGGGTTTTGTGTTAACGGATGAAAAAATTGAAGGTACGGGTGTAACGGATACGGCATTATTACAATATCCTCTCGTTCTTTCGCGCGCATTTAATCTCAATACTGATGCGAGTTTTAACTTTATTAACAGTAAAGTCACTTCATTTGGTTTTCGTGTTTACGATGATCAAATGCGCACGATTCGCGTGGGTGGAAGTTATAATGCCGTGGATAATTACGCGGGCAGTAATTCGTTAGCTGCGCATTTAGAAAAAGGCTTTCCCATTTTTGGTGCCACAACCAGCACGACCACCGATACCACTTCTCGTTACGGCGGGAATGCAGATTTTCTCAAGGCGGATATGCAAGTGAGTCGGTTGCAGGAAATTGGCCAATCTCGTTATTCTGCATTGATACTGTTAAAAGGCCAATACGCGTTTAATCCTCTGTTAGTCAATGAACAATTCGCGTTTGGTGGCAGCCAATTAGGTCGCGGCTATGATCCAGCAGAAATCATTGGTGATCGCGGCGTCGGTGGCACGATTGAATTTCGGATGAATGTGTCTCCTGATTGGAGATATTTGCAAAGCATGCAGCCTTATGTTTTTTATGATGCGGGTGAAATTTGGAATTTACGTAATGTCCAAGATACCGCCATCAAACAAAGCATTACGTCAACCGGTTTAGGCGTGCGCTTTTCATTTAATCCCTACCTCTCGGGCAATGCCATGATTACTCAGCCGCTCACGAAAAAAGTGTCGGCTGAAGAATTTATTGGCCGAGGCAAATGCCCGCGCGGATTTTTTAATCTCACGTTGTCGGGTTAATAATTAAGAAAAAGATAAATAATCCTAAAAGAAAGTACGCACTCGATGGCAGTTGCCGCCATTTACCCGTGATGACTTTTAAGATAAAAAATAAAATGAAACCAATGGCGACACCATTCGCCACTGAGAATAACCACGGTATCGTGATGACCGTCACAACACTCGGAATCCATTCCGTCGCTTCTCGCCAATTAATAAAATAAACATTCGTGAGCATTTTACAAGCGACATAGAGTAGCGCCGGTGCACAGGCAAATTCAGGCACCGCTGCAGCCAATGGTGAAAACAGTAACGTCAAGAGAAAGAGAATACCAATCACACATGCCGTCAAGCCACTGCGTCCACCGGCTGCAATCCCCGCTGCACTCTCAATATAAGGTGTTGTGGTTGAAGTGCCGAGCGCTGAACCAATCACCGTCGCCGTGCCATCCACTAATAATGCTTTGGTTAAACTCTGCTTGTGTTGTTGTTCCATAAAATTAGTTTGATGCAAGAGACCGATTAATGTGCCGGTGCTATCGAAGAGAATGATCAAGAGAAAAGTAAAAATAACTACCCAACCATCCCAATGACTTAGCATACTCAAATTCATTTGCATGAAGGTGGGTACGATGGACGGTGGCGCCATGATGATACCTTTAAATTCACTGTAACCACACAGTACGCTAATCACTGTGACGATAATAATACTCAATAAAATAGCGCCGCGAATTTTAAATCGATCAAACAATAACATTAAGCAAAAACCCAACAAGCCGAATCCAATTTGTGGCGTCCATAAATTTCCAAGCGCAATATCGGTTGGGCTATTGATCGACAGAATTTTTAATTGCTTGAGACCCACCATCCAGAGAAATGCACCAATGCCTGCTGCGATCGCCATGTGTAAGGTTTTTGGAATTGCATTAATCACCCACTGGCGGATTCGAAACAGCGTCAGAAAAATAAAAATAATGCCTGAGATGAAAACAGCGCCTAATCCCGCTTGCCAACTGAAGCCTAATTTTTTTACCACAATGAATGCAAAAAACGTATTGAGACCTAATGCGGGAGCAATGGCGATGGGCAAATTGGAAAAAATGCCACAAAAAGAAAGTCGCAATCACAACGGTAATCGCAGTCACCGTAAATACCGCGCCTTTATCCATACCTGCATCCGCCAAAATATCGGGATTCACCAGCAAAATATAGGCCATGGTTAAGAACGTTGTGAAGCCTGCAAAAACTTCTGTTTTGATGGACGTTTTTAATTGGCTAAGTTGAAAAAAGCGATTTAGCATTCTAGTTTCCTATTTAAAATAATGAATATTGCTTTTTATACAAATTCCCCTTGTTCCCAATGGCACTAGCTTAAGAACTGTCGTCCCGGAATTTAGTAGCTCTTAACGAGCGCCTTTTGCTCGTTTAGAGCTACTTAATGTCCGGGATCCATCTTCAATTTATCGCCCTCTTGCTTTTAACTTATATGCTTTAAGCAAAATGGATCCCGGACATTAACTGGCGCTAAATTCGCAAAAAGCGCTCATTAAGCGCCAGTAAATTCCGGGACGACAGTTCTTAAGCTAGTGCCATTGGGAACAAGGGGGATTTGTATAAATAAATAATCACCGACTCCGACTCCGCATATAACGAATCGTTTCCCGCAACTGCTCGTCACTGCATTCAAAACACCCACCACGCGCCGGCATCGCACCCACACCCTTCGTCGTTATCTTTAACAAAACCTCCAGTGGCACTTTTTGCAACCCACGCCACGCTTTTTTATCCCCCACTCGCGGCGCCTGGATATCAATCACCGGTTGCGGCGCATGACACGCCGTACAAAATTCTTGAAAAATTTTCCGCCCCGCTTGTGGATCCCCCGCCAACTGCTGGACAAAAATCGCAGGCGAATGATACGTTTGAATCACACGCACATCCGTTACAGATGGCTCAGCCGAATGACGATACCAAGAATAAAAAAAACCACTTATCCCACTGAGTAACAATACACTGCCAATGGCCATCCACCGAAATATCTTCCTCATGGATGCGATTGCGCCTCTCTGAGCGCAGCTTGCAAGGATTCCTCTGTACTCGATCCAACAATTTGTTTCGCAACATGACCTTCTGGATTAATAATAAACGTCACCGGCAAAAAATTCACATCCGGCAACGACCAAATAACTTGTGGATCTTCTTCCAACACCGGATAGGTAATTTTTATATCTGAGATGGCTTGCTCCAAATCACTACCACTTAAATGATCGTAATTAAATCCATAAAACACCACATTCGTATTTTTTAAATGTTCACTAAAATGATTGAGCTCTGGCGTTTCATGCACACACGCGTCACACCACGCCGCCCAATAATTTATAATCACCCACTTCCCTTTAAAATGATCGAGAGGAATTTCATGACCCTCCGCATCGTGCACGACCGAGTGATTGGCACAATTTAATAAAAACAAGCTGCAAAATAAAATAATAATTTTTTTCATGAAGGATTCACCGCTAAAATTGCTTTGTAATCACTCGCCATTTCTGGCCCTTTATGCGGATAAGAAAAATAGGCCAGCAACTGTCCTTTAGGATTCACTAATAAAATTTCAGCGCTGTGATTGATTGTGTAATGATTTTTCCCTTTCCCATCCGCTTCGATTTTTGCCGCTGCAATATGCATTTGGTTTTCTAATGCCACCGTTTCTGCAATCTCTGCACGTGCACCGATAAAATGGGGATTAAACGCATGCACATACTCATTCATCCGCGCCACATTGTCACGCTCAGGATCCACTGATATCAAAACAACTTGCGGTAACTGATCCGCAGGCAATTCTTTTTCTAAGCGTTTATACATATCAGACAACTCAGACAAGGTTGTCGGACACACCATGCCACAATTCGTAAAGCCAAAAAATAACAGTGTCCAATGACCATTCAAATTAGCTTCTGTGAACGGCTTACCCTGATTATCCGTGAGTGCAAATGGTTTGATGGGAGTCGCTTGCGGCAACACAACACCATTAATAGCAACCGGTTTCGTCGCAATAGGCCGCAGAAAAAACACACCCGCAAAAACAACAACCGCTGTCATTAATAAAACAAATAATAACTTTTTATGTTTAGCCATGATGTAACCTCTTCAACAAGTAAAAATAAAAGAAATAATGATCCACTAACAATAATAAAAATAATATACCCAAATAATGAATAGAATACTTAAATGTTTCCCACGCATATTGCCTCTCATCTGTACGCAACAAGCGAATCACATGATAGAGAAAAATGAGATTAGCCACACTCACGCCGACAAAATAAATAATCCCCGACATGCGGATAAAAAATGGCAGAGACGAAACACAGATTAACAAAATGGTATACAGCAAAATATTTAATTTGGTATAGGCGACACCATGCGTATGCGGCAACATCGGAATATTCGCCTTGGCATAATCATCTAATCGGTAAATGGCTAACGCCCAAAAATGCGGCGGCGTCCAAACAAAAATAATCAACACCAGCAACAACGCTTGCGGACTGATGGAACCTGTCACCGCCGTCCAGCCTAACAACGGTGGTGCAGCGCCCGCAATCCCACCAATCACAATATTTTGCGGCGTGGCATGTTTTAAATACAGCGTGTAACAAACGGCATAACCAATTAACGAGAGAAAAGTTAAAATAGCCGTCAGCGAATTAATGAAGAAAAATAAGATCGTCATCCCAATCAAACACAATAAAAATGCAAATATCAGGCTGTTTTTTGAGGAAATTTTACCTTGCACAATCGGTCGACGCTGGGTACGGCGCATCAACTTATCAATATGTTGATCAGCAACATGGTTTAACGCGGCGGCTGCACCTGCAACCAATGCAATACCTAAATTGCCTAACACAATGGGTATCACCGGAAAGCCCGCGCTCGGTGCTAAACACATGCCGACAAGTGACGTTAAGATCATTAACATCACCACACGCGGTTTACATAATTCTAAATAATCACTGAACATGGAATACCTTTGCCTGGTTTAATTTATAAATAAATGTCAGCATCGCGAGCAACAATAAAGCCGCTGTTACATTGTGAAGAATAGCGGTCAACAATGGCAATTTAAAAATAACATTGGAAATACCTAAGCTCACTTGCAATACCAGCAAACCCGAAATCAAGAACAAGGGTTGCAACAATTCAGGGCGGGTCTTTAATTTTTTCATTCCACAACCTAACAATAAAAACCAATACATCACCACTAACAATGCACCCAATCGATGCGTCATCTGAATCGTTTGACGAATAGCCAACGGCAATACGCCGCCGTCATAATTCATTCCAATAGGTGATGCTAACTGAAATGCCGCTTTAAAATGCATAACGATCGCTTGATCATTCATACAAAATGGAAAATCGGAACAGCTTAACGATGCGTAGTTTGTACTGGTCCAAGCGCCTAAAAAAATCTGACCGATCGTTAACAACAAACCCATGATCGCCCAAGGCAATAATTTTCTGGCAGCCGAACTGTCGACACATCTCACGGTGTCGTTATCAGCTGAATGAACTAATGGTGTAGCATTTTTATTATTTAAATATACCAACCACAATGATAAAAGAATAAAAAATCCACCCAGCAAATGTTGGGTCACAATGATTGGCAATAATTTTAAGGTTACCGTTAATTGACCAAGAATGATTTGATAAATAATCAATACCACGAGCAAACCTGCGAGAAAAATATTACTCGGTTTTCTCACCGCTTTTTTACAAAGAATAACGCCAATCAGGCTCAAAATGAAAAGACTTAAAGTCCCCGCAAAATAACGATGAATCATCTCAGCCCACGCTTTATACGTGACAAAATTCGTAGCGGGATAGTGTAGATGAATAACCTGTGTGGCTTGCTCGCCCATCGGCACGATGATTTGTCCATAACAACCCGGCCAGTCAGGACAACCTAAGCCTGCATCCAATAAACGCGTAAATGCGCCCAAGCCAATCACGCAAAGTGCAAAAAAACTGGCGAAGAGTGCAAGTACGGTCAGGAGACGTTGGCTAGCCAATTTGCGAGACTCCCAGTATATGTTTCATATCTTTTAAAATATTCATTGCATTATCATTCACTGAGTAAAACATAAATAAATTACCGATGGGATCCAGCAAATAGATTTTATCCAGTGGCGTTGTATTTAATGCGGCTGTCAATGGCTGCTCTTGTTCTTGCTGCCAACTCACTCGACGAAAATCATGCGCGTCTTTTAACTGGCAATTGCTCCGCATGGCCAATGATAAACTCACACGATTGCGATCTTTGCCTAACGCAGTGCGCACTTGATGCAGAGTAAACATATTTTTTTCACAGACCGCATCACAACAATTTTTCGGTAAATAAATAATTTGCCATTGCTTGGGTTGTGCCGCCGGTTCCGCCCATGCTGAAAAAGGCAGTGCTGGTTGAATCAAGTGGCCCTGGTTGGTTGTGTGAAAATGAAAATGATCATGGTAGTAAAACAGCAAAGTGCTCGCAACCATTGGCACGATGAACGTCAACACTAATAAATATAATTTTTTGTAACTTGATTTCATGATGGCTTCTCAACTTTTTCACAACAAAAAAATAAAAAGGCGATAAACAATACGCCTGCTAATGCAAACCATTGCACGGCATACGCCATGTGACGTTCGGGCAACATCGTCGTCACGATCCAATCACGCACAAACCCATGTGACTCAGTCGGATCTAATCGCAAAATAAAGGGATAAAATCTCTGGCCTGTCACTTGTTCTAATTCTGCGATATCAATTTTTTGCATCTCGAGCGGTTTCATTGTCGGCTGCATGATATTGTTACCTAAAATGAATTGGCGTTCATTTAACAATTTAATTTGGCCGGTGACTTCTTGCTGTTCTTTAATCGTCGTTTCACTTGGCTTATTGCCCAACCAACCTCGATCTATCAATAATAATTTGTTATCGCCCGGCATGCGGAACGGCGTTAACACTTCATAACCTATTTTGTTTTGATATATTTTGTTTGGTATTAGCACGGTCAGTTTCGTTTGGTAGTAACCGGTTGCCTTGACGTGCTCAAAAGGTACCACGTTCATTATTCCCGCATGAAATGATACGGGTGCTGCATGCAGTTGTTGCTGCCAATCATGCAATAATATTTTTTTCTCAGCATAACGATGCAACTGCCACACCCCCAACCAACAACACAAAACAAATAAACCGCAACAAAGCAAAAAAAAATTCCGCTTAAGTTGGAAAAGATAGTCTTGTTGGCGAAAATGAAATGAGAAACTCATTTTGCTTAGAACGCCTTCCCCGCAGGGGGAAGGTGGCCGACAGGCCGAATGGGGGGAATATAATTTTAAATTCAGTAATTTTAATACCGAATCTCTCTTTCGGAGAATATTTTGAATGAATGTTTGCATTTTTTTACCCCCCCATCCGGCCTGTCGGCCACCTTCCCCCTGAGGGTGAAGGCGTTCTAAGCAAAATTACCTTGGCTTGACGCATACACCTCCTGCGAGGAAGGCTTTCTAAGCAAATTGTTAAATTAAATATTTTCTTACCCTTTCACCTCAATCCTACCTTTCCTATACCGCTCCCCTTTCTTCTCAAACCCCGTCGCATCAAACAACGTATAAGCCAACGTCACTTCTCTAATATTTTTTGAAACTTCAGGCTCAATAAAAAAATAAACCGGCATTTCAGCCTTCTCTTTGTTAAAAAAGAATTGCTGGGTGAAACAAAAACACTCTGTCTTTTTTAAAAATCGTGCGGCATCACTCGGTGTAATACTCGGCACCGCTTGCACTGTTACATCATGACCTGTTTTATTTTCTGCGAGAAAATAAACAAGTTTTCTTTCGCCCGGATGAATCTGAATATGTTTTTGCAATGGAATAAATTTAAAACCCAATCCACCATGCGTAGAAGTCGCAAATGTCACATCAATCACGCGCGATTGATCCACTTGCATCGTCGGCGAAATCAACGCGGCACTTTTTCCGGATGCGCCATTAATGCCTTCTTTCTGACAAATTAATCGATAAAGTGGCACTAACATATAACAAAATCCAAACATCAATATCACGCCGCACACTAGAATCAGTGTGAGGCGTTTGTGACTTTTGACTGGATTAGACATACGCTGTTTTATTCAACAACAGGAGCTGTCTCAAAGGTATGATAAGGAGGAGGAGTCGGAAGCGTCCATTCTAAACCTGTCGCGCCTTCCCATACTTTCGGGCTCGAAATACGTTCACCTTTACCTAAGCAAGATTTAATTATGATGTATAAAAATATCAATTGAGAAAATCCAAAGATAAAAGCACCCACCGTACAGATTTGGTTAAAATCGGTAAATTGCAACGGATAATCTGGAATACGTCGCGGCATTCCCGCTAACCCTAAAAAGTGCATCGGTAAAAATGTTAAATTCATCCCAATCACTGACAACCAAAAATGCCATTGCCCTAATGTTTCACTGTACATCCGGCCTGTCCATTTCGGTAACCAGTAATAAACCGCCGCAATAATGGTAAACAAGGAGCCAGACACTAATACATAATGGAAATGTGCCACCACAAAATAACTATCACGATATTGATAATCGCTCGGTGCCAATGCCAGCATCAAGCCAGAAAATCCACCAAAGGTAAACATGACTAAAAAACCTAATGCGAACAGCATCGGTGTTTCAAACGTAATAGACCCTTTGAACAAGGTAGCTAACCAGTTGAAAATTTTGATGCCGGTAGGTACCGCAACTAACATTGTCATATACATAAAAAATAATTGCGCAGCAATCGGTGCACCGGTGGTGAACATATGATGTACCCACACTAAAAAGCCGACCAATGCAATCAACACGGTGGCATACACCATGAATTTGTAGCCAAATAATTTTTTGCGTGAAAATGCCGGAATGATTTCAGAAATCACACCAAACCCGGGCAAAATCAAAATATAAACTTCTGGATGACCAAAAAACCAAAAGACATGCTGAAAGAGAACAGGATCACCGCCGCCTGCTGCATTAAAAAAACTGGTGTGAAAGTGGCGATCCATTAACATCATGGTGACACATCCTGCTAACACAGGCATCACTGCTAATAGCAGAAATGCTGTCACTAACCAACTCCAAACAAATAAAGGCATTTTCATCCAGGTCATGCCAGGCGCACGCATGTTAAATATAGTCACTACAATATTTAATGCCGCCATGATGGAGGATGCACCCATTAAGTGAATCGAGAAAATAAAGAAGTCAGTACTTTTAGGGCCATAAATTGTTGAGAGAGGCGCGTAAAACGTCCAACCAAAATCTGGCGCGGGGCCGCTCATCAACATTGTGCTAATCAACATGGAAAAAGCAAAGGGTAATAACCAAAAACTCCAATTATTTAACCGCGGCAACGCCATATCCTGTGCGCCTATCATCATTGGAATGAGCCAATTGGCGAGTCCTGCCATCGCTGGCATGATCACACCAAATACCATGATCAACCCATGCATCGTAGTCATTTGGTTAAAAAATTCAGGATTCACTAACACTTTACCCGGCTCAAATAATTCCGCTCGAATCACTAGAGCCATCGTGCCTGCCACAAAGAACATGACTAAGCTTAATAGTAAATAAAGTGTGCCGATGTCTTTATGGTTTGTCGTAAACACCCAGCGTTTAAATCCACGCTCGGGTCCATGATGATCATCGTGATGATCATGCGCATCATGGCTATGGGCTGCTGCTTCACTCATGGTATCACTCCACTCTTGATTTAATTGTTTCGCTGTAACTTAGGCTGTCATCCTGAGCGCTTTTCGCTCCGAAGGATCTCCCGCAAATTTCTGATGCTTCGCTAAAAATTTTCTTAAGCATCTCGCTGCCACATAGGGAGATCCTTCGGAGCGAAAAGCGCTCAGGATGACAGCCCTTTCTTAAAGCGCTCAGGATGACAACCTTTCCTTATTAAACATCACTCAACGCCGCTATTTTTGTCGCGCATTTTCAACATCCTGCGGTTGAGCGACCAGAGGATATTTCTTATTCGTAATAATTTTTTCATTGCCCCAGGCATGACGCGTGTAAGTAATAATCGCTGCCAGTGTTTTATCATCTAACTGATCACCAAACGCTTGCATCGCCGTGCCGGGTACACCGGTTAATACAAATGCAATGTCCGCACGCATCGGGCCTGTAACCACTCGACTCTTCTTGAGAGGCGGGAAAGTGGGTGGTAAACCTAATCCCGTTGTTTGATGACACATTGCGCAGGTCTTATCATATTCCACGTGACCTAGCGTCATTAAATCCGCTTCCGTCATGGGCTGCATCTTTTGTTTTTGCGCAGCCGGTGCATAACCTTTTTGGACTTGCATGACCCATCGATTAAATTCATCTTGCGAAACAGCTTGAACCACAATCGGCATAAAACCATGATTCACACCGCATAATTCACCGCATTGGCCGCGATAGATACCCGGCTTGGTGATATAAATCCAATTCTCATTGATAAAACCTGGAATAGCATCTTGTTTGACCCCTAAATCCGGCACCCACCACGCGTGAATCACATCATCCGCTGTGACCAATAACTTC
Source organism: uncultured Gammaproteobacteria bacterium (assembly GCA_963719645.1). Classification (GTDB taxonomy): domain Bacteria; phylum Pseudomonadota; class Gammaproteobacteria; order DSM-16500; family DSM-16500; genus CAVRCT01. Next base: position 82,555 of record CAVRCT010000008.1, read on the forward strand.
ACTTTGGTATTCACGGGGATCATCAACGGCTTATCGACTTCTAATAAAAACCATTCATTTTTAGGCGCTTTCCCATTAATTTGATCTTGGGGTGTCGCTAATAAACTAAAGTAACTAATCCCTTGATCGAGATATTCATATTTCCACTTCCACTGATAGCCCGTAATTTTGACAGTTAACGCTGATTTGTCGGTATTGTGGATATGTTGCAAAACAATCGTGGCAGGAATAGCAAGAATCACCAAAATAAGAAAAGGAATGGCCGTCCAGAGAATCTCAACCCCTAAGTGCTCGTGAAAATGAGCGGCTTCTGCTCCTTTTGACTTACGGAATTTGATTAATGAATAAATTAATACGCCAAATACGATGACACCAATGCCGCAACACACATAAAAAGCAGCCATGTGTAACCAGTAAATTTCATGACTAATGGGCGAGACCCCATATGGCATGTTCAACGGATTCAGCGTCGATGCCGCTTGCGCTGTTATCGCTGAAAAACAAAGAGTTATCAATAAAACCAAGCGACGAATCGTGTGCATAGCAAAACCTTATTCAGCATTTTTATGATTAACTGTATGAGAAGGACATAAAACCGAACATTAGAACACATTTTCTGAATAACACAAGTTCTTGGATGGAAATTTTTAATGATCCAGCCGTCCATTGAAAAGACGTTGTTGCATAATTCGCCTGCTTTCAAACAGAGCCACGACCGTCAGGGAGTATCACGCATCTTGAATTAATATAGGCAAAAACTGAGTCGCCGGTGATCGCTCCCTGACGGTCGCGGCTCAGATCAAAACATCCCCCGCAACAAGCAGCCGGTTTATTTAAACCACCAGCTTGTACATTCCTCCCAATTCACTATAAAATGTTGCCCCTTACGCATTTAGAAATAACACTATTAAGGATCCCTCTTGTGAAAAGGCTAATCCAGAAGTTTTTAGCAAATAAAAAACTCTCCGTACCGGTCGGTATTATTTTCGCTGCCCTTGTTTGCGCAGGCATTTATACAATCGTTGGCATCAACCAAAACGTAGAACAAATGACGGAAGCCAACAGTGATCAAGCCGCTCCTTACTTTCCAACCTATCCGACAACGAACACCCAAGGCAAAGATCCTAGTCTGATTAAACGCGGGGAATATCTGACCAAAGCCGGTGACTGCATGGCATGTCATACGAATACGCCAGAGCACGGCAAACCATTTGCGGGCGGCTTGCCGATGCAAACACCGTTCGGTACCATCTATTCACCCAATATTACACCTGATAAAGAAACAGGATTAGGCAACTGGACAGAAGACGATTTCATCAAAGCCATGCATAAAGGCATCTCACCCCAAGGTTATTACTATTACCCTGCTTTCCCTTACTTGTACTTTAGCAAAGTCTCTGTCGATGATTTAAAAGCGATTAAAGCTTACTTAGACAGCATTCCTGCTGTTCAGCAAGAAAATCGGGCCAATGCAATGGTGTGGCCATTCAATCGTCGTCTCTTGCAATTACCTTGGCGCTTAATGTTCTTTCATCCGAATACAACTTATATCGCAGTCCCCGAAGCATCCGCCGAATGGAAACGTGGCGAATATCTTGTAGAAGGCTTAGGCCATTGCGCAATGTGCCACACACCTTCTTATCATATTTTCTCTGAAACATTATCGTTAGGTGCCCCCATTCAAAAGTACAATTTAACCGGCACCAAAATTCAAGGTTATTTAGCGCCCAACATCACTAAAACAAATTTGGCGAAAGTCTCTAACCAAGACATTATCGATGTCTTCACCAAAGATAAATTAATTGGCGGCGGCAACATTGAAGGGCCTATGCTGGAAGTGAATCATGACAGTTTACGTTATTTGTCTGAATCCGATTTGAATGCCATCGCAACCTATCTCCGTTCGGTGCAAAGCAAAACGCCTCCCAAGCCACGCGGCGGAGCAGGCAAAGCCACTTATGAAACCTATTGTTCAGGTTGTCATGCAACCGGTGCAGGCGGCGCGCCGAAATATGCTGATGCCATGAGCTGGACGCCGATCTTGAAAAATGGCATGCCGCAAACCTATACCAATGCAATAAAAGGCATCGGAGGCATGCCTGCAAAAGGAACGTGTCTTTCATGCAGTGATGATGAAATCAAACAAGCTGTCGATTACATGGTTGCATCCGTCACAACCGTCGGTGGCAAATTACCAAATATCAAACCGTTGAAGCGCTTGACGGTGGCCGATGGTAAACGCATTTATGACAATAATTGCAGCGTATGTCATAATTCAGGCTTTAATAATGCGCCCAAACTCGGCGATAAAGAAACCTGGAAGCCTATTGTGGCTGGCGGTTTCTTAAATGCCTATGAAGATGTTGTTTCAGGTCAAGGTGGACATCCCGCTCATGGCGCATGCCCAACGTGTAATGATGCTGAATTAATCGCTGCGGTGAAATACATGATGCAACAAAGCGCGACATCGACGGAAAATTTTGACTTGTGGTAATTGATGGTTATGGTTAAACGCACTCCCTCTGCCGTCATTGCGAGGAGCGTTTTTTGCGACGAAGCAATCCAGTTTTTCGGTTGATGCTCAATTTAAAACTGGATTGCTTCGTCGCAAAAAACGCTCCTCGCAATGACGGCAGAGGAGAGGCAAAATGCAATTACCTTGGCTAAAACGCTTAGAACAAAGAGGATTTAAATGATTCAAAAAAATAAGCAGTACTACTTACCATCTCCTAGCAGTTGGCCCATTAAAGGGTCGATCGCGCTCATCTCCATCCTAGCGGGAACCGCGAATTGGTTGCATAACATGTGGTATGGGCCTTATATGGTGGGCTTTGGTTTCCTCATGTTGATTTATATGATTGTGGGCTGGTTTGGTATGGTGATCCGTGAAAACCGCTCAGGCCTTTTGCAAAACGATCAGGTCGACCGCTCATTTCGCTGGTGCATGTGTTGGTTTATTTTTTCAGAAGTCATGTTTTTTGGCGCTTTTTTCGGAGCTTTATTCTATGTCAGAGCATTCGTCGTACCGGTATTGGGCGGCGCCTCTTCGCATATCATGAGTCACATTATGCTTTGGCCGAGCTTCCATGCCACTTGGCCGATCATGAGCAATCCGAATCCGGGGCAATTTGTCGCACCGCTTTCGATCATGGAACCGTGGGGCATTCCAGCCATCAATACCCTTATTCTGTTAACCAGTGGCGTAACCATCACGATTGCACATTGGAGTTTATTAAAAAATCATCGCTTGACGATGTTGATTTCTCAAGCAGCAACGGTTTTGTTAGGCATCTCATTCTTATACTTACAAGCCCATGAATACACCATTGCCTATACCGAAAAAGGCTTAACGTTAGGCTCTGGCATCTACGGCACCACCTTTTTCATGCTAACCGGTTTCCACGGATTACACGTGACGATTGGTACCATTGGTTTGATCGCGATTTTATACCGCATGTTGCGCAATGATTTTAACCCTCACAATCATTTCGCCTTCGAAGCCGTGTCTTGGTACTGGCATTTTGTCGACGTGGTCTGGTTATTATTATTCGTCTTTGTTTATTGGATCTAATTATCTAAAACTTATGCCTACCTTGCTGGTTCAGTTGATTAAATGCATTCACTTGCTTCTAACATTAAGCATTGTAGGCGCTATTTTTTATTCATTCGTCGCTGTCTTCAGTCCCCGTTTTGAAACCAAACGCCGTGCCATGGTTATTCGATTAAATAAAGGGTTAGTTGGTTTAATTTTTTTTGCCGGGTTAACGGGCGCTTTGTTAATTTACCCCAGACATTTTTCATTGCAAACGCCATGGATCCAAGCCGCTTTCTTATTGGTATCTGTCTGTTGGGTTGTGCTGCTTGGCTTACTGGCTATTCGCCATAAAACCTATTATCGCTGGGTCTGCGGCTTCGTTTATGTGTTATTGATTCTAATCTTAATCGGCGTGATTCATGATGCCGTTACCAAAACCACTTTTATTTTCTCCTAATGTTTCCTTCCTATTTCAGAGAAAATATGGTAACTTTTAGCTCATTTTTTAATAGGTTAACTTCTTAAAATCGACCGCATGTCTTACGATTACTTTAAAATTTTTCATATCATCAGCGCCGCATTGCTGTTAACCAGCATGACCTACTGCTTCAGTTTATGGCGCGGGATGAATTCCGAACGAGTGGCATCGACCACGCAACGCATTCAACAGCAAACGTGGTTAATCATTTTACCCGCCGCGATGGTGCAGTTAGCCACGGGATTCACCATGATCAGTTTGAATCATTATGAGATGAGTGAACTCTGGTTAAGCGGCAGTGTGATTGGATTTATGGTGGTGATTGGCGGTTGGTTCGGTTTCGTTTATTTTTTGATGCTCGCGCAACAATTGGTGAGCAATCACTCGCACCGCCATCAACTGATCGTGCGATTGCAATTTTTCCGACGCATTCAATCCATCATGCTCGCGATTTGTGGTCTTGCTATCGTGAGTATGGTTTTTTTGATGGCTAACAAAGTGACCTAACTTTATGTTCTCTTTCCTTGCAGCGCAGCCATTATCTTTCGAACGCAATCATGTCTGTCTTTTTACGAACATTCAGTTTGCTTTAGCCAACGGCGAGTTATTGCAATTACGCGGTGCAAATGGCAGCGGCAAATCCACGCTACTTCGAATCCTTGCAGGCTTCATCGAACCTTCTGACGGTGAAGTGCATTGGCATGGCAAATCCATTCACGCTGAAAATGAAGCGTACAATCCGCACTATGTCGGACATCAAAATGCGTTACAACCCTATCTCTCTGTCACGGAAAATTTACAGTTTGCCGCAGCATTACGGGGTCAACGTGTCACATCGTCTGAATTAACCGGTGCATTAAAGAAAGTGGGGTTGTCTGCGCAACAAAACATGTCTGCTATCCAGTTATCCGCTGGCCAAGCCCGTCGACTTTGTTTAGCCAAATTAATTCTCCAGCCGAGTCCGATTTGGTTGTTAGATGAACCTGCGACAGCATTGGATGCGGAGGGCAATGCGCTATTGAATGGTTTCATCCAAGAACAATTAAACCAAGGGGGCATCGTTATTTTAGCGACGCATTCAGAGTGTAATATCTCTTCTCAAACCATTTGGCTAGGTAGACACCATGGGTAATCCATTCTTCATCCTGCTGCGCCATGACTTGTTAGGAACATTCCGGCATGCTTTTTCGTGGCTCACGCCGTTATTGTTTTTTGTCATTGTTGTTTGCCTATTCCCATTAGCCATTACGCCGGATCCCATGTTATTGCATCAAATTGCACCGGGTATCATTTGGGTCGCTGCCCTCTTAGCGATTTTAATTTCGATGGGTCAGTTATTTCGGCAAGAGGCTGACAATGGTTGTTTGGCACAATGGTTATTAAGCCCATACCCGCTCACACTCCTCGTCAGCGTCAAAATCATCAGCCATTGGCTAACGCATTGCTTGCCGCTTATCTTGATTAGCCCCTTGCTGGGAATTTTGTTAAACTTGGGCGCTGAAGAAGAGTTCGCTCTCATCATGACACTATTGCTCGGTACGCCCGTATTCAGTTTGTTGGGAGCAATAGGCGCCGGTCTTGTGGTAGGCATTCGAGGATCGGGATTATTGCTGCCGATCTTAATTATGCCGCTTTATATCCCCATTTTAATTTTTGGGACAGGGACAATCCTTGCCGCCAGTATGCATCAAGCACTGGCTGGCTATTTTGCTATCATGGCGGCCTTCTTATTATTTAGTATTGCATTTGCACCCTTGTTAACAGGGGTTGCGCTGCGAATTGGAGTAGAACAATAAATGTGGACTTGGCTAGCACAACGCTTTTTAGCGCCAAAATCATTTTACGCGAATACAAGCCGCCTCTTGCCTTGGCTGCTCTGCGCATTTTTACTGACGTTCGGTTATGGGTTGATTGCCGGATTATTTTTAGCGCCGGCTGACTATCAACAAGGGGACGGCTTTCGAATTATCTATGTGCACGTACCCAGCGCATTCACCGCCATGGCGATTTATGCGGGAATGGCGTGTTGTGCATTGATCACGTTGGTGTGGCGCGTCAAAATAGCGGCCATTTGCATGTCTGAGAGTGCACCCATCGGGGCATCGTTTACCTTCTTGGCCTTAGTCACCGGTTCAATTTGGGGCAAACCCATGTGGGGAACTTGGTGGATTTGGGATGCGCGATTAACATCGGTATTGGTGTTGTTTTTTTTATACATTGGGTTTATCGCGTTGCAGTCGGTGATTGCGGATCAAACTCGCCGAGAACGTGCCAGTGCTGTGTTAGCGATTGTCGGAGTGATTAATTTACCGATTATTCATTATTCTGTCATTTGGTGGAATACCTTGCATCAAGGCCCGACCATTAGCAAATTTGCTGCGCCTTCAATTGCGCCTGCCATGTTACATCCTTTGTTAGCGATGATTGGCGCATTTTTCTTATTTTATGCAGTCGTACTGTTGCTGCGTGTGCGCAATCAAATTTTATGGCGTGAACAAAAAAGTCAATGGGTGAAAGAGGTGCTCTCATGCTAACAGACCTTTTTGCGATGGATGGCTATGGTTGGTTTGTTTGGTCTGCGTATGGCATCACGCTGCTAGTGTTTGCCGTTAATTTGTTTTTACCCTGGCGCGAAAAACGTCGCGTCAAACACGCTCTTCAACAACTTTTGGCTCAGCACTCTCAATGAATCGCAAACAAAAAAAAAGGCTCATCAGCATTTCGCTCATCGCTGTAATTTTAAGTTTAGCGATCGGTTTGATTTTGTATGCATTAAAACAAAATATTAATTTGTTTTTAACCCCGACTCAGTTATTACAAACCACTGCGCAACCGGAACAAATTTTTCGGGTAGGTGGTTATGTGAAAAAAAAATCTGTGCAGTATAGTGCTGTGGGTGACAGTGTGAATTTTGTGATAACCGATAATAAACAGGATATCGCGGTCAATTTTAAAGGTGTGCTGCCAAGCTTGTTTCGCGAAGGTCAGGGTGTGGTGGTGACAGGGAAATTGACGGGTGCGCATCAATTCACGGCGAGCCAAGTACTTGCGAAGCATGATGAAAAATATATGCCGTTTGTTTTGAAGAATGAATTGAAGTGAGGGGAAATTATTTTATACAAATCCCCCTTGTTCCCAATGGCACTAGCTTAAGAACGTCGTCCCGGAATTTACTGGCGCTTAATGAGCGCTTTTTGCGAATTTAGCGCCAGTTAATGTCCGGGATCCATTTTGCTTAAAGCATATAAGTTAAAAGCAAGAGGGCGATAAATTGAAGATGGATCCCGGACATTAAGTAGCTCTAAACGAGCAAAAGGCGCTCGTTAAGAGCTACTAAATTCCGGGACGACAGTTCTTAAGCTAGTGCCATTGCCCCTTGTTCCCCCTTTGAAAAAGGGGGAGCAAGGGGGATTTATATAAAAAGCAACACTCATTTTAAAAAGAGAGGATACAGTGATACCCGAACTAGGCAGTTTTGCAATTATTCTTGCACTCGCATTTGCTCTCACCCAGACACTCGTCGTACTGTGGGGTGGATTGATTCAACGTCGCCCCTATTATTTGTCATTGAGTGTCGTAGCCGTCACAGGGCAATTTATTTTTCTCTGTTTTGCGATGTTATGTTTAATCACCTGCTTTTTAACCAATGATCTCACCGTCATTTATGTGCGCGAACATTCTCATCGTTTATTGCCTTTATTGTTTCGGATTGGCGCGGCATGGGGCGGTCATGAAGGATCGTTATTATTGTGGTGTTTAATTTTAAGCGGTTGGTCATTCGTTTTTGTTTTGTTCTCTTTGCTCACTCGAGATTCTTATGCAAAAGATTTCATGACATCTGACCCAAAAACATTTGTTAATTTGTTTCATAAAGTGATCATGGTATTAGGCGTTATCAGCAGTGGTTTTTTGACTTTTATATTATTCACCTCGAATCCGTTTAAACGCGATTTTCCAACAGAGCTCATTGCAGGGAATGATTTAACACCTGTCTTGCAAGACCCTGGATTAATTTTTCATCCGCCAATGTTGTATTTAGGTTACGTGGGTTTTGCCATTGCGTTTGCATTTGCAATCGCCATTCTCATTGAAGGCAAGTTAACACGAGCCACTGCCGCTTATTTACGTCCCTGGGTCGTGTTACCTTGGTCTTTTTTAAGTTGCGGAATTGTATTAGGCAGTTGGTGGGCGTATCGCGAATTAGGTTGGGGCGGTTGGTGGTTTTGGGATCCGGTCGAAAATGCTTCATTGCTGCCTTGGTTATCTGCGACGGCCTTGTTACACAGTTTGATTGTTTGTCAAAAACGGCATGTCTTTCAAGGTTGGATTATTTTGTTGGCGATCGTGACATTTGCATTGAGCTTACTGGGAACATTTTTGGTGCGCTCAGGTATCTTAGTGTCAGTGCATGCGTTTGCAAGCGATCCAACGCGCGGCATTTTTCTCTTGCTGTATTTGGCATTTATCATTGGTGGTGCATTAGTGCTTTACACCACGCGGATTAAACTTTTTTTTCAAGCCCCGCAGTTTAAGTTGTTATCGCGCGAAACTTTTTTGTTGATTAACAGCGTGTTTTTATTAACGGCAGTCGCCACTATTGTGTTGGGTACGCTCTATCCGATTATTCTCGATGCGATGCAGTATGGAAAAATTTCTGTTGGCGAACCGTATTTTAATACGGTGTTTTTGCCGCTCATGCTGCCGTTGTTATTATTGATGGGGATTGCTCCGCATGTGCATTGGGGGAATCAACCGGCTATGCGTTTGTGGCATAAAATTCGTTTCAGTCTATTGTTAAGTATTCTCTTAGGATTTGCACTGCCTTCTTTATTTCACTACGCGTTTCATTTTTTAACGGCTATTGGTTTAACACTCGGTCTTTGGATTATCATTGCAACCTTACAGTATGCCCTGCAAGTACAGCAACCCTGGGCGTTGCGACATTGGGCGATGATTGTTGCGCATGCTGGCATTGCGGTGATTGTGATAGGCATCACATTGAATAAATCGTATAGCCAAGAACGCCAAGTTAAAATGGCGCCGACTGAAACTGTTTCACTGGCGGGGTATGATTTTTCATTTATTCAATTAACCTCAGAAAAAGGCGCTAATTTTGAAAGTGAAACAGCGCATTTTGCAATTTTCAAACATCAGCAATTGATTGATACGGTCACCGCTGAACAACGCGTTTATTTAGCGCATCAAGAATCCTTCAGTAAAACAGGTATTTTAGTCAATCCGTGGCGCGATCTCTATCTTGCGTTGGGCTCGCCATTAGACAAGGGTGCTTGGTCAGTGCGAATTTATGTTGAACCGTTTGTGCGCTGGATTTGGTTTGGCGGATTTATGTTGCTGATGGGTGGCTTGCTCTCGTTGATTGCTTATTTACAAACACGAGGACGGTATGATGAGTAAACGATTGCCGTTGGTTTTTTTTGTTGTGATTATTTTTCTCTTATGGCGTGGATTGCATTTGCATCCGACGGAAGTGCCATCGCCGCTCATCAACCAAGCAGCGCCATCACTACACTTACCGGATTTATTGCAAAAAAAAACCTGGGTCACGAATCAAGATTTACTCGGGCGTGTCACGTTAGTGAATGTGTGGGCGAGTTGGTGTACCGCTTGCGCGGATGAACATGAAACCTTGTTGCAATTAGCGCATGAGACACATCTATTTATCATCGGCTTTGATTACAAAGATGATGAAGCCTCTGCAAAAAAATGGTTAGCAGAGAATGGCAATCCTTATCAAAAAGTCGCGGTAGATGCCGATGGATTGGCTGCTCTCGATTGGGGAATTTACGGTACACCTGAAACATTTTTGCTGGATAAACACGGCGTCATTCGTTTTAAACAAATTGGGCCGATGACATTGGCTCTGTGGCAAACGACATTACAACCGCTGGTGGAAAAATTACAGCGAGAATCGATATGAAAAAATGGTATTTATTAGTGGTTTTTTGTTTAATGCTGCCCGTGTACGCGGCCGAGGATATTTATCCTTTTGCAACACCACAACAAGCACAACGATTTACAACGCTCACGACTCAACTGCGCTGCTTGGTCTGTCAAAATCAAAATTTAGCCCAATCCAATTCAGGTTTAGCAGCTGATTTGCGCAAGCAAATTTATCAGCAAATTATTCACGGTCAGTCAGATCCTGACATATTGCGTTATTTGACGGAACGCTACGGCAATTATATTTTATATCGTCCCCCCATAGATGCCTTGACCGTTGGATTATGGTTTGGTCCATTTATTTTATTAGTGAGTGGATTAGGTTATTTATTTTATTATTTAACTCGAGTGAAGAGAAATGACTAGTTTATATGTGTGCATCCTGATGATGTTGCTTGCTGCGATTGGCCTACTTACTTCGGCTGGCAATCCTCTCTCAAAACCATTTGGTGCAGTTTGCTGCTTACTGACAATTTTTTCTCTTAGTCTCTACTGGATGATCCAGCCGGTAGGTTTATCCACTTGGTTGCAGAGTGGCAAAAAGCATTATCAATTACTCGCGCAATTCCAACAGTTAGGCGGTATCAAAGGTGCGATTGCGAGTGTCAAAGCAAAACTGGCAAATGATCCAAACGATAAACAAGCCTGGATATTACTGGGTAAATTGTATTTAGCGAATCACGAAGAAGCCGCTGCACGCAGTGCATTTGCTAAAGCAAAATCGCTTTAATACACTTCATTTCGGTATTAAGTCTCTCTTGGAATGAGAGGATAAATGACGATGTAATTATCCTGAATATTTTTTTTAAAATTTTCATCTACGTTAGCCCAGTCAACAAGATCGACTTTAAATGGCAAGTTAGATTCACTAAAGGATGGCTGAGTGTGCAGTTTAACTGCACTCATCTCAATCTGTTGCCCAAACACACCTTCTATTACTGGATTCACTGCGAAAGGATATCACTTAATGAATAGCCGGTGATACACTACGCAAATGGATTGATTGCGCGTAACTACGGAGACTGTCATGATTGATTATCTTTATCAAACGTCAGATTTTAATTTGTTTTTGATATTGAGCCTTCTTTTAATCTCTCTCTCGGTATTCGCACTCTTATTCATTAAAAAATATATGCCGCTGCATTTACGCTATCAAGAAAATGCCGTCATTGGCTGCACGAGCGCATTAGTCATTCTCATCTATGGCATCATAGCGGGATTTGCGACATCCTATCTGATCAATACGAACACGGCTGCAAATGACGCCATACTGCGTGAAACCAATGGGCTTGCTAATCTCTATCATGATAGCCAAGGATTGAGTGAACCCCTTCAAACACATATTCAAACTGATATTAAACACTATATTTCACAAGTACTGACGGTGGAATGGCCTTTAATGATTCGCGGTAAATCCGTAACCAGTGAGGCGGATATATTGATTAAAAACATTGTGAATGAGATAACACACTCTAAAATAAATAATCCGACAGAGGCGCTGACACTTGCTGATATATTAACCGTATCGAGACTAATTTATGATGCCCGTGAGCAGCGAATCCAATTAAGTTACTCTTCGTTGAGCGCTGAGGTTTGGGTCGTTATTCTGTTAGGCACCCTTTTGACGCTGTGTGTGAGCTATTTATTTGGTGTTAATTTTAATTTACACATTTTTATTGTCATTGCAGCCGCGTTAATGACATCTTCGATTATATTCTTGCTCATCAGCTTAGATAAACCCTTTCAAGGTGAATTTATTGTAGGACCAGAACCTTATCTCTCCATTGCGGCGTATCTTGACTCAACTACAAAATAAGTTATTTCCCAAGAGTAGGCTGGATCATAGCATGCTGCCTCGGCATTGCTAACGTTCACGGCGTTAGATATCCTAACGTTCACGGCGTTAGGTGAAAATATAATAGAAATCAATCAGTTAAACGAAACCCTTGAGCGTGGCGAGATAGACCATCGCGGAATAGAGTTGGAAAAATTTTTGATCGAGACACTATAAAAAGTATAGCCAGCCCGCATCCAGCCATAAATTTCCTAAGGAGATAGGGTCATTCGCCAATTCACAGCCATACTCACTTTGACAACATTGTAATCATCCTTTCCATGAAATGCCGACAACAATTCACTCATTATCTCTGGTTTGAATCGCATAGAAGTATATTCTTGGAATTTACGCATCAACATCATTAAAGCGCTTTGATAAATATGTTCATTACTGATTTTCGATAAGTGATCTTTAAGCGATAACCAAGGAAAATCGAAATGTGTCCATTGTAAGTTTAAAAGCTGAGTGTATTTTATCTTCTCAGCAAAAGAAACCATTTGTTTTCCCCGATCAAGCTGCAATCCGTGATTCAAACAGGTAGTATAAAACGCACAGGATGCTAATTCACTATTACTAGGATCTTCAACATGGCCAATCAATGCCTGGGCAAAAGTTTTCACTTCTGCATAAAGCAAATTAAGTCTTTCATGATGTTGGCCGGGTGTAAGATGCGTTTCCTCAATGAATCCCTTGCAATGCACCATCGCATTACGTAAAAGACGTGCACGATTTCTCTCATCTTTACTTAAATGGGTGTCTCTACGCTTTTTCAATAGCTTAATCATGTCAAACAACATCGCATTAATTTGCATACTACGAGCAACTGACCAAATCTCGGATGGGACTTCAGCTTCTTTTGATTCCATAATGTTAAATTCAGCACTCTTTTTTAAATCATCTAATTCAGCAGCAGGATTTACTTTGAATTGACCCGCTGTCCTAGCTGAATGTTTTTCATCAGCAGATGCGACTTCTGCTTTGTCATCTGCCTTTCCTGCTTTGTCATCTTGAGTTGCATTATCGCTTGCTAATGAGGTTGGCTCTGAAGGTGGACACTGCCCAGCTGTTTTTTTCTTTTTAGCCTTTTTTTTCTTCTTCTTAGCCGCTTCATCAGGCTTTGGTTCGGCTTTCTTTTTTTCTTCTGGTAATGGTTCCTCTCCGGCTATCGTAATGCCAAGAATTTCTTTTAATTCACTTAATGTGAGCACTAAATAAAGTAAATGATTTAAAGATCGCGGATCAAAAATATCAATTTTATTATCCAAGAATTTGGCCACGATAGCCGCTTCGTATTTGATGCCGCGATGTTGGTAATTAAATCTTTGTTCGCAGCCATCATAAAACAAGTTCAACACCATTTGTTTATTACCGCGCAATTGTTCACTACTTATTTGCCTTGCTTTACATAAGCTTGTCAGCGTTGCTTCTATTTGATAATACTTTTCTAAACATTCTATAAGGAGTTGGCGAGCTTCTCTAAACTCAAGTATATCTACTTCTAATTGAGCTTTATCGGCATGAGGAAAATACTCGGTAATCGTATGGGCAATATCCACATTCGCCGTTTCTTGCAAAAATTTATTGAAGTGCGTTCTTGGCGCATCTAGAAATAAACAGAATGACAGCTTTTCTAAAGGAATAAAGCTAAGCAATCCATATAAATGGATAAAAGGCCCGTAGCTTTCTATATTTTGTTTTGCTTTTTCATGATTTTTAGCATTGAGAAAAGTGATTGCTAATTGATGACAAGCAGTAGCTAGAATTTGCTTGATATATAATGCGGAGCAAATTTGCATTTTGATTGATTGCAGAATAGATAGGTTTTTTGATCTGGGCAATTCAAGTTTGTGCGCAACATCTAATTGCGTTTCTATCAACTTATCTTCTGCCATTTTTTTTTGAATAAAAACGTCAGAGGATATAGCACGAGGAGAATGGTCTCCAAGCATTTGATCAATGGTCACACCGTATTCTGCCAGTATTGTTCTAATTGTTTTTGTGCTCTTTACTGTTAAAAGAGCGGCACTTTTCACTAAAAATTCCCAACTCAGATGCCCCTGAAGTTTATCACACCGAGCTATCATGGTTTGCTGTAATTCTGCCGTTTCGGGTGTAATTATTTCAACTTTTTTATACCCCGTTAAACAACCCGCATTCCAGTTAATAATATCGTTAATAAATTCAGCTATTCCTAATAATTTTTCTTTTTCAAAACGAGCATTTTTGCGGTTTAATTTTTCCTTGATTTGCTGAAGCACCGTTAAAGCACGTTGCAAGCCTTTTACAGCTTCATGGGCTGGAGTAACGTGCTCTGATAGCTTTTTTCTACGTAATGACGCCATGATACATTATCCCGCTTGGGTTTCTTGGTGGGCAATTATAGCACAAATCATGGCGTAATGACAAAGATAATCCCTCGACATCTAACCCTTGTCAATAAATAAGGCATGAGTACAACTTGTTAAATTAAATTTGCGCGCATACCTTAGAGATGGGGGAGAGGAGAGGAAAACAAAAAAGACCTGCTGTTTCCTCCCGCTTCAATGACGATCTTAATGCTGAATATCATCAATATGAATTTCACAATGTGTTTCTCGGATCATAGAAGTGATGATCATGGAAATCGCAAAACTGATCGGTAAAACACTTAATGCATAAGTATATGCAGTCACTGAATACACGCGTACACCTTCATGCATCATGCCCGTCCACTGCATATCCAGTAATTTACCAATTAATGGTAGAAGGATATTGCCGCCCAGCATCACCAACATATTAAGCAAGCCGATGGTTGTCCCTGCAATTTTAATCGGTGTTGCTTCACGTGAGAGTGCAAACACGAGAACTTGCACGCTGGAAAAGAAACCAAATATAAATAATAAAGCATATAACAATGGCAAAGGAATCGCAGTGGGGCCATAAAGAACCACACAAATTGCAATTAAACCCAGAAAAGAAGAAATGAGCATTGGCCGACAACGTAAACGAATATAGTCTGAAAACCAACCCCAGAATGGACTACCAATCGCCCAACCCAAAAAGATCATCGAATTTGCATTCGCTGCATGCATTCTTGACAGTTCATGTGCTTGCTGTAAGTATGCAATGCCCCAGAATTCTGCAAACGCGGATAAAGAGAGATAAAGCAACATACCGACAATGCCGGTCAACCAAATTTGTAAATTGCAAACCGCTAAAAATAAGCCTTTCACAACGCTCTTAACCGTCGCAGATGCATGCATATAATGATTGGTATAATACGGGTTTTTATCCCGCACAATTAACCACATCAAAAAAGCTAACCCTAAACCCGCCGCGGCAGAACCAAACAACGTCACCCGCCAACCCATCTGATCAACTAACATGCGCAGCAAAATATCTCCGACCATCGCGCCTATCATACCTAAACAAACAATAATGCCAGAGATTAATGCAAAACGATTCGGTGGCAGCCAAATGGTTGCTAGTTTTGCTGCGCCCACAAAAGCAAAAGAAGCACCTAAACCCACTAAAAAACGGCCTAATTCAGCCATACCTAAGCTGTGTCCGCCGGCAAATAAATACGTACCGAAAGCAGATAACAAGCAAGCAAATATTAATAATCGTCTCGGCCCAAAGCGATCCATTAATAACCCAACAAGAATTTGCATCGGCACATAAGCATGATAATAAAAAGCAACTAAGCCGCCGATTTGTGTCCCCGTCAAATCGTAGGCACGCATCAATTCCGGCGTCATGATGCTAGGAGCCACGCGTAAAAAATATTCATAGCAATAAAAAATTGCACCAAACCCACACATGACCCATGCAAAAATAATTGCTTTTTTCGGCATGGTTGAACTCATGGTTTGTTGCAGAGGGATAAAATTTGACGCCATACCGTTCTCCAGCTTATGTATGATTAATTTTTTCAGTCTTACCCAATGTCACGCCTGAAGCAATTGCGGCTTCTGCCACGGCTGTTGATACTTTTTGTTTTAATCTTGGGTCCATTAATTTCGGTAATACATAGTCAGGGCCGAATTCCAAGGTGCCTTGATATGCGTACGCTGTCAAGACACTTGCGGGAATTGGTTCACGAACTAAATCTTTAATGGCATGGACTGCAGCAATTTGCATCGCTTGGTTTATTTTTGTCGCATAGACATCCAGCGCGCCGCGAAAAATATACGGAAAACAGAGGGCATTATTCACTTGATTCGGATAGTCGCTGCGGCCCGTCGCCATAATCAAATCATCTCTCACTTGATGCGCTATTTCCGGCATGATTTCAGGAATAGGATTAGATAATGCAAACACAATCGGTCTTTTTGCCATTTCTTTTAGCATGTCAGGCGTCATTAAGTCAGGTCCCGACACACCAATAAATACATCCGCGCCGGTTAATGCCTCCGCTAATGTGTGTTTATTGGTTTTAACTGCAAATTGTTGCTTAAATTCATTCAAATCTTTACGTTCACTGTGAATCACACCCACTCGATCCACCATTAAAATGCGTTCCCGCTGCGCGCCCAGTTTAATCAGCAATTGCATCGCTGCAATACCGGCAGCACCCGCACCTGCGCAAACAATGGTCACCTGGTTTAATTGTTTGTTTTGTACTTCTAGAGCATTCAATAATCCTGCTGCAATCACGATGGCAGTGCCATGTTGATCATCATGGAAAACAGGAATAGATAATCTTTCATTTAATACTTTTTCAATCAAGAAACATTCAGGGGCTTTAATATCTTCTAAGTTAATCGCACCAAAGGTTGGGGCAATTCGTTCAACCGTATCAATAAAGGCGTGAGGGTCGTCACAATTGATTTCGATATCGAATGCATCGATATCAGCAAAACATTTAAATAAGACGGCTTTTCCTTCCATCACAGGCTTGCTAGCCAGTGATCCCACATGACCTAATCCCAACACAGCCGTGCCATTGGTGATAATACCGACTAAATTGCCTTTGTTCGTGTAGTGATAGGCTGCTTGAGGGTCTTCTGCAATTTCTTTGACGGGTTCTGCCACACCGGGCGTATAACTTAATGAAAAATCTTGTTGGGTCTGAGTCGACTTAGTCGAAGTGATACCAATTTTGCCTGGTATGGGATGCCGATGATAATCAAGCGCCGCCTTACGGAAATCAGTCGTCATGTTGGATTGAGCCTTTTCATATATTTTTAATAAAAAATTATTATTCTTTGCATTTCCGTATGCGAAAGAATCATGGCATAAATCCGTTTATCAAGAAATTTTGTTCCGATAATTATAAATTATCGACAAAAGAATATTCAATTAACCTGTTCTGTTATCAAAAAAACAGAACGAGTCAATTGAATAGAGTAAATCCTACTTGCTTTGCTGATCTTCTGGTTGATCTGCAGCTAATGGAGCCTTGCCGCGACGACCATATTTTTGTTGGAAACGGTCAACTCGACCTGCGGTATCCACAATCTTTTGTTTACCGGTATAAAAAGGATGGCATTTGGAGCACACTTCTAACAGTAAGTCTCTGCCTAAGGTGGAGCGTGTGACGAACGCACTCCCGCAGCTACAAGTTACTTTAATATCGTTATATTCTGGATGAATACCTTGTTTCATAATAAACACCTCTCATCAATCTTGAGCAAAATTAAGTTGGCAATCATAACTTAAGTATAGTTGATTAGGCAAGCTAGGATTTGGCATGCCTCAATCAGACCGCTCAGCGATAGAATGTTTTGTTTTTTATCAATGCGTTAAGCGCGATCTTGACAGCCTATTTTTTAAATTGTTAGCCCGCCTTCTACGTCATACGCGTCAAGCTAAGAAAATTCTGCTTAGTTGTAGGGTGGATTAGGCGCCTTTTGCCGTAATCCACCTTATCAAATTGCTGCAGTTTGGTGGATTACGACGCAAAAGGCGCGTCTAATCCACCCTACAACTAAGCAGAATTTCCTTAGCTTGACGCCTATGACCCACAAGGTGGCCGACAGGCCGGATGGGGGGGCAAAATAATACTTTCAATCATCAACGTTTTATGAGCTATTTATTTCATTCCAAATTCAGCTATCACAGGCGCATGATCCGATGGACGTTCTTTGGCACGAGGAATTTTATCGATATAGCATTGTTTACAAACGTCGGCGAGCGATAGACTGGCAAGGACATGATCGATACGCAAGCCTAAATTACGCTTAAACGCATTCATGCGATAATCCCACCAACTAAAACTTTTCTCCGGTTGTTCATGCAATCGAAAACAATCGCGGAAACCTATTTGCAAAATCGCTTGAAATTCAGCGCGCTCTGCGTCACTAAAGAGCACGTTGCCAGACCATAATTCTGGATCATGTACATCTTGATTTTCCGGCGCAATATTGAAATCCCCTAACACAATCGTGCGCGGATGTTGCATCAGCTCTGCTTGCAAAAATTGTTTGAGCGCAGTCAGCCACGTTAATTTGTAGTGATATTTTTCAGAGCCGACACTCTCACCATTGGGGATATATAAATTAATAACTCGCACCGTATCAATGGTCACTGCCAATACGCGGCGCTGTGGATCAACAAAATCAGGTAAGTCTCTCGTCATAGCTGTCATCGGTTGCAAGCTGATAATTGCGACACCGTTATAGGTCTTCTGACCACTGAATGAAGCTTGATAGCCTGCTTGTTGAAATGCTGCTAAGGGAAAATCATCATCGACAACTTTTGTTTCTTGCAGCGCCAGTACATCCGGTTTTTCCGCCGCTAACCACTCTAATACAGCCGGTAACCGCACTCGTAAAGAATTTACATTCCACGTCGCTATTTTAAATAATTTCATTTTTCATCCTGTTCCTGATGGTCTCATCTAACTCGATAGTCTAAAATTCTAGCCAAGCATCTCATAAAAGCAATAACCGGTTGGCCAAAACCGTTAAATCAGCTAATATATAGCACTTTTTATCAATGCAGGTGTATCCCGTGTCAGAACAATTAAGAAATATAGCCATTATTGCCCATGTTGACCATGGCAAAACGACTTTAGTCGATAAGTTATTGCAACAAACGGCCAGTTTGTCAAAAAAAGTAACGAATACAGTGCGCGTGATGGATAGCAATGATTTAGAACGCGAACGCGGTATCACTATTTTGGCAAAAAATACAGCGATCAAGTGGGGCGATTATCGGATTAACATCGTGGATACCCCGGGTCATGCTGACTTTGGTGGCGAAGTTGAACGTGTTCTCTCGATGGTGGATTCTGTGTTGCTGCTAGTCGATGCGGTCGATGGCCCAATGCCACAAACCCGTTTCGTGACACAAAAAGCATTTGCTCAAGGATTAAACCCGATTGTTATCATTAATAAAGTGGATCGTCCTGGTGCGAGACCTGATTGGGTCGTCGACCAAGTATTCGACTTGTTTGATAACTTAGGCGCAACGGATGAGCAATTGGATTTCCCAATTGTTTATACCTCTGCGTTACTCGGTTATGCCACGATGGATTTAAGCCAATCCAGTGACAACATGGATCCATTGCTTGAAACCATCGTCAAATGCGTACCACCACCGGCTGTGGATCCCAATGGTCCTTTCCAAATGCAAATATCCACATTGGACTACTCAAGCTATGTGGGCATGATCGGCATTGGCAGAATCACACGCGGCCAAGTAAAATCCAATATGTCAGTGACTATTATTGACCGTGAAGGCAAAACACGCCAAGGTCGTATATTACAAGTATTGGAATACTTGGGATTAGAACGCAGCGAAGTGCCTGTGGCGAATGCGGGTGATATTGTAGCGATTACGGGTATTGCTGAATTGAAAATTTCTGACACTGTCTGTGATCCTAGCTGTGTTGAAGCATTGCCTCCTTTAACCGTCGATGAACCGACCGTTAGCATGACCTTCCAAGTGAATACATCACCTTTCGCGGGTCTGGAAGGAAAGTTTGTCACTAGCCGTAAAATTCGTGATCGTTTATATCAAGAATTATTGCACAACGTTGCGTTGCGCGTTGAAGATACAGCAGACCCGGATAAATTTAAAGTGTCTGGTCGCGGTGAATTACATCTGTCGATTTTAATTGAAAACATGCGCCGTGAAGGTTTTGAATTAGCTGTTTCGCGTCCTGAAGTCATTATCAAAATGGTGGATGGTGAACCACAGGAACCGTATGAAACATTAGCCGTTGATATTGAGAGTGCGAATCAAGGCGCGATTATGGAAATCTTGGGCAGCCGTCGTGGTGACTTGAAAAATATGATCCAAGATGAAAAAGGCCGAGTTCGACTGGATTATATTATTCCTTCACGTGCTTTGATTGGCTTCCAAAATGAATTTTTAACGTTGACGTCTGGCACGGGTTTGCTGCATCACATATTTAGTCATTATGGACCTGCTGTAAAAGGTGAATTTGCGCAGCGTAAAAACGGTGTGTTGATTGCAAATCAACAAGATGTTGCCTTGGGGTTTGCATTATGGAATTTACAAGATCGTGGTCGCATGATTATCTCGCCGCAAACACAAGTTTATGAAGGGATGATTGTGGGTATTCATACGCGTGATAATGATTTGGTTGTGAATGTTTGCAAAGCAAAGCAGTTAACCAATATGCGCGCATCTGGCTCCGACGAAAATATTATTTTAACGCCGGCGATTAAAATGACGCTTGAGCAAGCGTTAGAGTTTATTAATGATGATGAATTGGTTGAAGTGACACCTGAATCCATTCGTGTCCGTAAAAAATTCCTCAAAGAGCACGAACGCAAGCGGTCACAAAAAAGTTAGTCTTTAAAATTTAACGCAAATCATGATTGGGTATGTGATATACCCAATCATGTTTGGTGTTATGTCAATGGCGTTTAAGAAAGAGCTGTCATCGTAAGCGCTTAAAAAAAGCTGTGCATCGTGGGCGCTTAAGAAAGAGCTGTCGTCCTGAGTGCTTAAGAAAGGGTGTGCATCGTGAGCGTTTAAGAAAGAGCTGTGCATCGTGAGCGCTTAAGAAAGAGCTATCATCGTGAGTGCTTAAGAAAGAGCTGTGCATCGTGAGTGCTTAAGAAAGGGCTGTCATCCTGAGCGCTTTTTGCTCCGAAGGATCTCCCTATAAAGTAGAGAGAAGCTTAAGAATATTTTTAGCTAGGCCTCAGAGATTTGCGGGAGATCCTTCGGAGCAAAAGGCGCTCAGGATGACAGCCCTTTCTTAAGCGCTCACGATGCACAGCTCTTTCTTAAGCACTCACGATGATAGCTCTTTCTTAAGCACTCACGATGATAGCTCTTTCTTCAGCACTCACGACACACAGCTCTTTCTTAAGCACTCACGACACACAGCTCTTTCTTAAGCACTCACGATGCACAGCTCTTTCTTAAGCGCTCACAATGCACAGCTCTTTCTTAAGCACTCACGATGACAACTCCCTCTTAAGTTTTCGAGATGAGCCTTTCGTCCTGGATACAAGCTAAAATCATCCCGACATCATATCCCGTTAAAAATTCATAACTCCTACTAAAAGATTATTAAAAATTCTCAGCCCATTTGTCTGTTGAATTATCCACATAACAACAATTTTCCTTCAATCATTCCCCCATTTAAGCTTCCGTTAAGTAACCATTAAGCATCCATTAAGGTAGGTAAATTACAATAACACTATCAAAATATTTTTTTCCGAAACGAGGTCGTAGATGAAAAAGTTGCTTAGCTTGATAATGTGTCTCTGCTCTATCCAGCCCGTGTATAGCACGAACTTACATATTAAAGTGGCAGGAACAGCAAAACAAAATACTTATTTCCTCTGCGTGAATCGGGGCGGGTGTATGAGTATGTATGCGGCTGCGCACGGTAAACTGTTTCCCATTGATTCGGGTAAAGTGAATCGTATTTTTATGGTGAATGCGCGCAATTCTCGACTGTATCCTCAAGCGCTGCCAACCTCGTGTGCGATTGATGTCGCAGAAAATCAAACGCTAACGGTATCGGGTAAGATTGTGCAACATGGCAAAGGAGCTGCACAAATAGATAAATTAAATTGTCATGTGAGTTAACTGTTAAGAAAGAGTTGTCATCCTCGCTGTTTTGAAAATGACGCTCAACGATTGTACGGCACGGGTTAGCAGGTTTTGTTAACCCTTTTTTTTAATTATTAATCATTCCTTAATGTTCATAATATAAGCTTAAAGTAACGTAACCATTGAGATACAGCAAAATGCAAAATAACAGACAATTAACACCCAAGCTTTTGCAGACAGAGCAATCTGGAAAATCCGTTGTGGTTCCTACTAAAAAACCGACGTTTAAAATCGCTATTCCAGAATTAAAGTCCCAAAACCGTAATGTTAATAACCTATTTGGTAACCAAGGATATATATCGCCCAAAGACTCTGGAAAGGGGCTGGCTTACGATTTTGGACGTACTCCGGATAAAAATTATCAAATCAATATTAAACAAGAAACGATAGAGAGTGAAGAAAAAAACACCGTCGAATTTGTTGAATTTTTATGTCCATCCCATTCAGATGAAGTGAATGAGCACCCTAGTCTCACCTTACAAAAATGCAATCGTGCTTATGAGCAATCTTTATTATTATTTCCTGTTCAGTTTATTCCTCTTGGTATTATTTCATTGCCCGATAATGAAACTGTTTTCAAAGCTAACACTGACAACGTGTTTGCCGACTTGCAGATTGATGAGTTAAACCAGAACGCCGTTTTGATGGTTCAAATTGAAAACTCTCTAATAAGTTGTACTAATTTAACTTCGGAAAACACCCTGCCTTTGGTTCGATTTCCAGGTAAGATAAACATTCGTTATCACTTAGTCCCCATCGATCCTGAAACATTTAACCAACTTTTCCCCGATAAAGAATATTGTGATGCTGTCTTCCAGGCACAAGAAGTTGAAGTGGATAATGAATACTTCTTTGATGCAATGCAAAGGGATGTGTTGCCTGATTTTCGCGCTCGAAAATATCGGAACTGTGTTCATTATCCTGATGTCGCTTTTTTTAATGAAAAATTATCTGCAGAGAATGAGGCTAACAAAGAAGAAAATAAACGCGATGATCATGCATCGCAGCGTATTTTTTCTGAAGAAGAAATTAATGTGCGAGCTCACTCTTTTTATGCTAAATCATTAGAGATGAGAAGAGAATTTATCTCTCATTACTTTCATGGGATTGCGCTGGCAAAATCACCGCCGCCGATTGCTCATCCCAAACAATTGATAGTAGCGGGTGCTCTGTCAGCCATTGCAATAATTGCTTTAGCCTGCACTGGCTTTGGTTTGGCTGCTATTCCTTTTGCAGTCATTCTAGCAACTAGTCTTCTTGTAGGATATCGAGAAAAAAGACAGGTCGAGCAATATCGTACCGCTTTGCAAATGCATCCGGAATCGATTCCAACGAAGCCAGTCAGTGACAAGAAAGAACCAGATACCACAACGCAGCTAAACCGAATGCTTCGTGGTAATTTCATTCCCAAAGACACCAACAGAATCGTCGCACAGATGCCAACTTTTCCAGCGGGTCCAGAAGCACCTCCTGCATTTGTTCACATTCATTATGAAGATGCATCAGCTGAAGATAGCAGAGAAGTTCATTCTGCGTTTGCAATGAGACCGAGTCCTCGCTTTAAATAACGGGCGATGAAGAACAAGGGTAAATAGAAAAATCAAATCTCTTTTTCTTCTAAGGCAGTAACAATTATATTCAGCACTAAAGACGTCTCTCTAAAAATCTCATTATTCCAAAATCGCATGACTCTATATCCTTGTGTAGTTAAAAAATTAGTCCGCTTTTGATCATACTCTTCTTGCGCCTGATGCTGGCTACCATCACATTCAACAATAAGCTTATGACTTAAACAAATAAAATCGACAACGTAAGGGTAAATGAGATATTGCCTTCTAAACTTATAATGATTGAGTCGCCTTGCTCTCAAATGGTGCCATAGATATTTCTCCGTTTCAGTTGTGTTTTTTCTTAATTTGCGCACGTGGTTTAAGGTAGCTTTTTTCATGGTGGGCCTTTTTGGGTGTTTGATATTTTTAAACCGACCTCCTACCCCTGGCCCCTTCCTCCTACTTAACGCGTAGGAGGAAGGGGAATTTACTAACTGGCTTTGTTATATATCTCAGCGCTCGCTATAATCATCAGTACTCATGATGTCATCAAAGCACTCACTATATCATCAGTGCTCACGACTTCATCAAAGCTCATCATATAATCATCAGCGCACGCATATCGTCTATATATTTCATCAATGTTCGCGATATCATCAATGTTCGCTATACCATCAGCACTTGAGCAACAAATTCCCCTTCCTCCCATTTGCTTTTTAAATGGGAGGAAGGGGCCAGGGGTAGGAGGGAAAGATTTTTTTTTATAAAAATTTTCTCAAAAAAAAAGCCCTCGACTGAGCGAGGGCTTAGAAAAAGAGCCTGGCGATGACCTACTTTCGCATGAGAGACTCACACTATCATTGGCGCGGAGCGGTTTCACTTCTGAGTTCGGGATGGGATCAGGTGGTTCACGCTCGCTATTGTCGCCAGACAAGCTAACTGGTTGTTGTGCGATGCGGCTTTTTTACGTTCACTTTTGCCATCTTGCATCGTACAGCGATTTTGTCTTTGTCTGTGTTACTTAATTCTTTTGCTTCTTTGTTACTTAATTACTTAGTTACTTAGTTACTTAGTTACTTTAATGACTCTGTTGCTTAACTAATCTGTGCTTTTTTTATGGCAATTTCCTAACTGACGAAGTTGCTTGCTTGTAGAGGTTAGTTCCCCGAGCGGAGCCCGGGCTACCTTTCTAAGCACTCCCACGTTTTACCGGAGGAGATCCTTTGGCGCAAAAGCACGCCTCTGGATGACATTGAATATAGAAAGCTTTCTTCTGTATGACGTCTTTCTAAGTTGTTACTCTCAAAAAACGACTTGGGTGTTATATGATCAAGCCTCACGGTCAATTAGTACTGGTCAGCTTCATGCATTACTGCACTTCCACACCCAGCCTATCAACGTTGTAGACTTCAACAAACCTTTAGGGACCTTACGGTCCGAGAGATCTCATCTCGAGGCAGGCTTCCCGCTTAGATGCTTTCAGCGGTTATCCTTTCCGTACTTAGCTACCCGGCAGTGCCATTGGCATGACAACCGGTACACCAGAGGTACGTTCACTCCGGTCCTCTCGTACTAGGAGCAACTCCTCTCAAATCTCTAACGCCCACGGCAGATAGGGACCGAACTGTCTCACGACGTTCTAAACCCAGCTCGCGTACCACTTTAAATGGCGAACAGCCATACCCTTGGGACCAGCTTCAGCCCCAGGATGTGATGAGCCGACATCGAGGTGCCAAACACCGCCGTCGATATGAACTCTTGGGCGGTATCAGCCTGTTATCCCCGGCGTACCTTTTATCCGTTGAGCGATGGCCCTTCCATTCAGAACCACCGGATCACTAGAACCTGCTTTCGCACCTGATCGACCCGTCAGTCTCTCAGTCAAGCACACTTTTCGCTCTTATACGCATCGCGCGATTTCCGACCGCGCTGAGTGTACCTTCGTGCTCCTCCGTTACTCTTTAGGAGGAGACCGCCCCAGTCAAACTACCCACCATGCACTGTCCCCATCCCGGATGACGGGACTAGGTTAGAACTCCAAGTATTTCAGGGTGGTATTTCAAGGTTGGCTCCACCTAAGCTAGCGCCTAGGCTTCATAGCCTCCCACCTATCCTACACAGAAACACTCAAAGTCCAGTGCAAAGCTATAGTAAAGGTGCACGGGGTCTTTCCGTCTTGCCGCGGGTACACTGCATCTTCACAGCGATTTCAACTTCACTGAGTCTTGGGTGGAGACAGCGGGGCTGTCGTTACGCCATTCGTGCAGGTCGGAACTTACCCGACAAGGAATTTCGCTACCTTAGGACCGTTATAGTTACGGCCGCCGTTTACTGGGGCTTCGATCAAGAGCTTCGCCTTGCGGCTGACCCCATCAATTAACCTTCCAGCACCGGGCAGGCGTCACACCCTATACTTCCTCTTCCGAGTTCGCAGAGTGCTGTGTTTTTATTAAACAGTCGCAACCCCCTGACTATTGCAACCTCTTTCAGCTCCAGTCGCAGGACCTTCACCTACCAGAGGCACACCTTCTCCCGAAGTTACGGTGCTATTTTGCCTAGTTCCTTCACCCAAGTTCTCTCAAGCGCCTTAGTATTCTCTACTCGTCCACCTGTGTCGGTTTTCGGTACGGTTCAATTGCATCTGAAGCTTAGAGACTTTTCCTGGAAGCATGGCATCAACTACTTCATCATCTAAAAGACAACTCGTCATCACGTCTCAGAATTAATGAGCCCGGATTTGCCTAAGCCCTCTTCCTACACGCTTAAACCGGGACTTCCAACACCCGGCTAGTTTAGCCTTCTCCGTCATCACATCGCAATGCAACCAAGTACAGGAATATTAACCTGTTTCCCATCGACTACGCTTTTCAGCCTCGCCTTAGGGGCCGACTCACCCTGCGCCGATTACCGTGGCGCAGGAAACCTTGGACTTTCGGCGTGCGGGTTTTTCACCCGCATTATCGTTACTCATGTCAGCATTCGCACTTCTGATATCTCCAGCAGCCTTCTCAAGTCACCTTCACAGACTTACAGAACGCTCCTCTACCACTCACTACCTAATTAGTATGAATCCGTAGCTTCGGTGGATAGTTTTAGCCCCGTTACATCTTCCGCGCAAGCCGACTCGACCAGTGAGCTATTACGCTTTCTTTAAAGGATGGCTGCTTCTAAGCCAACCTCCTGGCTGTCTCGGACTTCTCACATCGTTTTCCACTTAACTATCACTTTGGGACCTTAGCTGACGGTCTGGGCTGTATCCCTCTTCACGACGGACCTTATCACCCGCCGTGTGTCTCCCGTGGTAATACTTCTTGGTATTCGGAGTTTGCATCGGTTTGGTAGGCCTATCAAGACCCCCTAGCCGGCACAGTGCTCTACCCCCAAGAGTAATTCCCACGAGGCGCTACCTCAATAGCTTTCGAGGAGAACCAGCTATCTCCGAGCTTGATTAGCCTTTCACTCCTATCCACAACTCATCCCCTACTTTTTCAACGGGAGTGGGTTCGGGCCTCCAGTCAGTGTTACCTAACCTTCACCCTGGTCATGGATAGATCGCCCGGTTTCGGGTCTACTCACATCGACTTATCGCCCTATTCAGACTCGGTTTCCCTTCGCCTCCCCTATTCGGTTAAGCTCGCCAATGCAAGTAACTCGCTGACCCATTATACAAAAGGTACGCAGTCACAGAACAAGTCCGCTCCTACTGCTTGTACGCACACGGTTTCAGGTTCTATTTCACTCCCCTCTCCGGGGTTCTTTTCGCCTTTCCCTCACGGTACTGGTTCACTATCGGTCAGTAGAGAGTATTTAGCCTTGGAGGATGGTCCCCCCATCTTCAATCAGGATTTCTCGTGTCCCGACCTACTCTTCGTCACCACCATCTATATGACTTTTCAGATACGGGGCTATCACCCTCTATCGGCTGGCTTTTCCAAACCATTCTCTTAAATCACATAAACTTACGATGACTGGGCTCTTTCCCTTTCGCTCGCCGCTACTTGGGAAATCTCGGTTGATTTCTTTTCCTCTGGGTACTGAGATGTTTCAGTTCTCCAGGTTCGC
>CAVRCT010000009.1:0-8628 GCA_963719645.1 uncultured Gammaproteobacteria bacterium
CTCCCCAGGTACCGTCTTCGCGAGGCCGCGAAGCGCTTGGCCGTGGCGATCCAGCTCTTGACGTTACAATAGCGCATCGTACAGATCTTGCCAATCCGGATTCATTAATTCGATAAGGGCTATCTTCTTTTTCCTCGACCCAGCTTTTAATTGCTTTTCTCTTGCTATGGTTTCAACCATATCTTCATGCTGTTCATAATATACAAGATTTTTACAGGCATAACGGGTCGTAAATCCAGGGGTTTCTGCGTTTTTATGCTGATAAACACGTGCGATAAGATCACTTGTCACGCCCACATAAATAGTGCCATTTTTTTTATTTGCCATAATGTAGACAGCGGGTTCTTTACCCATAAAAACTCTTATTTTAAATTATTTTATATCGTAATTTCACGCGGGTATTAAAACACAACCGCGAACGACTTGTTGAATCGAATCAAAAATATTCCATCCCTGTTTCCGTGCTGTTGAAATAAATCCACGTATGCGTGCAAAAATCTTGGCGCCTTTTTCTGAACGAAACCCACCTGAGATTTTCTGCTTACATTTCATCATACGTATATCTCTTTCGGCTTGATTATTTGTAAATGGAACCATAGGGTCAAATAAAAATCGTAACACATCGTCGCAATAATTTTTTAATCTTAAAACTAAATTGTGACCCATACGGCGTGCCTTCCGGCCTCGCCCCTTTTTTTCTGAAAACACAGGAAGACTTTCGTGAAATGCAACACCTTCTTCTATAATCTTATGATACAAATGAGTTAATCGTTTTAATGTTTCATCTGGAATTAATTTATTCCCATATGCATACCGACAATGCAATCCAAATCGTAAAAAGCGTCGCATTTTCTTAGACCAAGATTCTTTGTCGTAATCAATTAACGCTTTTAATTCTCGTAAATGGTGTTGATTGCACAAACCATGTAACACGTTAGGTAATTGATAGTATGGCTTCCAATGATCGTGCACTACCGTGCCCATAAGCTCGGTTAGAAGCGACTTCCGTTTAGGTGAGACATGGTAATACGTTAACGCCGTTGTTGATGCGACATGCAACCATTGTGTTTTACCTGTAATTCTAAACCCTGTTTCATCTAAATGTTTTACGGGCGCAATTTTAATTTTTGATAGTAGATCAGAATCAAAATTTTCCAATTCGTTATATACTGATTCGCTAAATCCACTCAATGTCGCCGTGGCCAAATTAACGTTAAATAAATCCCCAAATGTTTCTTGCAAGCGATCTTCAGGAATAAACTGCTGATGCTGAAAATAGACGGCCCAACTTTGAATAACTTCGCCATATTGAACAGGCGCGTTTACACCATATGGAAATGTTGCCACAACCCTTTTGTTACAACAAGAACATACTTTAATTTCGGCCTGGTGTTCAGTAACCATTAATTTTGGCGACGGAATATCAAAAACCTGGCGTTTTAATACTCCCAATGAATCAATGCATTCTAAAGAAGTCAAACAGGATGGGCATTGAAGCACTCTATGTCGCTCAATGTTATCAGGCGACTGAGCTTGCTTAAGCGTTTCACCTTTATGGCCTGGCTGGCCTCCGCTTTTATTTTTACCTTTTTGCCGTAGCGAATTGGTGCGTGGTGGCTTTGAAAGACCATCACTAGAGGGCGGTTTTGAGCTATTGCTGCTATTCTTGTTTAGACGTTTTTCTAACTCAGAAATCCTAAGCGATTGTTGTTCAACAAGCTTTCTGAGCGCTGCAATTTCTTCCATTAGTTTTTGAATTATAAGGTCTTTGTCATCCATGCGCTATTTGAACATATTTCATATTTTTTTCAACTGATTTAAGATGCCATCAGCAGGGTTTTGGATCGCCACGGCCAAGCGCTTCGCGGCCTCGCGAAGACGGTACCTGGGGAGTTACTCTATATCTAACATAACCGGTCGCTTTTTTACTGATATAAAATAATATAAAAATGGATTGAGCGGCAAATAATTATGCGAATTTACTGGTGCAAATCGATTTATAGCAAGAGAGATCTATTCTGATAAATTATGGCCAGTTTTATCGGAACCTAATTGAGCGTTTACAATTCTGTCTCTTCCATTTTCCTTGGCAAGGTAGAGCGCTGCATCTGCAGCACGCAGTATTTCGTTAACAGTTTCACCATGTTGCGGTACCTCGGCTATCCCAATGGATATTGTGATCGTTGGTAAGAGATGATTTTGAACGTAAATCTTGGCATTTTTAATTTCCATGCGAATATGCTCCATTTGTGAATTTGCATGTTTCAAATCAGTACCAATTAAAATGACGATAAATTCTTCCCCGCCTCCAAATCGGCATGCAACATCACTTTCTCTTAAATTATTTTTTAATAATGTTCCAAGAAACTTAAGGACTTCATCACCCGCATCATGTCCATGTAAATCATTAATGCTCTTGAAAAAATCTAAATCAAGCATACATACGCAAAGTGAATGTTTTGTACGTATGGAATGCTGTAGCATTTGAGGTAAACATTCGTATAAGTACCGGCGGTTAAGCAGCCGAGTTAACGGATCATGGATCGCTTGATCGCTTAGTGCTTCGTTGAGATGAATATTAGCCAAGGACAATTTAATAACTCGTTCGCTGAAGTTAGTAATAATCTGTTGTTGGTAGCGTGTAATAGTATGACCTGTTGGCACATTAAAATTTAACATTCCAAGTACTTGGCTTTGGACTATTAAAGGCAAGCAAATATATCCACCTAAAGATGCTGCATCAAAGTGATGGCAAATTGGATCCCTATTAAGGTCGTTTGAAATATATATTTTCCGAACGAAATGCCCAACAATCTTCTGATTTGAAAAATGATTTTAATAGTGAATTATTTCCCCACCGTGCCACCACTTCTTGTTCGTTAGTAAGCTTATTAAATATGGTTAATCCTCCACTAAATCCAGTAAATATTTTTTGAGCTTTATGGCTTATGATTGGATAAGCTTCTAAAGAATTATGGCAAAGTTGCAGCATACCATTCATGTTACTAAGCCCAGACATAATTATTTCATTTTGTTTCTTATCGTTAATATCTTGTATTTGTGAAATATAGTAAAGAGGCTTATCGCCTTTGCCGCGTACTATTGATACATTAGTGACTATCCAAATTAATTGATGACTTTTATTAACATAGCGTTTTTCTATTTGGTAGGATTGCAGTTTTCCAGATAGCAGTTTTGTGCGGTTATCAAAATCTGTTTCTATATCATCTTGATAGGTTATCTCTTGAATAGTGAGATTTTCGAGTTCTTCTTTGCTATACCCGAGAATTTCACATAACTTATTATTCACATTTAACCATTTTCCATCTAATGAAATAATAGCCATGCCGATGGGAGCATTATCATGAATCAGTCGTAAATTATTTTCTTTTCTATAAGATCTTGATTCACTTGTTGCAGCTTTTTATTCGAACTAGATACATTTTCTGTCAAATATATATTTTCGTATTTCATCATTAGTGTACGCATTAAAAATTTATATGCTCGCACTGATATGGCTAGGGTAAATAAAAGATAAAGCACCATGGAAATACCTAATATGGTGTAAACAATATCATATTGTAAAAAGATCCAGACTGATAAGGGAACGATGAGTAAACTTATATAAATTAGGCATAAAAATAAGCTTGCTTGCAGTGATTGAATACTACCCGCAGTGACACCCGCCATCACTACAATGACTATCATTTGTTCTACGTGATAATTATCAGGCATGAGAAAAAAACCAGCAAAACCCCAAATCGCAGCAGTTATAGTGGTCGATAAAAAAAAGAGATAAAATTGTAATTTTGTACATTTTCGATCGTGGATATAAAGCCCAGAATGAATCCAATCTAAGGACGGACATAAATACCGTGGCAATAAACCAGTATATGAGTAAGTTAGTATGTGCTATGCGGTATAAGGCAATGAATACAATAGTTGCACATAAAAGGCTAGAGGGAACACTTATAAGTAAATTTGTATACAAAATATCAATCTGCTCTGCAAATACTTTATTCTGTAATCGGTTTTTTGTAAGGGTTTCATCAATATTTGTCATTTGACTTTTATTAGTAAAGATATTCAAGTTAGCTAAGCCTTATATATTTTTACTATATATTATATTGGTATTATAACGTAACTATTTAGGCGCTTGCCACTGGCTTGCCACTGGCTTGCTATGTATTCTGTCACGCCTTTACTCAGAACTTGTTCAAAGTAGAGCTACTAAGCGATAGTTAATAAATTAAAGCGAATTTTTTGCTTACTGGAGGTAAAGCCGTACAATACAATCGCTACAAATGTTCCCTATACCTCTAGATACAACTTATTGATAGACATGCAAATCGGGTCTCAAAGCACTAAATAATTCAATGAAAAATTCAATCAAAACAGATATTGTGATTGTTGGCGGCGGGATCGCAGGCTTATGGTTGTTAATCGTTTAATAACACTCGGATTTTCGGTTATTTTACTTGAGTCTTCTACGCTAGGTTCTGGACAAACTGGCAAATCTCAAGGCATCATTCATGGTGGCATGAAATATGCCTTGCGAGGGAAGATGACAGCCTCCGCAAAAGCAATGGCTGACATGCCAAATTTTTGGAATTGTTGTTTGCAAGGGCACGGTGAAATTGATTTGTCATGGTCCCGTATTTTATCGCCAAAACAATACCTCTGGTCCACTTCATCCTTAGGCTCTAGGCTTGCAGGGCTTGTTGCAAATGTGAGTTTTAAAAATAAAATTCGCTTTTTAAAAAAACATGAGTTCCCAGTTATTTTTCAGCATCCTAATTTTATTGGCCAGGTCAATGAATTGGATGAAATGGTAATTGACGTTTACGCCTTGCTACAAGCTTTATCAAGACCATGCTTTCATGCCATTTTTAAAATTATCATATGCACTGTGCATTTGATACATCAGACAAATTACTCTCTCTACAATTCATCATGAATCCTTGCAACCTATTGAGATCATGGCACAAAAAACTATTTTTACCGCAGGAAGCGATTATGCTTCCTTAATTAAAGTGTTAAGATGCAAGAACGCCCTTTGCATATGGTCATGGTGAAACATACTATCACTATTCCTGTGTATGCACATTGTCTTGGATTAAACCATACGCCGCGCATCACAATTACCTCTCATAAAGCAAAAGACAAAAAATCAGTTTGGTATCTCGGAGGGCGAACTTGCAGAGGAAGGCGTAAAATTCAGCAGGGAAAAACAAATAGATATTGCAAAAAAAGAATTAAAACAATTATTTCCATGGATCGATCTTTCCAACGCAAGTTTCAATAGCTTTCTTATTAATCGAGCTGAGCATCTACAAAAAACAGGCAAAAACCCAACAATTTTTATTTACAAGAAAAAGAAAATTGGATGATTGGCTGGCCAACGAAATTAGCGCTTGCACCACTTCTTGCTAAAGATATTATTGTTCGGTTAACTACAGCAGAGATAACACCTTGTTTTCATGATATTCACGCACTCAATGACTGGCCAAAACCTGCTATTGCCACCCCAATGTGGGATCAATGGCCATGAGCAGCATTACCTTAAGGAAGTGGTACATTATACTTGTTATATTTGAATTAAGAGACTTTGGTATCAGCATTGTGTTAGGCTAGAATTAAGAAAGTTAATTTAATAAGGATATTACAATGATGCAAATAAAAAATTGGATAGATTGGATAAAAGGGCTAACATCAAGAAAAAAATCAGGAAATTATAAATGAATCTTCTGAAGAATCATTTCCAGCAAGCGACCCACCGTCTTGGGCAGCCAGCAATCATAACATAAACAAGAGTTCTGTAGAATCAGATATTGTTCTTAAAAAAGAATTTCATGAAAACATACAACAGGTTCTCTCGGTGAATGGTAACGAATACCATTATTACAGCCTAATTGCGGCTGAAAAAGCAGGACTTCATGGTTATCGCGGTTACCATTTACGTTGAAAATTCTTTTAGAAAACTTACTTCGTTATGAAGATGGTCATACTGTAACACCAGAAGATATTAAATCAATAGTTGATTGGTTAAAAAACAAAGTCATCAAATCCGAAATTGCTTTTCGACCTGCCCGAGTTTTAATGCAGGATTTTACTGGTGTACCTGCTGTTGTTGATTTTGCTGCGATGCGTACTGCAATTGAAAAAATGGGTGGCAATCCTGAAAAAATCACTCCGCTATCCCCTGTTGATCTTAGTCATTGATCATTCTGTACAAGTAGATAAATTCGTCACTAAAGAATGCATTCGAAATAAATACAGAAATTGAAATGGAACGCAATAACGAACGTTATGAATTTTTACGTTGGGGACAAAAAGCTTTCATAATTTCCAGGTAGTTCCTCCGGAACAGGTATATGTCATCAGGTTAATTTGGAATATCTTGGCAAAAACAGTTTGGACTAGGAAATTAAATGGAAATTTATGCTTATCCCGATACATTAGTAGGTACAGATTCTCATACCACTATGATTAATGGCTTAGGTGTATTAGGTTGGGGCGTTGGTGGTATTGAAGCTGAAGCAGCCATGCTTGGCCAACCTATATCAATGTTAATTCCTGAAGTAATTGGTTTTAAATTAACTAGGAAAATTGAAAGAAGGCATTACTGCAACTGATTTAGTACTCACTGTTACGCAAATGCTACGAAAAAAAGGTGTAGTAGGTAAATTTGTCGAATTTTATGGTCCAGGGATTACATGATTTATCCATGGCTGATCGTGCAACTATTTCTAATATGGCTCCTGAATATGGTGCTACCTGCGGCTTTTTCCCAGTTGATAAAGAAACCATTCGTTATTTGGAGTTAACTGGTCGAGATGAAAACACCATTGCTTTAGTTGAAGCTTATGCAAAAGCGCAAGGCATGTGGTATGACAAAGACAGCGAAGATCCTGTTTTTACCGATACTTTGCACTTGGATTTAGCTACGGTTGAACCCTCACTTGCCGGACCTAAACGACCACAAGATAAAGTCACATTTAGATCATTGCCTCATGAATTTAATAGATTTTCTGAAAATAAACGTGATGAAGAAAAAGAATAAATCCTTTTATAACAAGATACAGAATTATACATTACATCATGGTGATGTAGTCATTGCGGCAATTACCAGTTGCACCAATACTTCTAATCCCAGTGTACTCATGGCAGCAGGTTTAGTAGCAAAAAAAGCGCGTTGAAAAAGGTTTGAACTCGCAAACCATGGGTTAAATCTTCATTAGCACCAGGTTCTAAAGTAGTTACGCATTATCTAGAAGAAACTAGGCTTACAAACATATTTAGATCAATTAGGTTTTAACTTGTTGGTTATGGTTGTACAACCTGCATCGGTAACTCAGGCCCTCTTCCTGATGCGATTGCGAAAGCAGTTAGTCGAAAATGATCTTGGTTGTTTCTGCTGTATTATCAGGAAATCGTAATTTTGAAGGCCGAGTACATCCGCAAGTAAGAGCAAATTGGTTGGCCTCGCCACCTTAGTAGTCGCTTATGCTATTGCTGGCACCACATTGATTGATTTAAGCAAAGATCCTTTAGGCAAAGATAAGAAAGGATAACCCTGTTTATCTAAAAGATATTTGGCCAACCAATGCTGAAATTGCGCATGAAGTAGCAACAATTACTGGAAGCAATGTTTCACGAAACAATATGCTGAATGTTTTTACAGGAGATCGGAATGGCAAAGCTATGAAAGTTCCGGAAGTCAAACCTATGCAGTGGCGATGCTGATTCTACATACATTCAACATCCACCTTTTTTTGAAGGCATGCAAACGACACCTGAAAAAATCAAGATATTGAAGACGCCGAATTTTGGCAATATTTGGTGATACTATTACCACAGATCATATTTCTCCTGCTGGATCGATTAAACCAGATAGTCCTGCAGGAAAATATTTATAGTCTAAAGGTGTAGCAGTAAAAGATTTTAATTCTTATGGTTCACGCCGTGGAAATCATGAAGTGATGATGCGAGGAACATTTGCTAATATTCGTATTAGAAATGAAATGGTTCCAGGCATTGAAGGTGGTGTTACAAAGCATATTCCCAGTGGTGATATATTACCTATCTATGATGCTGCGATGCTTTATAAAAAGAAACGTGTGCCATTAGTTGTGATCGCGGGTAAAGAATACGGAACTGGTTCTTCGCGCGATTGGGCAGCAAAAGGGACAAAATTGCAAGGCGTTAAAGCGGTAATTGCTGAAAGCTTTGAGCGAATTCATCGTTCTAATTTAATTGGCATGGGAATTTTACCTCTAGAATTTCCAAAAGGTGTTACACGAAAAACATTAAAAATTACTGGTTCTGAATTAATTGATATTATCAATCTTACGGATCAGATGAAACCACACATGCGGTAAAAACGATTATTCACAGGGAAGATGGAACTCAAATTGAAATACATCTTATTTCACGTATTGATACATTAAATGAATTAGATTACTACAAAAATGGTGGGATTCTCGGAATATGTGCTCAGATGTATGTTAAAGAACATAAAATAAAAGGCAATGAAGAAAAGCATTAAGACCAAAGTAAACGCAGAGGAAATAAAAAGATAAGAAAAAATAAAACACGCGTTAAAACAAGTAAAAAGATAATAAAAAA